>NZ_CP067019.1:1957723-2610297 GCF_016599715.1 Acinetobacter sp. CS-2
AGCAACCTCGCAAACAAGCTAGGATTAATAAAAAGGATTATTTGTTGATTCGCCTGTACGCGCTGCATGCTTCTGCGTTTTTTCAGACGATGAGTCGGAAGATGACGCTGCGTCTTCAGACTTGATATGAGCAAGTGCCCCTTGCGCCGCTTCTTTAGAAAGTTCGGTCGCCCAAGGCGCATACGGAATAAGGAGTTGTACAAATTTAGACTGTTTCCAGTGCGGAGAACTTTCCACCCAGGGACCCAGGCCCTGCATGGTGATGAGTACAATCAATAAACCTTTTAAAGAGCCAAAAGCACCACCTGCCAAACGGTTCAATGGGCCGAGTTTCAGGCTCTTCAATACTTTATTCAGAAATGCGGTGACAATCCAGGTTAACACCACCATGACCAATACAATAAATGCAAAAGCTGCTATTTTTTGTACCACTGGATCTCCACTGAGCGAGACCATCGAAGGTGCCAGGATGGCTGCATATTTTGCACCGATGACCAGCGCAAGAACCCATCCTACCAAGTTCGCAAAGGCTGAAACCAATCCTTGTCGCAAACCGTTGAGCCCTCCAATGAGCAAGATAATCAGTATAAAGATATCCAGTGTATTCATGGTGTGTTTAAAGCATCAATACAATCTTTAATCAGGACTGGACCTGTATATATGAGGCCACTATAAATTTGTACAAGGCTGGCACCTGCCTGTTGTTTCGCAACGGCCTGTTCGCCTGACAAAATCCCGCCTACCCCGATCAATGGAATCTGACCTTTTAATACTTTAGCAAAAGCAGCAAGACAAGCGGTACTTTTTTCAAATACAGGCGCACCGGACAAACCACCCGCTTCATTGCCATATTTCAGGTTTTCCACACCTTCACGAGACAAAGTGGTATTAGTCACAATCAAACCATCAATTTTAAACTGGATTAACTGTTTCGCAATGAACTGGATATCTTCGTCGGTCAGATCAGGAGCAACTTTAAGCACTAAAGGCACATAATGCTGATACTCTTCCGCCAGTTCAAGCTGACGTTTTTTCAAGGTTTGCAGCAATTCTGTTAATGCATCGCCGCTTTGCAGGCTGCGCAAATTTTTAGTATTCGGCGATGAAATATTGACCGTGATATAGGAAGCGTAGTTATAGACTTTTTCCAGACAGATCAGATAATCATCCACAGCATTTTCAACCGGGGTATCGGCATTTTTACCAATATTAATGCCCAAAATACCTTTGAATTTTGCTGCCTTGACATTTTCAATCAGCTTGTCTACACCGTCATTATTAAATCCCATACGGTTAATAATGGCCTTGGCTTCAGGCAAACGGAATAAACGGGGATGTGGATTGCCCGATTGGGGACGTGGTGTAATGGTTCCAATTTCAATAAAACCAAAGCCCAGCCCAGCCAGAGCATCAATATAAGCACCATTTTTGTCCAGACCAGCTGCCAAACCTACCGGATTGGGAAATTCAATTCCCATACAGGTCACAGGTTTGGACGCTACGTTTTGACGCATCATGCCCATGCGATGAGCTGATTTCAATAACGATAGTGTGAGCTCATGTGCACGCTCTGGTGCTAAAGAAAACAACAAAGGGCGGGCAAGAGAATACAACATATCTATAAAAGTCTACTGCTTTTTAAGTCGGCATATTATAGGCATAGCCCGCAGAAAACACCATGCTTCACAGATCTTTATTTTTACCCTTTATTGCACTGTCGCTGTTAATTTAATCTGACCAGCATCAGAAATTAGTTCTATTTTCTCAAGGCTTAGACCCATTTGTACTAATTGGGTTAAAAAATTTGCCAAGATGGCATAATTTTCATGTGCCGCAACAATCTGGATTTGCTCACCCGTTTGCTGAGAAGCCACCGATAATCCCTGCTGCTGTGCAACACGCTGAACCTTTTCTGCAGCAGTTAACTGCACATCATCTGCAGGTTTCATGGTGACTGCATTACTTTGCATCCATACAATCATATCCTTAAGATCATTGACCCGATTCTGCTGTTTATTCGCAGCGGCATGCATATACCAGAGTGCCGAACCAATAACCGCAATCACAACAAAAATAGTGGTAAAGATCACCATATAACGTTCACGTTGCGACAGCTGGTCCAGATAATCCGTGACTCTTTCAATGAATTGATCAATCGAGTTTTGCAGTTTTTCTGATGTATTCATTATTGTATTTTCACCAATCCAATTGCACCTGGACCATTGGGCTGAACAGTGCCTAATTCTACCTTAAAGCCTTGCTGATTGAGCTGCTGGGTTAAGTTTTGCAAAGCAGCCGCAGAATTGGCTTTCAATTCCATATTTAAAATAGACGCTTCATAATTGATACGATTAGCCACGATCTGATTTTGCATCAGCACTGGACCAATCCGGCTTAGCAGCTGTAAAGCTTGAGTATTGGCACTTTTATTTAAGCGTACATGACTTTCAAACTGGCTTTTTAAATTCTGCTCGGTCACACGGCTGCTCTGACCAAACCAGTACTTATACTGATCAATCGCTTGCAACGCAGTCTGGTCTGCCACTTTTTTATATTTATACCAGCATGTTGCATCATAGCCAAACTGGACAACAATAGCAGCAACCAAGACAGCAGCACAGGCTTTCCAATAACCGGACATAGCCTGATTGTTTTTAGCTTTAGGCAGAATATTAAAAGGATGAAGTCGCGCTTTTTTTAATACCGGTATTTCATAATGGAAAGATTCAATCTGTTCCTGTGTCACCATGGCTTCAAGGCTTTGCATTTGTTCAGCGGTAAAATTACTGATTTTATAAGATTGCCCCGAAGGCTGATAATCTAAAAACAGTGCCAGATCATCCACCGAATTGCCCATAAATTCACTTTCACGCACCAGCAAGCGCCAGGACAGGTTCGCAATGATGATCTGGCCCCCTTCTGGAACGGGTAAAATGAGAAAATCAGGCAATAAGGAAGCAACTTTAACCGGGATTAAGTTCAAAGCATGTTGCAAGGTCTCAACGGTGCTATTAGCTACACCCAAAATGATTAACTGATCGGGATTTTGAAAATGATGTAATATTTTCATGGAATCGATGGGCAAAAGCACAAATTCTTCTAATAAATATTTGACCCCATCCGTACCCAATTTCTTGTACTGGGGCCTGGATAGACTCTGTTGCAGCATTTGTACATCGCGACTGGGAAAAAATACCACCGCTTCTTGTCCATGATGGCCTTGAATATCTTGAATCAATTGTTCAAGACTAAAGGCCTGAGACCAACTCTCTCCAGTTGACCAGTGCCAAACCCCATTGGCTTCAGGCATCCATAAATACAACATCAATATTTTTCTGCCGTTTTAATTAATATTTTATACATTTGGAATAAAACTTTTTAACTGTGTTGATAATCCTGTTGCAATCACTGCTTGTTCATATATCCGCGCTTCAGCCAAAGCATACGGATGAAAAGGTTCTGCGGTCAACAATGATGCCATATGCGCCACTACATTCATATGACACACCACCACAATAGACTCATAAGGAAGCTGAGACAGCCAGTCTACTGCCAATTTTGCATCATCATCCGGCTTAATCTTATTGCACACCAGTACGGGTACATCACGAAAATAATGTTGTAAATGTGCCAGGGTTTCCTGCGCACGCAATAAGGGACTCACCACAAAAGCATCAGGACGAATGATATCCTTTAAATATTCTGCAGTGAGTTGGGCCTGCGCATGTCCACGCTCGGTCAAAGGACGCTTATCATCATTGCCATGCACCGCTGGAGCGGCTTCACCATGACGAACTAAGGTAAGTTGCATAAAAAATTCCTTATTTTCAAATATGCAGCAATTATAACCAAGCTTTATGAACGCAATAATATGATTTAAAATTACACTTCATTGTGAGGTAAAACAAATTCCACATCGCTACGGTGACCATTTTTCATGAGTGAAAGTGCAATGCTTAAAGGCGGTGCACCTTCAAAAATCACATCATATAATGCACTGGTAATTGGCATATAAACACCTAATTCTTCCGAACGACTACGCACCTGTACAATGGTATTGATCCCTTCCGCAGTTTGGCCCAATTCTTGGGTGGCCTGTTCCAGAGTCTTACCCGAACCTAAGGCAAAACCCACCTGATAGTTACGGCTGAGCGGACTATTACAAGTTGCAAACAAGTCACCCACGCCAGACAACCCCAGGAAAGTCAGCGGGTTTGCACCCAGTTTCACCGCAAAACGGCTCATTTCTGCCAGTGCACGGGTTAAAATCATGCTCTTGGTGTTTTCACCCACCTTATAAGCCGCAGCCATACCCATGGCAACAGCATAGATATTTTTTAACGCCCCGCCCAGCTCCACACCATGCACATCATCGCTACCAAAAACACGGAACAATGCACTATGCAACGCTTGCTGTACGGCATAACGCACCAGTTCCGATTGGCTGGCAATCACCGTTCCTGCAGGTTGCCCGGCCATAATTTCCTTGGCCAGATTCGGTCCTGAAAGAACACCATACGGAACCTGAGGCAATTCTTCATGAATGATATCGCTCATGAAATGAAAAGTTTTTGCCTCAATGCCTTTGGTTAAGGAAATTACCGCCTGCGAGCTAATAAAAGGCTTAATCTGTTTCAGCACATCGCGAAAGGAATGGCTAGGAATAGCCACCAAAATAATGTCACGATTACAGACAGCTGTTTCTAAATCCGATACCGCTTTTAAACCCGGCTCCAAAACAAAATCGGGTAAATAGCGTTTATTGATATGGGTCTGATTAATTTCTGCTGCCGCTGCCTCATCACGAATCCAGATCATGGTATCACAACCATTGCGTACAGCAGTATTTGCCATTGCCGTACCAAAACTGCCACCTCCCAACACGGTCACACGCAAGGCCGTTTTTTGATCAACCACAACCGGTTCAACAAGCTCTGAAAATTTCAACTCTGACATTATTTTTATATCTCAACTCATGATTCAATACAGTTACTTATTCCAGTAACTGACATAGTTTTGTGTATCCACTGCTGTACGCGCTGGAATCGCTTTCGCTGCCGTTCCAATATAAATAATTCCAGAAATTAAATCATCTTCTGATAGTCCCAGGCTTCGCTTAAACAACGGCGACTCAACCACCGCTCCACTACGCCACATGGTTGAAAAGCCTTGTACCTGTAAAGACAACAAGAAGTTTTCTATTGCCGCACCCGAACTTAAGGTTTGTTCAAAATTAGGCACTTTAGGATGGGGCTGAAATTGGGTTAATGCCAAAACCAGCAGCGGCGCACGAAATGGATGGTTTTTTACCCGATCCAATTGAGCGGGATCAGTTTCACCCAAATCTGCCAAAGCTCTGGAGAGCAACTCACCAAAAGCTTCACGCTGATCACTCGGAATCACCACAAAACGGGTAGGCTTTAAACGATGATGATCTGGTGCAGTCAAAGCCGCCTGAAAGGCTTTTTCCAGTTGCTCTGCATTCGGCGCAGGCTCAACCAAATGCCCAATCGACTGACGTTGATGAATATTTTGATGAACCGTATCTACCGCTGAATCCGTCATTGACTTTGATATCTGTATACTAAATATTTCATCAAGATTAGCATAATCTTGTTTAGATACTCTAGAGCGTTGAGTGAATGTCTACTCCACAATAGCTAACTTAACCAACTTTCAGTCACAGAGAGTTCATATAAAGCTGCATATTTCATACAAGTCCTTCAAAAATCATTCAAAAAATCATGTTCAAATAATTCAAACTCTTTTTAAAACAATTTCAGGGGAAAAAGATGAAACAAGTTTTTGCACTCGCTTCTGTTGCTGTTGCTGTCGCCTTAACTGCCTGTACATCCAATCCAACCACCTCATTAGCGATTCAAAAAGAAAATAATCAATATGAAGTGACGGGTATCGGTAAAAGCAGTTTAATTTCTAAAAATAATGCGATTACTGCAGCCAATAATGCCTGTGGTAAAAAAGCCACGCCTGTTATCGTGAATGAAAAAACTGAATACAACGGTGCATTAAAAGGTGTCGTCGATGAAAAAACCGGACAAATGATTCAGGCTGCAACTACTGTATTGGGCACCTTGGCTGGCAAAAGCGGCAGTCTGGCACGTGATGAAGACTATCAAACCGTACTGACCTTCACTTGTCGAGCCAACTAAGAAGCTAAATCACAGCCTGCCTCATCTTATTTATTCAATACAACTATCTAGGGCAAAAAAGCCGCTTCAATAAGCGGCTTTTTTGTTTATCGCATTATTTAATGCTGAGATAAATATCTTGAAAATTAACAATAACCTTCAAGACGGGTTAAAGGCAATTTCTGACCAATGGCTTTTTCAATTTCCGGAAGATAGAACGCATCATCTTCAGACAGGAAACTGATACTTACCCCACTACTTCCCGCACGACCGGTACGGCCTATACGATGCACATAGTCGTCAGACTGCTCAGGAAGGGTAAAGTTGATTACATGCGAAACACCGTCCACATGAATACCACGACCTGCAACATCGGTCGCGATCATAATATTATGTTGGCCGTTCTTAAACTGATCCAGCATTTTTAGGCGCTTGTCTTGTGCAATCTCACCTGACAACATCACCACTTTATAACCGTCTTTTTTCAGGTGATCATAAAGCTTACGTACCTGGTCACGACGGTTAGCAAAAATCATGACTTTTTCAATCGGCTCATCACGCAAGATTTCTTGCAACAATTTATATTTATCAGTTTTGGCAACCATATAAACGCGCTGTTCTACATCGGCATTGGTTTTCTTTTCCGGCTCAATTTCCACAGTCACCGGTTCGAACAACCACTGTTGCGCCAGATTCAATACATCATAGCTAAAGGTGGCAGAAAACATTAAGGTTTGACGCTGTTCCTTACGCGGAGAAAAACGCACAATACGTTTTACCGATGGAATGAATCCCATATCCAGCAAACGGTCTGCTTCATCAATCACCAAAAATTCAATCTGGTCCAACCAGACTTCTTTTTGCTCAACAAAATCGATTAAACGACCTGGCGTCGCCACAATAATATCGACAAAATTTTTATCCAGCTGCGCTTTCTGCTTATCAAAATCTACCCCACCCAGCAAAGTCACCAGATGTAGATCGGTAAATTTGGTAAGCTCTTTGGCATCACTTTCAATCTGCAAAGCCAGCTCACGTGTAGGCGCAAGAATCAGCGCACGTGCTTCGCCACGAAAACGTTGTTCTTTAATCGGATTATTGAGCAAATCATTAATCACACTCACCAGGAAAGCCGCCGTTTTTCCTGTACCGGTTTGTGCACGACCAATGGCATCATGTCCAGCCAGAGTGAATTTTAAAACCTTTTCCTGAATAGGTGTCATTTCTTTGAAACCTAAAGCATCAATCGCCTGTTTCAGTTTCGGATGTAAATTTAAGGTTTCAAAACCAGATGACATATAAATGTGCTCTAACTTAATGATCAGGAAAAATAGGAATCTATTATAAACAAAAACGCCCCAAATTACATTGGGGCGTTCTCATGAATAATCAGGCGATTAGTCTAAAGGTTGTACTTCTTCAGCTTGGAAGCCTTTTTGACCTTTAACTACGCTGAATTCAACACGTTGGCCGTCACGAAGTGAACGGTGACCGTCACCTTGGATAGCGCGGAAATGAACGAATACGTCGTCGCCGCCGTTACGTTGAATAAAGCCGAAGCCTTTAGTGTCGTTGAACCATTTAACTACGCCTTGTTCACGAGCTGTCATAAGTTAATCCTCATTGTATTTAATTAAAGGACCACCCGGTGTTGCAAACAGCAGAGTAAACAAGGTTTAAAAATAATTATTATTTCTAAGCTTGTAATCATTCTGTATTACTATTAACAAAATCCCGGTTACATCCATTGCAATATTCAATTTTAAGACATTTAAAATGCTGTCATAAATTTGAATACGCAACGAGCTTAACACGGGTTTATGACAATTCATACTGTTTTTTTTGATTAATCTTCTTTTTGATTCGGCTTCTTTTTTACTAATTATTTCCTTATTTTAGAGAAGTACTTTTATGTTGAAGTTCTATAATTTTATTGGGCTTTGGCACTAAATTTGCTAATATTTATCGAAATTGAATTAGATATTAAATGCGATGAATGATCTGACCAATTCAGCAATAATCATTGATGCCATGGGTAAGCCTTGCCCCATGCCGTTATTGATGCTTAAGCGAGCGATCAAGAACAAATCAGGCGGCATATTTTTACTCAAATCTTCAGATCCACATAGTCAGCAAGATGTAACGCGTTATTGTTCAATGCATCAAATGAACTGCAATATGACTAAAATTTCTGATTTTGAATATCACTACTTAATTGAATCTTAATTATTTTCAATTAAACTAGAACGTTTCAAATGTGCATAAAAAATTACATTTCTCTACCCAAATTTCCTAAACTCGCTGAAATATTGGATTAAGATAAATTTATTAAGATGGTTATGTCATCCAACTCTCAAGGAGAACACATGAGTGACAGCAGCAATCAATTGATGCCCCTGTCATTATCGGCACCAGGGGTAAATCTCGGTGCTTATATAAGTACTGTCAATCAGATTCCTATTTTAACGGCTGAACAAGAAAAAGAGTTGGCCGAACGCTACTTTTATGACCAAGATTTAGATGCTGCGAAAATGCTCGTGATGTCTCATTTACGTTTTGTGGTTCATATTGCCCGCAGTTATGCCGGTTATGGTTTGCCGCAAGGCGACCTGATTCAGGAAGGCAACTTGGGCTTAATGAAAGCAGTGAAACGTTTCGACCCAAATATGGGCGTGCGCTTGGTGTCATTTGCCGTACACTGGATTAAAGCTGAAATTCATGAATACGTGATCCGTAACTGGCGTATTGTTAAAATTGCCACGACCAAAGCACAGCGTAAACTGTTTTTCAATTTACGCAGTTTAAAAAAATCCAGTAAAAAACTCACTCTGGATGAAGCACAATCCATTGCCAATGACTTGAATGTCACACCTGAACAGGTGCTGGAAATGGAAGGCCGCCTGACCGCCTACGATGCTGCTTTTGAAGCGCAAGGCGATGATGACGATGAAGGTTCAACCCATGTTGCTCCAGCCTTATATCTGGAAGATAACCGTTATGACCCGGCACGCCTGGCTGAAGAAGACGACTATGAAGAACAAAGTACTTCTGCCCTGCATGATGCCATGGATCAACTGGATGACCGTTCACGCAACATTTTACAGCGTCGCTGGCTGGATGATGAAAAATCAACCCTGCATGAACTGGCCGCTGAATATAATGTATCTGCGGAACGGATTCGCCAGCTTGAAAAAAACGCCATGGAAAAAATTAAAGTGGCCATGTCTTCCAACTAGATGACCGAACATATGCAAGGTATTTCGAAAAAAGGGCCAAGTGCTCTTTTTTCATATGCAGGCTGCAGTAATGTTGCTTTTTGCCTTCCGTGCAAGTACCAGAATATGCTAAGTTATGGGGCAAATTTACTCAGGTAGTCATTGCTTATGTGGATTGCAATTTCAGCCCTCAATTTAGCTTTTGCTGTCATGCTCGGGGCTTTTGGTGCGCATGGCTTAAAAACACGTGCAACAGAAGCTCAATTGGCGTGGTGGCATACCGCAACTGATTATTTTTTCTATCATGCGCTTGGACTTTTGGCGCTGGCCATTTTAGCCAGAGTCATTCCTCAACTTCCCATTAAAGCCAGTTTTATCCTGATTCAGGTCGGTATTTTCTTTTTCTGTGGTTCACTCTATGTCATGGCCTTAGGCCTACCCCGCGGTTTAGGAGCCATTACCCCTATTGGCGGCGCTTTAATGATTGCAGGCTGGCTGGTACTGGCATGGAATGCCTTTAAATACGTAAAATAGAATAAGGGAATTAACGATGCAGATTTATTTAAATGGCGAAGAAAAAAACACCTCATGCACTAATTTACTAGAATTAATTCAAGAGCTTGAACTTGAAGGTAAACGTTTTGCTGTAGAACAGAATGAAATGATTATTTCCAAAAGCAAGTTGGCACAGACCCCAATTTGCGCTGAAGATCATATTGAAATTATTCATGCCGTCGGTGGCGGTTAATCGGAGCTCCCATGGAAGACACCCCACTTATAATTGGTTCTCGTACTTTTAATTCACGCTTATTGGTTGGTACAGGTAAATATAAAGATTTAGCTGAAACCGATTTAGCCATTCAGGCCAGCGGTGCAGAGATTGTCACAGTCGCAATCCGTCGGGTCAATATCGGACAGCATCCTGATCAGCCGAATTTGCTTTCTGTAGTCCCACCAGAAAAATATACCATTCTACCTAATACCGCAGGCTGTTTTGATGCAAACAGTGCTGTGCGTACCTGCATGCTGGCGCGTGAACTACTGGACGGGCACAACCTGGTAAAACTGGAAGTACTCGGCGATGAAAAAACCCTTTACCCAAATGTTACCGAAACCTTAAAAGCAGCACGTACCTTAATTGATGATGGTTTCGAGATTATGGTCTACACCTCAGATGACCCAATTATTGCCCAAGAATTAGAGAGCATGGGCTGTGTAGCCATTATGCCTCTAGGCAGTCTGATTGGTTCAGGCTTAGGAATTTTAAATCCGCATACCATTTCGATCATTAAAGAAAATGCCAAAGTTCCGGTATTGGTGGATGCCGGTGTCGGTACAGCCAGTGATGCCTCGATTGCCATGGAGCTGGGTTGTGACGGCGTACTGATGAATACCGCCATTGCTGCGGCGCAAAATCCTATCTTAATGGCCTCTGCGATGAAAAAAGCGGTTGAAGCGGGTCGCGAAGCATTCCTTGCAGGCCGTATGCCTCGTAAACGTATGGCCAATGCCAGTTCACCTGAAACCGGTTATTTCTTTAAGTAAAGTTAGAATTTAAAAAAGGACTCAGAGGAGTCCTTTTTTTATATATCAAGAAAAAATTGCTCAGGATAATTAAATGCTTCGATGGGCGCATTCTAGGTTAAGGACAACATATACTTTTTATCGTGGATGAGGCCACCTGAACCATATTTTTTCGATGCATCCGAACGTGATCGGCCATCGCTGGCATATAAAGTGCCATGACCTGCCGTAAAAATATCATCCATATATTTTTTTACTGTCCACGGCACACCCCTCCACCATCTCGGCATTTGATAGATAATGACATCGGCCCAGACATATTTTTGAATTTCCTGCTGAATTTCATAGTCGCTATCGGCACGGGACATTTTAACGCTATGCCCCAGTTAACCAAGCAGAGCATTTGCCAATTCAGTCAAGGTGTCATTTAACTCGCCATTCGAGTGTGCAAACTGCTTGGCACTATTCACAATCAGGATATTACTCATTTATTCGCATTGAATCATACATTTTCATAAGGCCAATATACTCAAATATCTTATTGATAAAAATTCATGAATTTGCAAAATACTATTGATAAAAAATCAACAATAAAACCATAGATCATTTTACATCCAACCAATCTTTAAACCTAAAAAAAAGCACCCGCAGGTGCTTTTCAAATCACTCTATAGAATTAAGGAATGAGACCTTCATCCCGCATGGCAATCTGTACTGACTGACGTTCTGCGACTTTATTACGCAAGGCAACAATGTTCTTGTAGGGCATCAAGTCATGTTCAATACCATTCGACCAGTTGGTTAATACGAATAAATACGCATCTGCGGGGCCAAAGTTATTATCCACCAGATAATCATTATCCGACTCGCCAATCACTTTATCGATATAAGTCAATAAACGGTCGATTTCTGCATAAGCTTTTTCTTTTGCTTCTTTTTCCAGGGGAGCCCCAAAGAAAACCGCATAAGCATCATGTAATTCTGAGTTTAAATATCCCAACCATTCCAGAACTTTGGCACGTCCTAGCCCGGATGGCGGAATCAAATCTTGTTTAGGGTCGTGCTGAGCAAGGAAAGGTAAAATGGCAACGTTTTCAGTAAGGATCAAACCTGGATTAATTTCTAAAGCCGGAACATAACCTTTAGGATTAATCTCGTAATAATCAGCCCCTTTTTCTGTCTTGTGTGTTTTTAAATCAACGCGTTCCAAGTCAAAATCTACATTAATTTCATTCAAAATAATGTGAGACGCTAAAGAGCATGCACCTGGAGAATAATAAAGCTTCATACCTGATCCTTGTTATATGTCTATTCACTGTTTTAAATGGCTTCTAACAAACTTTCAAGTGATCAAACCTGTAAATTGCAAAAAAGCGTAAATATATAAAAATCATTTACCTTCTGAATATTGTCTAAATTTCGCATATTTTCAAGTCAAATTCATATGCTTTTTTGACTGAACTTGTTTTACCATACGCACCTTTAAAATTTGATGAAATCAATTCGTGTGATTAGCCTTAAAAAAGAACAATGGTTTTCCAATATCCGTAGCGATGTATTGGCCGGATTGGTGGTCGGTTTAGCCTTAATTCCCGAATCTATCGCTTTTTCGGCTATCGCTGGTGTTGACCCGCAAGTAGGCTTATATGCCTCTTTCTGTATAGCGGTAACGATTGCTTTCTTTGGCGGTCGTCCTGCCATGATTTCTGCGGCTACAGGTGCTCTGGCCTTGCTAATGATTACCTTGGTGAAAGATTATGGACTGCAATATTTACTGGCAGCGACGATTTTAACCGGCATCATTCAAGTCATTGCAGGCTATTTTAAAGTCGCAAAACTGATGCGCTTTGTCTCGCAGTCTGTGGTGTATGGTTTTTTAAATGCTCTCGCCATTTTGATTTTTGCCGCACAACTGCCGGAAATTAATAAAATGGATAGCTTAGGCTATTTATTTATGGTGCTGGGACTAGGCATTATTTACCTGTTTCCTTATCTGCCCAAAATTGGCAAAACCATTCCCTCTCCTTTAGTCTGTATTGTTGTGCTGAGTGCTTTAGCAGTATTTTTGGGTGCCGACATGCGTACTGTCAGTGATTTGGGACAGTTCCCCGATACTTTGCCAATTTTCCTGATTCCAGACATTCCGCTGAACTTTGAAACACTACAGATCATCTTTCCTTATTCCATCACCCTTGCTACGGTCGGTTTACTAGAAACCATGATGACCACCACGGTGATTAATGAAGTCACCGGAACGGAGGCTGACCGCCATCAAGAATGTCGTGGCCAAGGAATTGCCAATATTGTCAGCGGTTTTATGGGCGGTATGGCTGGTTGTGCCATGATCGGCCAGTCGATTATTAACGTTTCTTCAGGTGCACGTACCAGACTGTCGACTTTGGTGGCTGGGGTATTTTTACTCTGCCTGGTCGTTTTCTTCAAAGACTGGTTAGCTTATGTGCCGATGGCAGCATTGGTAGCGATTATGGTGATGGTGGCCTTCACCACTTTCCAGTGGGATTCAGTGAAACAGTTCCGTCAGCATCCGGCTGCATTTAATGTGGTGATGATTGCTGTGGTGATTGTAGTACTGGCAACGCATAACCTGGCTTTAGGCGTGTTGACTGGTGTACTGCTGTCTGCGCTGTTTATTATCAACAAGCTGGAAAGTGCGGTGAAAGTTGTATCCAGCTGTACGGGGGATATGCGTTATTACAGCATTTATGGTCAGATTTTCTTTAGCAGTTCGGAAAAATTTTTCCAGTTTTTTGACTTTAAAGAAAATGTTTCCAAAGTCGTGATCGATCTGAGTCATGCCCATGTCTGGGATATTACCTCAGTGAATATGCTGAATAATGTAGTGCAGAAATTTAAAGATCAAAATATTGAGGTTGAAGTGATAGGCTTGAATGAGGCCAGCAGTACCTTGATTGATCAATACAATCAATCCTCATAAAAAATAAACAGCTTTCATGTTCTTTTATTTTTAAAGCTGCTTTTAGCGACCGAAAAAACCGAGAAAAGTTTGACTTGTTAGGCGCAGGACTTAAAATACCGCATTCGAATTTTTTACATTTGCCAAAGTTATGTCGAACGATCAATTAGACCAGCAAGTCGTAGAGCTGGACAACTTGAATGAACATCGCGAAATTGTCACTTTTATGCGCCGTTCATCTCCGCTGAATACCTCTCAACGTACTGCGCTTGAACAATATGGTCAGCTAATTTTGGAATATCCGGTGGGTGATTTGCGTCAGCATTTTGAACATCCGGAACGCCCACTTACGGTGGAAATTGGTTTTGGTATGGGTCGTTCACTGGTACTCATGGCAAAAGCCAATCCTGAACGCAACTATGTCGGCATTGAAGTCCATGTTCCAGGTATCGCACAATGTGTGTATGAAGCCGGTATGGCAGGCTTAACTAACTTACGTTTATTGGATGCCGATGCCATTCAGGTGCTTCGTGAAATGCCAGACAACAGTATTAATGCCATTCAGTTGTATTTTCCTGATCCTTGGCAGAAGAAACGTCATTTCAAACGTCGCTTTGTATCACACGACCGTATGCCGCTGGTAGAACAGAAACTGGAAATGGGCGGGACTTTCCACTCAGCAACCGATTGGGAACCTTATGCTGAATGGATGCTGGATGTTTTGGATAATCGTCCAAACCTTGAAAATATGGCCGGCAAAGGCAACAGCTATCCACGTCCAGACTGGCGCCCACAAACCAAATTTGAACGCCGCGGTTTAGAGGAAGGTCATAAAATTAACGACTTCCTGTTCAAGAAAATCAAATAACCTTAATCGACAGAATAAAAAAATGACTCATATCAATGAGCCATTTTTTTATACTCAAAGTTTAAGCTTTTATCGCCATATAACCTTGATAGGATAAAATCTGGGTAAACCGCTGCACAGCATCGAAACCACTCGCTTTCAGTTGTTCAAAAGTTTCCTGCTCCGATAATGGATAAAAATCATCCTCCATGCGTTCTACCATGGCAGCAGCTTGTGCGGGGGTCAAACCATTGGCTTCGCAAATCTGTTTTAATGTTTCCAGCTCATAGACCGAATTTATTTTGGTTAAGTCAAAAGTTATGAATATTCCTTGCGATTTTAAACGTGAAGAAATAGCCTTAAAGAACTTGGGCTTATCTGCATAATTGACAAAATGCGTCACCAGAATGGAAAGTGCGGCATCATAGGATGGGCCAGTTTTTAACTGGTCTACATCACCCAATACAAACTCCACCCGATGCAATGCATTTAAGGCGTGGATATGATGTTTGGCTTTATCCAGCATGTTTTGCGACAACTCTGTTGCGGTAAAGGTCCAGTCAGGAAATAACCGGACCAGATGTCCCAGTTCATAGCCCGTACCACAACCGACAATCAGCACATGCGCATACTCATCCACATAAGTTTTTAATAAAGCCGTAATTTGCTGATGTACCACTTCATAACCAGGAATAAGCTTACGGATGTGTAAATCATAACCGTCTACCACATACTGGCTATTAAAATCCTTTGCCATAAGTGCCTCCCTTTACAATGCATGACCTGAATTTATTTAAGTTTAAGTGACTCATCAGGATGATGCGATTGCAAAATCTGTTGACTCATCAGATTGTAGATATTTTTCAAATCTTCCCGTTTGGCATCATCCAGCATCTGTTGATGCATATTCAGGATATTTTGATCTCCTCGCATTGCAGGCCCGGTCTGCATCTGCTTAGGGTCATACTGTACGGCTTTCTGGGCTGTCTCCAAAATTAACGGGTAAAGCAGCGAGAAATCGACTTGCTGCGCATCGACCACCTGTTTTGCCATGTCATAACAGTAATTACTAAAATTACAGGCAAAGACCGCCGCCAGATGTAAGCTTAAACGCTGTGCCGATGTATAGGCATAGACACGTGAACTTAGGCTATTTGCTAACTCGGTCAATTGTGCCAGGTCATTCGTCTGGGTAGCTTCCACGAACAATGGCGTGGCCTGCCAATCCACTTCGCGGGCCAGGCTAAAAGTTTGTAAAGGATAAAATACCCCGGCACGTGGATGAACCTCTGCCAGAACTTGAATATCGGTACTGCCTGAGGTATGCACAATCAAGACATCGGCTAATTGTGCATGTACCTGTTGAATGACCTCGGCAATCGACTGATCGCTCACCGCAATAATCACCAAATCCACATCTGCTTCAAGTTCTGCAATATTGACTATTGCCTGTGCAGTGACCTGACTTGCCAAAGTCTGGGCATGTTCTAAAGTCCGGCTACAGATCTGTACAATTTGATGATTTTGGCTTAAAACAGCAGCCAGATGATGCGCCACGCGTCCCGCACCAATAAAACTAATTCGCATACCTAAGTTCACGTTTTACAATTCTGTACAAGCATGCCAATAATAAAAGGACGAATCAATTCGTCCTTTTATTTAATTGCAATTCAATATGTATGGATAAGTGTACTTTTTTTAAACCGAGATAAAGTTGACCTTTCACTTATTACTGCTTATTGACACCCTGCTCATCCACTTCACGCACCACACCTGTTTCGGTATTTAATACTTCAAACTCAATACGGCGATTTTTAAATTGTCCTTCAGGCGTTGCATTATCTGCTACGGGTTGCTGTGAACCATAACCCACCGCCTGCAACTGCGCAGGATCAACGCCTTGTTTGACTAGGTAATCCACAACGGCTTGAGCACGTTTTTGCGATAATGCTTTATTCACCTCTGCATTCCCCACGGCATCTGTATGCCCTTTAACAGTTAAATGGACCTGTGGCGCGCGTTTAATCAAGGCAGAAGCCTGATCCAGAATCGATTTATTGGCATCTGGAATCTCGGCACTTGCGGTAGCAAAATTGATAATCTGCATATTCAGTGCGGTTGCAATATCCAGTGCACGAATCTGCTCTGGATTAATTTCCGCCAATGCTTGTTCTGCATTGCTATTACCGGTAGCAATGGCAGTATTGGGATCTACAACTGCTGATGCACTCTGCAGTCCAGCCGGAGTCAGTACAGTCATGTTTTTCGTTAGGGGACGAATTTGAGCTGCAAGCTGTTCAGCATCCGCCGGATGACCAGTCTGAATGGAGAGCTGATCTCCCATCCAGGTTAATGAGACATTAGGTACACCTTTGAGCAGTTTCAATACGCTTGGAATGACATCCTGATCGATAAATTCAGAATGATAACGGCTATTGTTTTCTACACCACAACCGATGTTGTGATTAAAAATCTGTTTAATTTCTTGTTGTAAAATATCAATATAATTTGCATTACTGGAATAGAGCTGACATGTGATTAAATCTCCTGTCGAACCGGTACTGAGTTGCAATTTTGCCGGTTCACTACTCGCTGTTTCAGCAGGTATACCACTGGCTGGAGTACTTTCTTTTTTATCTGAACACGACTTAAAAATAAATGCCAATAGCGCAGCTAAAATAAGGAAAACAATCAAGGGAATTAAAAAACCTGATTTCTTTTTTTCCTCAATGATCTGATAAGGGTCAACGGGGGGCACTTGATGTAAAGTTTGCCCCGATGCAGTATCCATCCCTAAAGCGCTGAGGAGTGCAGGAGCCCAATGTGGCAAAGCACTGGATACTGCTGGCCAATGGTTTTCAATAAGATGTGTGATCGCACTGGAGTCGGAAGATCCAGCCTCATCTTCCAGTACTCTCAAAGTTGGTGCTATAGAACGATTGAGCGTTGATTCGATTGTTTCAGTCGGCACCGTGCCTGAAATCTGTTGCAAAAATTCCTGCTTTAAAGAGGGATTGATGATAAAGATATCGCCCAGTCTTGGATTTAATTGATTCTGTAAATTTACAATAAACTCGGGTTTAGATTTAAAAATCGATAATAAAATGGGGAGAAAACTGCTTAAGGCCTGACTTTTCTCACTCAGGTATTCGGTTTCAACCTCAAGAACCGTTGCAGATACTTTCTGCTTTAATAAATCAATCAAATCAAGATTCATGGCTTATTCCTCTTATTATCTTTTTATCATGTCCTTTTTTAGTCTATTCGTTCATTTTTTATACAGTGTAATAAATTGTATTATTTGAATACTATTATTTTTCAATAACAAAAAAGCCAGCCGAAGCTGACTCTGATAAAGTTTAGAAGTAAATGAATTAAGGTTCTAAATAGTAAATTTTTTGACGTAATTCATTGGTACGCTCATTGGTCATGTTTGTTTCACAGTTTAGACGAAAAATTTCCGGATTCTCTGCATTCGAACTTTCTAATTTACATTCCAGCGTGCGTTTTTTCAGCCAAATCCTTTGCTCATCCAAAAGTTGACTACGCACTTCTTTCGTGGTTGCATTCCAAACCAGATTTAAGTTTTCATTGGCTTTATCGAAATTCGTTTGCGCTTCTGCAACTAAAACTGCTTGATACTCTTTTGCAGCTGCATCTTCTTCAGCTACACGTTTCATCTCTTCCTGTTTTGCAACTTCAGCTGCATTTTGTCGTGCTGTTTTGACCAAAGAGTCGACTGCGATATCCCGCACAAAATATGCTAAAGCATCTGGATTTTCTAAAGTTACATAAACTTTCTTGCCATCATCTGTAGGTTGAACCAAATATTCAATTTCTTTTTTTAACTGATTCACCTCAAATGATAAGTCTGATAATACAGCTGCTTGAGCAATATTATTTTCATCATAAACAGCACGGGCAGCATCGGCATCTTTGATCATTTGCGCTGGAATTTTAACCACAAACTCCGTTGCACAATACTGCTTTTTGCTATTTGGATCTGAATTATTGGTACGCACATCATTCACATTAAACGTGATTTGCTGAAGAGTACTGCGTAATTTCCCCATATCAATGGTCACGTTTTCAGTATCAATTAACTCTTTCACACGCTCTGCGGAAATATCACTGACCGTCTTACTAAAACTTTCAACAACTAACTGTTTTGTAGTTTCATTATCACATTTTACTGCGCTACCAGTGATAGATTGCATCTTGTCACAACCAGACACAAGCAACATACAGCTGATTAATCCTAATAATTTAAGTTTCATAACTACCCTATTTTTCAATTCGTCTTTGTTTTTCAAAACAATAAATTATTAATAATCTTCATAATATGCTTCTGAGGCTGCAGTAGTTGCTGCATCAGCTGCTTCTATAGCTTCATTACTTGCGGAATAAGCAATATTTTCGGCATTATTTCTTTGTACAGCTGCTTTATTGGCTTCCAAACTTCTAATTTGATTTTTTTCAATCTGTGGTTTTAAAAATGCGTAGGTTAATGTTTCTGAAAGCAATGTTTGGACATCAGAAATATTTTTAAGTAGTGCTAAAACTTTATCGCCTTTATCGGTAGGTTGCAGTACATACTCGAGTGTTAAATGCACCTTATTGTTTTCATAATTTACACCTAAATTATTTGCATGTTGCTCTACACTTACAGCATCTACTTTAGTTCTTGCTTCATCAGATTTTTTAACCAGATCAGAAGGAATAGTCGCAGTTAAATCTACTGAACAAGATGTCTTTGGACTATTTGGGTCAATAAAATCTGTTCTGCTATCCGCCAAAGCAAATTGGATATTTTTTGCTGATAGTTTCAGCTTTGTTGGATCTAAATCTTTAATTGCACCATTTTTAATTAAGGCTTTTAATTCCTGCTCTAAAGATTGGGCCAAATCATCTTGTAATACTTGTATGACTAAAGATGTTGCAGATTCATCATCACATTTCACATGTTTAGAGAAAAGATTATTGCATCCAGCTAAAGCTAATGTGGAAATAAGTACGAAAAATGTTTTATTGTTAAGTTTCATTAAAATACCCTCTTTTATTTACATAATTATAAACAAAATCATTAAAAAATAACAATTTAGTCACAAAAAAAAGCCAGCCGAAGCTGACTTTATTAAATTTTAAAAACAATCTAATCGCTTAAGCCGCAAAAGTTTTAATCACTTTACCCACCACTTTCTGGTTAATCAGCGGGGTATTTTTGCCTTGAGAGATAATGCTCTCTTTGCTAACTGTCCACTCAAGTTGAGGATCTAGCAAAACCCAGCCCGCTTCTTCAGTCCAGCGTTCTAGCATGTTTGCTACTTTTGCCGGTGCAACGGTAACTTTGTGTACCCACTCTAAAGGCTCAAACAAACCTTCATTAATCAGTTGAATGCCAAAAGGTACAAATGTATCAAATGCAGTAAAACCTGGTTGGGTTTCAGCAAATGGCGCCATTTTTGCAGAACTGCTCAGTGGTTCATGGTGAGTCGTAATCGCATCAATGATGCCATCTTTCACACCCTGACGCAGCAAGTTCTTGTCTTGCTCGGAACGTAAAGGCGGACGTACATGAGCAAGTGAATTGAAGCCATCAATCAGCTGATCGGTCAGATGTAACTGGTGCATAGCCACATCACAAGTTACTGGCAAACCTTTTTCTTTGGCAATGCGAATCAGTTCCACAGAAGCACCGCAAGACAGCAGGCCAAAGTGAGCACGGACTTTAGTCGCTTCAATCATGAGCAGATATTTGGCAATCGCGACGGTTTCTGCCAAAGCAGGAATCATCGGCAAGCCCTGACGTGATGCAATAAAGCCTTCATGTACACAGCCATCTTTGGCAATTTGTGGTTCTTCTGCATAGAACACGACGGTCATATTCAGCCCTGCAGCATATTCCAGGGTACGAATCACCACATCATCATCAGCAAACGGCGCATTGGCATTGGAAACCGCTGTACAGCCGCCTTTTTTCAGGCCAGCCATATTGGCAGGCTGATTGCCTTTCAAACCTTGCGTTTGTGCACCAATCACCTGCAAATAGATGCCGCCATCCAGCATGGCTTTTTCCACCAGACCGTGGATTAATGCACCATTGTCTTGCACGATTGGTTTTGAGTCTGGTGGGGTAAATACATGCAAAATGCCATTTTCACGTGCCGCCTTACCTTCAGATTTTAAGGTCCCATGCTGTTGCTGACCCGGTTCACGTAAACGCGCGCACAAATCCACCATAGTTGGCATCAGCCATTTACCTTGCCCGTCAATCGTTTCAGTTACGTTGGCAGTTTCAGCAACCCGTTTGCCATTTTCAATATATACAGTCTGTACGCTGTCGGTTTTATTGATGGGGTCCAAGACACGTACATTTTCAATTTTTACAATACTCATGACTTTCCCTTATCCCGCAACCGCTTCTAACAAACCTTTTTCTTGCAACTGACCTTGCATTGCCAGAGCCAATACCGCCATACGTACTGCAATACCGTTGGTCACCTGATGCAGAATCACTGACTGGGTGCCATCGGCAATACTAGAATCAATTTCTACACCACGGTTCATTGGACCCGGGTGCATCACGATGCAATCCGGTTTCGCCATAGCCAGACGTTCTTTGTTCAAGCCATACATTTTGTAAAATTCAGCTTGTGAAGATAGCGCTGGAGAATCAATACGTTCGTTTTGAATACGCAGGGTAATGATCACGTCGCAATCTTTAATGCCTTCTTCCATGTTATTGAATAAACGGACACCTTCGCCATATTCAGCAAAACCATAAGGCAGCAAGGTATTTGGCGCAATCACACGGATATCTTTACAGCCTAAAGTTTGCAGTGCCGCAACATCTGAACGTGCTACACGTGAATGCTTGATGTCACCAATAATGGCAATGCTGATATCTTCAAAATTCTTTTTGGTTTCACGGCGAATGGTCAGCATGTCCAGCATCGCTTGTGTCGGATGTGCATGACGGCCATCACCGGCATTAATAATGGCAACATTCGGGCAGACATCTTTGGCAATAAAATGCGGCGCACCTGAAGATGAATGACGCACCACAAAAATGTCGGTTGCCATGGCTTCCAGATTCCACAGCGTATCACGCAGGGTTTCGCCTTTAGAGGTACTAGAACGCGCAATATCAATGTTGAGCACATTGGCAGACAGACGTTTTGCTGCAGCTTCAAAAGTGGTACGGGTACGGGTAGAGTTCTCGAAAAACAGGTTCATCACCGTACGACCTTCAAGAAGATTATTGGTAATCAGCTGATTTTGGTCATTAAAAAAGGACTGCGCAGTGTCCAATATTTTTGTGAGTGTTTCTTTAGAAAGACCCTCGATGGTGAGGAAGTGTTTTAAGTTACCATCTTGGTTGAGTTGAATCTGGCTCGGAGTATGCAATGCCGCCAAGTGCATGAGAGATTCCTTATACGTTAAGTCAACGTATTATACAGAGTTTAAGCGATTTAAATAGTTCAGCTTGATCTTACTTGTCTAAAAAGCAGCTCGGTATTTGGAATAAAAAATATAATTCCAATTTAATTTTTCAATAAGATAAATTAACCATTCAACGATTTAGCCATCTGATTTTAAAAATAAAAACAGGTAACTCAGCCTGATTCCGAGTTACCCTAGACAACTAACGTAAAGCCCCTATGTAGCGGTTTGCCCCTTGTGCACGCTCTATATCTTCTTGAGTAGGTTCAACCGAAATTAATTCTTCATGTTGCGTGAACTGAATTTCATTTTCAGGCTCTTCATCAGTTTTTAGTCCCAGCACTTTAGTCAAACGTTCAACTAGGCGAAGTAATTCAGGGTCTCGTGTCTGTTTCGCCATTGCCATCACATGTTCGGCATATTCGACATTCTCTGTAAGATAGCTTGCATCAATCACACGCCCTGATACCCGTCTTAACCGTGCATAAACAAGTGTTGCCACTGAAAAAACTTCATTTGTAATGATTACACTTTCTGACATTTGTCATTCCCATCTCTAAAAAAAGAAAGTGAGGCATCAAGTGCTTTCCTTGATCAAGCAGCCTCACTGGGCTATGCAGCAATATCTGTACCAATATAAAAAAAGCTCACATGATTCAACATATGAGCTCTCTTAAAATGATGTTTTTATTATATTTTAGAATAGGCTAAAACTTACATGGCCTTCGTCAAAAACTTTTTTATTGGCCTTATTTTCCTTCGAAAGACGAATCTGTTGATCTTCTCCATTTATAAGCTCACGATCATCTTGTAAGTCTAAAAGCGCTCGCAAACGTTCCACATAGCTTGCAAGCTCTGGATCCTTTGTCTCAAGTGCAAGTGTGACCACATGATGTGCATAGGAACGATCCTGCATTAAATACATGACATCAATAACCCGGCTATTCACTTTCCTTAAGCGTGCATATAATAATGTCGCGACTGAAAAAATATCATCCTTTTTTGCTGTAATATTCACACTTTACCCTCAATAAAATCCATTCATTAAACTTTAAAACTTACTTTTAAGCGCAATGTAATTTTACATATCGCCTGAATTTTCAATTGGCTTTTTATTCCAACATTTAGAGCTTTTTATAATTAATACACTGACCTAAGTCGCTTGAAGTTTTCAAAATATAAAAAGTTTTCACCACTAAAATAAGTTAAACTTATACAAGTTTTTATTTTATTTTTTCGGTCTCTCTATTTTATGAATACCTCTTCACGTTTAAGCAATTACTGGGTCACCTGTGCAGATGGTCTTGAAACCTTACTCCGCGAGGAAATTGAAGGTTTAGGTGTTCAAAATATTGAACAGTTACCGGGTCGTTTGATTTTCAAAGGCACACTGGCAGATGCATACCGTATTTGCATGTGGTCTCGTTTGGCTTCACGTGTGTTAACCCCTATTCATGTTCATGAACTTGAATTTACCCATGACGCACGTGATGTTGCAGAAGAGCTCTATGAAGGTGCAATCAACTTTGACTGGTCACTCATTTTCGCACCACAAAGTACATTTGCCATTCGTTTACATGTAGAACGTGAAATCAAGGTCAATACACAATTTGCAACTTTACGGGTAAAAGATGGTGTGGTGGATTCCTTTATTGAAGCTGTGGGCAAACGTCCAAGCATCGACATCAAACAGCCAGAAATTACCCTCTATGTGCTTGCTGGCAAAACTGCGCATACTTATTGTCTGGATTTATCTGGCGATTCTTTACATAAACGTGGCTATCGTCATTACATGACCGATGCGCCGATTAAAGAAAACCTCGCAGCAGCCATTCTGCAAAAAGCCCAATTAAAAAAACGTAATCCCGATATTATTCTGGACCCGATGTGTGGTTCAGGGACCTTTATCATTGAATCATTGATGATGCTGACTGACCGTGCTCCGGGCTTGGTACGTCGCTTTGGCTTTAATGGCTGGAATGGTCACGACCATGAACTGTGGATGTCAATTAAGGCAGAAGCCGCAGAACGCCATCAAACAGCATTGCAACAGCCTTTACCGCAGTTTTATGCCTATGATGCAGACTGGGAAGCAGTGAAAGCCACCAAGCAAAACATCATTGCAGCCGGTTTTGAAAAGCTGCTTGACCATATCAAAATTGAAGAGCGCACACTGGCAGATTGGCCAGACTTTAAAGCCGAAGGCAAAACCTCATTTATTGTCACCAACCCGCCTTATGGTGAACGTTTAGGAGATAAAGCTTCAAACCGTGCTTTATATTTAGGTTTATCTGCGCTGCTACAAAAGAATTTCCCGAACCAGTATGCTGCGGTGATTGCTGCACAGGTTGAACAAGCCGATGTGCTGGCATTCAATGAACCGCAAATTCTGCGTTTGATGAATGGTAAACTGCCGATTTATGTGCGTTTCGGCATCATTAAGCCTGCACCGCTATCAGAACCGTTCTTGGCACACTGGCAGCCACAGCAGTTCGAGCCGATTGAAGGCGCTCAGGACTTTACCAACCGTCTGCAAAAAAACATGCAGAATCTAAAAAAATGGGCGGTCAAAGAAAATATCTTCTGTTTGCGTTTATATGATGCCGATTTGCCTGACTTTAATGTTGCGGTAGATTTATATGGTGACCGTTTACATGTGCAAGAATATGCACCACCAAAAACCATCGATCCGGAAAAAGCCAAAAAACGCTTTAACCTTGCCTTACAAGCCATTCGTGCAGTGACCGGTTTAGGTCGTGATGCCATTTTCATTAAAACCCGTGCCCGTCAGGAAGGTAAAAACCAGTACACCAAACAGAGTACTGCGTCTAAACGTTTTATCGTACAGGAAGGCAAAGCCAAAATTTTAGTCAACCTGACTGATTATCTGGATACCGGCCTGTTCCTGGATCATCGTCAAATGCGCTTGCGTATTGCAGCAGAAGCAAAAGGCAAGCATTTCCTCAACCTGTATAGTTACACCTCAACTGCCAGCCTGCATGCTGCTTTAGGTGGCGCTGCAAGTACCACCAGTGTGGATTTATCCAACACTTACCTGAACTGGTCGAAAGAAAACTTTGTCTTGAACGGTTTAACCGTAGATCATGCCGATGAACAACACCAGTTCTTTGCCAGTGACTGTTTTGAATGGCTAAAAGAAGGTCATGAACAATATGACCTGATTTTTATCGATCCACCAACATTCTCGAATTCGAAAAAGTTTCATGGCACCTTCGATGTACAACGTGACCATTTGTCGCTGATCAAGCGTGCAATGAACCGCCTGACTACAGAAGGAACTTTATACTTTTCGAATAACTATCGTGGTTTCGAGATGGATGAAGAAATTCTGGCGTTCTTTGATGTTCAGGAAATTACCAATGAAACCATTGGACCAGACTTTAAACGTAATACCAAAATCCACCGTGCATGGAAAATTCAACATCCACAAAATGGCTAATATATTTTAGATACTGCACTAACTAAAAAGGCTGCCTATCTGGCAGCCTTTGTTTTTACATATGTTAATTTAAAAATTTCTTTTCACCGTATTTATATTCAATACCGATTTTTAAGATATCGCCTTCCCGTTTCGCTTGCAGCGTCTGCTGCATACCATCCAGCATTTGCTCAAGTTCCTGGTCAGATAAGGTTTTACCGCCCTGTTGCAGATAGTTTTTCATGATGGTTTTCATGATCTGTTTATCATATTCAAGATTGGCCTGATATTCGACCAGATTCGGCGCCATTTTCAATAAGCTTTCAAAAGAGGATTGATGCCCCGGCATCACCTTTCCTGTCAGGCTGGCTTTGGCATAGCCCTCACCCACCTTAATTTGATTATTCTGCGATTCAAAAGCAAAACCGTCATTTACAATGGCCAGGAAACTGCTCACCATATCCTGATTGAGTTCTTCTTTTGCTATACATGCTGCACTACTTTTTTCCAATAAATCAAAAAAATTCTGCACTTTTTGTCGATTAAGATCAGTCAGCTTAAAATTCATTTCAAAATCATGAAAACTAGGGGTTTTATACATGGTCATTTCATCAATTTTGACCTGAGTATCAAAAGCAACCTTGGTTTTATCGAGCTGAGTATTTGCCCGCAAAGCAAAACCTTTTAATTCACCACTGCCAAACTGCTGTACATTTCGATCCGTACGCTGAATTGAAGCAATATTTAAGCGAGCTTCCCCCTCCTTCAGAACCGTGTTTAAACCCTGATTGCTTTCAAACTCTAAATCGCGCATCTGCATCTGGCCCAACTTATCATTCACCATCATATTCGGAATTTGAAATTTTACATTCAACACATCGAATTGGTCATCTTTTGATTTGGCAAGCATTGTAAAAGTCATGGGATCAATGCGGGTTTGTACATCTGCATCATTTTTCTCATACACCGGAGTGACGAGTGAAGTGTGCATTCTTCCCAACCAATCAATTTTTGTTTGAACTATTAACGGTTGCTTCAGTAAACGTTGGAAGGTTGTATCACCTTGTTTTAGGGAAATTTTTGATTGAATCTGATAGCCATTCCAGCTGCGCTTGATTTCATCTTGCCCGCTGATCATCAGGATATCTTTAGGCTTACAGGGATCAAGAGTAAATTCCGCCGTCCAGTCGGCAGAACCCTGCATCGCGCCCATATTAAAATTTTTATACTGAATCGACATGAAATTTGATTTTTGAGATTGCTGATAATAGGAAGTTAAACTTTTGTCTGCATATAAATTCCCTCCTATGACCGCTGTTGCCAATACCACAATGCTTCCCAGACCCCAAGTTAATTTTGACATAGTATCTGCTCTAGATTTATATGTTTTTATTAAATAATAAGTATAAGTAATTTTTCAATAAAAGATAATTATTTTTAATAATTAATAACTTATACACATAAAAAACCAAAAAAACTTTAAAAATTATGTCAATTTTTTACCTAAAATTTAACTTTTTCGACTGAAATTGTCAGGCATAAAAAAACCTGGCCGAAGCCAGGTTTTTTTCTATTTACAGCACATTAACTTAATTTCATTTTTTCAAATTCAAGATGACCATTTTCCCCTTTTACGAAAATGGTATCTCCTGGCAGAAAATCACCACTCAGGATTTTTTGCGCCAATGTATTTTCTACTTGTTGCTGGATAGCACGCTTCAATGGACGTGCACCATATACCGGGTCAAAACCGGCATCAATCAACTGATCAAATGCAGTGTCATCCACTGAAAGACGCATGTCTTTTTCGCTGAGACGTGCACGTAAACGATCCAACTGGATATCGGCAATACCACGAATCTGGGCTTTCTTGAGTGAATGGAACACGACCAGCTCATCAATACGGTTAATAAATTCCGGACGGAAGTGTTGAGATACAGCCGCCATCACCACTGCACGAACTTCATCATCAGTTGCGTTATCGCCCAATTCACGGACATCTTGCGAACCCAGGTTTGAAGTCAGCACAATCACCGTATTTTTAAAGTCCACCACACGACCTTGCGAGTCGGTTAAGCGGCCATCATCCAGTACTTGCAGCAAGATATTAAATACGTCTGGATGTGCTTTCTCCACTTCATCAAACAACACTACGCTATAAGGTTTACGGCGTACCGCTTCAGTCAAGATACCGCCCTCTTCATAACCGACATACCCCGGAGGCGCACCCACCAAACGGCTGACCGAATGTTTCTCCATGAACTCACTCATATCAATACGCACCATGGCATCATCACTGTCAAACAGGAAGTTGGCCAAGGCTTTGGTCAATTCGGTTTTACCCACCCCGGTTGGTCCGAGGAACAGGAATGAACCACTTGGACGGTTCGGATCAGACAATCCTGCACGTGAACGACGCACCGCATTGGATACCGCTACTACGGCTTCATCTTGCCCGACAACACGGTTATGCAGGAATTCTTCCATATGCAGCAATTTCTCGCGTTCACCTTGCAGCATTTTCGCTACAGGAATACCGGTTGCAGCACTGACCACTTCGGCAATTTCATTTTCCGTAACTTTGGTACGGATCAGTTTCGGTTCTTCACCATTTTCCTCAGCAACCTCTTCTGCAGCAAGACGTTTTTGTAATTCAGGAATAACCCCGTATTGCAAACGACTGGCTTCTGCCAAGTCACCTTCACGCTGGGCTTTTTCAAATGCGGTACGCGCTTTATCAAGTTCAACTTGCGCTTGGCTGGTGCCTTCAACCAGTCGTTTTTCAGCAATCCACTGTTCTTCCAGATCACTGTATTCTTTCTGTACTTCTTCGATCTGTTTTTCCAGATGGCTGACTTCTGCCTTGCTTACCGAATCTGCATCCTGTTTCACCGCTTCCAGCTGCATTTTCAATTGAATTAGGCGACGATCCAAACGATCGAGTGGCTCAGGTTTGGAATCAATTTCCATTTTAATCCGCGAAGCTGCCTCATCAATCAGGTCAATGGCTTTATCGGGCAATTGACGGTCAGTGATATAGCGGTGCGACATTTTCGCTGCGGCAATAATCGCTGAATCCAGAATCTGTACCCCGTGATGGGTCGCATATTTCTCTTTTAAGCCACGCAGAATTGCAATAGTATCTTCAACGCTTGGTTCATCGACCAATACTTTTTGGAAACGGCGTTCCAGTGCAGCATCTTTTTCAATGAACTGGCGGTATTCATCTAATGTGGTTGCACCAACACAGCGCAGCTCACCACGGGCCAATGCAGGTTTAAGCATATTGCCTGCATCCATGGCACCTTCGCCCTTACCTGCGCCCACCAGGGTATGTAATTCATCAATGAAGAGGATGATTTCGCCTTCATGTTTGGCCAAATCTTTCAGAACTGCTTTTAATCGCTCTTCAAACTCACCGCGATATTTTGCACCAGCCAGCAATGAACCCAAGTCCAAAGATAAAACCCGTTTACCTTTCAGGCCTTCCGGAACTTCACCGTTGACAATGCGTTGTGCCAAGCCTTCCACAATTGCCGTTTTACCCACTCCAGGCTCGCCAATCAGTACCGGATTATTTTTGGTACGGCGTGACAAGACCTGAATGGTACGTCTGATTTCTTCATCACGACCAATCACAGGGTCCAGTTTGCCGGACATGGCACGTTCAGTTAAGTCTA
Organism: Acinetobacter sp. CS-2; assembly: GCF_016599715.1. Lineage (NCBI taxonomy): Bacteria > Pseudomonadati > Pseudomonadota > Gammaproteobacteria > Moraxellales > Moraxellaceae > Acinetobacter > Acinetobacter sp. CS-2. The sequence continues at coordinate 1,986,956 of NZ_CP067019.1, forward strand.
TGGTGTATTTATTGAGTGAATCACGTTGATCTTCATGGGTATTACTCATGACTTTTTCATCACCTCGAATTTTTTCAATCGCTTTGCGTAAGCTTTCAGTAGTTACGCCGACATTATTTAATAAAGTTTTGGTTGCACCGGTTTCCGCTAAAGCGAGTAGCACCCAGTCGGTAGATAAAAACTCATCCCCGGCTTTTTGGGCATAGCTGTCCGCCAGATTTAAAGCCCGTACCGCTTCAGGATTTAAGTTGATGTCCCCAGTTGGATTAGCGATGGTCGGCGCATCTTGAAGCGCTTGCTGCACTTTGGTTTGCAGATCACGTAGATTTGCTCCGGCTTGCTGAAACAGGCTGATATTGGCAGGCTCTTCCAGTAACACCGATAAAATGTGAATACCTGAGATGGCAGTATGGTCTTTACCCATGGCCAGAGACTGAGCATCTGATAAGGCTTGCTGCAAGCGATTTGTAAATTTTTCAAAACGCATTCTTATTTTTCCTCACAACAAATTTTGTACTTGGATAATAGATGGGAATGGCTTGATATTTTTCAATAACATTTTTAAAAAATATTTTTAATTTTCAACAACTAAACCAAATTAATATAAAGCTTGGATGTTAGTTATAATATGGGTGTTTAAGCTAATTTTTTCAAGCATATTGTAATTATTTATGTATGAAATTCTCTTCCCTAGGCATTTTGTATCTTTTAATAAGGAATCATCAAAGCTTTTAAAAAACTATTGTGATTATGAATACATCAATCAGCTTGATGAATATTCTAGAAATGCATGTTTAGAGGACAGGATTCATCAAAAGTATAATGGGTTACTGTTGAATCCCTCTTAGAGTGAAATGCGTTTTTACTTTATACCTTTTTAATTGTGATGCAGAATAAAAAATGGCAATCCAAAAATGGATTGCCATCTGGATTTCATTATTCAACTTCAATAATTTCAAAATCGTGGCTAATTTCCACCCCACCATCCGATAACATTTTGCTTGCAGAACAGTATTTTTCAGCTGAAAGTTCAACTGCTTTAGCGACCTGTTTTTCTTTGACTGCTTTACCCGTTACCACAAAATGTAAATGGATTTTGGTAAACACGGCTGGGATGCTATCCGCACGTTCAGCTTTGAGCTGACATACAACATCCGTCACATCTTGGCGAGATTTCTTTAAAATAGTCACAATATCAAAGGAAGCACAGCCACCAAGTCCCATTAATATCAACTCCATAGGACGTGGTCCACGGTTTTGACCACCATATGCCTCGGCCCCATCCATTACAATTTGGTGACCACTTTCCGATTTTGCTTCAAAAGCAACATTCTCTAGCCAATGAACGCTTGTTTGCATTGCAACTACCTGAAAAAAACTATAAATTTACGACGTACCTGTACACTAACATAAATTGAGTTGATAAGGAATTTCAGCTCTTCTGTGTGACAAGTTCACTTTAGGTCTTGTGCGATCTATTAATTATCCATATTCGGAACCGTTAGCATGACTTCAAACTTTTCACAACTTAGCACTGATGCGCTGTCTCCTGGTCAACTCCCTGAGTCAGTAAAAGCATTATTAAAACGTGCATATATAAATCGTTATCCAAAACGCACTGCAATTGTAGATGCAGGCTCAGAATCAAAATCGCTTTATTTGATTTTAAAAGGTTCAGTATCCATTATTTTACGTGAAGATGATGATCGTGAAATTGTGGTTGCCTATTTGAATGCTGGAGACTTTTTTGGGGAAATGGGTCTTTTTGAAGCAAATCCACAACGTACTGCAGAAGTTCGTACACGTGACGTATGTGAAATTGCCGAAATCACCTATGAAAACTTCCACGAATTAAGCAAACAGTATCCAGACCTGAGCTATGCCGTATTTGCCCAGCTTGTACGTCGCTTAAAAAATACCACTCGTAAAGTGACTGACCTGGCATTTATTGATGTATCTGGCCGTATTGCACGCTGCCTGATTGACCTGTCTTCTCAACCAGAAGCCATGATTTTACCGAATGGACGTCAAATCCGTATTACCCGTCAGGAAATTGGCCGTATTGTTGGTTGTTCCCGTGAAATGGTCGGTCGTGTCCTCAAAACACTGGAAGAACAAGGCATGATCCAGACTGATGGTAAAGCCATCCTGATTTATGATGTTTCTGCTGAAGATAGCAATGCAGCTTTAGAAGACGAGGATGATGAAGAATAAGTTTTCTTCCATTCACCATAAAAGCAAATCCTAAGATTTGCTTTTTTTATGTCCGTAATTTGCAACCTGTTCTTTTTAAATTTTTTATGACAACTTTAAAACAATTCATGATTTAACCCTGATGCAAAAATCAGTTAGCCTAATGCACAATGTTAAACTTGATAAAAATTAAGGGATCAACCTCTATGCAACTCAAATCTTTAGCCAATACCGGGATTCTTGTGCCTGAAATTTGTTTAGGCACCATGACCTTTGGTGAACAAAATACCCAGGCAGAGGCCTTTCAACAGCTTGAATATGCTCTGGATCAGGGGTTGTTTTTTTGGGATACCGCAGAAATGTATCCGGTCCCACCAAAACCTGAGACTCAAGGAGCAACAGAAACCATCCTGGGCAACTGGATTGCACAACGTGGTCAGCGTGACCAGCTGTTCATTGCCTCAAAAATCGCCGGTCCCTCACAAGGCGGCAGCCATATCCGTGATGGCCAAACACGCTTTACTGCAGCTGAGATTAGCTCGGCAATCGATGGCTCGTTAAAACGCCTGCAGAGTGATTATATTGACCTGTATCAATTGCATTGGCCACAACGTCCAACCAATTTCTTCGGAAAATTGGGTTATGGCAATACAGAAGCGCACAATCAACAGCAAGTCACTGCCTTAGAAGAAACCTTAAGCGCCTTAAGTGATGAAATTAAAAAAGGCCGTATCCGTTATATTGGGCTGTCCAATGAAACCCCGTGGGGAACTTTAAAATTTTTACATCTGGCTGAAAAGTTAGGCCTGAAAAAATTTGTCAGCGTACAAAATCCGTATAGCCTGTTGAACCGGACTTATGAAATTGGCATGTCTGAAATTGCCCATTATGAAAATGTCGGCTTACTTGCCTATTCCCCTTTAGCCTTTGGTTACTTGACAGGTAAATTCCGTCATGGTGCTCGTCCAGCCAATGCACGGGTCAGCTTATTTTCCCGTTTTAGCCGCTATAGCAATCCTGAAAGTGAATGGGCAACTGAACAGTATGCTCAGCTTGCAGAGCGACATGGCTTAACCCCAACCCAACTGGCATTGGCATTTATTAAGCAGCAGTTCTTTGTCACCAGTACCATTATTGGCGCAACCAACCTGGATCAACTGAAAGAAAATATTCAGGCTTTTGACATTGATTTATCAGCAGAAGTTTTACAGGGCATTGAAGATATTCACCGCAAGCAGCCGAATCCAGCGCCCTAATTTCATTTTAAGCACTGATTTAAAATGAAATTAGAAAAGTTAAAGCTTTATATTCGATCACTTCGAAATTATGGACACCATCTTCCCTTGCGCACTCAGAATATATTCTGAGGATGCTCATCCCCCATAGGAAGAGGGAGTAAAAGCAAAAAAGGATGCTATAGGCATCCTTTTTTATGAATAAAACAACAATTAGCGTCTGTTATAAATAGCTTGAGCTGCAGGCAAGTTTTTACGCATTGCTTCGATACGCTGACCATTTGAAGGGTGAGTCGACAGGAATGATGTACCACCTGCACCTTCTAACTTGTTCATTTTTTCCCAAAGGGTAATCGCGGCTTGCGGGTTATAACCGGCACGTGCCATTAGCATTAAACCACCTTGGTCTGCACGGCTTTCAAGACTACGTGAATATGGCAAGCCCACACCCACTTGTGTGCCTAACTGAGCTGCTGCTGCACCCAATTGACCGACATTATTGCCTGCATAGCCTAAACCAATGTTTAAAGCTAGGTCAGTTAAAGCTTGTGCACCAATTTTTTGTTTGGAATGTTCTTCCAGGGCATGCACCATTTCATGACCCATCACAGCTGCAATTTCAGCATCGGTCAGATTAAGTTTATTCACAATACCAGTGTAAAACACCACTTTACCCCCTGGTGCCACATAAGCATTAATCTGGTCTGATTTCAGCACAGCCAATTGCCAGTCAAACTTTTGGCCTGTCTGGTTGATTTGATCACCATAAGGTTTTAGACGTAAAAATACCGAATTAATTCGCTTATAAGTGGTAGATGAAGTATCTAAGGTTTTATTGGCACTTGCTTCCTGAACAGTTTTATTAAAGCCCTGCGCAGCAGTAACATTTAATGTGGATGAATCTGCCCCAGCCATATCCGCTACAGTGGTACAACCTGAAATAGTGATTACACTCGCTGCACACAAACTTAAAATCAGCTTGCTGTTCATTATAATAATCTCCGCCTTAAAACTAGATATCTCTTTTCAGGAGATTATATGAAATAGTGAATAATCTTTAAATTGATATTCTCTTCACAATCATATCATTTATGTAAACAAGGTCATTTAAGAAATTGAAAACTAAGCCAATAAAGCAAACATAAAACATTTAGCCCCAAGTATATCTGGGAAAGGGGTTTAATTTTCTGTTCCAGTTGTTCATTTTTGCGCTTAAAAAATAAAAATGCATTTTGAATCAGAACAATGGGGACCAGAATACAGGCAATGATAACGCTTAATCCAATAAGTGCTGCATTAATAATGGCGGGATCTTGTGTTTGTGCCTGAATAACCAGCATGGCAATGGTCGGTGCCCCACCCATTGCAAACAGTAATGAATAAAACATCGTCGCTGATATATTTTTATGCATCATGCACAACCTTGTATTTCTTTTATATTTAACATTCTAGCAAGCGCAAATAAATTAAACAGTATTCTCTGATGCAACTTTAGTCGGGCAAAACAGTCTGCATACTGGTCGTAGATATATTTTCCAAATGAAATGGACAAAAAAAGCCTCGCAAATGCGAGGCTTTTTGTACATCTTAATTCTTGGCAGATTAAGCTTCGAATGGATGGCGAAGAATAATCGTTTCTTCACGGTCTGGACCAGTTGAAATGATGTCGATTGGACATTCAATCAATTGCTCAAGACGTTTTACGTAGTTAAGTGCAGCTTCTGGTAACTGATCAATTGATTTAGCACCAAAAGTAGACTCAGACCAGCCTGGCATAGTTTCATAAATTGGCTTTAAAGTTTCGAATGCAAGCGCATCAGAAGAACCTACGCAACCAGAATCAGCAGCTTCGTAACCGACACAGATTTTCACTTCTTCTAAACCATCAAGAACGTCAAGTTTAGTCAAGCAGATACCAGAAAGTGAGTTTACTTCTACTGAACGGCGAAGAATTTCAGCATCGAACCAACCACAACGACGTTGACGGCCAGTAGACGCACCAAATTCTGAACCTACAGTACCCAAGTGTTTACCAATTGCATCACCCACATCGTTCGCTGCATCGTAAACAAGCTCAGTTGGGAATGGACCAGCACCTACACGTGTTGTGTACGCTTTAGTGATACCCAATACATAGTCAAGGTGTAATGGACCAAGACCAGAACCAGAACTTACGCCACCAGCAGTTGTGTTTGAAGAAGTTACATACGGGTATGTACCATGGTCAACGTCAAGAAGTGAACCTTGCGCGCCTTCAAACATGATGTTATCACCGTTTTTACGGTATTTATGAAGTTCACCTGTTACGTCCACAACTAATGGAGCAACAACTTCACGCCATTGGTCGCAAAGAGCAAGTACATCTTCAAGATTAACTGCTTCTACACCGTAGAATTGAGTTAATTGGAAGTTATGGTATTCAAGAAGCTCGGTAAGTTGAGCTTTAAGATGTTCACCACCACGTACCAGGTCAGCAACACGAATTGCACGACGTGCAACTTTATCTTCGTAAGCGGGACCAATACCACGGCCAGTTGTACCAATTTTTGCATTGCCACGTTTTTTCTCACGCGCTTGGTCAAGTGCAATGTGGTTTGGAAGGATTAACGGACAGTTTGGAGAAATACGTAAACGCTCACGTACTGGCACGCCTTCTTTTTCAAGAATATCCATCTCTTTAATAAGCGCTTCAGGTGAAAGAACCACGCCGTTACCAATTAAGCACAGTACATTTTCACGTAAAATACCAGATGGAATGAGGTGTAATACAGTTTTCTTACCACCAACCACAAGAGTATGGCCTGCGTTGTGTCCGCCTTGATAACGAACGACCGCTGCCGCTTGATCTGTGAGCAGGTCAACGATTTTACCTTTACCTTCGTCGCCCCATTGGGTACCGAGTACCACAACATTCTTGCCCATAATAGCCTCATTGCATCATGCTGTTAAAATTGAAAACTTGAATCAGTGACTCAATACTGATTCAGGTCATTAAATCTGTTCGACTTTCCATTCCCCTGCTACATTCACCAATTGGTGAGTCGCAAACGGAATTGAGTTTAAATCGTCATTGCCTAATAACTGAATAACACTTAAGCCTTGTGCACGCAGAGCAGCAATTGCATCCAGTAATGCTTTGTCTGTCCCTTTCGGTGCAACCACTTTTTGAACTTGCTTGAACTGACCTGCACTGAGTGCATATAAGTCACAAGAGAAGCCTGTTGCAGGACGCGCACGCCCGAAATGTTCACCAATACCGTCATAACGACCGCCTTGAGCCAGGGGTGCTGCACGGTTTGGTGCATAGACGGCATACATTAAACCGGTGTGGTAGTGATATGAACGAAGCTCTACAACATCAATACCAATATGCAAGTCTGGCCAACGTGCCTGAATTTCAGACCGTGTGGTTTTTACTGCGTCAAATGCCTGTTTGAATGCCGGGTCTGCAATAATTTCAGCACTCAGGTTGGCTTCTAAAGCATCTAAATCACTTGAATAACGACCCAGTGCATAAAAATCTGCACCAAATTTTAATTCCTGTGTAAATTCAGCAAGTTCAGGCAATGCTTTACGTTGATAAAGATCCGAAAGCTGACTTTCTTCCGCCTTGCTTAAACCAGCATGTTTAACCAGACTACGGAATAAGCCGACATGACCTAAATCCAGATGGATGCCATCTACAAAACTTGCTGTTTTTAATAAGTTAAGCATCACGTCAATCATTTCGACGTCAGCATCAATACTGTCTGAACCAAAAAGTTCCGCACCCAGTTGCAGCGGTGCACGCGTGGTATTAAAACCTTGAGGTTTGGTGTGTAAAACCGTGCCAGCGTAGCAATAGCGCGCTACGCCTTCGACCGGATGTACATGCGCATCGATACGGGCCACTTGCGGTGTCATATCGGCACGCACACCAAGTAAACGACCAGAGAGCTGGTCGATGACTTTAAAAGTGGCCAAGTCTAAATCTTGATTCGATTCTGAGAGAGAAGAAAGAGATTCGATGTATTCGATAAATGGCGTGTACACCAGCTGATAACCTCGAGATGCGAGGAAATCCAATGCTTCACGGCGCAAAGCTTCAATTACTTGCGCTTGTTCTGGTAATACATCAGCTACACCATCAGGTAATAACCATGTCTCTGAAATGGGCATGTTGTAAACCTAAATACTTGTCAGCGCGGAAGTAATCCGCATAAAAAAATCGGGAGCACACCCGATTTCTCCTAGTCTAGCACGATCACTTTAGCTGTGCACATGACTTTTTGCAGATTTGTTCGTTTTTTACCAACTAATTTATGCCGTTTAAAAAACTGAATCAGCTGAATCATTCACGATTGATCAGTACTCTCGCAAATTCAACCATTATAAAATAAAAAATACTGAAATCCGCTAAAACAGCAAACGCCAATCCAGACTATTTGTACAAAGCCATTCTTCCAAAAAAACCAGTGACGAGTCAGGCCCTTTTTATAGCAACGTTTCCAAAGCTAGTTTAGTCGCATATGCTGAAAGATCGCTCTATAGCTGCTTTAAGAATACGATAAGCTCACCTTAAAATTAGACTGAAGGCTTGTCTGTTGAGTGAACCGTTTTTGCCAGCAGTCCAACCAATTCGGCATTTTGCGATTCCACCTGGTTCAGTTTGGTCGTGGTTTTATCAATCACTTCTTGCTGAATATGCATTTTCTTCGCCAGGTCTTGCATAATTTCCAGCGTTTTTTTAAGGTTTTCTTCCAGATGAACCACTTTTTTTTCCAATTGTTGATTCAACTGAATTTCACTGAGTGCAGCGCCTTGGTTGGTAAATTGTGCCCAAATCAAAAAGATCACTGCTATGGCCAAAAGGAAAATAAATCCCCATATAAATATCAACATAGATGCACTGCTCATGTTATTGATTCCTGACTTATTATTATCATGAATCGAGGTGATTAAATTAAAAAGACTTATAATTTTCGTATAACAATTAAAAAGTGATTGTAAAATTAACTCTGTCTAGCTAGAGAATATTTATTATAAGCATTTTTCTGGGTCGATGATCCACTGCCACTGTCCATAAAGCATTTCCTGACAGTCTATCCATCCTACTGAAGACCAGGCATTTACTCAAGATTCAACCAACCAATCAAACAAATTAATAATAATTGAGCTACAGATCACACTTAATACAACTAAGCCCTGCGAAATCCGATCACTTGCGGAAATCGCATCATCCAATAACTCATCTCACCCTCATCTTTTAAATAAGGTTCTTTATTTATGAGTAAAAGATTCACACAAGTCCAGCAAGCGATTCGCATAACCCCATTCATTATCATACCAGGCAAAAACTTTAGCCTGATGACCCACCACCATAGTTTGGCTCAAATCCACAATCAATGAATAAGGCGAATGGTTAAAGTCTGATGAAACCAGAGGTTCATCGGTAACATCCATAATTTCCGCATAATCCTGACGTGCCGATTTGATCAGGATTTCATTAATTTTATGTGCTGTGACATGCGACTGCGCAACAAAAGTGAGGTCAATCGCTGCCACATTAATGGTCGGTACGCGTATGGAATAACCATCTATACGCTCTGCCATTTTCGGCATCACCCGTTTTAAGGCCCCAAGAGCTGAAGATGTGGTCGGAATAATATTGTGTCCTGAAGCACGGGCACGGCGCAAATCTCGATGAGCATGATCCAGCACCGACTGATCTGCCGTCACTGCATGAATTTCTGTCATCAGTGCGGTATCAATACCAAAAGCATCATCAATAATTTTAACTAAAGGAACCAAGGCTTGTGTGGTGCAGGATACACTGGAAATAATCCGGTCCGTGGCTTTGACTTCGTGATGGTTTACCCCATACACAATGGCGGCATCCACCGTGTCAAAGGGTGCAGCACCAATAATGACCCGCTTCGCCCCTGCAGTAACATGTCCTGTGGCTGCTGCACGTGAACGGAATAACCCGGTACATTCCAGCACCACATCAATATTTAACTTATTCCAGGGCAAGTGTTCAGGTTGTTGTTGTGAAAATACCTGTACTTTTAATTGCGCCAGACCTGCAGAAATATGCAAAAAAATCTGTTCATCTTGTAAAAGTACTTCGACCTTGCCTTTGAAGCGACCATGTGTGGTGTCATATTTAAACAAATGCACCAGTGTTTCTACATCTGCAACATCGTTAATCGCCACGATATCAAAATGAAAATCCTTAGGATTTTCAAACCAAGCCCGTAATACATTGCGACCAATTCGCCCGAAACCATTAATGGCTACTCGTTGCATCAGATATCCTTAACTCTTGGGTAGATGTAAACACCGCTCTATGTTAATGGATTTTAACCAGATACCGATACCATTTCTGCTGCTGTATTTATAAAATATCTCGCAACAAAGGGTTCAGCCTGATGCTTTTAAGCTTATTTTTTCGCAAATTTTATTTAGACCAGATTGCCTTAAAATATTTACTTCACTTTTCACTTACTTTATATCTTACGCATAAAGCAGAATTTGGCTGATTAATTCAGTGCATGAAACCTAATAGCGCTTAAATAGAATTGTGATTAATTCGCCTTAAAGTGATTGGTGCATGCGGCTTTTTCCGTTATACTTTAGCGTTTTAAAATTTTAAGCCAGTATCTCAAGCCAGCTTTATAAAAGTAAGACTTGCTTGACGTGCTATTAGCCAAATACAAGATTTATGGAGTGACTTGGTTGTGAGTACTCGTTTTATGACATCAGCTGAAATTCGCGAAGCTTTTTTAAGCTATTTTGAATCGCAAGGGCATACACGTGTCGCGTCGAGTTCTCTGGTTCCTGCCAACGACCCAACATTATTATTCACCAACGCTGGGATGAACCAGTTCAAAGACTGCTTCCTCGGTCTTGAAAAACGTGATTATGTTCGCGCAACATCTTCACAAAAATGTGTCCGTGCCGGTGGTAAACACAACGACTTGGACAACGTGGGCTACACTGCACGTCACCACACCTTCTTTGAAATGCTAGGTAACTTCTCTTTTGGTGATTACTTTAAACGTGATGCGATCAAATTTGCCTGGGATTTCTTGACCAACGAAAAATGGCTGGGTCTTCCTAAAGATAAGTTATATGCAACTGTTTACCATACAGATGACGAAGCATTTGATATCTGGAACAAAGAAATTGGCTTAGATGCATCTCGCATCATCCGTATTGGCGACAACAAAGGCGGTCAATACGCATCGGATAACTTCTGGGCAATGGGTGATACCGGTCCTTGTGGTCCTTGTTCTGAAATCTTCTTTGACCATGGCGACCACATCTGGGGTGGCTTACCAGGCACACCTGAAGAAGATGGCGACCGTTTCATCGAGATCTGGAACAACGTATTCATGCAGTTCAACCGTACTGCTGATGGCGTACTGCATCCTCTTCCAGCGCCATCTGTAGATACAGGTATGGGCTTGGAACGTATTTCCGCAGTTTTACAACACGTCAACTCAAACTACGAAATTGACCTGTTCCAGCACTTGTTAAAAGCTGCGGCTGAAATCATTGGTTTAGATACTTCTGAACTTGAAGCCAAAGCACAAGCAGAAAACAAACTCATTGACTACCCAGCTTCCCTTAAAGTTGTTGCTGACCATGCACGTTCATGCTGTTTCCTAATTGCAGATGGTGTGAATCCTTCTAACGAAGGCCGTGGTTATGTACTGCGTCGTATTATCCGTCGTGCAGTGCGTCACGGTAACAAATTGGGTGCAACCGGCTCATTCTTCCATAAAATGCTCCAGCCATTAATCGAAGCAATGGGTGCTGCATACCCTGAACTTGCAGCCAACCAGGCACGTATCGAAGCACAACTTTTAAAAGAAGAAGAACAATTCGCTAAAACTTTAGAGCAAGGTCTGAAATTGCTTGAAGGTGAATTAGCTCAACTGAAAGGTTCAGTGATTCCAGGTGCAACAGTCTTCAAACTCTATGATACTTACGGCTTCCCAACTGACCTAACAGCTGACATCGCACGTGAACGTGAGCTCACTATTGATGAAGCTGGCTTTGAAAAAGAGATGGCTGCGCAACGTCAACGTGCACGTGATGCAGGTAAATTCGCCATCGACTACAACAGTATTGTAAAAGTTGAAGGTGAAACCCAGTTCGAAGGTTATGAAGCCACTCAAGCTCAAGGCCAAATTGTTGCAATCTATAAAGATGGCGAACAGGTTGATGAAGTTGTGGAAGGTGACGAAGCGCTCATCGTATTGAACCAGACCCCTTTCTATGCAGAAAGCGGCGGTCAGATTGGTGATACAGGTATCTTCAAAAACGATACCGGTATTTTCGAAGTTCAAGATACCAAGAAATCGGGTGGTGCATTCGTTCACCAAGGTATTGTGACCATGGGTAGCTTAAAAGCCGCTCAATCTGTTGAAGCGATTGTTAAAGCAGACATCCGTGAAGCAACGTCACGCAACCACTCAGCAACTCACCTGTTACATGCTGCCCTTCGCCAAGTATTGGGTTCACATGTACAGCAAAAAGGTTCATTGGTTGCATCTGACATTTTACGTTTTGACTTTGCCAATGACCAACCTGTTTCATTCGAACAGCTGCAGGAAGTTGAACGCATTGTAAACCGTGAAATTATTGCCAACACTGCAGTTTCAACTGAACTTCTTGACATCGAATCTGCCAAAGAAAAAGGCGCGATGATGCTGTTTGGTGAAAAATATGGTGACGAAGTACGTGTACTTTCCATGGGTTCAATTATCGATGAGAAAAACTTCTCGATCGAACTATGTGGCGGTATTCACGTAAAACGCACTGGTGATATCGGTCTGTTCAAAATCACTTCAGAAGGTGGTGTAGCAGCAGGTGTACGCCGTATCGAAGCAGTCACAGGTACTAAAGCGATTGAAGCTTCACAAAAAGCAGATCGTGACATTCATGCAATCAATGATGTTTTAAAAGCGCAAAAAGACCAGACTTTAGAAAAAGTGGAAGCTTTAGCGAATACTGCATCGAGTTTGCAAAAACAAATTGAGCAGTTGAACCAGAAATTAGCAAACTTCCAGGCAGCTGAACTTTTAAGCCAAGTTCAAACTGTGGCTGGTCGTCAAACACTGATTACCACTGTACAAAACATGGATGCGAAATCTCTTCGCAACCTGCACGACGGTGTGAAATCTAAACTAAACAATGCAGTGATTGTGCTTGCAGCTGTAGAGGATGACAAAGTCAGCCTTCTTGCTTCAGTAGCAAAAGACTTCACGAACACTATTAAAGCGGGCGACATCATCAAACACCTGGCAACCGAGCTCGGTGGTAAAGGTGGTGGTAAACCTGACTTGGCACAAGGTGGCGCGCCACTTAACGAGAAGTTTGCAACAGTGATGGCAGATTTGACTGCTTGGCTTGAAGCAAAATAAAACTTCACCTTTTGTGTAACTGATCCTGAAAAGGTAATTCAGGATCATGGCTTTTATGGAACAACTATGGCATTAATCGTTCAAAAATATGGCGGTACCTCTATGGGTACTCCCGAGCGCATCTTAAATGTTGCTCGTCGTGTAAAGCGCTGGCATGACCACGGCCACAAGGTTGTGGTTGTGGTATCAGCAATGAGTGGCGAAACCAATCGCCTGCTTGCTTTAGCGAAGGCCATTACCGAAACCCCTGATCCACGCGAATTAGACCAGATGGTGTCTACGGGTGAACAGGTTACGATTTCTATGTTAGCGATGGCGCTCAACTCAATTGGAGTAGAAGCAAAATCACTTACTGGCCGCCAGGTTGGCATTAAAACCGACAGCGCATTCAACAAAGCCCGCATTGAATCTATTGATACTGATGTATTAACTGAAAACCTAGATGCAGGCCGCGTACTTGTGGTTGCCGGTTTCCAGGGCTTTGATGAATTGGGCAATACAACAACTTTAGGTCGTGGTGGTTCAGATACCTCTGGCGTGGCACTTGCAGCTGCACTTAAAGCAGATGAATGCCAGATTTATACAGACGTAGATGGCGTTTATACCACTGACCCACGCGTTGCACCAAAAGCGAAAAAAGTTGATCGTATTTCTTTTGAAGAAATGCTGGAAATGGCATCACTTGGTTCGAAAGTCCTGCAAATCCGTTCAGTTGAATTTGCCGGCAAATACCAAGTGCCTTTACGCGTATTATCAAGCTTCGATAACGACGATGATGGCGCATTTGACGAAGACTTCAAAAACAACGTCGGAACTCTTATTACTACTGAATTGGAAGACAACATGGAACAGCCAATTATCTCTGGTATCGCGTTTAACCGTGACGAAGCAAAATTGACTATCTTGGGCGTGCCTGACCTGCCTGGTATTGCATCCAAAATCCTGGCGCCAATTGGTGCAGCGAATATCGAAGTTGACATGATCATCCAGAATGTGGAAGAAGACGGTACCACTGACTTCACGTTCACAGTCAACCGTGGTGAGTTCAATAAAGCAAAAGCAATTCTGGAGCAAACCGCAAAAGAAATTGGTGCTCGTGAAGTTGCGACCCGTTCAGACATCGTGAAAGTATCAATCGTAGGTGTGGGTATGCGCTCTCATGCAGGCGTAGCAAGCAAAATGTTTACTGCTCTTGCAGAAGAAGGCATTAACATTTTGATGATCTCAACTTCGGAAATTAAAATTTCAGTTATCATTGAAGAAAATTATTTAGAGCTTGCCGTGCGCACGCTTCACACAGCTTTCGGTTTAGACCGTGAATCTGGCGAATCAAGCGCACGCGCTTAATATGTAGAGTAACAAATTTAGTCCTTGTTGAACAAAATTTGCGAAATACTACAAAAAGAACAGAGCCACTATAGTTTTTTTTATAGTGGCTCTGTTATATTTGTAACTGAGGATTTTGAAAATATTAACAGAATTATTTTAGTCAAATTCTTGACAGATTGTTTTGATAATATTTCTATAATATTAAGGTTGTGTCTTTTTAAATTTTAAAATCAATTGCACGTTTAGCGTTTTGCAAGGAGATAAACATGCTGATTCTAACCCGACGTGTCGGTGAAACATTAATGATTGGGGATCAAGTCAGTGTAACTGTGCTTGGCGTAAAAGGTAATCAGGTTCGTATTGGCGTAAATGCTCCAAAAGAAGTATCTGTTCATCGTGAAGAAATCTACCAACGAATTCAACATGAACGCGCTATGCATGAACATCTGCAACACCTGGATCAGGATTATCAGCCTTCTTTTGAAGAAGATAATTTCCCACAAAATACCCAGAACGACTTTAATCGTTAAACCGTTAAAGGTTGTTCTAATATAAAGCGGCTATATGGCCGCTTTAAATTTATCTGCTGCTTATTTTTGTCCCAGCAAGGCCAATGCCTTTTTAACCGGTGCATAACTACGGCGATGTTGATCAATCACGCCATGCTCAGCAATCGCTTCAAAATGGGCTTTAGTTGGGTAACCCTTATGTTTGGCAAAGCCAAAATGCGGATATTGCCGATCCAGCTCTACCATTTGATGGTCACGCGTTACTTTTGCCAGGATACTGGCCGCTGAAATTTCTGCATGCAGTGCATCCCCGCCGACCACCGCATCACAGCTCATGGTTAAGCCTTGCGGAACTTTATTACCATCAACCAGCACATGTTCCGGCTGAAGATGCAAAGCTTCTACAGCACGGCGCATAGCCAATAAAGAGGCCTGTAGAATATTGATCTGGTCTATTTCTTCGTGGCTGGCTTCAGCAATGGCCCAAGCCAAGGCTTTCTCTTGTATTTCTACAAATAATTTTTCACGCTTTTTTTCGCTGAGTTTTTTAGAATCATTCAACCCTTCAATCGGATTATTGGGATCTAAAATAACTGCTGCCGCTACCACCGAACCTACCAAGGGGCCACGCCCCGCTTCATCTACACCGGCAATTTTCATCAATACTTACCTACAAAAAAAGAGGCCGAATCACATCAACCTCTTTAATTTTAACATGAATTAAAGCTGTATTAGTTCATGGCTTCAGCAACACAAGCATTAATGGTTTTAGTCACTGCATTTGAAACAATAGTATTACGTGCAGCCGGATCAATCGCAGCTGTCGCCAAATCGACTGCAGTTACATTTTGTGGTGCTTTTTCACTGACACAACCACAGATTTCAGTCTGAATATTTTGCTTTTGAGTTGCAGTCATTAACTTGGTTGCATTTTGCCATGCAGGAATAGTATTCAACTCGGTGGTACATTTGGCATTAATTGCAATTTTAATTGCAGCCATACCGAGTTGTTGAGTTGCCGATTGTGTAGCCGGCATTGTGCCAGTTGTAGTATTCGTTGCTACACAGGCAGTTAAAGCCAAAGTGAGAGGTACAAGCACCGCAATTATTTTTTTCACAGCTTAATCCTTAAATATAAAATCTGTTAGGCATATTTTGCCGAAACTTTCCCAAGGAAGAAATCTATATTTCAGTTGAATTTTCCACATCCGGATAATCCGATTAAAAAAACAGCATCCTTTTCAGTGTTGCAAGAAGCACACGCTTCGTTCCATATCCATCATTTTTAAATATGGGCTTTTTGATTAGCATACCCAGACTTGAAAATGACATATGGATACATAGGTATAACATGAAAAATACCTCACAATACTATACGCGTACGGCACAAATGCTGCATTGGCTCATGGCTGCTATTTTTATTGCAGCATGGTGTATTGGTTTTTATAGCGGAAATTTTCTAAGTTATGAGGTTGATGGAAGCTTTAAAGGTCAGGTCATTACTCTACATAAGAACATCGCCACCACCATTATCTTTCTGGTCCTAATTCGTATATTTTGGCGCTATACCCACCCTGTTCCAGCACTACCCGACAGCATGTCACCTTTGATGAAAGTCTTGGCACATCTGGGACATTTAGCTTTATATCTCATGTTACTGGCTTTACCGATTACCGGCTGCTTATTTAGCTGGAGTGCAGGACATCCGGCACCTGTTTTGTATTTATTCGAAATTCCACGTTTGGTCCAGGATAATCCCAACCTTTTAGCCATCGTAAAACCTGTACACATTTATTTATCCTGGTTTGCAGGCTTACTTGTCATTGGTCATATTGCGGCGGCATTAAAACATCATTTCATCGATAAAGATAACATCTTGCGCAGCATGACCCGACAAGCAAAATAATCAATTTTGTCTCCATAAAAAAGCCGCATTGATGTATTACTGATGCGGCTTTTTTATAGTTCAATTTATAACCCTAAGTTATTTCAAAGCGTCTTGGGCACAACCTTTAACACTGTTCACCACCGCTTGTTTAATCAGGCTATTTTTTGCAGATTCACTCATCGATGCCATAGCTAACTCTTTGACCGAAACGTCCTGCAAGGCATGTTCACCCACACAACCACAGATTTGTTTTTGTACGGTTGATTGCCGCTCTGAACTCATGAACAAAGCTGCGGATTGCCACACTTTTGAAGCATTCAATTCACTTTTACAGCCTTGTTCAATCACTGGTTTCAACATTTTCTGGGTTAGAGTAGCATTTTTATCGGTCGCAAAAACTGATACAGAGCCAATCAATAAAACGACTGCAAATACCCAGCAAAAAAACTTTTTCACATTAGAACCTAATAGTTATTGAACAGATCAATATATCAATCTGCCCAATCCAAAAGCATTTTTCAAAGGAATGGATTACACCAAAGAATCAATCTGTTGTGACCATTTTTGCTTTTCAGCATCCGAGATAAATGAAGCTTCAAACGAATTTTTCGCCAATTGCTTTAGCTCATCATTTGACAGGTCTAAAGCTTTTGTAATTGCAATGAAATTATCATTCATATAACCACCAAAATAAGATGGATCATCTGAATTGACCGTTACATGTACACCCTGTTGCAATAAACGGCTGATATTATGCTGTGCCATATCATCAACCACACAGAGTTTTAAATTACTTAAAGGACACACGGTTAAAGGCATTTTTTCTGTAATCAAGCGCTGCATCAACGTCGCATCTTCTTCAGAACGCACACCGTGATCAATACGGTTTACTTTCAGCAAATCCAGAGCTTCCCAGACATATTCAGCCGGACCTTCTTCACCTGCATGTGCCACCACTAAGAAACCTGCTTCACGTGCTTTGGCAAAAACACGTTCAAATTTTGCAGGTGGATGTCCAACTTCACTTGAATCCAGCCCCACCGCAATAATTTGCTCTTTAAAAGGTAAAGCCTGCTCTAAAGTTTTAAATGCGGCTTCTTCACTTAAATGGCGCAAGAAACACATAATTAAATGCGAGCTAATGCCCAATTTGCTTTGCGCATCATCACAGGCACGTTTTAAACCCTGAATCACCGTTGCAAAAGCAATGCCACGATCGGTATGGGTCTGCGGATCGAAGAACATTTCGGTGTGAACCACTTTGTCTTCAGCACATTTTTCAAAATATGCCCAAGCCAGATCATAGAAGTCCTGTTCATGAATCAGGACATTGGCACCCGCATAATAGATGTCTAAAAAAGACTGTAAATTATGAAAGTTATACGCCTGTTTCACTTCCTCAACAGATTTATACGGAATATCAATATGATTGCGTTGAGCAATCGCGAACATCAGCTCAGGCTCAAAAGTCCCTTCAATATGGACGTGTAACTCCGCCTTTGGCATGGCTTGAATAAGCTCAAGTTGATTCATATCTTATCCTTATAAAATTTTTCAAAAATAAAAAAGGGTGCAAACCGAGTTTACACCCTATTCTGAATGGGGTGAATTAGCCGCCAAATACAGCAAATTTCAATGCCCAAAGAGCCGCAACAATCCAGACCATATAAGGTACAGTTTTCGCTTGCCCAGTCAGCAGCTTGATTAATGCGTAGCTAATAAAGCCCATTGCAATACCGTCGGCAATTGAATAGGTAAATGGCATGCATACGATGGTTAAAAATGCAGGAACGGCTTCAGTGATATCATCCCATTCAATGTTGACGATCCCTTGAATCATTAACACACCTACAAATAATAATGCAGGTGCAGTAGCAAAACCTGGAACCGATTGCGCCAAAGGAGCCAGGAATAAGCACAGCACAAACAACACGGCAACAACCACAGCGGTCAAACCTGTACGACCACCTGCAGCAACCCCCGCAGACGATTCAATATAAGGTGTTGTAGAGGAAGTACCCAATGCTGCACCCGCTACAATCGCAGTCGAGTCAGCAAAGAGTGCTTTTTTCAAACGTGGTAATTTGCCATCTTTTAACAGGCCGGCACGATGTGAAACCCCCACCAAGGTACCCGTCGAGTCAAATAAATCCACCAGGAAAAATACAAAGATGACCCCAACTAGACTGGCCGTGAACAGGCCTTCAAAATCCATTTGCAGGAAGGTTGGAGCAATCGATGGAATGGCTCCTACAACACCTTTAAATTCGTTCAGCCCCATTGCTGTAGCAATCGCGGTAATCACCAGGATACTGATAATGATGGCACCACGGACTTTAAAGTGATGCATCACCACAATCATCAGGAAACCCAGCAAGGTCAGCAATACTGTCGGTTGTTTCAAGTCACCCAAGCCTACAAGGGTAGCCGGATTATCGACAATAATGCCTGAATTTTTTAATGCAATCAGTGCAAGGAACAAGCCAATGCCGCCGCCAATCGCAAATTTCAGCGACATAGGAATGGCATTGACAATCGCTTCACGGATTTTAAACATACTGATGGCAATAAACACCAGCCCTGAAACAAACACGGCAGCCAGTGCCGTTTGCCAAGGTATCCCCATGCCCATACACACCGAATAGGTAAAGTAGGCATTCAGCCCCATACCCGGTGCAAGCGCGATCGGATAATTTGCAACAAGCCCCATCACCAGACAGCCAATTGCAGCTGCAAGACAGGTTGCAACAAAAACAGCCCCATGATCCATCCCAGTTTCGGATAAAATCATTGGATTGACAATAATGATGTAACACATGGTTAAGAAAGTGGTTACACCTGCAAGAACTTCTGTGCGAAAACTGGTTTTGTTTTCACTGAGCTTAAATAAGCGTTCTAGCATATTCTCTGAAGATGGATTAGGAGTCGTCATGACTTTACCCCTGTAAGTAAACTTTATGCTATCAGCACGCTATAAAATTAATGATCCGTTTCTCAAATCACCATTAAGTTTATAGATGTCCAAGCAATCGATATGCCAATATTTTCATTAAAAACAAATATTTTCTACAATGTTTCGTAGACGACAAAACAACCGGATAACAAAAACCATAAACAAAAAAGCCGCATAACTTTTATGCAGCCTCCTGAGATAGAAAGTGAAACACTTACAATGTAAATATAAGAATTCAGATCTTGGCAAATTATAACACAATGCTTTTTATTGTTTCTAAAATTTATTTTTAATTAAATTTAAATAACTTAACAATATATTTAAAACATATAGTAAAAACCCAGGCGTTAAAACTTGCTGGATTTCACATGCAAGGGTGCTGCAAAATGGGGATCCGAAGTTTCACTCTGCTCTACCACCCTATTATTTGGATTTGCTTCTACAGCCCTCAAAGATCGATGCGCATCCTGAATCAGTTGATCCATTTCCTGTCTTTTTTTCATTTGACTGTCGCGATAAACCCCGTACCCCAGTAAAACCACTGCAAAAATAAAGGTTGGAACTAATAATCTTTTCATCATAAAATTTTATTGTTCAACAATTCATCATGATGTTAACAAACATGAATTAAAATATAATGATAAAATATTTCAAAATCCTGTTTATTTTTTCGCAATAAAAATCCCGAAATTTATCGGGATTTTTACCTTGTTACTCTCATTTAAGCAGCTTGCTGCTCGTCGCGTTTAAAGACCAGCTCACCTTGTAGCGAACTCTCTGCATCAAAATAGTAACCATCCAGATTAAATGATTTTAAGTCCTCAGCACGTTCTGCTTGATTTTCAATGATAAAACGTGCCATTAATCCGCGTGCTTTTTTTGCATAGAAGCTAATGACCTTGTATTTGCCGTTTTTCTGATCCAGAAAAACCGGCTTAATGATCTCGGCTTTAATTTTGCCTGGTTTGACCGATTTATAATATTCATCCGAAGCAAGATTCACCAATAGTTCTGAGTGCACCTCGGCTAAATCATGGTTAATCAAATCAGTAATGATATTATCCCAAAAATCATAAAGATGATGACCACGTGGATTTTTGAGCTTGGTTCCCATTTCCAGGCGATAGGGCATCATTAAATCTAGAGGACGCAACAAACCATACAGTCCAGACAACATACGCAAATGCTGCTGTGCATAGGCAATATGCTGATCATTCAGCGCATAAGCATCCAGTCCGGTATACACATCCCCCTTAAAGGCAAATAAAGCCTGACGTGCATTAGAAAAGTTCAGCTCAGGCTGCCAATCATTAAAACGCTCGACATTCAACTTGGCAATTTTTTCACTCACGCTCATTAAATTGGCGATATCTGCTGCAGAAAGCTTACGACTCACATTTACAAGTTCTTGTGAATGTTCTAGCAATCTTGGCAGTGTATGTGCATCGGTTGGAAGTGCAGATTCGTAATCTAAAGTCTTGGCTGGAGAAATTAAGGCAAGCATGAATAACCTGGTCAAAAAACAATTAAACAGACTATAACAGTAGCATTGTCTTATTGCCAATGTGTGTTTTTACTGGGTCTTAACGCTAAAATAGCCCTCTCTTCTGTCATGAGTCGGTTATTACATGTCCGAGCAAATTTTCATTCAAGGTCCTGCAGGTCAACTGGAAGTTTTTGTTGATTATCCACAGGGTGAAGTGAAAGGATTTGCGCTGGTATGTCATCCTCACCCCCTACAAGGCGGCACTCCGCAGCATAAAGTTCCAGTTCTGCTTGCTCAGATGTTTCTTGAACGCAGCTGTATTGTCTATCGTCCAAGTTTCCGAGGCTCTGGCCAGAGTACGGGTTTGTAACTGCTAATTGAAATCTACTTATTTCTATACTATTATATACAACATGAGTAAATATGTAAGCATTAGCGTTGCAGCTAAAACATTAGGTGTTTCCATTCAAACATTAAGGCGTTGGGATGAAGAAGGCACTTTGGTTGCAGATCGAACCCCTAAAAATCATAGACGATATGATCTGAGTAAGATCACGCCTGAGCAAATACACAAGCCCGATAGTCAACTTCAAAGGAAAACCATTGCATACGCAAGGGTATCGAGTCATGACCAAAAAGAAGATTTAATTCGACAGCAACAAGTTCTTGAAATGTACTGTGCAAATCAAGGTTGGACGTTTGAATTAATCTCCGATCTTGGTTCGGGTATGAACTATAGAAAAAAAGGCTTAAATAAGCTGCTAGAAGCAATCATGAATGATGAAATCGGACGTTTGGTTTTAACGCATAAAGATCGCTTATTGCGGTTTGGTGCTGAGTTGGTTTTTGCCTTATGTGAAGCTAAAAGCGTGGAGATCGTCATTCTTAATAAGGGTGAAAATTTGTCTTTTGAGGAAGAACTTGCTCAAGATGTTTTGGAAATCATTACAGTGTTTTCGGCAAGATTATATGGTAGTCGTAGTAAGAAAAACCAAAAGTTAATACAGGCAGTCAAAGACGCACTATGAGCCGATTCATACGAGGGCATGTAATCCAATTACTGCCAAATAATAAGCAAGCAAGTCATTTCGCTCAAGCGAGTGGTGTTGCTCGTTTGTCGTATAATTGGGCTTTAAAAGAATGGCAACGTCAATATAAAGCAGATAAGGAATATAGAGATCAGTGTGACTATTATGGCGTTCAGGTGGATAAAAAACTTCTAAATAAACCATCCGAAGCTAAAATAAGAAAGCACTTAAACTCGTTCAAGCGTGAGAAATACCCTTTCATGCTTAAAGTGACCAAATGTGCGCCACAACTTGCGATTAAGCAATTGGGTAGTTCATTTGATCGTTTTTTTAATGGTCAATCCAAATATCCAAAGCCTAGAAAAAAAGGCGTAGATGATCGCTTCTCATTATCAAATGACCAATTCAGCATTAAAGATAGAAAAATTAGTATCCCAAACTTGGGTTGGGTAAAAATGACTGAGGATTTGCGTTATCAAGGAAAAATATTATCAGCGAAAATATTTAAACAGGGTGGTAAGTGGTTTGCTTCGATTGCTGTTGAATTAAATCAGCCTGAGAAACTTCACCCCAAAACAGGTTTATCTGTTGGTATTGATTTAGGTGTTTCCAGTCTTGCCACTTTATCTAATGGCGAGGTTGTTCCATCAAGTGCGCCACTAAAGAAACAGCTTGCCAAGTTAAGACGACTTGCTAAGTCTTTTAGCCGTAAAAAGAAAGGTAGTCAAAACAGAGAAAAAGCGAAAACCAAGCTCTCTCGTTTGCACTACAAAATATCATGCTTGAGAAAAAACAATCTTCATCAAGTCACATCTGATTTAGTTAAGCGATTCGATCTGATTGCGATTGAGGATTTAAATGTGAAAGGTATGGTACAAAACCGTAAGCTCTCAAGAGCCATATCGGATATGGGCTTTTATGAGTTCAAGCGACAGTTGATTTACAAGGCTAAACAGCATGGCAAATCAATACTTTCTGTTGGACGATTCTTTCCAAGCAGCAAGATGTGTTCGAATTGTGGTGAATTAAACCAAAACCTGACACTTGCAATGCGTGAGTGGCGATGTTCATGTAACACCCTGCATCACAGGGATATTAATGCTGCCATCAATATTCTAAAACATGCAGATAAAGAATTGGTGGCTACATAAGCCACCAATGGCGGTGAGTTACACCGTGACAGCCTATGGAATTGAGGTAATCCCAAGCGCAATAGCAATTGGTTCTTGATGATGAAGTAGGAATTAAACATTAAACCCACGTAAGTAGGTTTAAGTAGGTTTTAAATAACGGTGAGCACGATAAAGGCCATGGCGAAACGGATGATATTCTAGAAATTATTCAACAGATTCGCTGTAAGCATATCAATTTGCCTTTTTATGCAGCAGGCTTTAGTTTTGGTGCCCATGTCATGGCAAAGTGTTTTCATGTATTGCCCGATGAAATTAAACCCAAACAATTGATTTTATGTGGACTACCGACTGCAACAGTTGCAGGTGTACGTCATTATGTTACACCACACATTCAAGGTGATATTCTGTTCCTGCATGGTGAAGCGGACGAAGTGACCTTGTTGTCCGACTTGATTGAATGGGCTAAACCGCAACGCCATTTACTCACCATCTTACCCGGTGCAAATCATTTCTTTACTGGATATTTAAAGCAATTACGCGTTGCTATCTCCCGCTTTCTTGTAGACGAATAAGCAGACAATAGCAGCATAGAGCATCCATTTATATGTAGTTTCTGCATGGCTGCAAATAAAAAGAGGAGGCTAAGCCCTCCTCCTGTTTTACTCATGGGGTCAAAATAAATATTTAACCTTTCCATGTAAAGCCACTAAAAGATTCGTCTTCTTTTAAGGTATTTTCTACCGCTTGGGCCAATTGATTCAATAAACTTTGTTCCGTAATACGATCTAGCCAGTCCTGATCTTCAGCTGGGTAAGAAGTAATCTCGCAGACCAGGTGCCCTTCTGCATCACGACTCTGGCAGGTGACAGATAATGGCAAAGATTGATTGTCTACACTTACCGCAACCTGATCACCACTTTGCGACAAGGTCTGGAAACCGTATTGACCGAGTTCTTTAGACAATAAATCCGCAACATATTCCTGAGTCACATGGCAGTCATTCGATTGCTGTGACACATGATTATGCTTTTCACAGTTTGCAGTAAATTGTAATTTTCTCATCTGTGTATCCAAAGACATTATTGTTGTATGGTTTTAGCATAAGCAATAAAAACAAAACAGCCAAGCAAAAGCTTGGCTGTTGTTTAACAAATACACAAAATTAGACTAATTATTCACTGACTTGAATGGCTAAACCAGCTTGATTGGCCAACTCAGTGAAAGTTGGAAAACTGGTTGCTACAGTTTCGGTGCCAATAATTTTAATTTCGCCGGAAGTACGCAAGCCCGCCATGGAAAAACTCATGGCAATACGGTGGTCATGATGCGATTCAATTTCACCACCTGTGAAAATTGCAGACCAGTCACCAGACTTGCCCTTACCTTCAATGATGATGCCATCATCGGTTGGCGTACAGTCAATGCCCATAGTCTGCAAGCCATCTGCCATCACCTGAATACGGTCAGATTCTTTTACCCGAAGCTCGGCAGCACCAGTCAAAATGGTTTGACCTTCAGCACAAGCCGCCGCAATAAATAAAGCTGGGAATTCATCAATGGCCAACGGCACCTGATCTTCCGGCATATGAATACCTTTTAAGGTGCGCGTGCCGCGAATACGAATGTCTGCAATCGGTTCACCGCCTGCGATACGTTCGTTTTCAACAGTCAAATCTGCACCCATCTGTTTCAGGATTTCAATGACACCGGTACGGGTCGGGTTAATCCCTACCGCTTCCAAAGTGACATCGGAACCTTCGGTAATGGCAGCACCCACCATAAAGAATGCAGCGGATGAAATATCAGATGGAACCTGAATATCAGTACCGACCAATTTACCGCCACCTTGCAGGGAAATACGGTTACCCTCGGTTTTTACTTCATAACCAAAGGCACGCAGCATACGTTCGGAGTGGTCACGGGTCGGTTCCGGTTCAGTCACCGATGTTTCCCCTTCTGCCCAAAGGCCCGCCAGTAAAATCCCTGATTTCACCTGAGCCGAAGCCATTGGTAAGTCGTAATGAATACCTTTAAGTTTTTGATTGCCGGTAATGGAAACGGGCGGCGTACCACGCTCACCTGTAGTCTGAATCTGCGCTCCCATTTCACGTAACGGTTTAGCAATACGTTCCATTGGACGTTTAGACAATGACGCATCACCGGTCATGACTGAATCAAACTTCTGTGCACAGAGCATACCGGAAAGCAGGCGCATGGAAGTACCCGAGTTGCCCATGTATAAGGCACTTGCAGGAGCTTTTAAACCATTCATTCCTACGCCATGAATAGTCACTTCACCATTTTTAGGCCCTTCAATACTCACGCCCATATCACGGAATGCTTGAAGTGTTGCCAATGCATCTTCGCCTTCAAGGAAACCTGTAACATGGGTAGTTCCTTCAGCAATCGCACCAAACATGATAGAGCGATGTGACACAGATTTGTCACCTGGCACGGTAAATTTACCTTTAAATGTCTTATCACCCGGCAAAATGGTAAATTGTTGTGTCACGTTATCGTTCTCCATCAAAGGTTTTTTAGCGAGCATATGATTGAAATGCTGTCGTGCTGCCTGTGCATGCTCTAATAGTCCAATCAATGCTTTGGAATCTTCATTTTCAATCAGTTTTCGAATTTGAGCCAGTTGCTGCTCAAAACCGTCTACAGCATTCAAAATGGCTTTTTTATTGGCAAAAAAGATGTCATGCCACATTTGCGGGTCACTCGCCGCGATTCGGGAAAAATCACGGAAGCCCCCAGCGGCATAACGGAAAATATCCAGATTATCTTCCCGGTTGGCCAGTTGCTCAACCAGGTTAAAGGCCATCAAATGCGGAAGATGACTGGTATGGGCCAGCACTTCATCGTGCTTGTCCACATCCATACAAATCACTTCTGCCTTGGCAGCTTGCCACAGTTGAACCAGTTTATCCACAGCCCAGTCAGCACTGCTTGGTAATGGCGTCAAAATGACTTTATGATTGGCAAACAAATCGACCTTACCTGCATGTACGCCAGTATGTTCCGCACCTGCAATCGGATGACCCGGAACAAAACCTGCCGGCAGGTTTTCACCATATACGGCTTTGGCTGCATCCACTACATTGCCTTTGGTACTGCCCACATCGGTAATGATGGTGTTGTCTGACAGATAAGGCTTGATGGTTTCTAACACCTTTTGCGTTGCCCGCACAGGTAAAGCCAAAACCACCAGATCTGCACCTTGCACCGCATCTACGGGATTGCTATAGCCCTCTTGAATTAGTCCAAGCGCTTTTGCATCATCCAGAGTTTTTTGCGAACGCGTTGAGGCAACAATTTGCTTTGCCAGTTTTTCAGCAATGATGACACGAGCCAGACTTGAGCCAATCAGCCCAAGTCCAATAAAGGCAACTTTTTCAAACAGTGGCTGAGACATGGCTTAGGCTTTTTCCTCTACCGCATCAGGAGCTAAATCGAGTACTTTCGCCAGTGCTGTCAGGAATTTAGCATTTTCCGCTTCCGTACCAATCGATACACGCAGGTGATTTGCAATACCCACAGGACGTACAATCACGCCTTCTTTTAACAAGGCATTGAACGTTTGCGCAGGATCAGCCTGTACATCGACTAAAATAAAGTTGGCACGAGAAGGTACATAGTTCAGACCCAAAGCTTTAAAACCAGCTTCCAGCTGAGCCATACCCGCCTTGTTCACTTCACGAGATTTCTCGATAAATGCTTCATCTTTCAGTGCAGCAACCGCAGCTACCATGGCAAGATGATTGACGTTAAATGGCTGACGAATACGGTTCAGGTAATCTGTTACTTCTGGCGATGCCAAGGCAAAACCAACACGCAGTGCAGCCAGACCATAACACTTAGACAAGGTACGGCTGACAATCAGGTTTGGATACTGCTCAAGGAATTTCAGGCTGTTGAAGTTTTCCGGGAAATATTCCACATAAGCTTCGTCCAGAACAACAATGATATTTTCCGGAACTTTTTGCATGAAAGCTTCAAATTCGGCTTCTTCAAACCAGGTTCCCGTCGGGTTATTGGGATTGGCAATAAAGATCAGTTTGGTATTGTCTTTAATTGCCGCTGCCATAGCATCCAGATCGTGAGCAAAACCTTTGGCCGGCACTTCAATCGCTTCTGCATTAATCGCTTGAGTCACCAAAGCATATACGGCAAAAGCATGCTGGCTATAAATTACCGAGTCTTTCTCTGAAACGAATGCGCGGGCAAACATTTCCAGTAAGTCGTTTGACCCATTACCTAAAGTAATACGGTCAGCAGTTACACCAAATTGTGCCTGAATCTGGTCTTTCAAGATAAAACCGCCACCATCCGGATAGCGACCAATTTCTGCCAGTTCAGCCGCCACAGCCTGTTTGACTTTTTCAGAACAGCCCAACGGATTTTCGTTTGAGGCTAATTTGACAATATCAGTAATCCCTAACTCGCGCTCAAGTTCACTAATAGGTTTACCTGGTTGATAAGGCTTTAACTTTGAGATGCCTTCATTGGCAGGGACAAACGACATGTTACTCTTCCGCTATTTCAAGTGATAAAAGGGATCAGCCTAAAATTAAAAAATCAAGCCGATCACCAGAATGATTTATAAAACTGCGATCGGATATGAACCCAATACGCGAACTTCTTTGACCAAAGGACGAATTTCTTCAATTGCCGCTTTCACATTTTCTTGCTCGATATGGCCTTCCAGGTCAATAAAGAATACATAAGCCCATTTTTCCGGCAATGCAGGACGGGTTTCAATACTGGTTAGACTAATATTGTGTTTGGCAAAGGGTGCCAGAATTTCCAGTAATGCACCGGCACGGTCATGTGCAGAAATCAGCAATGAAGTTTTGTCATTGCCACTTGGCGGCACTTTTTCACGGCCAATTACCAGGAAACGGGTGGTATTTTCCGGATTATCTTCAATATTGCTGTGCAGGATTTCCAGGTCATAAATATTGGCAGCCACTTCTGACGCAATCGCTGCGGAATGCCATTCATTGCGAATACGGCGTGCCGCTTCGGCATTGGAACTTAAGGCAACACGTTCCACGCCTGGATAATGGGCATCTAACCATTTTCGGCATTGTGCCAAGGTCTGCTGATGGGCATAAATCTGTTTAATGCTGTCTTTACGGGTATTGGAGGACACCAGAAACTGGTGATGGATACGCAGTTCCACTTCACCAATCACGTTTAAATGCGAAGATTTAAAACAGTCTAAAGTATGGTTCACCACACCTTCAGATGAGTTTTCGACCGGCACCAAACCATAATGTGCACTGCCTGCTTCGACTTCACGGAACACTTCATCAATGGTAGGCAATGGACGGACAATAGCATCCTGACCAAAATGTTTAAGTACTGCCGAGTGGGTATAAGTGCCCACAGGCCCTAGAAATGCAATACTTTGTGGTGCTTCCAATGCCAGACATGCCGACATGATTTCACGGAATAAACGCGCCATGGTGACATCAGACAATGGGCCTTCATTACGCTGCATAACATTACGTAAAACTTGTGCTTCACGTTCAGGACGGTAAAACAATGGATTCTCTTCAGCAGCAAATTTTGCTTTTGCGACAGCTTCAGCCAGTTTTGCTCTTTTATTGATAAGCTGTTGAATCTGTTGGTCTACAGAATCAATATCCTGACGGATTTGAGCCAGATCAAGAGAAGTCGATGTGTTTTGATCGTCGTTGATCATTGTTATGTTGCCCTTCAAAAACGTTATGCAAACAGTATAACAATAGTTAGCTTTCAAATGTTACGCAATAAGACTTTGATTGATTCAGTCTTAAAAACATACAGTTGATTTAATCAGCAATTTTATTGCTGATGTTTTTGCCCTGAGTATTTTAAATTGCTGAGCTTTTGCCAATTCGCTAAAAAAGACACCACGGCTATACATCTGTAATTCAGCAATCCGGCTCGCAATTTTATGTCATTTCATTGAATAAATTTATTGCTATTTGCAAATAAGCTCATCGTTAAAAACGCTTAATACTGAATTATTTTTAGTCATTTTTCTTGTTTTAAAAGATTCGATTAAGCGATTCTGGTCGAGTATCTTCAAGTTCTGCAAGCAACAGTGATCAGTATTGTAGATAAACACATTCAGGAGCCGCTTCAAACCTGGATAGCCACGATAGCTTTTCATCTTGCAATGAATAACATCACAAAACGCAATCACGCCCATCTGACCGCATACAAAGTCAAAAAATCCACAGCCATTTTGAAATAATTAATAAAATCAATCATCGGAAAAATTTTGCATGCTGACCATTTGACACATGTAGAAACAAAAGTTTTTAGTTTAATTTTTTAATATTTACAAATACTTGAAAATACTCATCTAGGTTAATTACAGATATTCTACAGATGCAAGAGTCCTTTACCAAACTCCATCACAAAAGTTTAATGTTTAATTTATAGTCTGTGAACAAAGCAATTCGGAGAAAAATAATGTCCAAAAGAATCGCCGTGCTAGTGACTCATGATTTTGAAGATGTCGAATATTCAGAACCTGTGCAAGCGTTTCGTGCTGCACGGCATAGTATTTTAAATATTGAAAACAAAGCAGGCAATATTGTCTATGGTCATAAGCGAAAATCAGCCGTCACCATTGACCAAAGTATAGATGATGTGACCGTGCATGATTTTGATGCTTTGCTCATTCCTGGCGGTTATTCTCCAGACCGGCTCCGTGGCGATGACCGCTTCGTGGATTTTGTACGTAAATTTGCCCATGCAGAAAAACCCATTTTGAGCATTTGTTATGGTCCGCAGTTACTGATTACAGCCAAAGTCGTCAAAGGCCGCTTAATGACTACCATTAAAACGGTTGCCAAGGATCTGATTAATGCCGGCGCAGTCTATTATGATGTCGCTGTGGTCAACGATAATAATCTGTATATCTCATCACGCTCTCCTGATGATTTACCTGCGTTTATAGAAGAAAGCTTAATGGTTTTGAATCAATAAAAAGCACCCTGCAAAGTCAGATCTAGTGTCCAGCTTTTAGGGTGCCATTCTATTTATTTAACTATTTTTATTGCAGCATCTTATTCATGAATTAACGCCCCAATAAGCTACGCGCTACAATCTCTTTCATAATTTCATTGGTTCCGCCGTAAATTCGCTGAATACGGGCATCTACAAAGAAACGTGAAATTGGATATTCTGTCATATAGCCATAGCCACCAAACAGCTGTAACAGCTTATCCGCTATTTTCATCTGCATGTCGGTTGCGAAACTTTTTAAAGCTGCTGCCGTTTCCACATCCAGTTTACCCTGCATATATAACTCAACGTTCTGGTTATAAAAAGCAGCAGTCGCCTGTTCCTCAATTTTCGCCTGAGCCAAAACAAAACGGGTATTCTGGAACTGGCTAATTGGCTGACCAAAGGCTTGTCGTTCTTTGACATAAGCAATGGTGACATCAATTGAACCACGAATAGCACCAATGGCTGTTGCAGCAATCGCGGTGCGCTCACGTGGTAATTCCTGCATTAAATAGGCAAAACCTTGTCCTGGCTGACCCAGCAGCTGATCTTTAGGCACCTTGATATTATCGAAGAACAGTTCAGAAGTATCTTGTGAATGCAAACCAATCTTGTTGAGGTTGGTGCCCTTTTTAAAGCCTTCCAGGTGTGTATCTAAAAGCAATAACGACACGCCTTTTGCACGGGCTTGCGGATCAGTTTTTGCTGCCAAAACCACCAGGTCAGCATGTTGACCATTCGAGATAAAAGTTTTGGAACCATTGAGCAGATAGTGATCTCCCTGCAGGATGGCATTGGTGCGCATCGCCTGCAAGTCTGAACCGGCACCAGGCTCCGTCATGCCAATCGCCCCTACCACTTCACCCGTCACCATTTTGGGTAACCAGTACTGCTTTTGTTCTTCTGTCCCAATATGCAAAATATAAGGTGCTGCTATTTCAGAGTGGCAGGAAATACCGGTGGATAGTGCACTAAATCCGGCACGTGCAGATTCTTCTACCAGCATCAGTGAATAATGGGTTGGCACGCCATAACCGCCATATTCTTCAGGAACATCCACGCACAGGAAACCGTTCTCACCCAGCAAGTTCCAGACTGAACGCGGCATAATGCCTTCCTGTTCCCATTGTTCATAATGTGGAGCAATATGCTCATTCATAAAGCGTTTGAAATTGTCGCGGAATAATTCTAAATCAGCATCATAAGCCAACATACGGCATCCTTATATTGAGTTGTTGTAGTTCTGTCCCTTTCTCATGCTATCCACTTTATAGATATCTGTCATGTCGTATAGGCTTTATATTTTATGACCTTAGGGTCAATAAAAAAGGAAGCCGTAACTTCCTTTTTAAATCTGCATCGATTAAGCGTGTGTTTGAGCCGCTTCTTCCTGCATTTTTTGGTCAACCATTTCAGGATTGTTTAATGCCTCATTTAATTTAACTGTATCTAATTGACCGACCCATTTTGCAACGACAATCGTTGCCAATGAGTTACCCACAAGATTCGTCAAGGCACGTGCTTCTGACATGAAACGGTCAATACCCAGAATCAATGCCAGACCTGCGACAGGGATATTTCCTACAGCAGACAATGTTGCCGCCATGACAATAAAACCAGAACCTGTTACACCTGCCGCACCTTTAGAAGATATCAACAACACCGCTAAAAGTGTAATTTCATGTGCTAAATCAAGCTGAGTATTAGTTGCCTGTGCAATGAAGATTGCAGCCATGGTTAAATAGATTGAAGTACCATCTAGGTTAAATGAATAACCGGTAGGAATCACCAGACCCACAACTGACTTTTCACACCCGACAATTTCCAGTTTTTTCAACATGCGTGGAAGTACGGATTCAGAAGATGATGTCCCCAGGACAATCAAGAGTTCTTCACGAATCATACGAATCAATTTCAGGATACTAAAACCACTGAAACGCGCAATACTACCCAATACAATGAAGATAAACAGCAAACAGGTAATATAGAAACAGATGATGAGTTGAGCTAACTGAGCAAGTGAACCAATACCATATTTACCAATCGTAAATGCCATCGCACCGAACGCACCGATCGGTGCAAGTTTCATGATCATGTTTACGATATTGAAGAATACATGCGAAATTTGATCGATGAATTTAAGGACCGGTTTACCTGCATCGCCCAATTTATGTAACGCAAAACCAAACAGCAATGCAAATAAAAGGACTTGAAGAATTTCACCTTCGGCAAAGGCACCCACCACCGTATTCGGGATGATGTTCATAAAGAAATCAACGGTCGATTGTGAAGCACCGGATTCCACATACTTGGCGATACCTGAAGTATCTAAAGATGCAGGATCAATGTTCATCCCTACACCCGGTTTTGCAATATTGATCACCAGCAAACCGATAATTAATGCTAGTGTTGAGACAACCTCAAAATAAAGCAGCGCGATACCACCTGTTTTACCCACAGATTTCATGCTTTCCATACCTGCGATACCGCTAACCACAGTACAGAAAATCACCGGTGCAATAATCATTTTGATGAGCTTAATGAAGGCATCACCTAATGGTTTTAATTGCTCGCCCAAGCCTGGAACACTTTGCTTAACGCCGTCAACGATTACAGATGAACTTGGGTAAAAATGCCCAACAATCACACCTAAAATGATGGCAACAATCACTTGAAAATACAGTGACTTATAAATTGGTTTCTTAGCCATAACATTACTTCTTTAGATATTTCAGACTAGAAATATTCAGTTTTGCCTATTCTTACGAATACACAGCCTTTAATCCTTTTGTATTCATCACAAAAGAACATACAAAAAGTATTGAGTAAGCTCAAATACTGGGATATAAAAAAAATCATAAACTTATCATCATGAATGAATTGAATTTATAAAAAATCCACCTATTCGGTCACACATGCTGATAAGCAAATCTACATAATTTTACCTAATGTTAAATTTTACCTAATTTTTATTTATTGATGCGGTCTATATTGTTAAGTTTGTTTAAAATACCATCGCTACTCATTAGACATTAGTCGAAATAACTAAAGTTACTTTTATTTAAATTAGGCTGAAATATTTACCTTATCTTTATAAACTATTATCCATCCTATTTTCCTTTGCCAAGAAATACTCCTTATGCAAACCAAAAGAAATATCTACAAAGATGCTGAACATCCTTTCGCACAATATGTCCGTATTATAGGCAAAGGAAAAAACGGTGCCCGTTCGCTGACTTTTGACGAAGCCTATCAGGCATTCAGCATGATCCTGAAAAATAAGGTTTTGGATGTTCAACTGGGGGCTTTCCTCATGCTACTGCGTGTTAAAGAAGAGTCTGTCGATGAGCTGGCCGGTTTTGTACAAGCCACCCGTGATCAGCTCAGTTTTAAAGCTTTAGATGTGGATCTGGACTGGTCATCTTATGCTGGCAAACGCAAACATTATCCCTGGTTCTTATTGGCAGCGCTGACCCTGGCACAACACGGCTATAAAGTCGTGATGCATGGCGCATCTGGACATACCATTAATCGCCTTTATACCGAACAGGTTCTGGAATATCTGGGTTATCCAATTTGCCAGAATGACAGCGAGGTGGAACAGCAGTTACAGCAACGCAATTTTGCTTATATGCCCTTAGCAGCGATTTCACCTATTTTGAGCGATCTAATTTCTTTACGTAATGTGATGGGCTTGCGCTCACCTATTCATACTTTAGCCCGTTTAATTAATCCTTTTAATGCCAAAGCTACAGTGCAGGCTATTTTCCATCCGGCTTATCGTACTTCACACCAGCAGGCGGCATTTAAACTGGGCTATCAAAATAGTGCAGTGATTAAAGGCGAAGGTGGTGAATTTGAACGGAATCCGGATGCTAAAACCTTAATCTGTGGGATTAAAAATGGCGAGCTGTACGAACATGAATTACCGAAATTAACTGAAAACCGTAGTCCTGTTGAAGAAGAACTGGATTTAGCAGTTTTTAAAGCGGTTTGGGAAGGCAAGCAAGATCATGAATATGGCGAAATTGCTGTCACTGAAACCATGGCAATTGCTTTATACACGATGGGAGCTTGTGCTTCTTATGAAGAGGCGATATTAAAAGCAAAAGAGCTATGGCTAAATCGTAAGTCTAAAATCTAATTTGATGCAGAGTATTGGATACGTGACAAAGCCATTCGCAACTGTTCGAGGCAGGACTTCATTTGATAAAAATGGTTCTGCGAAACATTCATCCCATGACACTATTAATCGAGTTTTGCGAATGGCAATGCCTTTGGTTACTTTGGGCTTATCCAAAGTAACAGAATGAGCTTCTATAAATTGAGGTTTATCGGGAAGATACAATCGCGCCTTTCAAAAAATTAAAATATAAAAAAGACACCGCAGTGTCTTTTTTATTACAAATAAATATTTAAACAAAACGAATCGGCTTGAATTCTTCGTCTTGCTGCGGGTCATGTGAATCGCAGTGTTCATCTTCTTCTTTGGTACCGCGGTCAATATAGCCACTGCGTTCAGTCTCAGGTAAATTTTTTATTTCCCAAGCATAAACCGATTGCATACAGATTTGACGCTGCTCTTGAGTAAGTGCTACGCCATTCGGCCATTTACCAATTTCCACTGCTGTCTTTAAACGCGCAACAATTTCAGGATCGAGTACGGCCAGCATTTGTTCAATATTCATCATTTAATCCTGCTGTTGTAAAGAGTCAAAATCTTGGTTCCAGCCCAGCTTGGTACGACAAGCAATATAAAAATCATAACCGGGTGGATGAAGTAAATTCAATTTAAATGGATGTTTGCGGATATGCAAACTATCCCCGACACTGAGTGAAACGCTGTGTTGACCATCGGCACTGACCATCGGTAAAACACGGTTTTCACGAATGATAATCTTAATTTCACTATGTCCACCGACCACAATCGGGCGTGAAGACAAAGTATGCGGGTGCATCGGCACCAAAGAGATGGCATCCATACTCGGATGGACAATCGGTCCACCACCAGAAAGTGCATAAGCGGTAGAGCCGGTAGGCGTCGAAACAATCAAACCGTCACTATGCTGACGATAGACATATTGACCGTCAATATTCAGTTCAAAGTCAATCATATGAACCGACTTGCCGGAATGTAAAACCACATCATTCAAGGCAATCGCATCATAAATGCTTTCACCTTTGGAGCGGATTTCCATTTCCAGCAAGAAACGGCGGTCGAGCTGAAATTCGCCTTTAAGCACCTGATCCAGCTTAAAAATAACCTCAGTCGGCTTGATATCGGTTAAAAAGCCCAAACGCCCACGGTTGACCCCAATGACAGGGGTATTATGTCTGACCAGGGCTCGTGCGGCATGCAGCAAAGAACCGTCACCACCGACCACAATGACCAAATCCACCACTTCACCCAGTAAACTGCGGCTTACCGTTTGCGTATTGCTATAAGGGACGAGGGCTGCTGTTTCCGAATCAAAAACAGGATGTAAACCCAAACTTAAAAGATGGTCATGAATAAGACTTAAAGTTTCCACGACGGAGGATTTATCTGGACGTCCTATTAGTCCAATGTTACGAAAAGTTTTATGTGAAATTTGCACCTAGGTCATCGCTCCGCTACGATTCCTGCCTATCATAGCATTAACCCTGTTCATTTTAAAAAGCTTTAAGTTCAGATTGCATTGACCATCCAGTGATTTCAAAAACTAAACCTGATTTTAGCCAGTAATTCAGATCTGTTCGCCTTGCATGAACTTAAAGCCATAATCAACCTGATTTTTTATGCTAAAAGCCACCCGGTTTACAAAATTGCTTTAAGTAGAATAACTCAGAGGTATAGTGCTGTTCACTTGCTTTAATATGAACATATTTATTTGCAAATACGGTTTGAATACTAAAAATAATATCTTTTATAAAATCAAAGACTCATTACAAATATTTTGTGCGGTTTATTGTTATATTTTCTCTTCATTCACAGATTAATTATTGCAAAAAAATGAAAAGCTTCGCATGATTAGCACAATTTATTTGGATCTTATAATCATTGATGAAGTCTGAACGCGGTATCGGTTTAGTGGCCCTTATTTTCTCAATATTAGTCATTGGCATCTTCTTAGCTTTTAGTATCTATTTAATCCGAATGGATAATATTGTACGCAATAAATTTGAAGGTCAACGCTGGGACATTCCGGCAAAAGTTTTTGCCCGTCCTTTGGAAATTTATAGCAATGCGCCGGTCAACCAGACAGACTTCTCTCAGGAACTCAAACTGCTGGGCTATAAAAGTTCTGATAGCTATGCCCAATCCGGCAATTATGTAAGCTCCGGTGATGCAATCTATGTGCATACCCGCGGCTTCGACTTTGGTGA
Source organism: Acinetobacter sp. CS-2 (assembly GCF_016599715.1). Classification (NCBI taxonomy): domain Bacteria; kingdom Pseudomonadati; phylum Pseudomonadota; class Gammaproteobacteria; order Moraxellales; family Moraxellaceae; genus Acinetobacter; species Acinetobacter sp. CS-2. Next base: position 2,023,500 of record NZ_CP067019.1, read on the forward strand.
CAGCGTTGAACCTGAGCAGGTGTTAAAAGTTACCTTTAATGATAATCAGATTGGTGAAGTCAGTGCAACCAAACCTTCTTCTACCGGCATTGCACGTTTAGAACCCTTACTGATTGGCGGAATTTATCCGCAACATAATGAAGACCGTGTGCTGATTAAGCTTAATAATGTGCCTAAACCGCTCATTGAAGCCCTGATCTCAACAGAAGACCGTAATTTTTATCATCATCATGGCATATCGGTTCGTGGTACAGCGCGTGCTGTAGTCAGCAATCTCACTGGTGGCAAACGTCAGGGCGGTTCTACCCTGACCCAGCAGCTGGTGAAGAATTTCTATTTAAGTCCGGAAAGAACCTTAAAACGTAAAGTCAATGAAGCGCTGATGGCCATGCTGATTGAGCTTCATTATGACAAAGATGAAATTCTGGAAGCGTATTTAAATGAAGTGAATCTGGGGCAAAATGGCAATTATTCAATTAATGGCTATGGTCTGGCTTCACAGTTTTATTTTGGCTTACCGCTACGTGAACTGAATATTGCCCAGCAGGCTTATTTAGTCGGTCTGGTACAAGGACCGTCCCTGTTTAATCCATGGAAAAATCCGGAAGGTGCCAAAAAACGTCGCGATATCGTGTTACACAACATGCTGGTGATGGGGTATCTGACCCAAGAACAGTATGAACGAGAAGTTGCACGACCATTAAATGTCATTGCAAAACCTACTTTGGGACCTGCCCGCTTCCCGGATTTCATGGATATTGTACGTCGACAGCTACGCACCGAATATCAGGAAGGCGACCTGACCAATCAAGGGTTAAAAATCTTTACCACGCTGGACCCGATTGCCCAAACCAAGGTACAGGAAGCATTTAAAGCATCTGTTTCCAATTTGGCCAATGCCAACCCGCAACGTTTAAAAGATTTGCAAGGTGCTGTTTTAATCTCTCATCCTGAAAATGGCGAACTGGTTGCCGCTTTAGGTTCGACTCAGGACTTTACTGGCTTTAACCGTGCGCTGGATGCAAAACGTCAGGTCGGTTCCTTGCTTAAACCGGTCATTTACTTAAGTGCAATCGAGTCTGGACGCTATAATTGGGCCAGTCCCATTGAAGATAGTGCCATCAGCATCTTAAGTGAAGGTAAAAACTGGACGCCTAGGAATTACAGTGGTGGTGCACACGGTGTTATTCCAATGTCGGAAGCCCTGGCAAACTCCTATAACCTCGCGGCAGTACGTTTGGGTCAGGAATTTGGTATTTCCACCTTTAGCAATCATCTGAAAAAATTTGGCGTGACTGCCAATATTCCAAACTATCCGTCGATCTTCCTGGGTGCAATTGATATGTCACCGATGGAAGTGATGAGTATTTACGGCAATTTTGCAACCGGCGGTTTCAAATATCCTATCAAGTCCATTCGCTCAGTGGTCGATTCCAATGGACGCCTGCTCGATCGTTATGGTCTGACGCCACAACAAACCATCGATGCTTCTGCAGCTTATATCTTAAACTATGGCCTACAACAAGTGATGAGCTCAGGTACGGGGCGTGCCGCTTATAGCGCTTTCCCTGCCGACTTGAAACTGGCAGGCAAATCAGGTACCACCAATGATACCCGTGACTCATGGTTTGCAGGCTATTCAGGCAATTATCTCAGCGTAGTCTGGCTGGGTCTGGATAATAACAAGGTGACTGGTCTAACCGGTTCTTCAGGTGCACTTCCGGTCTGGATTAATGTCATGAAACAGTTGCGTCAAAAACCGGTTAACTTGCGTCAAACTGACAGTGTGCAATGGCAATGGATTGATCGTTCGACGGGTCATCTATCCGCACAAGGCTGTGAAGGTGCGATGTACATTCCCTTACTACGCAGTAACATGCCACGTCAGGCCACCGGTTGTGGTATACCGCATTATCAGGTAGAACCTGCTGACACACCTAATACTGAAAACAATCAGACACCCGTAGATCAAAACGATAGTATTGGTAACTATATTCGTGAAAGTGAGACTGAAACCCAGAACGATGGTTCTACCAATCAGGTCATTTCAAGCGGTAGTTATAACAATTAAGGGTGATAATTGAGCATGAACAGGCAATCTAAACGGCATAAACACGGGCTGATTATTCTGAGCTTGATCGCTTTGGCGGGCTGTCAAAACCTGCCTGCTCCCGAGAGCAAACAGCCACCAAAACCTGCCCAGACAGAAAAGCGGGACATTAAAACCCCTGCAGGCGTGGTCATTACCCCTTATGAACGTGAAGAAATTCAACGTAAAAAGATGCAGGTGATTGTTCCTGAACAACAGAGCAAACAGCAGTTTGATGATGGCCGCCAGCTACCTGTATTTCAAAAGCTCATGCAAAAAACTCAACTCGCCTATAAGCAAGGGCAATGGAATGAAGCTGAAGCTGCGGCATTGCAAGCTCAACGCCTTGCGCCGCAATCCGCTGAAACCTTCTTGTATCTGGCCCTGATTGCCAATAAAAAGAATCGGCCAGCAAATGCTCAAGCTTTGGCACAACGCGGGCTTAGTTATGCACAAACCAATGCGATGAAGAAACAGCTTTGGCAGGTCATTTTAAAAGCTGCACAACAGCAAAAAGATCAAAAAACCATTCAACAAGCGCAAAAAGCCCTGCAAGGCTTATAAACTTGAGGAGATATTGAACCGATCGTCTCAATACATCCTCTGTCTTTGTTTTATAAAAATCTCATTCCGGCAATGCCATAGCCACCCTGCTCTTTAGCAATGGCAAGATCACCCGCCTGCATGCCGCCCAAGGCAAAAACCGGTATATCGACCTGTGAAACCCAGCACTTGAACTGTTCCCATCCCAATGCTACAGCTTCTGGATGGGTGGCTGTAGGCAGAACCGGACTCAGCAAGATTGCATCACAACCGATGTTTTGCGCCTGTTGCATTGAAGCCAAATCATGACATGCCGCAATGTAACGTTTACCGATCTGCAAATCACCCGGCTTTAATGCCATCAGTTGTGGCTGTTTTAAATGAATGGCGGAAATGGCTTGCTGTTGAATCAAGTTTAATTGTTCAAAAATATCAACATTGACAATCAGCTGAGATAAATGCTCCACACTGCGCTTAGCCAGTTCCGTGAGCTGCTGCTGAGTTCCCTCGACACGCCAATATAACAACTGATCCTGTTTTAACTGTGCCAAATCATCCAGCTGCGCTGAAATTTTAATCTGATGGGGCCAATACAGGCGCTGAATTATGGCTAAATTGGCTTTAGGGAAATTTAGATTCAACAATTCTTCACGGCTGTACCAGCTCCACGGCTGTTGAATTTCATTCAATAAAGCAGTCGGTACAACGGCATGAAATAAATGCAGCTTGACGATTACATCATCATATTCATGAACAATCACATCAAAGGCATGCCATTCATGCAGACCAATTCCCACTTCTTCATAAATTTCACGGCGGCATGCCGCCAAAGGCGTTTCACCCTCCTCCACTTTTCCTCCCGGAAATTCATGTTTATTGCCCTGATGCTGTTTCGCTTCACGCCAGCCGACCAGCACATTGTTCTGATGGAGTAAAATTGCAATGGCAACATCAATGATGGGTTTAAACATTCCCTGTTCCTCGGCATGAAAATATTACAGAGTGTAAGCAAATTTAAGTTTTTTATAAAATCTTAAATAATTAATTGACAGAATTATTTGATAATGATTATCATTTAAATAATTTAATACCTACCACGGAATCGACGGAATGAACGCACCATTTAGCCTATTTACCCGTAATAACGATACAGCTCACTCACTTCCCATGCTGCACTCGAACAACCTGTTTGCTCTGGGACGAGAAATCAGGATTATGCATGCCGGAGAAGAATACCGTCTACGTTTAACCCGTAACAATCGTCTTATTCTGACCAAATAAAAATAATTCACTCAACAATAATAAACGTGGAAACAAGCAGTATGATCGCAAACATACTGCTTTTTAACGCTGGATATGCACCGGAAATTGCAGCTCAACTTTTAATCCACCATGTACTGATCGAGAAAAATGAATTTCACCGGTATGTAATTCAATAATCTTTTTACAAATCGACAGCCCCAGTCCTGAACCTTGTGTCTTGGTACCCAATGCCCGATAAAAGCGCTCACCCAGTCGTTCTAAAACATCTTCTGTCACAGCTTGTCCATCATCTTCAATCACGATGCTGATGTATGATTGCTTGTGCTGCATCTCAATCCATACATGACCATTTTGCCCAGCATAACGGATGGCATTGTCAAGCAGATTGCGCAGGCAACTGAAAATGAGTTTGTCATTGCCAGTAATCACTAGATTTTCGGCGAATTGTGTCTGGATTTGAATATTTTTCTCGGCTGCAAAGGGCTGTAAGGCTTGCAAGACCTCATTGATCACCCTGTTCATATCCATTTCAGACTTGGGCAGTTGACCCGTATGGGCCGGGTCCAGTCGTGCCAGTAACAGCAAGTTTTCTAACACCTGTGTACCACGGTTGACATCATTTTGAATACTCGCCAAGTCTTGGTCGAGGTCCGGATATTTACGTTTCAGTACCTGCAAACGCATTTGAATAGCCGATAAGGGCGAACGTAATTCATGCGAAGCATCTGCAGTAAAACGCTGTTCTGCCACCAGAGATTGTTCAAGCCGCTGTAATAACTGGTTCAGCTGCCATACCATCGGCTGTAATTCTTTTAATTCAGGTACTTGCTGCTGAATCGGTGCGAGATCATCCGCACTTTTAGCTGAAATTTCTCTGGACAGTTGATGAATGACTTTAAATTGGCGTTTCACGGCAAAGTGTAAAATCAGCCACTGAATGAACCAGAGCACAATTAAAATCAGGCCATAGCCCATGACATTTTGAGCCAAAGCTTTAAAGCGCTCTCCCATCGGCTGCAATAGCAATACCGAAGTATTCAGTTCAGGATTTTGCGAGGTGTAGATACGCCACAACTGCTGATCGTGCCAAATCAAATCATAACCTTCATCGGCATTATTTTTGAACGTTGAAGACAGATGGTCCAAATGGAAATTTTCTGATTCGCTCAGCACCTGTTGCTGATCTTTTAACTGGTATTGAATGTCAAATTCATCACTGAGTTCATCGACCTGTTGTCCTGAACTCGTACTTAGATCTGACATCAACAGCATATCTGCAATTTCATCCATGATCTGGTCTTGTACCTGCATGGTCTGGTACAGCGAAATCCCCACAAAAAGCAGCAAGGCCAAAACCCCAGCCAACATGGAACTGAATAATGAGGTCTTGATTAACCTGGTTTGTAGAGAAATGGCTTTTGACATACTAACCCTGACTCATGCGATAGCCCAAACCACGAAGGGTCTTGATATACTGGCTGCCAATCTTTTTACGCAATTGATAGATAAACACTTCTATGGCATTGCTTTCTATTTCATCGCCCCAGGCATAAAGTGAATCTTCCAGCTGTTCACGGGTAATTACATGCTCCGGCTTTTGCATTAGTTTATGTAAAATCTGAAATTCTTTGGCGGTTAGGTTGATGCTCTTTCCATCCTGAATAAGCGTTTTGGCCTGTGGATCGAGGACTAAATTTGCATAGCGCAGATATTGTTCGGCACTGCTTTGATGCTGGCGTAATTGCGAACGTACACGCGCAGAAAGTTCTTCCAGGCTAAAAGGCTTGACCAGATAATCATTGGCACCCAAATCCAGCCCTTCAACACGGTCATGAATACTATCCCGTGCAGTAATAAAAATCACAGGGGTTTGTTGCTGATGCGCACGTAGAGCTTTAAGAATGTCGTCACCACTGGCTTGGGGTAGCCCACGATCGAGCAGAATACAGTCATACTGATGCTGTTCAATGGCTAAAATGGCATGATCGCCACGTTCCACCCAGTCAATATTGTAGCCATCCATTTCCAACCATGTTTTGATGCTTTCTGCTTGGGAAGCATCATCCTCTGCCACTAAGATTCGCATGTCTTGTTCTCATGTCTGGATATGTTTTTGTTTAAGATAACAGTTTTTTAAACCACATGATTGCAAAAAAACCACATGACATGCATGTGGTTTTGGGGAGAAATCAGGAAGAATCTCTTACATCTTGATCTATCATGGCATCACTTAAAAACGGATGGCATCCACATCAATTTCAATGCGTTTAGCCGGTTTGTAATCGATGTCGACTTCACCGATGATGGTCACTGGCGTTTTGGCATTTACGGATTTACCTTGCCATAACTCATCGTCAATCTCGACGGTCATAGTGCCGGTATTATCACGAAACTGGTATTTTTCATCCCCGACTGCTTTTACCACATAGCCTTTAAGCTGTACCTTGCTGTCATCTTTTAAAGTTAAAGCCTGTTTAACCGTAGTGGCTTTTTGTGGTGCAATTGCAGCTTGATTTACGGTAGTATTTGCCACGGCGAATGTTGTTGCACCGACCAAAGCGGTCATTAAAGCTGCTTTAGAAATCATGTTCATGCTCAAACCCTCATTAAGTTGTTGCTCATTTCGATAGCATGATTAAAACAAATCAAGATGAGGTGAATCTTAAGATAGCTTCATTTTCAAACAGTATTTCAATTCAGTGGAACAACGCGTAACACCTCTTCCAAAGTGGTCATTCCTGCCAGTACTTTACGCGCCCCCGCGATACGTAGCGGCTCAATCCCCTCTTTCTTAGCCTGATCACGGAGCTGGTTTAAAGTCGCATCTGCACCAATCAGCTGTTTGGTCGCAAGGCTTAAAGGCATAAACTCATAAATGCCGACACGTCCTTTATAGCCGGTATGGCGACATTCTTCACAACCCACCGCCTGAAATACGAAGTTTGGCATTTCCAGTGCATAATCAAAGGTTAAATGCTTCCATTCCTGTTCATTAATAAAGGTTTCCTGTTTGCAATGCGGGCAAAGTTTACGTACCAGACGCTGTGCCAGTACACCTAAAATCGTGGCTGAAGTTAAAAAGGGCTGTACCCCTAAATCATGCAGTCGGGTCAGACTGGATGGTGCATCATTGGTATGCAAGGTGGATAACACCAGGTGACCGGTTAATGCGGCCTGAATCGCCATATTGGCGGTATCCTGATCACGAATCTCGCCGACCATAATGATATCCGGGTCTTGACGCATCAGCGCACGCACACCGTCGGCAAAACCTAAATCAATCCCCTGATTCACCTGCATCTGGTTAAAGCTCGGTTCCAGCATCTCGATCGGATCTTCAATGGTACAGACATTGACTTCTTCAGTTGCGAGCTGTTTGAGTGAAGAATACAGCGTGGTGGTTTTGCCTGAACCGGTCGGACCCGTGACTAAAATAATGCCATGACTGTGTGCAGTTAAAGCCTGCCAATCATTCAGTAACCCGCCTTCAAAACCGAGCTGCTGAAAACTGCGTACCAACACTTCCGGGTCAAAAATACGCATCACCATTTTTTCGCCAAAAGCGGTCGGCAAGGTGGATAGACGTAACTCAGTTTCCTGTCCTTTAGGCGTACGGGTTTTTAAACGGCCATCTTGCGGTTTGCGTTTTTCCGCCACATTCATGCGGCCTAAAATTTTAATGCGCGAAATCACGGCGGTCAGGGTATTGGCCGGCATTTTATAAATGGTATGTAATACCCCATCAATACGGAAACGCACCTTGCCGGTATCTTTACGGGGTTCCAGATGAATATCACTGGCACCCTGTTCAAAGGCAAACTGCAACACCCAATCCACCAGCTTGACAATATGTTGGTCATTGGCATCCGGGTTTTGCGTATCGCCCAGTTGCAATAGTGCTTCTACGCCTTTGTTATCACGGTCATAAGCACTGTTTTTTTGCGATGAATTAACCGCCCGGCTCACCTGATAATATTCCACCAGATAGCGCTGCAACTGATCCGGACTGAGCAGTACACGCTGAATTTTTTTCGGGGCAATACTATGTTCAAGATTGGCCACCCACTCCGTTTTAAACGGTTGATCGGTGGCAATCAGGACTTTATCCGGCTGAATTTCAACGGCCAGAATTTTATTACGCACAGCAAATTCTTGCGACATGATATTGGTCAAAGCACCAACATCGGCCTTCAAGGGATCAATAATATAAAAAGGAATATTGGCTTTGTCTGCAATCCACTGGCACAAGCGGTTTAAGGTTAAGGTCGATTGTGGATGCGCCTGATCGACCAGATTAAAATGTGCGATCCACTGCAAGGGATGCCATTTCAGTTGCTCACGTTGACGGTGTGTGGTTTGGATCAGTAGCTTGTTACGTTCGGTAATACGTCCGTCTTTTTGTAGTTGTTCCAGACACCAAGATTTATCCATTTCAAAATTAAACTTCATTATTATATGCCCCAAAACATTCACACACTATAACAAACTAAAGATCATCTCGCTTCAGTCCGTTGTTAGAAAAAGATATCCCCATATCTTTTTCTAAACTGATTTATATAACCGTTTACTGCAAAATAAACTATAGCTGTTTTTCATCAGCATTATGCTTTTACTTTCGGACATTTATAGCCAATAATGCCGAATATGCTGTTTAATTCAGCAGCTGAATATGCATAACCCGATAATTGGATTTTTCCTGTGAATAATATGCTGAATCTGCCCCTTCAAAGTACATCATTTCAAGCCTTGCTGATGATTATGGCAGCAGCATTGGGCTGTGGCTTGCTGATTGGTCTGGAACGTGAACGTAGCAAGCAACGTGAAAATCAGCATAGCTTTGCCGGGGTTCGCTCATTCGCAATCTGTGCTCTACTGGGAGCCTTGTGTTTTGCTTTTGGCGATATCTTTGGCGTGATTGGTGCACTGATTGTTGGTGGTATCGGTATTTTCTCCCTTAAAAATCAGCTGCAAGATCCCGGGGTTACCACCGAACTGGCTTTTGTCATGACTTATTTCATTGGTGCGCTGTGTGTGTGGAATATTACGCTAGCTGCCAGTCTCTCTGTGATACTGACCTTCATTTTAATGATGAAACAGTCCATGCATGGGATTGCTGGAAAATGGATTACCGGGGCAGAACTTAAAGATGGTGTATTTTTACTGGCCCTAATCTTAATCGCTTTACCGCTGACCCCTGATACGCCTTTATGGGGCAACGTGCTTAATCCGCATATTATTTTAAAACTGCTCACCCTGATTCTTGTCGTGCAAGCATTGGCACACATTGCCAAACGTTTACTTTCAAGTAAGAAAGCTCTCATACTTTCTGCAATTGCTTCCGGATTTGTTTCCAGTACAGCAATGATTGCACATTTAGGCATACAAGTACGCAATGAAGAAGCCGATGCCAGATCCAATGCAGGTGCAGCACTGATGTCATGTATATCCACTTTGGTACTTTTATTGATTGTGGTAGGAGGAGTCTCCTTAATCTGGCTAAAGCTGCTGATATTTCCCTCGCTCATTGCCATCAGCATTTTAGCACTGTGTGCTTACTGGCTTTTACGTAAAGCAGGGCCTGTCGAAGAAACAGAACCTGTAGATAGTGCCATGTTCAGTCTAAAAGAAGCAGCCATTATTGCAGGGACATTAACGGTCATTCAGGCGGGTGTACATGGCCTAGAACTCTTACTGGGTGATTCCGGATTAATTGCAGGTACACTACTGGCTTCACTGTTTGAAATTCATGCCGCTGCAGCCGCTGTAGTGATTCAGGGTGAACCGACAAATGCCAGCTTGCTCTATGCAATGATGTTAGGTCTGGGTGCTCATGCCGTTTCTAAATGCATTAATGCAACCATAAGCGGAGGATTAAAATTTGCACTTTATTTTGCACCGGTACAAATTCTGCATATGGCTTTTTTGATCGGTGTACTTTGGTGGCTGGTACAACATTAAGCTGAAAGTTCAACAATTTCTATGACTGTAATGCCATCCAAGTCCACCCTGAAACTGATATCAAAATCGGAAAACTTCATTTTATAAATCCGCTCCGCATCATTTTGATAAGCCGGCCTTGGATCGAGCGATAAAACCTGTTCCAGTTCGTTTACAATTTGCGCTGTCAGTGTCTTTTGCTTGAGCAAAGTCTGCTTTTGCCGTTCGGCATTTTCTGTCCAGATCACAGAATTTCGTTCAGGTTCATCCTGTGCATAACCACTTTGCGCCGTAACGACAGCATCTGAATATTGGATATAAGGTTTAATATCGACAATCGGCGTGCCATCCAGAAGATCGCTCCCTGTCACATACACACGTACAGACTTGCCAACTTTTTTCACTGTCTTCAGCTGGACAACGGATAGACCTATCGGTGATGGACGGTACATACTGCGTGTTGCAAATACCCCGATTTTTGTATTCCCCCCCAGACGCGGCGGACGAACTTGTGGTCTAAACTTTTGACTTTCCTGCTTATTTTTATTTTCATGAAACTGCCACAACAGCCAGAGATGACTAAATTCCTCGATTCCTTCAAAAGCCAGTAAATCATTATAAGGTTCAACCATCTCAATATAGGATTCAACCTGTACCAGATTGGGTTGGCGTGGAATGCCAAATTTTTCTTTATAGGGCGATCTCATATACCCAATTATTGGCATTTTAAGCTCAGTCATAATCACTTTTTCTGATAAGTTCAATTAAATATATTCAGTTTATCGAGAATGTTTTTAGATTAGAATAGTAAGCTGTTCTAATTTGATAACTTATTGAGACCTTTAATGGCTGCTTTCAACGTCGAAAAGATTACTCACGTCCACCACTGGAATGACACTTTATTCTCTTTTAAAACAACTCGTGATACTGCATTACGTTTTAAAAACGGACAATTTGTGATGATCGGTCTTGAAGTGAATGGTAAGCCTTTAATGCGCGCTTATTCAATTGCAAGTGCTAACTACGAAGAAGAACTCGAGTTTTTCTCTATTAAAGTTCCAGATGGTCCTTTAACTTCTATTCTGCAAAAAGTAAAAGTGGGTGACGAAATTCTGGTTTCTAAAAAACCTACAGGTACTTTGGTTCTGGACGATTTGAACCCGGGTAAAAACTTGTACCTTCTTTCTTCTGGTACTGGTCTTGCTCCATTCCTGTCTGTGATTCGTGACCCTGAAACTTACGAACGTTTCGAAAAAATCATCGTGGTTCACGGTACACGTTTTATCTCAGAATTGGCTTACCAAGATTTGATTCTCAACGAAATTCCAAACCATGAATTCTTTGGTGAGTTAGGTGCTAAAGAAAAATTAGTGTATTACCCAACTGTAACTCGTGAAGAGTTCCATACTCAAGGTCGTGTAACCACTGCCATTGAATCTGGTCAATTGTTCGAAAAAATCGGTCTGCCACGTTTCAACCCGGAAACTGACCGTGCCATGCTTTGCGGTAGCCCGGCATTCCTGGACGACGTAGCGGCTCTTCTTGACCAGCATGGTCTAAAAGAATCTCCACGTATGGGCGTTTTAGGCGACTACGTAATTGAACGTGCATTCGTTGAAAAATAAGATTCCTTGAATCTAAAAAACCGAGCTTAGTAGCTCGGTTTTTTAGATTTTTTCCTTTAATTACTCAGATGCATGTACAAAAGGCTTATTCTCTTTGCGCTCTTGTAAAGATTTTTGAATGACTTGATATCCTGCTGTTAAACCTAAACTTGCCATAATTAAAGCGACGACAATATCAGGCCACATGCTCCCTGTACCAAACACACCGACGGCAGCCAAAATCACCGCGACATTACCAATGGCATCATTACGGCTACACAGCCAGACCGACTGCATATTTGAATCACCATCACGAAAGGCATATAAAATCACTGCCGCAGTGACATTGGCAATTAAAGCAAGCAGACCAATTGCCCCCATAGTCATGGCTTCAGGCGGAATACCTTGTAGATAGGCATAAATAGCTTTACCCATAACCACGAAACCAAACAGCGTCATGGTCGCGCCTTTTAACAACGCCACCGTAGCACGCCAGTATAGGCTTGCACCCAATACGGCAAGTGATACCCCATAGTTCACCGCATCCCCAAAGAAATCGAGTGCATCTGCCCACAATGCCGATGAATGGGCATATGCTCCTCCAATCAATTCTACGATAAACATCACAATATTAATAATGAGCGCAATCCACAAAGCAGTCCGAAATTTACTATGTGGCTTTTGCGGTGCAGGTTCATGACTGCAAGTACATGCCATTTTTCACCACCTCTATGACTTTATTTAAAACCTTGTTTGTATTATTGTTATTCAAAACTATGGAGTAACTCCAAGGTCAAGCATGAATACACCTAAATATTATTTAATTAAAGAATTAGCCAATAAAACCCAGCTCAGCACTGACACGATCCGTTTTTATGAGAAGAAAAATCTGCTCCAACCCAGCTTTCGTGGCGACAATAATTATCGCTATTATGATGAAAATACATTCAAACGACTGATGTTTATTAAACGCTGTCGCACGCTCGATATTTCACTCAGCGAGATTGAAGCCTTGCTTGAACTAGAACAGCAGCCCTCGCAAAGCTGCCATGCAGTGAATCAGCTAATTGAACAACATATTGAACAAGTTACTGATAAAATTATAGAATTACAAAAATTTCAACAACAGCTCATCCAGCTACGCGCCTCTTGCAGTAGCACCAAAACCATTGACAGTTGCCAGATTTTAAAACAACTCGAAGCCGAAAATAAGGAAATATCCAACTAATTTACTGGGTTGAATCTAATTTTTAAATCCATACAATTAAGCCATATTTTTAATATGCCTTTAATTTTGTCATGAGCATTACTCACGTTACAGAACTTCTTTCACCTGCCGGCTCACTAAAAAACATGCGCTATGCTTTTGCCTATGGTGCCGATGCGGTATATGCAGGTCAGCCACGTTATAGTTTACGTGTGCGTAACAATGCTTTTGATCATGACAATCTGGCCATTGGCATTGCCGAGGCACACGCTTTAGGTAAAAAGTTTTATGTGGTGGTGAACATTCAACCGCATAACTCCAAGTTAAAAAACTTCATTCGTGACCTGGAACCAGTGGTTGCCATGAATCCGGATGCACTGATTATGTCTGACCCGGGTCTGATTATGATGGTGCGTGAACATTTTCCCGACATGCCTGTACATCTGTCTGTACAAGCCAATGCCGTGAACTGGGCAACAGTCAAATTCTGGAAAAACATGGGTCTGACTCGTGTCATTCTGTCACGTGAACTTTCTATCGAAGAAATTGAAGAAATTAAAAATAATGTCCCAGACATGGAAATTGAAGTTTTCGTGCATGGTGCATTATGTATGGCTTATTCCGGTCGTTGCTTACTTTCTGGCTATATGAATAAACGTGATGCTAATCAAGGCGCCTGCACCAATGCCTGTCGCTGGGACTATAAAATTCACGAAGCAGCTGAAGATGAAACTGGAGATGTGATTCCAGTTCAACAAATTGAAGAATCATCATCATGCTGCAAAAACAAAGATGCCGATGAGCAACACGCCCTAGAACAACACCAATTTGGCGAGCCGGTTTTATTACAACGCAATGAAGAAGACATGTTTGCAGCTGAAGAAGACGAACATGGCACCTACTTCATGAACTCTAAAGATTTGCGTGCGGTACAGCATGTCGACCGTTTAACCAAAATGGGCATTCATTCCTTAAAAATTGAAGGTCGTACCAAATCATATTTCTACTGCGCGCGTACTGCACAGATCTACCGTAAAGCGATTGATGATGCGCTAGAGGGTAAACCGTTTGATCCATCCCTGATGACTCAGCTGGAAGGCCTGGCGAATCGTGGTTATACCGAAGGTTTCCTGCGTCGTCATGTACATACTGAATATCAAAATTATGAAACCGGTTCATCGCGTTTTGACCATCAGCAATTTGTTGGTGAAGTATTAGAGCGTAACGGTGACTATATCAAGATTGAAGTAAAAAACCGTTTTGTGGTGGGTGACTCGCTTGAGCTGATGACCACTTCAGGCAATATCACTTTTACTTTAACAGAAATGAAAGATAAAAAAGGTAACCTGATTGAAGATGCCAAAGGTTCAGGCCATGTCGTGGATATTCCTGTTCCTGCGGATGTAGATATGAACTATGCCCTGTTGATTCGCAACTTACCGAATTCAACAGCAGATATTTCAGCATCTTCTTTGGCTTATCAAGCCATCTAGTTTGAGAGATCAGGATGGCTTTACTGATTACCGATAAATGTATCAACTGCGATATGTGTTTGCCTGAATGTCCGAATGAGGCCATTTATGAGGGTGACAAGGTGTATGAAATTGATGTGAAGCGCTGTACAGAATGTGTCGGCTTTTATGAGCACCAAACCTGTATAGCCGTGTGTCCAATTGAGTGCATTATTCCGCATCCTGAACATGTGGAAACGCAAGAACAGTTGATTCAGAAGTTTAAGAGCTTGAATTTATTCAAATCTTAAAAATATTTGAAAATGGCATATAACTTGCTTAATTAAATTTAAAAAGCTTGGGGAAAGAACAATAAAAAAGCAAAACAAAAAATGCAGAAGAACAGAATAACCATGGAAATGGTCATAATAAAAAAAGGAACCCAGAGTTAGCATGCTGAGTTCCTATAAACAGGGTAAAACAAAAACTTGGGGAACTAAAGCCAAAGTGTCTATGTTTACATAGCCACTTTGGCTTTTTTAATTACTGTCCCGAACGGATAATGTAATCAAAGGCAGATAGCGATGCCTTGGCACCTTCACCTGTAGCAATGATGATTTGCTTGTACGGCACGGTAGTACAGTCACCGGCAGCAAACACACCCTTGACATTGGTTTCATTGCGCTCGTTAATCACGATCTCGCCACGATTGGTCAGTTCAACAGCTGTTTCTTTCAGGAAGTCCGTGTTTGGCAACAAACCGATCTGTACAAAAATTCCCGCCAGTTCAATCGTATGTTCTTCATCCGTTGCACGGTCCTTGTATTTCAGTGCAGTGACCTGTGAACCATCACCGACTACTTCAGTCGACAGCGCATTCTTGATCACGGTGGTATTTGGCAAGCTGTTGAGCTTGTCTTGAAGCACCTGATCGGCACGCAGTTTGGTATCGAACTCCACCAAAGTTACATGCTCGACAATCCCGGCCAGGTCAATCGCAGCTTCCACACCCGAGTTACCGCCACCAATCACCGCAACGCGTTTGCCTTTAAACAGTGGGCCATCACAGTGCGGACAGTATGCTACACCACGGGTTTTGTATTCCTGCTCACCCGGAACGTTCATCTCTCTCCAGCGTGCACCAGTCGATAGAATGATGGTTTTCGATTCTAACTTCGCGCCATTTTCCAAAGTGACTTCAACTAGGCCATTCGCCGTTTCATCTGCACCTTTAATGTTAGCAACACGTTGCAGGTTCATGATGTCCACACCATACTCACGTACATGCGCTTCCATTTCGGCGGCAAATTTCGGACCCTGGGTTTTCTGTACGGAAGTGAAGTTTTCAATGTCCATGGTATCCATGACCTGACCGCCCATGCGCTCCGCCACGATTCCGGTTTTAATGCCTTTACGCGCCGCATAAATCGCTGCGGTGTTGCCGGCAGGGCCGCCACCAATCACCAGTACATCAAACGCGTCTTTGGCATTTAACTTGGCGGCGTCTTTGGCTGCAGAATTGCTGTCCAGTTTGGCAATGATCTCTTCCAGGGTCATACGGCCCTGACCGATGTGGGCGTTGTCCTGGAACACCATTGGTACCGCCATGATCTTGCGCTGTTCCACTTCATCCTGGAAGAAAGCACCGTCAATCATGGTGGCCGTGGTGCCTGGGTTATAGATCGCGATAAGGTTTAGAGCCTGTACCACGTCCGGACAGTTATGGCAGCTGAGCGAGACAAACACTTCAAAATCAGCTGTTAAATTTAAACCCTTGATCTGTGCCAGGACTTCATCTGACACTTTTGGGGCATAACCTGACACTTGTAACAAGGCCAGAATCAGGGTGGTAAATTCATGTCCCATCGGCAAGCCGGCAAAGAAGACACGCGGTTCTTCACCTTGTTTTGCCACCCCAAAGCTTGGGGCACGTTTATTTGTACCGTCGAAGCGTGCAGTGACTAAATCAGATAAGGCTGCAACTTCAGTCACCAGTTCTTTAATCTTGTCAGACTTATCTGAAGCATCCAAAGTCGCGACCAGTTCAATCGGGCCTTCCAGACGTTCCAAGAGTGTTTTAAGTTGTGCTGAAGTATTTTGGTCTAACATGGCTAACGTCTCCAAGGGAGTAAATGCTGATTTAATAAAGCTATAGTAGAATAAATATTTAAATAGGTAAAACAGTTTGTTTTTATGATTATAATCGAAATATTAAATTAAATAAGTTTTACCCTGTTTTGGTCTATCCTGCTCTTCAGCATTGCCTGAATCATCTCACTAAAAGAAGGCATCAAAAATAATAAAAGCCCATTCCAGGGCTTTTGAAATGCATCATTTAAGCTGCATACGCTGCTCAACTCTGAAGATCCGCCTTTTTAAATACTGCGACAGCAGCAGTAGAATTGCACTTAACATTCCGAACAGTATGGAAGCAGCAATAATCAAAATTTGCACCACTGAACTCATCTGCTCTGCCTGAGTCACCTGTCTGGAAACAATTTTTGCCATTGGCGTTAGACTTTGCCCATAAAGCTGATACTGCATGGTCCAGAGCTGTTCAGGCTTAAAACCATATTCAAAAAAATCAGGATCTGTTTTTTCCGCTTTAACCAGAGCTAAAACTTGTGGAATAGCCGCATCCTTATCCACTGGTTGATGTAGTAATGCTGTCTGAGCCAGCAGATAAGCTTTGACTGGCTCATCGACTTCACTACGCTGTAAATATTGTGCCAGCTCGCTTTGCTGAATATTTTTATCATAGTTAATCGCTTCCCTATAAGCATCATTCTCTTTATTATTTAAATCATATTGCCGATAGGTCAGACCTGACCACAGCACAATAAAAGCAATCAACCAGCCGACAAACTTCAAAATAAAAGACTGAAAACGGACATAGAAGAAACGGATTTTTTTCAAAAAATGAATGACAAAAAATGCGCCCATAAAAGAAACGAACAGCTTTAGAATCAGCCAGCCAAACCATGACAACAGGTTACTAAAATAATCCCGATGCTGGCCAAGTTCAGTAAGGTTTGCATCTACACTGAGCGGTATATGCAATTGTTTCAGTTCCGTCGTAATACCGAAAAAACTATAGACAAAATCATGCTGTAGAAAAAAAGCCACCACTGAAGCAAGGAAAATGGTGCTGCTGGTGATCGCCCATAACATCACATTGCGTTGACGCTTCTTTAGCATCACCACACCATTTTCGATCTGTTGCGAATTCACAGCATATTCATCCAAGGGAGGCAAACGCTTTCTCCTAAAGTGCTGGCAATGAACTTAAACGAATAGTTAAGATTTATTCATTCCACTGTTACTCGATTCTATCACCAGATGATTCAGATTTTCCTGCAAGGCACGTAAACACGTTGTCGCTTCAGCACGTTTCTGCATCCCCTCTTTTTGTACCTGAATCACGTCATTCACTGTTTTAATGAGGGTATTCTGCACATGTTCAAGCGTTTCGATATCAATCACTGAACGCTGGTTGGCTTTGGCCGTAGCCACCGAATTTTGATGCAGCAAGTCGGCATTACGGCGTAACAGGTCATTGGTGGCATCATCTATACTATTCGCCAGCTGGACACTGTTTTTCTGTTCATGCAGGGAAATAGCCAAGCTGATCTGGTTTTTCCAGGCCGGTAAAGTAATGTTTTTAATGGCATAAAACTTATCGACCAGCATCAGGTTATTGGACTGGATAATCCGGATCATCGGCAAGGTTTGCATGGCAGACTGCTGCAAAATCTGTAAATCACTGACCCGTTTTTCCAGATTATTGACCAGATGATTCAGGTCATAGATCTTTTGCACCGTAGGCTGATCTTGGGCTTGGGCCGCTAAATGTGCAATTTGCTGTTGAATTTCCTGCTCTTTTAATTTCCCCGCTGCAATATAGATACCCAGCTGTCGGTATTCCTCCTGCACCCCCTGAAACATTTTATCCAAAGTGTCCACTCGGGTTTTCAAGCCCGATTGGGACGTTTCAATTTCCTTGACCAGCACATCAATCTGTTCTTGGGTGCTATTAAAATGCTGATCAAAACTTTGCTTGGCACCTTTCATTTTACTGATCAGGCCACCTAAAAAACCCGTACTTTGTTTCTTGTTCAAAATACTGCTGCTATTCAACTGCTGGGCAACCTGCACCACCTGATTTAACTTTTGACCGGTCGTGTCCAGGTCTTTATTTTGTACCAGATTCAGCAGTTCATCGGTATAACCCGACGTTTTTGTTGCAATATTTTTCCCATATTCCGCAACTGCATTATGGCTCATTTCAGCCAGTTCCTGATGTGCATTCATCACTTCATTAAAATCTGAATCCTGCAAACCAATTTCCTGTAAATTCAGTTGCTGGAACTTTTGCTGAACAAGATCTTGAGTGACTTCAGCGGGTAAATCTTTAGATTCAAAATCGGTCATGCTTCACCTGAATAGTATGTTCAATGTATGGGTTTCTCGAGTGATTTTCTTAAAATATGAATTAATTTCTCTCTGCTATGCTCCAGCTTGTCCAGTTCAATGCCCGAACTGTTCTGGTGACTTTGTTTAACATGATATTGCCAGGCAGGAATCAGTACTTGCTGCGCTTCTTTAAAACGGTCCAGCAAAGTAAAAGAAAGCTGCTGCGATAATTGCATCTGTGTAATTGCAATATCATTACTAGCTTGTAAAGTTTGTAATGAATTGATTTTTTTCGATAACCTTTCAGAAAAGTTATCCAGAGGATGTACATTCTTGACGAAATTTGGATATTCCAGCAAAAACTCTTGCGCTGCCCGAATGTATTTTGCCATTTGCTCACGATGCCCGAGTAACTGCTGAAAACGTGCCTGAGACTTTTGTATTTCAATCTGCAATTTTTGACTTAATTGATTGGCCCGATGAAGCAATTGGTCCAGGTTTTTATAATACTCGACCTGCCCGGAACCATATTCCAGATCAATCCCCAACCACTTTTGCAAGACATTAAACTTGCGGCGGGTCAGATATTTTTTTGAATCGGCCAATGCCTGAATCAGCTGTTCTATGGTGCTACTTAATTGCTGGGTCAGATGTGGATCAACCCCGTTTAATAGCACCGACTGAGCCTGAATGACTGAATCGGCATAATGATTCAGACGATATTGATCCTGCAGCAAAGGGACCAAATCATTCTGCTGAATAGACAGCAGTTCAGCCCGATTCACTTCAATGTCGGCTAAGGCAACAAGCATATCTATCTGAGACATAATATTGGAAACTCAACAAAATCATTTTTATAGTACGACTTCTGTATAAAAGATCATGTAGTGTTTTGCAATTTTTCCGTACCTCCATCAGAGATGTGGCTAAAAGCTAAAATAGGGTTTGGCAATCCGTCGGAAAAACAATCTGCTCTGTACTCATAATAAATTTATTATTCAAATGTTTATAAAATAAAAGACACTTTCAGGTCATTTTTAGCGCGTGTTTTTATCGGATTATCCAAGATTTGATAGTTGAATTCTTTATTCTATGCTTCAGCGAATACAGGAGTATTCAGCGGCAATGAAAATTCAAATAAAAAATCGATTTCATGGATCTGAATCGGAGAATAATGAGATGAAAAACAAAAATCTTTTCCTCAAATGGAGTGTAAATGCGTTATTTGCATCAATCGCATTCACATCCCTGAATAGCCATGCCACGACATCTTCAATGCCTGCCCCGGCGAATAGCCAACAGGTATTTTTTGTGGGCAATAACTGGGATGGAACGGTAACCGTCATTCGTCCATCGGGTAATTTTAGTAAAATCGGTGTAATCAACATGGTTCCTGATCGCAAAGAGCGTTTGACGGAAATCCACCTCAATCCAATTAAACTGATTGCCTATACTTACATTCAGTCCACTGCTGGAGAAGGTCATGATCAGCTGGTGGATGATATGTATTCCACACCAGATGGCAAATCTGTGGTGGCATCACGCCCAAGTTTTGCCGATGTGGTGTCGATTAATATTGCGACGGGTAAAATCAACTGGCGTACTCCTATAGAAGGCTTCCGTGCCGATCATATGGCAGTTTCTCCTGATGGTCAGCGCTTAGCGGTATCGGCATCTTCAGGCAATGTGGTTCAGGTGCTGGATATCAATACCGGTAAAGAATTGGGACGCTTTGCAACTGGCGACAAACCACATGAAAATATTTTCTTTAACGGTGGCACAAAGATTCTAAACTCAGCCATTGGTAATGTGGAAACCTCGATGGATGCTGCATGGCAAGATTTTACCAAGGGTAAACGGTTGCTCACTATTGCTGATGCCAACACGTATAAAGTAATCAAAACGATTGATTTCCGTCCGGCGCTGGATGCAGTTGGCCGTAAAGATTTATCCAATGCTGTGCGTCCAGTCGTGTTTAGCAAGGATGAATCTAAAATTTATGCGCAAGTTTCATTTTTTAATGGCTTGATCGAGTATGACCTGAATCAGGATAAAATCACTCGCATTGGCCAATTACCGGGCAGCTCGACTATTCCCTCTGACCGGACAAAATATGTAAATGACTCGCGTCATCATGGATTATCAATTAGTGCCGATGGTGAGAAATTATGTGTGGCAGGCACTATGGATGACTATGCAACCATTGTCGACCGTTCAACATTGAAAGCTGGCAAGCTGATAGCTGTAGGCAAACCCTACTGGGCGACACAAAGTTCGGACGGAAAAAGTTGTGTGATTTCGGAGAGCACCAATGATGTGGTTACCGTGATTGATTTTGCAACGGGCGAAAAAGTGCTGAGTGTTCCTGTCGGAAACCATCCACAACGGGTTCGAATCAGTTATGCACCTGCGGGCTGGTCAACACCTTAACTGTTTATTTGTTATAAATCGTACAGACCTGATCTTAAGATTAGGTCTGCTTTTAATTTAAATGCAAGAGCAGGATTTCTGGCATGGATCGCAGCATACGACTTAGTCTTATTATCGGCTTTATTGTGACCTTGTTACTCATCATTGTGGTTTATCTATTTAAACCGCTCCCCCAAAATCTCCCCAATACAGCAAAACCGAAAAAAAAACCAATCCCAACTGAAACTACTTTAGAAAAAAAAGCAGTCGTTAGCGCACCAACTCAAGCCAATCCAGTGGCGGTATCCAATCAGGCAGCATTACTTCAACAACGTGACCGGCTATATAAAAATTTTTCAGCAATGAGCGACGCTTTGAGTCATGGACAGCAGCCCGATTTACGTCAGGTGAGCCAAATGTTGGAACAGCAAAAACAGCTGGTCAGAACAGGCACGGTTGCTGCGAATGAAGCTATTTCATATTGCCAGTTTTTAAGGCAGATTTTACCGGAAATGGAACGTCAGATTGACCAAAATATTATAGAGTTAGAACAGCTTAAGCGTAGTGCTATACAAAAAGTACAGTCGTGATGATAAATAACATTAATGAACTTCTTTCATCAGCACCTTTTATTTCTTCCTATGAAGGGAAAAAATAAAGACGATTTATCAGGTATGGAAAAATTTAATATAGTCTGAAACATTAAAATATATTGCCTTATCTATTTCACCCAATATTAATAAATAGTGTGCTCGTCCAATCATTTTTGCAGCTCAGGTGTCAATCCTCTCAATTCTTGACAAAATTTTTCAAAGGCTTTGCTAAATAGATGATCATTTACAACTTTCGCACATTTAGCAAAGGAAAGCCCAAGACCATACAATCCAATTTATTCTAAATTTGAGGGAACTACCAATCCCAATACATCAAGATTTTCACCTTTGATTTTTTGATCTAATACTTTCTCAGCTAAGGTGCTTACAATGCATTTTTCATTCTTATTAAGTTCTAAAAATTGATTATCTAAAGCATGATAAAAAATGAAAACCGCCTTAACCAATCTCTTTCAAACAATCCCGACACACCTTGATTTCTTTGTCATCAACCGTGTAGTCAACTTCAGTAGCACTATGCAGGCCAAATAAACACATTAAGAATTGGAGCATAATTTTTTCCAAAAAAAAAGTCCCATGCGAGGGATGCATAGGACCAAAACCAGAGAAACTACAGCGTTTCAATTTGTTGGCGCATTCTAAATATGTATTTAAAATATATGAATAGCAAAAACTACCAAAATTTATAAAAGATGAAATTTTATAAATAAAAACCAGAGTATTTTTATGCTTTAGTTTTTATACATATTCTAGAAAAAGAAAAGCCCCGACATATTAATGACGAGGCTTATATGTCGTAATACTTTCGACAAAAGATAAAAATCTTCAATAAAAAAGCCTGCTTAACTCTCCAAAATTAAACAGGCTTAATTGCGCCAATACCTTAGAATTGTTGGAGTTATTATTTGTTTTCAGTGAAATATAAGATTAAATTATTTCAGCATTGTGAAAATAAAAAAATATGATTATTAATTTAATTAATCGCATTTTTTTGATCAGTAATTACTTCACTTCTTTCAAGCAATAACGGCATACCTTAATTTCTTTACCATCAATCGTGTATTCAATTTCAGTCGCATCATGAAGACCAAATAAACGCCTTAAGAAACAATGAAGCATTACTTTTCTCCATGCAAAAAAAAAGCCCACACATGGAAAGACGATGTGGGCTTATAAACTAAGGATCTTGAAAGACCATTCAGAAACTACAGCAGTTTCTATTGACTATTTTGTACACTATTCAAGTAACATTCAGTGGCGGAATATACCAAAAATTAAAATATTACTAATTTAATCAAAATTTTAGAAAGACTTGATTAATAATATATTAAATATTAAAAAACCCGCTTAATCTGGGGATGTGATTAAGCAGGTGAAGTCTTTGATAACCATTTTATTATTTTTATTAATGCTGTGCTCTCTTGATGTAGTTAAAAATTATCACTCTAAAGCAAATTACAAAGTATAAAAAATATGCATAAATAGTTTCTGTTCGGTTACTTTAAGTTATTTTTGATTTTTGTTAGACAATAATAATTATTAAAATCTAATCTGGGTGCCCTGATATTGCTTACACAAAAAACATTTCTCAGGGCATTAAAAACGCTCACATTGCTGTGAGCGGTTATGGTACTTCTCGTCTTTCCGAGTGTCAGTCGTTTTTCCCAGCTAGGCGATATATAACTTCGTCTAACCTGATAAAAAATTACCCGGTATTTGCTATTTAATCAATCAGTTTATTTCGTAATTTTTTGATAAATATCACGTTTATTTCACAGCTGATCTGATTTTGAATTGATCACCACAGAAGTTCTATGCTTTGGTCCATAACGACTCACAATTAGACAAACCTAACATGCATAGTCTGCTTTACTTGCTTTCGTTCTAAGTTTTTGTTTGGGTTGTCACCCCCATGCGAGATTTTTACTCTAAAGCATGTTCTGCTAAGCGACACCAAAGCAGGTTTAAGCCACTATGGCTATGAGGTGACGTGAACCGCACTTTCTTAGCTTAGGTATTTTCATGACGTAAATTCCAAAAATCTTGACGTAAATTTAACTGCAATATCGGTAAAAAGTAGTGATTATAAAAAAGATAGTGCAGATAACGGTGAACATTCCTCAAGACAATAAAAAAGGGTTTTAAGCTACTGATTTCGCTTAAAACCCTTATAACATAACGTTTAGAATATTGGTAGGTATAAGCAGACTCGAACTGCTGACCTCTACGATGTCAACGTAGCGCTCTAACCAACTGAGCTATACACCTAAGTATTGTGAATCATATTCACTTTTATTTTTTAAGACAAGTGCTTTCTATTATTTTTTAAAGTATTTGCACATGTTTTAAGCATTTTTCTAAATTGCTTTATTTGCTGGTGATTTTGCATTAAAGAATAGTGCTGTTGCTGATAATGCTGTGCTGTTTGAATAAATATCTGTTGCTGGTCCTGTTCTGCCCGTTCAGCCAAACGAAGCATCCAGCTATAAAAAGTTTCTGCAGGCTGCTTGCGCAAGCTGAGTTCCAATTGTTTGGAAAATTGTTGAATGGCACGCTCATAATCTGAAACCGACCGACTGTTTCGATAAAAAATCCAGATAAAATAAACCGCCACCACCAGCAGAATACTCAATAACATGATGATACTGCTGGCATAAGCATTTTTAATACCCAGCTTGGACAACCAGCCTTGCTGCTTTTCGGCATCATAGCCCACCACCTTGCTTTGCCATTGATAACTCGCATAGTCACTCCAGATTCTCAGGTTTTTCATCACTGCAAACTGGCGATATCTCCATTTCTGTTCTTTATTGCCCAAAATACTGCGATCACTTTCAATATAATTTTGCATTCCCCCATCTATGCGTTGTGGCGCGATAATCGCTGTAGGATCGATTCTTTGCCATTTTCCATGCAACAAGACTTCGGTCCATGCATGTGCATCGAGCTGTCGCACCTCCCAGCTGGCTCGATCAGGGGCAAGTTGTCCACCCTGATAACCCACCACTACACGTGCAGGTATGCCGACATAACGCATAAGCAAAGCAAAACTTGAGGCATAATGCTCACAAAAACCACGACGTGATTGAAACAGAAATTCATCTATCCGGTTTTCTCCCAGCAAGCCGGGATTCAAGGTGTAGGCAAAATCATTATTTTTATACCACTGCAAAATATTGCTGACATAGCGTTCAGGTTGCTGTCCACTCCGCTTGAACATCTCGAATGCAAACTGGCGTGATTGCTCATCCAAGCGCTCTGGAATTTTGGTATTGATCTGTTGCAAAAATCCTGTTTTATATAAAGTCTGTTCTTGCGACTGAGCATTGCCCAGCCATCGCAATGCAATCGGCTGATTCTGCAAAATTTGTCGTACCGGCGTAATACGGCCATCCTGTTTTAACTGATAGTTCTGTTGTAATGGTCGCGATTGTTCGAGTCCCATCACCCACATCACATGAGGATCAGCAGCTAAATACTGATAATTAAAACTGTATTTTCCGTTCTTTAGATTTTGAATTGCGACCGGTTTTTCATTGACAAAACTGCTAGTCCAGGTTTTACCGTCATACTGGTCTAAAACCATCGCTCGCCAATATAAATCATTGCGGTCTGGCAATTGGTTCATATCGCCAATAATTCGAAATGCCAGACTGCTTGACTGCGACAACTCGGCAATATCCCCTGGTGACATGCTGTCACTCATCCCAGTGACACTTTTTTGTACCGGGATCGGAATCGCCCAAAGCGGCGGCAAGCGGGGGAAAAACACAAACAGTAAGATAAAAAAAGGCAACGCCAGAATCATGAATTTACCCACATGTTTGGCATCAGTTTGCAATGCGCCAGATGAATTTTGCAATTGTCTAAATTCATGGGTTTGTAAACGGTACAGGCCAATCAGGCAGCTGAGTAAACAGAGCAGCACCATCAGTGCCATCCAGATGGACTGGCTAAATAAAAATGAACTGGCACTAACAAACATGGCAAAATTAAACAGGATAATGACATCACGTTTATTCTTGCTTTCTAAAGCCTTAGCAAATAAGAAAGTCGATAAAACGGCAACTCCAGCTTCTATACCAATAAAAGTTTGATAGTTAAAATAAATTACAGCCAAAGCTATGAAAGTCAGGACAAAAGTCCATATTCTGGATAAAGCCCTGGATTGATCTTTTAAGCTATAAAATAAAAAAAGAATCATCAGGGCAAAAATAAGGCTTAATAGCAGCGGATTAAACCCAACCTGTGCCAGAAGTATCAATGACAGGGTCATCAGTATCGAGGTTCTGATCTGTGTATCAATCATCATTTAAGCCTGTGCCAAAAGTTTTTTAGCCTGTAATAACTGGCTATTACCCAAACCTGCAGCCAGTTCAGCTTGCGGCAAAAAAACTGCATATGCACACTGCATTTGCTCACATTGTTCAATTAAGCCCATCATGAGGCTCAGTTTTTCTTCATGCTGAGTACTCGGCATATTCTGATAATGAATTTCAATATTCGGCTGCTCATTGTGCTGTTCAAATACCTTGATATATAAACCTTGGCCACGCGCTGCCTGCTTCCATGACACTGCTTGCAAGCTATCTCCCGCCTTGAAATTATGCAGTTCACGAAATTCATCCATATCCGGCTCAAAACTGTGTTGATGCTGCTTGTTTTCTGCAGGATAAAAAGCAGCTTTGGGTGCCACCCATGAATATTCTTTCAAGTAAAAATAGGTCCAGGCACGCACCAGCCCAAAAGGATAAACTGAATAGACCTGAAGGGTTGGATAATCAAACCTCCCTCTTTTTTCAGCAAAAAATGACAAGGTCATGTTTTGCTTCAATTCTGAAATAAAGATTTTTTCCAAATGCTGGCTGGTTTTAACCCACAAATAACGCGGCTGCTTTTGCGCTTGCTGAAAATGGAGTTGCAAATCCA
The DNA here is from genome assembly GCF_016599715.1 of Acinetobacter sp. CS-2. Taxonomy (NCBI): domain Bacteria; kingdom Pseudomonadati; phylum Pseudomonadota; class Gammaproteobacteria; order Moraxellales; family Moraxellaceae; genus Acinetobacter; species Acinetobacter sp. CS-2. The sequence goes on from NZ_CP067019.1 coordinate 2,049,959, forward strand.
GTTGATGGCCCACCTGCCCAACTTCATTGACTGAAACCTCAACCTTGAGCCCATGCAACTGCTTAAAGGTTAAATAAAAGCTGATACATAAAATGGCACTGACAAGAAAGCAAAAACCCAGAATCAGGTTGTTGGCATAATTTACCCCGGCAATAAAGGTCAGCAAAATCAACACTAGATACAGGTATCCCTGCTGATAGATAAAAATCAGAATGTCTTTTTGCGAGAGCTGTTTGATTTTTTTAAACTGGAAGCGTTTCGCTAACCATTTGTGCCACGGCTGGGTCAAAAGTGTAGTCAAGTCAATCACCCTTTAGCTGATCTGGACTTGCTGCATCAGTTGCAAGGTTTCTGCTTCACTTAAGCCTATACGATGCGACACCACAGCGGCAAATACTGCCTGTACATCATCTAGAGTCACATAACTACGCTGTTCAATAAAGGCGTGCGCCTGAGCTGCTTTTTTCAAGGCTAATAATCCGCGGGTCGATAAACCATGCGGGCTTTTACGGGTCTCAGCAGCCAGATCCAGCAGATAATCCAGCACTCCGTCGGCAATATAAAGCTGTGTCACCAATTGTTGAATGGCTAGAATTTCATTTTCATTAAAGACATGTTGCAAGGTTGAAATCAAGGCATAGCGGGAATCTTGCTGTAATAGCAGTTTTTCTGCAGAACGTGATGGATAGCCCAGTGACAAGCGCATTAAAAAACGGTCGAGCTGCGATTCAGGCAAACTATAAGTTCCACTCTGAAACAACGGATTTTGCGTAGCGATGACCCAAAAAGGTCGCGGTAAGTCATAACGCACTCCATCTACCGTCACCTGGCCTTCTTCCATCGCTTCCAGCAAAGCACTTTACGTTTTGGGACTACAGCGGTTAATTTCATCAGCCAGCAAGATTTGAGTAAAAATAGGTCCCTGCTTGAATTCAAACTGATGCTCTTTCTGGTTAAACATGTTCACCCCAATCACATCACTGGCAAGCATGTCATTGGTAAACTGAATACGCTGAAACTTCAATCCGGCAATATGCGACAAGGCACTGGACAAGGTAGTTTTACCCAGACCCGGCAAATCTTCAAACAGCACATGTCCACCGGATAGCAAACAACATAAAGCCAGTTTGGTTTGCTGTTCTTTATCCAAAATAATGCGATTGATTTGAGTCAAGAATGCCTGAACTTTTGCCGCATAAGATTCCACCTGAAAATTCAGCTCTTGTTGCGCTAGCGTGAGTTCCTGTTTTTGAACTTTATTCATACCCCAAATCACACTCTTTCCCCAATAAAAAACGGTGCATGATTAACATACACCGTTTTCCGGTTTTTCCAAATAAATCAGAAGATTTCAGACAAAGATATCTTCAGGCTAGCAGGGACATTTTTTCATTCCACCGCCTGCGCTTGGATAACGTGCATCCACGCAGTGACGGTAAAATGTTTTGGCATCCATGGGGGTTAAATCAGCATGATGTTTTGCCATATGCGCCAAATAGGTCTGATAATCTGGCACACCTACCATTAAGCGAAAGCTTTGCTGCAGGCGTTGCCAAATGAGCTGAATGGTTTTAATGCCATTTAGCATCAAAAACTGTTTCGGTTGAGCCAATACCGTAAACTTGATGATTTTACCCAGTGCCAGTTTTTGGCGAATTTGATCTTTTAGACTCATTTCACCTCTCCTGCCACTTCATTGGAGCTAATCTCATCACTGTAAATGGCTTCAGATTCATGCACAGTCGGATTTGGATTTGCCAATGCGCGGCGAATGACACCAATCGCAGCAAACAGCATCACCACCGCCACAATCATGAAGAAACCGCACAGTACTGCATTAATCTGATTAGAGAACACAATCGTTTGCATTTCAGCAATGTCTTTGGCTGGCTTTAAGATTTCTCCACGAGCAATGGCATCAGAGAAACGGTTGGCCTGTGCCAGAAAACCAATTTTCGGATTTTCATGGAAGATTTTTTGCCAGCCAGCAGTCATACAGGTAATGAACAGGAAAATGGTGGGAACAATCGTGATCCAAACATATTTTTCTTTCTTCATTTTAAACAGAATGACTGTGCCTAAAATCAGTGCCATAGCTGCCAGCATTTGGTTACCAATACCGAATAGTGGCCATAAGCTGTTAATTCCACCGAGCGGATCAATCACACCCTGATAAACGAAGAAACCCCAGCCTGCAACAGCGACTGCGGTACCCAACAAGTTACCAAAGAAATTGTGCGATTGTTTCACCGCAGGAATTACAATACCGACAGTATCCTGAACCATAAAACGGCAAGCACGTGTACCGGCATCTACCGCTGTTAAAATAAACAATGCTTCAAACAGAATGGCAAAGTGATACCAGAACGCCATCATGGAACGGTTATTGAAAATTTCCGTAATAATGTGCGCCATACCAATGGCAAATGTTGGAGCACCACCAGTACGTGAAAGAATCGAACTTTCACCCACTTCCTGAGCAAGCAGGGTCAAGGCTTCAGGTGTCACCACAAAGCCTAAAGTACGTACCGCTTCTGCCGCACTTTCCACCGTTGTACCGAGGACCGCAGCAGGTGCGTTAATTGCGAAATATACGCCAGGCTCAAGAATGGTCGCGCAAATCATTGCCATAACCGCAACGAAAGATTCCATCAACATGCCACCATAACCGATCACGCGAATATCCACTTCGTTATTAACCAGTTTAGGTGTCGTACCTGAAGAAACCAGGGCATGGAAACCGGAAATGGCACCACAGGCGATGGTAATGAACAGGAACGGGAACATCGAACCGGCAAAGACAGGACCTGTACCATCCACGAAATGCGTTACCGCCGGCATTTTCATTTCAGGCAATGCCACCATAATGCCCACGGCCAGACCGGCAATCACGCCAATCTTCAAGAAGGTAGACAAGTAATCACGTGGAGCTAGCAACAGCCAGACCGGTAATGCAGAAGCAATGAAACCATAAGTGATCAGACACCAGGTCAACTGCGTACCTGAAAGGGTAAAGATGGGCCCCCAGTACGGATCAGCTGCCACATTACCGCCATAGACAATCGCCAGCATCATCAGCACAAAACCGATGATTGAAACCTCGGCAATTTTTCCCGGACGGATATAACGCATATATACGCCCATAAACAAGGCGATTGGAATAGTGGCTGAAATGGTGAATACACCCCATGGACTGTTGGTTAGGGCTTTCACCACCACCAAGGCAAGCACAGCAAGAATAATGATCATGACGCCTAATGCACCTAGCATCACAATGATACCGGCAAAAGAACCAAGCTCCTGCTTTGCCATTTCACCCAGTGATCGTCCATCACGGCGGGTCGAAATAAACAGGACTAAAAAATCCTGCACAGCGCCTGCAAGTACAACACCGACCAGCAACCAGATGGTTCCTGGCAGGTAGCCCATTTGTGCCGCAAGAATTGGCCCGACTAAAGGCCCGGCACCGGCAATGGCTGCAAAGTGGTGTCCAAACAGGACATATTTATTGGTAGGCACATAATCCAGACCATCTGCCAGACGGTGAGCGGGGGTTAAACGTCTGGCATTGAGTTCAAAAACTTTATTGGCAATAAATAAGCTATAGAAGCGATAAGCGATGCTATAGACACAGATGGCAGCTAAAACCAGCCAAACTGCATTGACATGCTCACCTCTGCTGATTGCAAGTATCCCAAAGGACACCGCACCTAGAACTGCCACCAGAAGCCACACTATTTTGGAAGTTATTGATAACTTCGGTTGAATCGTTTCCATGTAAAGCCCTCATATCTAATGCATAAATCAGCATTCATTTTTTATTGTTCGGTATACTGCTGTTTTTTCCCTTGCGACTGTACTCCTCATATTTTGCTTTTCATCTAATACTTTGGCATAAAAAAAGGGATGATTTTGATCATCCCTTTCGATAATAGTCTATTTTAAAACCATTATGCACGTTCTAAATAGTCACCCGTACGAGTGTCTACACGAACGCTTTCTTCTTGCTGTACGAATAATGGTACACGAACAACAGCGCCAGTTTCGAGTTTAGCTGGCTTGCCACCGCCGCCAGAAGTATCACCACGTACGCCTGGATCAGTTTCCACGATTTTCAATACGACGAAGTTTGGTGCACTTACTGTCAATGGAACGCCATTGAATAACATAATTGTACAAAGTTCGTTAGAATCGTCTTTTAACCATTTTGCAGCATCACCCATTGCAGTTTTGTCTGCAGTAATCTGTTCAAAAGTTTCAGGATCCATGAAGTTCCACATTTCACCATCATTGTACAAGTAGTTCATTTCTACTTCCACGATGTCCGCTGCTTCTAAAGAGTCACCCGATTTAAAAGTTTTTTCTAAAACTTTACCTGTTTTAAGGTTACGAAGTTTTACACGGTTGAATGCTTGACCTTTACCAGGTTTTACATATTCATTTTCCATGATTGAACATGGGTTGCCGTCAAGCATTACTTTAAGGCCTTGCTTAAAGTCATTTGTAGAATAATTGGCCATGAAAGGCTCGCTCCAAACTTACTAACTTAAATCTATTAATGCTAGACTAGCATTATTTTTAACATCTGGCATGATAAACTATTTGTATCAAGAGCAAAACTGGCAATCTCAACTGAGTGACCTGATTACGGATCCTTTAGAGTTGCTTGAAACACTTCAGCTCTCGCCTGATCAATTATTATCAGGGGCAATCCTGGCTTCTGAAAAGTTTAAGTTGCGTGTTCCCCGTGCGTTCGTCGGAAAAATGAGCATTGGCGACCCGCTTGACCCTCTGCTGTTACAAGTATTACCCCATCATCTGGAACTTGAAGATCATCCTGGTTTTGTAACCGATCCTTTAGGTGAGGAACAGGCCAATCAACAGCCAGGCGTATTACATAAATATAAATCGCGTTTTTTACTCACCTTAACCGGGGCTTGTGCAGTTCATTGTCGTTACTGTTTCCGCCGCCATTTTCCTTATCAAGAAAACCTGCCAAAAAACGAAGATTGGCCAAATATTAAACAATACATTCAAAATCAACCAGATATAAATGAAGTTATTTTGAGCGGTGGCGACCCGCTTACCCTATCAAATCGAAAACTTGCCCTGTGGATTGAACGTCTTGAGTCCATGCCGCAAATTAAATTTTTGAGAATTCATTCACGGGTTCCGATCGTAATCCCCAACCGTGTCGATGAAGAGCTGATTTCCTTATTAAAAAACAGTAGGCTGCGCATTATTCTAGTGGTACACTCAAATCATGCCGATGAGCTGGACGAGTTTACCTGTTCCAAACTTTCAGCGTTGGTTCAACATCAAATTACCGTGCTGAATCAGGCAGTTTTATTAAAAGGGGTTAATAATTCTGCGCAGCCGTTAGTGGACTTAAGTTATCGTCTGTTTGAAGCGGGCGTGATGCCATACTATTTACATGTATTAGACAAAGTAAAAGGTGCCCATCATTTTGACTTAAGTCCTGAAGAAATTAATCTGATATATAAAGAGGTTTTAGAGAACCTGCCGGGATATTTGGTTCCTAAACTCGTTAGGGAAATAGCGGGCGAAAAAAATAAAACACCGCTTTTTGGGGTTTCAACTTTTTGAGTTAATAATAACGATGCTTATGAGTAATTCAGATATCTTCCAAACACCAACAGAGTTAAAGTTGGAAAAATTAAGCTTCTGCCCAACCAATGCAAAAGGCTTACAAGACTGGGTATGCAATTTATCCATTCTTCAATTGGGGAATTCGTCCAAAGAACTTTTCAATGCCTTGCTGGAAATATCAGAACTTAAATGTCCGGAAATGTTGCGTTTTGACTTGATTCAAATCCTGCATCCTACCCTGGATAATGTTTTAGGCAGCCTGGAAAAGCATTTTTTCAATCAGGGGCTGATGAGCAATGACCGCAGCGACCAGATCATTGAGCTAGCGATACTGCTACGTAGTCATTTTGCCAAAATTTATATCGATATTTCAAAACGCTGCAACACCCAGCTCAGTATGCAAAAGTTTTCTCTATTTGCATTCAATCAAAAGAAGAGTTTGCAAACGGCCAGAATTGTGTCTACTTATTATGCTTTGCAGCAATTGTCTTTATTGCTTTATCAACAACATTTGCTCTATAGCACGCCTTTATTTGGACAATGGTTAATTGCACATCAGCTGATTGAATGTGCAATTAAAAATAATTTTTATCAAACCAATATCAATCAGATTTTAGACACGCAGCATCCTTTACAAACCGTTGCTCAGGCTTATTCACAACTGGTATTGCTGGAAATTCTGAATACCCATCAAATTCGGCCTTCTGAAATGCAAGGCTTATATTTATGCAGTTTTGACTGGGCCAAACTGGTTCATGTCTTACCCAAAGAAACCTCGCTTTCTCGCTATATTGTCGATATCAATAAAGACTATCCACCTGTTTTTAATATCAATCAGGCCAGTCTTTACAAACCGACTATCTATATTTCAACACAAAATTTATTAGATCATCTGTCTGAAACCCAAACCAAAAAGTCTGGTTACTTATCACGTAATGAAAAGCTATTTTTAACCCCGGCCCTGCACTTTCATATTCACAATCTGCTTACCAGCAATACAGAACGCCGTCATGAACGTTATGAATATTCTGCACAATTACAAATCTGTTTTAGTCTTTCGGTGGCACACTTTTACCTCTCTAAGGGCAAAAACTTTCATGAAACTCTGGAATTAGATACCAATTATCAATTCCATAATGAAAGCAGCTTTATTAATTCGATGAATTCGAATATCCCAGCTGAAATGACTACAGCAAAAACTTTGGATCGTGAAGCCAAACAGATTTATTCCGCAGAAGTTCTGGACATCAGTGTCAATGGTTACAGAATTAAATGGAATGGCTCTGCACCTTCGAATTTGAAAACTGGCGAATTTATTTTAATTCAGGAAAATACTCATAGTCCTTGGCGTGGCGGTGTGATCCGCTGGATCAAGCAGTCAACAGCCAAAAGCCTGGAACTGGGACTAGAAGTCTTGGCACAAGATTTATTCCCTTGTGCTGTCATGATCAAAACAGATCGTCATAGCAATAATTACCAACCTGCCCTAATCGTTCAGTCTAGCCAAGTTGATGAGGTATCCACCAGCCTGATCGTGTCTGGTTCACATATGTTTAGGGAAAAACAAACTATTCATTTACGCCTGGGACGAGAAGAAATAAAAATTTATCTCACCAAAGCACAAATCATTACACAAAGTTTTATCCGTTTTGAGTTCGAATTACTGAATGAGCAACAAGAAAACCTGATCAACAACTTTATTAATAAGCAAACGAATGAAGTCAAGAATCACGATTTATGGGAAGCATTAAAGTGAGAAATCCATTATTGTCTAAAAAGTTAAAACGTACTGAAACACGTTTACTCATTATCGATGATAATCAAATACGTTTTAACCAAATTCGTGACCTTTTAACATCCAGTGAACATTTAGTACATGCAACCTTGCTGGATGATTTACAAAACTTTGAAAAGCAATTACATCACACTTGGGATCTGGTTATTTTTGGTCGTGCTTATGACTTAAAATATGAACAGGCGTTAAGCTTAATCCGCCTATCCAAGCAACCAAACCTTCCAATGATCCTGCTCAAACCTGATGATTATCAGGCCGATCAATACGCAGGTTATATTCGTAAAGGGATTTATGACATTCTTAATCTGGATTATCCAGATCGTTTTTATATTGGTCTTTTACGTGCCCTTTCACTCAGTCGTTTGCTGCTGACACAACAACATTTAATGGAAGAGCTAGAAACAGCTCAAACCCAGGCCCAGTCTTTAGTTCAAGAGAGCAACAAAGCGATTGCACTGATTCAGGAAGGTATTCATGTCCAGGCAAACCCTGAATATTTAGCACTTTTTGGACTTAACAATGAAGATGATATTGTTGGACTTCCCTTACTCGACCTACTTCAGCCTAAAGATTTAAATGATTTTAAGTTACGTTTTAAAAAAATTTCACAAGGTCAGTTTGATTTAGGGCGTTTTGAAATCAACAGCTTAAATCATCACATATCTGTTCCAAACCCGCTTAAAGTTGAGTTTTTACCTTCTACGAATGAAGAAGATGCCGTACAAATTACGATTGATATTGAATCTTCACCATCAGTTCAGCCTACATCTACAACAGCCGATGCTCCAAAGTCCAATACCTATCAGCTGATTAATCGTACCATCACTCAACAACCTTCAGATATTAATGCCCTCGTGGTATTTTCCCTGGCTTCTTGTCCTGATAATATTTTTAAAGAGGAGTGGGATACACTCAAAAATTATTCCACTAATATCAAGGATTTTTTAAAAGAGCAAACTCATGCTCCATTATTTCAAACAAGTTTTGGTATTTATGTGGGCTTGTTCCAAGCCGAATCTAAAGCCAAATTAGAGTCCAAACTTATCGGTTTAAGTTCATTAACTAAACCGCAATTATTGTCCATTGATCACACATCCTATCCGCTGAATCTCAGAATTGGCTATACACTGCTCGATACTGAAATACGTGATGAAAAACATTTTGAACAATTTATTGCTACAGCTTACAAGACTGCTTTACCGAAAAATCAGCCGACTCCTGCACTTGAATTAGAAACACCGTTAAACATTCCAAGCATTGAGCTACAGCAACCCGAAATTAAGGCAGTACCTAGTTCACCTGAAGCAGCCCTACTCAGAGCCTTGCAACAAAGCTTAGATCGCGGTGAAATTCACCTTAAATATCAACAGCTCTACGATAAGCAAGACACTAATTTATATACTTATGAAGTCACTAGCGGCTTTATTTATGAAAATGCCTGGAAAGATCTGGTTAGCTTAAGAGAACTTGCAGACGATCCTGAGTTATCCATTAAACTGGATCGCTGGATATTAGTGGAATCATGTAAACAACTGCATAATTTCATTACTCAATATCCTGAAGCAAAATTGATTGTGAATTTGAATAAAGCGGTACTATTACACGACCGAAGCTTCCCTGAATTCATTTCCAAACTCATTACCATTGTCCGCAGTAAATTGAAGCATCCATTAGTTTTACAATTTTCAGAAGAAGATATTAGTCAAAATATCTCAGATGCTCAAAAGTATATTGCCCAGTTACGTCAATTTGGCGCTGAAGTTTCCCTCAGAGACTTTGGTAATAGCATTTATAGCGAGTCGATGTTACGTCAACTTGATGTAAATTGTTTAACTTTACATCAGAATTTGACCAAAATGCTGCAGACAGAAAAATCGACGCAAGAATTACAGGAAAAGCTGAGTGCCTTCCAGGAAATTAAAGCTAGCGAAATCATGCTGCGCGATCTCAATGACATGACTCTGTTTGCAAACGCATGGAACGTGGATGCTCGTTTTATTCAGGGCGATTATTTCCAGAAAAAACTGGATCATTTGATTGATGTACAAGACCAATAGGTCTTGTACAAGGTCTGTAATTGAGTCATTGATGAAATAGCGGACCTAAAAAACGGGCAAGAAGCCCGTTTTTTTCATTTTGGGTATTAACGTTTGATAGAACGTGACATACCTGCAAAACGTTGTTTGAATTTGTCGATACGGCCGCCAGTGTCCACATTCTTTTGTTTACCAGTATAGAATGGGTGGCATGCTGAACATACGTCTAGGTAAATTGTTTCTTTACCAAGCGCTGAACGAGTTTCGATTACGTTACCACATGAACAAGTAGCAACTAATTTTTCATATTTTGGGTGAATATCGGCGCGCATCGTCGATTACTCCTAAGTTAAGAAAGGCTTATGCTGTCATCGCAATTGATCACTCTCATGATTCATGAGGAATAAGCTTGATCCAGGAAAAAGCCAGACCAACACCACAACAGACCATTCTTTTGGCCCACCGAGACGGATACCGTCAGAGCTAAGCACAACAAGTGGGCGTAATTATACGGGAAAAAATAACAGATAGCGAATTATTCTTTACACTCTTCTATCGCGTTAAACTCATCTACCGGATGTTTTGACCAGTAGTTGGCAATCACCCCACAGACCATCAACTGAATTTGATGAAAAATCATAATCGGTAACACAATCATACCCAACGGCTGCCCAATAAACAGGATTTGCGCCATAGGCACCCCGCTGGCCAATGTTTTTTTGGAACTACAGAAAAACATCGCAATCTGATCTTCCCGGTTGAAACCCAACCATTTCGGAATGTATAAAGCCAATAGCATAATGATGGTCAAGAATACTGAACAGGCTATGGTCAAAATCAGCAACGTCTTCCAGCTCACTTCTTGCCACAAACCGGCAACCACCGCCCCACTAAATGCCCCATACACCACCATGAGAATAGTACCCTGATCGAATGCTTTGACAATACCGGGTAATTTCAACATATACGGATAAACATAAGGACGTAATATCTGCCCCAATATAAATGGGACCAGTAACAATAAGGTAATTTGAAGAATTGAAGATGTAGGATCAAAGCCATGTTGCGATTGGCCTAAAATAAAGAAACTGACCAATACAGGAGTAATAAACATCCCGACAATATTGGAAAATGAAGCACTGCACACTGCACTGGCGACATTACCTTTTGCCACCGAAGTAAATGCAATGGAAGATTGTACGGTGGATGGCAAGAAGCACATAAACAGGAAGCCCCAGTACAATTCTTTTCCCAGCATTGGTAGAAGAATCGGTTTGGCCAATAGACCTAAAAGCGGAAATAAGGCAAAAGTGAAAGCAAAGACCACCACATGAAATTTCCAGTGCAGCATGCCTTGTACTACTGCTTCTCTGGACAGTTTAGCGCCATGCAAAAAAAATAGAATTGCAATCGCTATGGTCGTAATGACTCCAAAAACCTGTGCAGTGCCACCTGATACGGGAGCTATACTGGCCAAAATTACCATCACTACCAGCAAAATGGTAAAGCGGTCCAATGCCAACAATTTTAACATTATTACGTCCTGTAAATGACAGCCAATAAAAAACCCAATAAGTGATTTTACCTTGCGGTAAAGTTTCATCTTACTGGGCTGAATAAATAAAGCCAGTGTTTCAACTCAATGTTGAATATTTAGTTTATCTATATCACTTTATGATGAGACTTCTTTCATCAATTCCTTTTATTTATCCTTATGGGAGAAAAAATAAAAAGAGTGTCAATAATGAGCAAAGAAGTCTATTAGTTATTTCTAGCATTGACATCTTGCTGAATCAGCTCGATTTTATAGCCGTCTGGATCTTCAACAAAAGCGATCACGGTAACACCACCCTTCATTGGACCAGCTTCACGCACCACCTTACCACCACGTGCCTTGATCTCTTCACAGGCTTTATAGGCATCATCGACCGCAATCGCAATATGGCCATAGCCATTGCCCAGCTCATAACTTTCTGTGTCCCAGTTATGCGTCAATTCCAGTACGGTATGGTTTTCTTCATCACCATAGCCGACAAAAGCCAGAGTGAATCGACCTTCTTCATAATCACGTTTACGAAGCAAAGTCATACCGAGTACTTCAGTATAAAACTTTAAAGATTGTTCCAGATTGCCTACACGTAACATGGTATGCAGCATGCGCATCATTCATTTTCCTATGTTTCAATTTTTACAGACACTATAGGGAGTTGCTGTGGAAAATTCAATTTCGCAATCTGGTAGTAGATATCATTTATTATTCCACGTCCCCATTATTATTACATTTTTAAATCAATATTCTGCTTAACAGCACAGCGCACGATAATGATGGAGTCTTTGCTTAGGCTATTTAAAAAATAAGACTGAACCTTTACTGCAATTTTTAGCCAAAGAAAAAACCCATTTCATCTTCAAGACAAAATGGGTTTTTCATTCATTTTTTTAAAATTTGAGCTTAATTGGACTGTTGCTGATGTTCACGCAACAGCTTCGCCACCCAGACCACCAAGATTAAAATTGGAATGCCAATCAGCGTGGTCATAAGGAAGAAATTCGGATAACCGATATTGGTCACAATGGTTCCTGAGTAGCCGCCTAAAATCTTCGGCGTTAAAGTCATCAGCGAACTGAAAATGGCATATTGTACTGCCGTGAAAGATACACTGGTTAAACTGGACAGGAATGCGATGAATGCTGCACCTGCCAAACCAGATGCCAGGTTATCGACAATAATGGCAAAATATAACCACAGTGAACTATAAGGTTTAATGACCTTGCCGCTAATTTCAACATCGTCAGCCGATTGAACATTGATTGCAGCTAAAGGCTGTACATCAATATCCAGATCTTTGGCTGTAGTTAAGTTCATATCGATAGTATAGCGATGCTGTGCGCTTAAAATGGCTTTGTCATTATCGATCACTTCAGCCACAAGCTGTTTTGATGCTGAATTTACCAGGCTTTCTGCTGGAATAGCGGTGCTAAATACACCTGTTTTGTCCAGATTGGCATCAAATTTTTGACCGTCCAAACTCAGGACAATTTTTTGTGTTTCATTCAAGGGCTGCCCAACATACTGGCCCCGTACCACCAGACTGTTCTGTTGTTCATTTGAAGCAATAACATTATCGCTGGTCACCGGCAGAATTTGCATCATGCCTGATTGAGCACCTTGCTGTTGCGCATTCTGTTTTAAATAGGGAACTGTGCTCACTACTGAGGGTTGTGTATCATCTTGATATTGCACTTGAACCTGTACTGCATTGGCTTGTGCCAAAACCTGACTCGGCACTTTCAGTTTCCAGTAACCCACTTCATCCGATTGAACCTGATACTTGTGCTGACCTACCGTGACTTGAACATCATGGGTTGGCTGACCAGATTTGACCAAACCAATAAAAATCAGGTTAGTTGAACTGGCCAGCACCGCACCGACAAACATCAGTTTCATAATGTTCATACGCTGTGCCAGCAAGCCACCCAAGAAACCACCGACCAGACTGAAAATCACCCCATAAATTTTTACTGCTTCCGCAATCTGCTCTTTACTGAAGTTTAAATCCTGATAGAACACATTGGAGATGACCCCGGCAATAATGTCTGAGATGCGATAGAAACCGATGAGCAATAACAGAACCAAAGCCAGTTTTAAGCCATAGCGTCTAAAAAAATCGGCAATCGGACTGATCCAGGTTTCCATAGCCATTTGCTTGTTGACCGCACCCATTTTGACCAATAATGAGCCCAGCAATACGGCTACCGCAGCAGATCCAACAAAGCGCAAGGTTTCAAAGCAAAACAGCAATAATGAATCGGTAATTGCAAATTGTGCCTTAACAGATTCGGTTAGAGTTCCGGAAAAAATATAGCTCAATACAAAGCCAATCACGGCAACAAAAAACACGGCCACCAGACGATAGTAATCACTACGCTTATAATTTTTATAAGTACGATCAACCTTCGGTTCACGAATCACTAAAGTGGTGATAATTCCGACCAGCATGACTGCTGCCATAACCAAATAAGTGATTTTCCAGGCGCTATAAATATAGTTTCCCTTAGCCGTTCCAAGTGAGGCCGCAAGGAACAAGGCACCTGCACCGGCCACAATCATCCCGATGCGATAACCTGCATTATAAGTCGAGGCAAGCACTGTCTGCATTTCAGTTTCTGCAAGCTCAATACGATAGGCATCAATCACAATATCCTGAGTTGCTGCAGAGAAACCGAGTAATACGGCTCCTGCTGCCATCTGATACAAATAGCCCTGACCAAGTGCTGGATTAGAAAAAGCCATCATACAAATGGCACTGATAATTAAAACTTGTGCAATCAGCAACCAGGCCCGACGACGCCCCAGCTTTTGAGTCAAAAATGGCACCGGCAACTCGTCAATCAAAGGCGCCCAGACAAACTTGAATGAATAGCCCAGGGCTGCCCAGCTAAAAAAGGTTACTGCACTTTTTTCAATACCGGCTTCACCTAGCCATAAAGACAGACTGGAAAAGATCAAAAGAATGGGAATACCGGCTGAAAAGCCTAAAAACAGCATGATCAATGCACGACGATCGAGAAAAGCAGTAAAGGCAGATTTCCACCCTGTAGATTGTGTTGTCATTACGTTGTTTTTTTCTGCAAAACTGAATGCTGCTATTCAAACGCTTAATAAGTTCAGTTTCAACAATAATTGTGAAATCATTATTTTATTTTGTCGATAAAAACGACCTGCGCGCTTGAATTTTTCAACTAAACCTGTATACCTTTAAATCTCTATTGCAATATTTTAGTTTTGGATTTAAACAGTGCCCCAAAAACTCGATCAAATGAATTCTTCATTATCTGCAACAACTACAGTGACTCAACCAGACCCTCTACAAAGCAGTTTAATTTCAGCATTCGATCAACCGGAAATTCAAAACACCCTGACCAAAACAAAGCTTCAACCCAAGCAACTGACGCATATTCCCAATCTTGAAAAAATTCCTGCGTCAACACGAAGAATCAAACCGCTCAATAACTTTCTTGGGCAAGATCGCGCACGTGCCTCTGTTGAAGCAGGCATCGCTTTGCCTTACTCGGGCTATAATATTTTTGCGGTAGGCACAGCAGGCTTAGGTAAACGCACCATGATCAAGCGTTTACTGCAACAGCATGCCAAGACCATGCAAACCCCGAATGACTGGGTCTATGTCAACAATTTCAAGTTTCCCCGTCAGCCGATTGCACTTGAACTTCCGCCTGGACAAGGTCCTAAATTCCAGGCCTTGCTGCATCAAACCTGGCAAACCATCTTAAAACAGCTGGAACGGCGCTTTACTGCGGAAACCTATCACAACCGTATTGAAATGATTCGCGAGCAAACTGGCGATGAACAGCAATCAGCCTTGGTCGAACTGACCAAAGAAGGTGCAAACTTTGACTTAAAACTGATTTCGCAAGATGATGAACACTGTTTCGTGCCGGTTCATCTTAAAAACAATGAATATCAGGAAATGTCTAAAGAAGACATTAATGCCTTGGATAGCAAACAGCGCGCAGAAATTGCTGCAAACATTCGCTACATGAATAAAAAACTGGAGCGGTTGGGCCTACATTTAGGTGATCTGGAAGATGATGCACGAGATCAGGTCCAGCATCTCAACCGTGACATTGCTAAACAGGTGGTGATGCCGCGTATTGATCTGATTCAGAACAAATATCCCGATGTCGATGGCCTGACAGAATATCTGCAATATTATGCGGAAGATATTATCAATAATGTAGAAATTATTCTCGAGCAAGAAGAGGATGATTTTGCTCCGGGCATCTTCAGTCGCGTGCCTTCACGTTATCAGGCCAACATCATTGTTTCCTACAAACCCAATAGCGGTGCGCCGGTGATTTTTGAAGACTTCCCGACCCACTACAACTTGTTAGGACACGTGGAACAGCTTACTCAAAATGGGACCATCACCACCGATTTCACCCTGATTCGTCCGGGTTCACTACATCGGGCGAATGGTGGTTTTCTGATGCTCGAAGCTGAACAACTGCTGGAACAGCCTTATGCTTGGCAAGGTTTAAAACGTGCCCTGAAATCTGGAAAATTAAAGCTGTCCTCGCTGGAACATATGCTGACCTTAACCGGCAGCATCTCCATCGAACCACAAGCGATTCCATTAAATATTAAAGTGATTTTACTTGCAGAACCTGAAATTTATTATGAAATTTTAGAACTGGAACCTGAACTCGGCAGCGTGTTTAAAATTCGTGCCGACTTCACCGACACATTACAACGTAATGACATTAACGAACAAGCCTATATGCAACTGATTGCAGACTATGTTCAGGCAGACAAGCTATTACCTTTCGACCGTTCTGCGCTAGCTGCACTACTCACCGACTCAAGCCGTCAGGCAGAAGATCAAAGTTCCTTGTCATTACATGCCTTAACTTTGGGAGATCTGATCCGGGAAGCGCATCATCATGCAGCACAAGCCGGTGATAAAACCGTTTCGGAAAAACATATCAATACCGCACTAGATCATCGCAAGTATCGCTTGGGTTATTTACGTGAATTGTACTGGCAAGATTTAACGCGTGGCACGCAGTTAATCGAAACCAAAGGCCACCGTTTGGGTCAAATTAATGCCCTATCGGTGATTCAGTATGCCGATGTCGAATTTGGCTTACCTTCACGTTTGACTGCATCGGTCTATCAAGGTGGCGGTGACATTCTGGATATCGAGCGTAGTGTCGAATTGGGGGGCTCACTGCATGCCAAAGGCATATTGCTGATGTCTAGTTTTCTGAAAGCGCATTTTGGTCGTGAACAGATGCTGCATTTTTCGGCTGCCCTCGCCTTTGAACAAAGTTATGGTCAAATCGACGGTGACAGCGCAACCGTAGCTGAGCTTTCTGCCCTTATTTCTGCCATTAGCCAGTTACCGATTGACCAGTCCTGGGCCATTACCGGCTCCATGAACCAGTTGGGTCAGGTTCAGCCAATTGGCGGTGTCAATGCCAAAATTGAAGGTTTCTATGATGCCTGCAAGCTGCAAGGCTTAACAGGCAAACAGGGAGTGATTATTCCACATCAAAATATGGAACACCTGATGTTACGTCATGATGTGATTGAAGCTGTAGCCAAAGGTCAGTTCCATATTCACGCCATTGAAACCATTGACCAGGCTCTAGAAATTTTAATGGCACGTCCTGTCGGCACACTGAACAAAAAAGGCCGTTACAGTAAAGGTTCCATTTATGCAGCAGTCATGGCGCAATTAGAATATTGGCAGGCGCTTGAAGATGGTGCTGAACTGGAAGAAGAACCGAAGAAAAAGAAAAAAAAGAAAAAAGACAAGAAAAAAACCAAAGGTGAAGCATCTGCCAATGAAGCTGTAACCACTGCAGCAGTTGAGCCGAAAGCCAATGAGCAAGACCCACTCGCAGAAAAAGTATGATTTTTTCTGAGATATAAAAAAGCGCCTTCAAGGCGCTTTTTTTAATTCAACTTCACATCACTGAATTAAGCTTCAGGTGCCGGGCTGTACTGTTCGACCAAAGGTTTTAACTCACCTTTTTGGAACATATCTAGCATGATATCGCTACCACCGATCAATTCACCATTGATCCACAATTGTGGGAACGTAGGCCAGTTAGCAATTTTCGGTAAAGTTGCACGGATATCCGGGTTTTCCAAAATGTTGACATAAGCAAATGGACGACCAATTTGACTGAGTGCTTCTACTGCACGTGCAGAGAAACCACATTGTGGAAATTGTGGTGTACCTTTCATGTAAAGTAATACTGCATGTTTAGCAATTTGGTCACGAATTAACGCTTCAGTATCGCGTACTTGTTCAGTCATTGATAAATCCTCAACTAATCTGCCTCGCATTATACCCAAAACTGGAGGAAACAGTATGTCTAAAGCAATAATTCCATTTTTATTTACATTTGGGCTTTTAATCTGTCCTGGATTTTGCTTATATAAACTTTTATTTTTCCCTCCTAACAGATAAGAGTTAGTCATGAATAACATTACCCTTGCTCCTGTGCAAACTGATCAACCATCTCATTTGATGCCGGTATTTGGCCGTCAGCCGATCAGCTTTGTCCGAGGACGAGGTTCTTATCTTTATACTGAAGACGGTACTGAATATTTAGATGCATTGACCGGTATTGCAGTATGTGGCTTGGGTCACTCACACCCTGCGGTAACTGAAGCAATTGCTGAACAGGCAGCTACCCTGATTCATACCAGCAACATTTTTGAAGTACCTTGGCAAACCGCTGCTGCACAGAAACTGGCTGAAGTTTCAGGTATGGAAGAAATTTTCTTCTCGAATAGTGGTGCAGAATCAAATGAAGGTGCAATTAAAATTGCGCGTAAATTTGGTCATATGCAAGGGGTAGCAACACCTAAAATCATTGTTGCAGATCATTCTTTCCACGGTCGTACTCTGGCGACCCTTTCAGCGACGGGTAACAAAAAGGTTCAGGAAGGTTTTGCACCTTTGGTTGAAGGTTTTATCCGTGTGCCATTTGGTGATATCGAAGCAATTGAAGAAGCGGCCATCCATCACCCAGACATCGTGGCAATTCTGGTTGAACCGATTCAAGGTGAAGGTGGTGTAAATACTGCACCTCAAGGTTTTAGCTATCTGGAAGAAATTCGTCAAATTTGTAATCAGCATAACTGGTTGATGATGCTGGACGAAGTTCAAACGGGTAATGGCCGTACCGGTAAATACTTTGCTTATCAGCACACCAATATTGTTCCAGATGTACTCACCACTGCCAAAGGGCTAGGCAATGGTTTCCCAATTGGTGCGGTGATGACTCAAGGCCGTGGCGTTGGTGTTTTAACTGCCGGCAACCATGGTTCAACTTATAGTGGTACTGCCTTGGGTTCACGTGTGGTTTATACGGTTATTGATACCATTCAAAAAGAACATCTGGTTGAAAATGCCGAAAAAATGGGAAGTTATATCGTTGAGCAGTTAACCCAGCAACTGGCTGATCAAAATATTAGCGTTCGTGGTTTCGGTCTGATGATTGGTATTGAGTTACCAAAAGCCTGTGGCGAATTGGTCAATGTGGCACGTGATGAATATCATTTAATTATCAATGTGACTGCAGGTTCTGTAATCCGTTTATTACCGCCACTCAACATTAGCCAACAACAGGCTGATCAGTTGATTGAACGTCTGGTTAAAATGATCAAGGCTTATTTAGCTTAAGCCTTCAACCCAGTCTAAAAAAGCCGCTAATCGCGGCTTTTTTATGCTTCATTTTTATGAAACTGCCTGGTAAATTCTTCCGCCGGGTAACTGGCTAAAGTATTGTTTTAATGCATCCAGACAACGATGAACCTTCATGGGTTGCTGATCTTTTTTTGCCGTGATGGCATATAAAGTGAAATTTTCCAGTTTCCACTCTGGTAAAACCTCCACCAGAGCACCATTCATTAAATCCTTTTGTACATCCAGATATAAAATTCGTGCAATACCATGCCCTTGCAAACATAATGATTTTGCAACCAGGACATTATTGGTACTTAAGCGTGATTTCATTTCCAGATTCACTGTTTTATCTGACGCCGCATGTTGAAATGAAAAATGTTGATAATTTTTCATAATATTGATTGGAATCAGGTCATGATGGTTTAAATCTTCAGGCCGCGATACAGGCGCCGACTGATTCAAATAACTTGGAGAAGCCACCAACACCTGCTCTACCAGAGCCAGAGGCATCACATTCAAATGATGATCTTCTATTTTTGGGCTCATGCGTAAAGCGATATCGATACGCCCTTCAAGTATATCAATATATTGATTATCGGCTTCTAAATGGACTGCTAAACCACGATGTGCCTGCATCCAGTGAGACAATGCAGGAATCACATGATTGGCACCAAGTTCCGGGGTTGTAGCAATGCGTAAATCCCCCACCAAGTCATCGCGTAACTCGTTGATACGGATTTTCCCACGCTCTGCAGCGGCAAGCATTTCTTGACAGCTGTGGAAAAAAGCCTGTCCAGCTTCAGTCAAATTCAATTTTCTTGTAGATCGATGTAGAAGTGTCACTTCCATTTCATTTTCTAAAGAACGAATTTGCTGACTCACGGCGCTGGTCGTGATTCCTAACTCACGTGCAGCACCGCTAAACGAGTTTTTTTCAACAACACAAGCAAACACACCCATTGCTCGAAGTTGATCTAACATAAATTTCCCTCTGAACTTATAATTACTTTATCTTTCCGATAAAAGCAACTCATTGTATTATACGGCGAAATTTATGTTTTGTATTTGTAAAATTTAATTTATTGGTAAAACGATGGTCGGATTGATAGGTTTACCATTTAAACGCACCTGAAACTCCAGCATAGTACGATTTGTACCCGTTGAACCCATTTCAGCAATTTTCTGCCCTGCTGTCACATTCTGGCCACTGCTCACATTCATTTTGCTGTTGTGGGCATAAGCGGTAATGTAGCCATCGATATGCTTGATCAGAACTAAATTGCCATATTCTTTCAAACCATCAGCCGCATAGACTACTTGACCATCAGCCGCAGCAAAAACCGCATCTCCAGTATTACCACCATAACGAATACCCTTTACATTTGCAGCCACATTAAAGTTTGCAATGACTGCGCCATTACTTGGTTTTACCCAGCGCAAAGCAGAGACTTTCGAAGATGCTACGGGGGCAGTCGCCGTGGTTGCAGGAACTGTAGTTTTAGCCGGTGTAGTCGGAAGTTGAACGGTTTGACGCTGAATCGGTGCGGCTTGGGTCACCGCTTGTGTAGTGGTAGTGCGACGTGAGCCTGAATCTTTTAAACGTAAAGATTGACCGACATAAATGCGATAGGGTGGCGCTATATCGTTCATATCGGCAACACTGGTATAAGACAGACCATAACGTGCAGCAATTCCGCTTAATGTATCTCCAGATCGAACCGTATAGTAATCCGGTGCAGCCGCATAACGTGTTGCATTATGAACTTGTGGTTTTGAAGCACAGCCACTCAAAATGGCTGTGGCAATAACAGCTGTAGACAAGACCATGGTTTTCAACAAACCCACAGGCGCAGCAAATAAGCGATATGGTGACACCAAGTGCATTAATCTTCCTCTCTACACATTAAGTCTATTTATTGGTTTGCACTAAGATTAGCAAAAAAGCATCTGAAAAATAGGGGCAATTCTGCTTTTTCACAAAGTTATAACACTACTGGGCATTATTTGGAAAACTCTGCATGTAATGTGTGCAAAATCTCATAATTTGTCGCATCCATTTGAATCGGCGTAATGCTGACATAGCCATTTGCCACCGCAAAAAAATCCGATTCTATTTCAGTTAAACCTTTTTTAGGTTCAGCGACAGCCTCACCTGACAAACCAATCCAATAAACCTGACGTCCACGTGGGTCTACATGACTGCTAATCGGTTTAGATTGACTGCGACGTCCCTGATAAGTAATTTTTGAACCTCTCAATTCAGATATATCTGGAATATTCACGTTAAAAATATGACGTGGCGGGGTGAGTAGACCAAGGGAATTTCACCCTTAGCCCCTCGCAGAACCGGACATGAACCTCTCAGCTCATCCGGCTCCCATTATCCAACCGATGGTAAACATCCCATTTTCCAGTGCACAAAGGCATTTGGAAAATCACGCGCAAGTCGCCCTAAGGCATATCTAGCCCGTCTTTTATGACGGGCCAAGTTTTTATACTTACGCCTCATCCAGCGTATAAGATAAGCATTCATGTGTTGCCAGATCGCTGACATTGCTGAACCATGGAATCGACCATAGTATTGCTGCCAACCTTGAAGAATTGGATTGAATATTGCAGATAAATCACTTAATTCGCGATTACACATCAGATGTAGATGCCATTTCCGAATAGTCTGTCGCATTGCTTTAAGTGCATCACGACTGACTGCAGGAGAGAAATTTACATAAACTCTTTTATACTTGTCCACAGCCTTACGGGGCCTAAACGTGTACCCGAGAAAAGTAAATTGAACATCGGGATATGCTTTACGACGATTAATATCTTGGCAATAAACAATCTTTGTCTTGTCTGGATGCAATTCGAGACCACATTCACGAAATCGTGCATCGATCTTTTGTAAAACAAGTTTGGCTTGAGATAAACTCCGACAATGAATTACGCCATCATCTGCATAACGGCAGAACCGTACACTTTGAAGATGTTTCGTAATCCACATATCAAAAGCATAATGCATAAATAAATTCGCCAATAAAGGACTCACAACACCACCTTGTGGTGTGCCGCGATTCCTTTCTAAAAGATGGCCATTTATGTGTTGCATTGGTGCTTTTAACCAACGTTGCACATATAAAAGAATCCATGGAATTTCACAGTGTTTCTTGAGTGCACGCATGAGTAAATCATGGTCGATGTTATCAAAGAGACCTTTGATATCAAATTCCACAACCCAGTCATAATCCCAACTTCGTCTCCTCACTATCGCAATTGCATCATGGGCAGAACGCCCCGGACGATATCCATATGAGTTTGGATGAAATAATGGATCAATTTTCGGCTCTAATAAGAGCTTAACTGCTGTTTGCGCGACTCGATCTGCAACTGTTGGAATACCTAGTATACGCACGCCACCTGACTTCTTTGGAATCGGAACAGCCTTAACTGGCGGTGGAAAATAACTGCCAGAACAAAGTCGATTCCATAGTTTGTATAGGTTGTTCTTTAAATGCTTTTCGAATTGCTCAATAGATTCATGATCAACGCCTGGAGCGCCACCATTCTCTTTGACTTTTTTAAATGCCTCCCAGATTAACGCTTTAGGAATGTTAAATGGTTTGGTCATAAAGTTTTGCTCCTCCTGCTTGCACAGTTGACAAATCCGTAGACCTGGATAATGCAACCCCTTCGCTCCATTACCATTACAGTAACTTCAACACTACTACGAGTTGCTCCGCCCCTTGGTGACGCATTGCTATTATCAGCCTTGCCTTTTGAGCTTGTGCCTTTCGCTTGACATCGCCACCGAAGGTTCCCGCAGTTCAACGTAAGAGCCTGAATTAGGATCGCGCTGCCTCTACGCCGGACACCGAATGGCCCGTAAGCAGGTAACGGCCAAACTAATCGCGGGGTAACTTCCATCCCCGGTTTTGATGTCATTTGAGTACTTTCGACACTTGAACGGCAGTTCACTGTTGTTCGCCTTCCTAATTCTTACCTGACATCTCTACGATGCCTTTTCCATAACGCTCACGACCGGGACTTTTGATCCAAGCCGCTTATGGTGGTTTGCTACCTGCTCCTGCAAGCCGATAGCGAGGGGCCATACCCTCATCTCTTACGCCGCTTGCTGCGGCACACTAAAGTCGGCAACCCCTGGGCAATAAAATCATGTACCCATTTTGCTGCTACGGCATAATCGTTCGGATTGTCATAAGAACGGACATTGGGACCGGCCATGGAGACGGCAATAGCCGGTTGTTTCATTAGGCGGCCTTCGAAGGCGGCTCCGACAGTACCAGAATAAAGCACATCATCGCCCAGATTTGCCCCACTGTTAATTCCGCTGACCACCAGATCAAATTCAAAATCAAATAAGCCGTTCATGGACAGATATACACAATCTGCAGGTGTTCCATTGACTGCCCAGACATCTGCTGAAATTTGAACAGGTCGTAAAGGACGATCTAAGGTAAGTGCACTGGAAAAACCACTGCGTTCACTTTCAGGAGCAACGATGACTACACGACCAAGGGGAGCCAAAGCTTGAGCCAAGGCCTGAATACCGGGAGCAAAAACGCCATCATCATTGGCAATTAATATATTCACTTAAACATCTCTTAACGGTTAAAAATGACTAATCAGAACATTTGATTGAATTGTATAGAAAATTATATATATTTGACGCTCAACATCCATTCAAAAAGTGTGATTTAAAAATGACTAAAAGCATATCATTTCGTGGCTTATTGGGGTTAGGCATTGCGGCATTATTATCTTCTACAGTGTTCGCCAATGATGGTTTATCTCTGGAAGAAGCCAATACAATTGTGAAAGAAGACCTTGCTTCAACTCAGGTGATGGCTGAAGTATGTCCTGCTATTATTGGTAAAAATGCAAAATTTGATCAAAACATTCAGCTGTTGATTAAAGCTTATCTGCAAGACTATTCAGATCAGTCGATGACTTTTGATAAAATTCAAGCAGATTCAGAGTATAAATCTGTCCTAGAGGAAGCTCGCCAAGCGGCAAAAGAAACCAGTAAAGATGAACAAAAATCGGTTTGCGAAGATGTGGTAAATTATCAGGTTTGATCATTCGGTCTTGTTTTATATAAGTTATCTAAAATATTAAACATCTTATTATGACCACAGGCATAAAGCAGATTCCTCTTTATGCCTTTTTTAATCCTTGGCTGTTTTCATATTTTCTTGATGAACGTCATCATTTTCAACAGCTTTAATACATTTGTGTACTTACAATTACCCAAAATACCGTTAATCTTATTTTTATTATTGTGATGTTTTTAAATCATTCAGGTCTGTTTAATGAAATTATCTATGCTTAAACCGCTTTCTTTGGGACTGTTAACCACTGCTGCCATGACCCTGTCTATGATTCATGCAGCCACACCAGATGAAAATATTGAAGTAACGCCACTACAAAAAGTCACCCAGCAAGAGCTGGCAGCCATTTATGTACTTTCAGAAGTATGTCCAGATTTAGTGAATGATCGCGCTCAATTTGAACAAGGTTATGCCAAGCTGGCACAAGAATATTTACCTGCCGACAATAATGCGGTTTCGAGCCTGGCTAAACTCAGCCAAGAGAAAAAATTTGAACCTGTTTTAGCTGAAGCACGTAACGATGCAAAAAAAGCTGGAGATGCAAAAAATCAGGAAATTTGCCAAGAACTCACCACATACAGCAAATAACACAAATTGGTTACAATACTTTTGAAAATAAGCTGATTTCCCCCATAGAAGTCAGCTTTGCTTTGTCCTAAAATGCAAAGCTCTTTGTGCTTATTATTAAGATATTGGAACCACCCAGAATGACCCACAAAAGCGCCCTTGCTGCATTATTACTATTGCCGAGCTTCACATACGCAGCAACTGTCTTATCTGCACCGCCAGAACTCAATAATAAATCTTATGTTTTAATGGATTATGAGACAGGGCAAATCCTCGCATCAAAAAATGAAAATGAAAAATTAGCACCTGCTTCAATGACCAAGATGATGACCAGCTATATCATCGAACAAAAGTTATTGAGCGGTGAACTCACTGAAAATGAAAAAGTTCGTATGAACGAATCTGCGTGGTGTCGTGGTAGCAGCACGGAATCATGTATGTATGTCCCGCTTAACGGGACTGCAACAGCACTGGAAATGCTGCGTGGGATTATCATTCAGTCTGGTAACGATGCCTCTAAAGCTATGGCAGAACATATTGCCGGCAATGAAGGTACCTTTGCGCACATGATGAACCAGGAAGCAAAACGTATTGGCATGACCAATACCAGCTTCATCAATGCAACGGGTATGCCTGCAGAAGGTCACTACTCGACTGCCAAAGATATGGCAACACTTGCGCAACATATCATTCATGACAGTTCAAAATATTATCCAATCTACTCTGAAAAAGAATTTAGCTTTAACGGCATTAAACAAGGTAACCGTAATGCCTTGCTTTATACTGACCCAAGTGTAGACGGTTTAAAAACCGGTCATACTGAAGAAGCTGGCTATTGCTTAACCACTTCCGCTAAACGTGGCCCAATGCGTTTAATTTCCGTGATTTTTGGCGCACCAAGCATGAACGAACGTGCCTCACAAACACGTGAAATTTTGGCTTGGGGTTATGCAAACTTTGAAACTGTTAAGGTTCAACCTGCCAATCAGGTTTTAGCCAAGTCAAAAGTTTGGTATGGCAAAAGCAATGATGTTCAAATTGGTCTGGCAGAAAACTTTAACGTGACCATGCCTAAAGGCGAAGCCAATGCCATTAAAACTCAATTGGTCGTACAACCTAAACTGACTGCACCGTTGAAAAAAGGTCAAGTGGTAGGTAAATATGTAGCTACTTTAAACGGTAAAGTGATTGCAGAAAAACCGCTTGTTGCTCTTCAGGCAGTTGAAGAAGCTGGTTTCTTTGCAAAAATGATTGATCACATCAAACAATTCTTCGCAAACTTGTTCTAAGCACAGCTTTAGACTTAAGTTAAAGCATCCATACTTCGGTCTGGGTGCTTTTTTATTTTATAATGCTTGAAAACCACAGATTGAAATTTTCACATGGCTAAAAACATTCGTCCCTATTTAGATACCACACCGCAGATTGATGATTCATGCTATGTTGATGACATGTCTGTCGTCATTGGCGATGTGGTACTTGCTGAAAATGTTTCGGTGTGGCCGTTTGCCGTGATTCGTGGCGATGTCAACCATATCCGTATTGGTAAAAATTCCAATGTGCAGGATCATGCCATGCTGCATGTCAGCCATAAAAAAGCCGATAAACCTGAAGGTTCACCTTTAATTATTGGCGAAGATGTGACCATTGGTCATCATGTGACTTTACATGGCTGTACCATTGGCAATCGGGTATTAGTGGGGATCAACACCATCGTTTTAGATGATGTGGTGATTGAAGATGACGTGATGATTGGTGCAGGCTCTTTGGTTCCACCACGCAAACGTCTGGAAAGTGGTTATTTATATGTCGGCAGTCCGGTACAGAAAGTTCGTCCGCTTACAGAGAAAGAAAAAGAATTTTTGCCTTATTCGGCAAGACATTATGTGAAGGTGGCGAATAATTATTTAGATGAAACACATTAATTATTAAGCTATAGAAGCCGATAGAATTAATGAGCATTAGAAATAAGGTATCTCTAAATGAATATTTATTAGTCTTGAATGCAAAAAAATTAAAGACATGATAAACAATAGGTTACATTGTATGCCATTTAATATTTAAACAGGTGCAAAATAACTATGAGAGTTGATTAATTTTAGGAAAAATATGAAGCATTTTCTCTATGTCGGGTTACTGTTAATTACTGGCTGTGCAAGTACAGGAGTCATCCCTATTGGTACAGATTCTTATTTTATTGGCAAAAAAGATGGTACACCTGGGCTAGGAGTATCTTTAGAAAACAAAGCTTCTGTATATAGAGAAGCTAATGACTTTTGTAAAAAAAACAATCAAACGATGATAATTCTGGACGAAAAAACTATACCCGCTATTCCTGCAAGACTAGGTTCTACTGAATTAAAGTTTAGATGCCAAAAAAACTAGGTTTAATACCTAATAAAATTTAAATTTAAATTTAAATTTAATGAAATATTAAAGATAAAATTAATTTTACGATAGATATTGGTATTTTTTTCACCTGAATATTGACTATCTGCCTACAACTTTTCAAATACTAATATCTCTACTTTTTCAACTGAATCTGAATACTTGTGGTTACCGAATTACTGCATGATCGAATAACGCTGAGATTCGGTATAGCTTAAATGAAAATACACATTTTAATGACTTGAGTAATGAAATAGTCGAAAATTTAGATGGTAATATTTATCTTTTTTTTAAAAAAACCAATTCTAAACAAAAACTTATTTATTTTCTTGATAATAACAAAATAATTTTAGGCATTCCTTTTGCTAAATTAATTACTTATGCAGAATATGGATAACTGGACAAAGCTCGAAATGAATATCTGGCTTTAATTCAAAATAAATCACGCAATTTATTCTTACTTAAGAAAGTACAAGAACTAGCAGCTAAATTTAAAATCAATTAACCAACTGAAGTTTCAATTCAGATCAGCATAGCCACCACGCGCTAAATTTTGTAGAATACCCCTTTTATCCCATGGTGCTTTTCTATGACCGCTTGGACTGCCCACGTTACCGTCGCTACTGTTATTGAAAAAAATGGAAAATTCCTGTTTGTTGAAGAACATACTCAAGGTGTAACGCATACCGTATTTAACCAGCCTGCAGGTCATGTCGAATGTGGCGAAACGCTCATACAAGCAGCCATTCGTGAAACCATGGAAGAAACCGGGCATGATGTAGAAATTACAGACCTGCTTGGCATATATACCTATACTCCGCCAATGTTCCCTGACCGTACCTATTTCCGTTTTTGCTTTTTAGCCACAGATCTGCATCATCATACAGATGCAAAACTGGATACTGGAATCGTGGGTGCCGTCTGGATGACATTGGACGAACTGGAAGAATCTGCACGCGCACGTAGTCCCTTGGTGATTAAAGCCGTCAAAGATGCCTTATCCGGTCAAAAATATCCTTTATCGCTCGTTTATGAGCACCAAAATTCTCCCCTATTTACAACTTTGGATGCCTAATCCTATGCAACAACGTGTCATCGTCGGTATGTCTGGTGGTGTAGATTCATCTGTGTCTGCAGCACTTCTTCTTCAACAAGGTTATCAGGTTGAAGGTCTTTTCATGAAAAACTGGGAAGAAGATGACGGCACGGAATACTGTACGGCGATGGAAGACCTTGCCGATGCGCAAGCAGTGTGTGACAAAATTGGCATCAAACTGCATACCGCCAATTTTGCCATGGAATATTGGGATCGTGTGTTTGAGCACTTCCTGGCAGAATATGCGGCTGGTCGCACCCCAAACCCGGATATTTTATGTAATAAAGAAATCAAATTTCGTGCCTTTTTAGATCACGCCGTGAACTTGGGTGCAGACTTTATTGCCACAGGTCATTACTGCCGTCGTGGTGAAACCATGACCAACTCGCGTGGTGAAGAATATGCACCTTTATTACGCGGATTTGACCAAAACAAAGACCAGACTTATTTCCTGCATGCCGTACATGGCCGTGAAATTAACAAGACTTTGTTCCCTGTCGGTGAAATTGAAAAGCCACAAGTGCGTAAAATTGCTGAAGAACTGGGTCTGGCAACCGCCAAGAAAAAAGACTCCACCGGAATCTGCTTTATTGGTGAACGCCGTTTTAATGACTTTTTAAAACAATATCTTCCAGCCCAACCCGGAAAAATTTTACTGGATACCGGCAAAGAGGTTGGTGAACATCACGGCTTAATGTACTATACGCTCGGTCAACGTGGCGGTATCGGCTTAGGTGGTCTGAAAGGCGAAGCCGAAGGCGCCTGGTTTGTGCTTTATAAAGATATTGAAAACAATCGCCTTGTTATTGGTCAGGGTCATGAGCATCCACTAATGCAAAGTACTATACTTTGGAGTGAAGCGATTGACTGGGTCGCGGGTGAGCAGGATATTCCAGTAACAGGTTTCCGCTGTACGGCTAAAACCCGTTATCGCCAGCCGGATCAGGCTTGTGTCATTTATCAAGATGCCGATATGCCAAATGGCGTACGTGTTGAATTTGACGAACCGCAACGTGCGGTGACTCCAGGACAAAGTGTAGTGTTCTACGCAGATGAAGTTTGTTTAGGTGGCGGTGTGATTCATCATACCAATGCACCAAAACCTGATTTTATTTAAAAAGGAAGCGATAGGCATGGCTGAGTTACCCTTTCAACAGCCTCGGACTTTGAATGTACGTCAGAACCGTGCTTTGGCGTTGGCAGCTGTGTTCCAGTCGACACAGCTGACCCATATGACAGCCATGTCAGGACAACACAGTATTGGTGAAAATGGCAGCTTCTATTTAGAACAACTGATTAAAGCCAGCCTGAATATCCGTCCTACTTCCAATGAATCCTGTCAAACCCTAGACTTCTTTAATCAACTGGCCGATATTTCCCTTGGCTTAAAAACATTAGAAAGCAGCATTACCCAACCTTTTAATCCTTCTCCTAAATCACGTTTACCGAAATTTTCCAACGCCAAATTACCAATGAGTTATGCCATGGCGTTGTTACAGTTAGAGAAAAAAGTCTATAGCAATCCCAAGTTTGTTGAAATTATCGAACAATCACAACAAAAAATTCTAAAACAGCTGTCTTTTTTCGATAATAACTATTTACATCCCAGCATTATTGCCAACCTTGCCCAAACCTATATAGACACTGCGGGACAAATTAATCCCCGCATTATGGTCAAGGGTAATGCCGAAGCATTTAAAGATAGTGCCCATACCAACCGAATTCGCGCTTCCCTGTTTACTGGCCTGCAACTGGCGCACTTATGGCGTCAGTTAGGTGGCAGCTCATGGGGCATGATTTTTAGCAAGCGCAAGCTGCTCCAGGATATTCAAGATCTTGCCCGTTTACAGTATCAGGTGGTTTAACCTGATCATGAACGAATTTTTATTATTCGCTTTACGTTTAATTCCAAAGTTTAAGGAATCGCTATGAACGCTTTAACCGCACTTTCTCCATTAGATGGACGCTACGCTAGCAAATGTGATGCTTTGCGCCCTTTCCTCTCTGAGTTTGGTTTAATCCACGCTCGTGTGACTGTTGAAGTACGCTGGTTACAAGCGCTTGCAAACCGTCCTGAAATCACTGAAGTTCCTGCTTTCAGTGCAGAAACCAATGCTGCGCTTGATGCAATTGTTGCCAACTTCTCTGAAGAAAATGCCAACCGCATTAAAGAAATTGAACGTACCACAAACCATGACGTTAAAGCAGTTGAGTATTTCCTGAAAGAACAGATTGCTGATATCGAAGAATTGAAAAATGCCGGTGAATTCATTCACTTTGCCTGTACTTCTGAAGATATCAACAACTTGTCTCATGCGTTAATGCTTAAAAATGGTCGTGAAGTTTTAGTTGCTGCAATGCAACAAATTATCGATTCAATCGTTGCTTTGGCTGAAACTCATGCTGAACAACCAATGTTGTCTCGTACCCATGGTCAAACTGCAAGCCCGACCACTTTGGGTAAAGAAATGGCGAACGTGGCTTACCGTTTGGCACGTCAAATCAAGCAATTCAAACAAGTTGAATTATTGGGCAAAATCAATGGTGCTGTAGGTAACTACAACGCGCACTACTCTGCTTACCCTGAAATCAACTGGCCTGCTCATTCACAAGCATTTGTTGAATCTTTAGGTTTACAGTTTAACCCGTACACTACTCAAATCGAACCACATGACTACATGGCGGAACTTTTTGATGCGTTACGTCGTTTCAACACGATTTTGATCGACTTTAACCGTGACATATGGGGTTATATCTCGCTTGGTTTCTTCAAACAACGTTTGAAAGAAGGCGAAGTGGGTTCTTCAACCATGCCGCACAAAGTCAACCCGATCGACTTCGAAAACTCTGAAGGTAACCTGGGTATTGCCAATGCAGTTCTTGCACACTTGGGCGAAAAACTTCCAATCTCTCGCTGGCAACGTGACTTAACTGACTCTACTGTGCTTCGTAACATGGGGGTTGGTTTTGCGCAAAGCTTGATCGCATTCGAAGCTTGCTCTAAAGGTATTGGCAAACTTGAATTGAATGCACAGCGTATTCTGAAAGATCTTGACCATGCTCAAGAAGTGCTTGCTGAACCAATTCAAACGGTAATGCGTCGTTATGCAGTTGAAAAACCATACGAGAAATTAAAAGCCCTGACTCGTGGTCAGGCCATGACTCGCGACATGATGGTGAACTTCGTAAATGGTAACGAGCTGGAAGCCGTTCCTGCTGCTGACCGTGCCCGTCTGGCTGAAATGACTCCTGCAACTTATACAGGTAATGCTTCAACTCAAGCGAAACAGATTAAGGATTTAATTTCTAAAATTTAATTCGAAATAAATCTAAAAAGCGAAGCTTCGGCTTCGCTTTTTTATTAGAATAGAATCTGTTGATAATTCATCTATGTTTGTAACCACATAAGCCATTGATGAAATTTCAGCACTTCCTATAAAACTTTGCCAATACAAGAAATAATGATTGAACATCAATTGAATATCAAACACTGGGTTGCTCTTGCAGTACTCACTATTGCGGTAATCATCGCCAGTATCCATCCTTTAGAATTTGAAGCATATCTACTGCATCAAGCCGGTACCGTGTTTATGCTGGTGCTGCTATTGTTTACCCAAAAAAAAATTGGCATGAGTTTTTATAGTTTTGTGCTCTATCTCATTTTTTTACTGATCCATATTATCGGTGCACATTACCTCTATTCCTATGTTCCCTATAACGAATGGCTAATTCAGCTGTTCAATTTTGACCTTAATCAATCGATGGGCTGGTCACGCAATATGTATGACCGTCTGGTGCATCTTGCCTGTGGTGTACTGCTCTACCCAGTGTTACTACGGCTGTTTCATGTATGGCTGCCTGAGGCCAAACCCTTCACGCTATTTTTATTAGTCGTGCAATTTATCATGGCCACCAGCTTAATTTATGAATGGCTTGAATGGCTGATTGCCATTGGTTTATCACCGGAGGAAGCAGAAAATTATAATGGGCAACAGGGAGATATGTGGGATGCACATAAAGATATGCTGCTTGCAACAGTCGGCGCTGCAGGCTATGGCCTTCTTGATTTATGTTATAAAAGCTTAGCTAAAATACCGCAACCAGAAAGTGACCACACGTCCAAGGATAGCATTCAGGCAAACAGGGAACCATGAGTCAGCTTCAGCCTCCCCCAGCTCTACTTTGTCAGCCATTTTTCAAGCAGAATACTATTTACTCCCAATATACTGAAACCGGATCAGTAAATCCGTTGCAGAAGTGGTTCTACGCTAAAGCATAAAAAACCTGTGCTCATTTATTTTAATTTCCTCATAAGGGGGGATCAAATTGAATCGGATATTAAGCTACAGTCAGTCAAAAAAATTGCGCTCATCAGAGCGCAATTTTAAAATCAGCAAACAGCTTTCAATTAAAGTTTAGGGTCACGCATTTGTAGCAAATTTGCATTGGCTTTACTCAATGATTCCATCACTTTATTCATCACTACAGGGACTAGACCGTCAGCTATTTGCGCCGCTTGTAGACCCAGCTTTTCACCCAGTGTCGGTTTACGTCGAGTTTCAATCACAAAGACTTCATGTTGTGGCAATAAAGCAAGTAAATATTCATCTGAAGTTTGCAGCTTATCTACCAGATTCAATTCAAGCGCATCTTTTCCATACCAGTGCTCACCAGTTGCCACTTTTTCAACATTCAACTGCGGACGATACTTTTCAACAAAGTGCTTAAACAGCTCATGCGTCTGCTGTAACTCTTGTTCAAATTTGGCTTTACCTTCAGCGGTATTTTCACCAAACATGGTTACGGTACGTTTAAACTGACCTGCGGTATAAAGTTCAAAGTCGATGTGCTTTTCTTTCAGCAGACGGTTAAAGTTTGGTACCTGTGCAACCACACCAATGGAACCGACCACGGCAAATGGTGCAGATACAATTTCATTGGCAATACAGGCCATCATATAGCCACCACTGGCTGCGACTTTATCGACACAGATCGTCAGGTTAAAACCGGCATCGCGCAAACGCACCAGCTGGGCAGCTGCCAGACCATAGCCGTGCACCATACCGCCCGGGCTTTCCAGACGTACCACAACACGGTCACGCCCTGCTTTTGCAGTGGCTAAAATCAGGGTAATTTCTTCACGCAAGTTTTCTACGGCAGAGGCTGCTGTGTCACCTTTGAAGTCAAGCACATAAATTTTTTGATTATTCTTTTTACGTAAACGCACTTCTTTTGAAAGCTGTTGGGCAAGATGCAGTTGTTCCAATTTAGATGCAGTCGCTTGTGCAATTTTTTTTCGTTGTTCATTTACACGTGCGTTTAAATGGTTGATACGGATTTCAGCGGGTAATTTGGGGTTGTGAAATAACATAAAAAATCTATTCTCAGTTTAATTCGGTTTATATCTTTAGATTAGGTCAATTTCAGCATTTTTCAATAGTATTATTACGATTGCGTTTAGCTTGTTCACATCGAATCAACCCCCTATATTGTGTCATAATAGCTTTCACCGCGAATAAACGAACATACAGCCAAAACCATCCCGAATATAACACCCCTATAATGACCGCATTAATTGGCCACCACGTCTGAATAAAGAAATTACCACGTCTTGAATTTTCAAATGGTGTGATTAATGAATACATTAAAACAAACAATATAATCAAAAAAATGAGAAAGAAATACTCCCCAAAGCGTGTATGCAACAAGGGGAATTTACCTTCCTGTTGTGCTTTTTGATAACGATATAGTTTAACTTCAGCATTTGCTCTAATGTAGGTACGCCACTTTTGGCCAAACTCAGTATTATATTTTTGTCTTTTCAATAGAAAATAAAGGACAAAACCCATCGAACTCGACACAATCACAAAAATATCATAAAGCCATCGATGGTAATTTGTCATGCCGCGGCTTTGCGACGTTAGAAACAAGCCGTCATAATCAGGGATCAAAACTGCAATGACTATACTCAGCCCAACCATGAAAACAGCAAAATATTGATCTATATACACTGTGCCAAATAAGATTTGAAACACCTCTTTTAAGGCACGACGTGTGATTTTAGCGTGCTCTCGCTCTTCAAGTGTAGGCTGCATTCTTCTTTTATGGTTGGATTCTTAATCTGTTAATTATAACGAAAAAAGAGCCTTACGGCTCTTTTTAGATATGGTGTTCAGATTAACCGAAGCGACCGGTAATATACGCTTCAGTCAATTGGTGATCTGGCTGAGTAAAGACTTTTTCAGTCGAATTGACTTCAATCAAGTCACCCAAATGGAAATAGGCAGTACGGTCAGATACACGTGCAGCCTGTTGCATCGAGTGCGTTACAATCGCAATGGTATATTGGGTTGAAAGTTCTGAAATCAGTTCTTCAATTTTAGCCGTTGCAATCGGGTCCAGCGCTGAACATGGCTCATCCATCAGAATCACTTCCGGACTAACCGCAATAGTACGCGCAATACATAAACGCTGCTGCTGACCACCTGAAAGACCTGTACCCGGCTGGTTTAAACGGTCTTTGACTTCATTCCACAGCCCCGCTTTATGCAGGCTATTTTCCACAATTTCTTCCAGGTCGTATTTATCACGCGCCAAACCATGCAGTTTAGGACCATACGCCACGTTATCAAAAATTGATTTCGGGAATGGGTTCGGTTTCTGGAACACCATACCAACTTGTGCACGCAGTAAAACTACGTCCAGATTCGGGTCGTAGATATCCTGATTATCAAGCATCACCTTACCGGTCACGCGACAGGTATCAATGGTGTCGTTCATACGGTTTAAGGTACGCAGGAAAGTTGATTTACCACATCCCGATGGACCAATAAAGGCAATCACTTCATTTTCATAGATATTGATGTCAATACCTTTAATGGCTTCTGCTTCGCCATAGTAAACATGGACATCTGAAGTACTTATTTTAACATTCGATGTTTCATTTTCTTTTTTCGTTGAAGTATGAGTATCGAATTGAGAAACAAATGAAGTACCAGGATGTTTTTGATCGACTTCGGGAGCGATAAACTGTTTCTGTTCTGGATTCACGGATTCATCCTGTTCTAAGGAATTTGCTTGTGTCATAGCTGTTACAGTATTCATATATTGTCCTCACTTACCAGCGCACTTCAAGTTTCTTACGTAACCAGATGGCAAGGCTGTTCAAACCAACCATCAGCGCCAGTAAGACAATAATTGCGGCAGCAGTACGTCCTTCAAAGAAGTTACGTAATTCGTTACCCTGCCATAAGAAAATTTGTACCGGTAATGCAGTAGATTGATCGAGTGGTGTCGCTGGCACGCTTGCTACAAAAGCACTCATCCCAATCAGAAGTAAGGGTGCGGTTTCACCGAGGGCTTGTGCTACCCCAATAATGGCGCCGGTTAAAATACCAGGAAGCGCCAAAGGCAGCACGTGATGAAATACCGTTTGTACACGGGAAGCACCCAGGCCCAATGCCGCCTGACGAATGGATGGTGGTACTGCTTTCAGTGATGCACGTGTGGTAATAATCACGGTTGGCAAGGTCATCAGACTCAGTACCAGACCACCGACCAATGGTGCAGAAAGGGGTAAATGCATCCAGCCAATAAAAATGGCAGCGCCGAGCAAACCAAAGACTATCGAAGGAACCGCTGCCAAGTTATTGATATTCACTTCAACAACATCTGTAATCCAATTTTTAGGCGCAAATTCTTCAAGATAAATAGCTGATGCCACACCAATCGGAATCGAGATAAAAATCACGATCAGCATCATGAACACTGAGCCCATGAATGCACCTGCAAGACCAGAAGTTGCAGGTGAACTGCGTGAGTCCGGATTGGTAAAGATATTGGTATTAAAGCTATTCTCAATCACACCTTTGGCTTTTAAATCATCGGCAAGCTGGCGAATTTCAGGACTAAGCTGTTGCTGGTCATCAGGTAAACTGCGATCAATATTACCTGCTAACCATACATCGACATTGGCATCGGCCAGAATCTTGATCTCTTCTTTTTTGCCAATTAGCGTTGGATCAGCCATTACCATATCACGCAAGCGATAGGCCTCTGAACTGGTATACAAAGCGGATAAATCATCACGTTTTGAGGCAATTGAAGGATCTTTTGCAATCATGCCATTAACAATCAAGGCATCCCAATCCACCATGCCCATTTCGGTTTGCCAGGCAATGGTACGCTCCGCAAACTGGGCTGGAGATTCGCCATCCTTCTGCGTAGGTTTTGCACCCACCTGAATGATGGCAGGATCGAAATAGACCGGTACAGAGAGACTGCTTTGCCAGAATGCAGGTAAGCCTTTCGCTAAAATACTTCCGAATAAAAGCACCACAAAGAACAAACCTGTCACAACTGCAGAAAAGCCTAAAATACGGAATGTCTTTTCTTTACGATGACGTTTGGCTAAAGAACTGGCAATTCTCTGTTTACGTTTTTCGCGTAATTCAGCTGCAGCTTGTGGGTCAAAGCTTTGCCCCATAGAAGATGTATTTGATGTACTCATTCGTATTGCTCGCGATATTTACGCACGATATACAGTGCAACAATGTTTAAACCTAACGTAATGACAAACAGCGTTAGACCTAATGCAAATGCCACCAAAGCTTGCGGGCTGGCAAAGTCGGTATCGCCGGTTAACTGGTTCACAATGGTAATAGTAACTGTAGATACGGCTTCTAGCGGATTGACATGCAATAATGGACTATTCCCTGCTGCCAGAACCACAATCATGGTTTCACCAATCGCACGTGATGCGGCAAGTAGGAATGCGCCAATAATCCCCGGCAGTGCAGCAGGCAGAACCACCTGACGAATGGTTTCAGACTTGGTTGCACCCAGCCCTAAAGAACCATCGCGTAGTGCACGTGGCACCTGGGTAATAATGTCATCCGACAGTGAAGATACAAACGGAATAATCATGATGCCCATGACAAAACCGGCAGTTAAGGCACTGGTTGCATTAATGTGTAGTCCAATGCTTTCGCCAAGCAACTTGAAGAATGGGCCAATCACCATCAATGCAAACACGCCATAAACAATGGTTGGAATACCGGCTAAAACTTCAATGGCAGGTTTTGCCCAGGCACGAAAACTTGAAGGTGCATATTCAGCCAGATAGATAGCAATCATCAGTCCAACAGGAACCGCAACCAATAAGGCGATCCCGCTCACCATCAGGGTTCCCCAGATTAATGGCAACAGGCCATAACTGCCTTCTGCATTTCCAGAAGTACTAAATCCAGGGTTCCATTCCGTACCAAAAAAGAAATCGATCGGACTTACAAAATGGAAAAAGCGCATGGCTTCGCTAAACATCGAAAGTACAATTCCGATGGTGGTTAAGATGGCCACACCGGAACATAGAGCCAAGCCCCAATTAATGATTTTTTCAACCTGGTTACGGGCACGATATTGCTGGACAATGCGCTTTTTAGCCATCACCAGACCCGCCAAAGCGGCACAAATCACTAAAGCCAATTTAGCAAAAGAACTAATGGTTTCAATTTTTGCGAGTTGCTGTGCGGCTGCAATTTCATAGGCTGCGGCTTGATCACTCACACCAAAACCCGAAGCAATCGCTTTAACACGATCAATGAGCACTTCTATGCCGGCACGATCCAATGTCGCTGCAACATTTGCAGGGACATTATTTAACACCACATGGCGCAGAATGTTCGGTTCGACAATATTCCAAACCAGTAAAATTAAAAAAGCAGGGATACCACACCATAAAGCCACCAGTGCCCCGTAATAGCCAGGACGCGAGTGCAACTTTGCAGTGTTATTTCCCTTACCTGCTAGGTTACGGCTTTTTGATAACCCGATTTGATAGGCGATGGCAATTAATGCCAACAACACGCCCATAAGTAGCAGATTCATGTATTCTCCAGCATTTTTCAATTTTCATGCTTTGAAAAACTTGTCTATACAAAAAAGCCGAAGGTAGAAATTATTCTACCGTCAGCTCATTTATCCTAATTACTTAACCGCTTTACCGGCTTTCAAATTTGCAAGAACTTTGGCACGTTCTTTGTCTGACATAGAAATCAGACCAGCTTTTTCCAGTTTAGAGCCTTTACCTGAAACTTTCTTATTCAGGAAGTACTCAGAATACTGTTGTAAGCCTTTGATTGATTTAAGGTGCTCACCTTTTACGTAGAAGTACAATGGACGTGATACCGGGTAAGAACCATTTAGAATAGTTTTCTCTGATGGGGTCACATTGTTCACTGTAGCTACACGTAATTTGTCACGGTTTTGGTCATAGAAACCTAAACCAAACACACCTACTGCACTTGGAGAAGTTTTTAAACGTGCAAGTGTTTCAGTATAATCGCCAGAAATTTCAATGACTTTTCCGTCTTTACGGAAATTTGAACATGCTTTCTTCTGAGCATCTTTGTCTAAGTTTTTGAAGTATGCGTAAGATTCACAACCTGCTTCAACCATTTTTTCCTGGAACACTTCACGTGTACCATGGTTAGAAGCTGGAATTACCAATGTAATTGGTTCATTTGGAAGTGCTTTGTCAATTTGATTCCAGCGTGTATACGGGTTTGGAACCAATTTGCCTTGTGAAGGCAACTGTGCAGCCAGTGCAGCAAATACATGTTGTGGACGTAATTTATAAGCTGCTTTCTTTGAGTTAGATGCGAATACAATACCGTCATAACCTACTTTAACTTCGATTACTTGGTTTACGCCAGCTTTTTTACATGCAGCCAATTCAGTATCTTTGATTTTACGAGATGCATTGGCGATGTCGATGGTATTGTCACCTACACCCTGACAGAATTGTTTTAAACCGCCAGATGTACCACCAGAACCAACAACCGGTGCTTTAAATTGCGGGAAAGTATTACCAAATTCTTCTGCTACAATACTTGCATATGGCAAAACAGTTGAAGAACCAGCAATCTGGATGGTGTCACGAGCTGCATTTGCGGTTGTTGCTACAGCTGCCCCTGAAAGTGCTAAAGCAAGTGCGATGTGGTTTAAGCGCATTCTTTTCTCTCTTCAATAGATGCAATTTTGAAGTACGCTACTTTTTATAAAGTTTTGTACTTATTTCGATGATTGCATTTTGATTTTAGAATATGACAATCAAGTTACAGCTTTGTGACGCTTTTATGATAATTCATTTCTTTTGTAGGATTTTTAAAAATATCTTTTAAATTCAATAACTAAAAACCAATCAAAAATATTATTCAAACATTGTTTTTGAGTACGAATTTGTAATATTTCTTAAATCTGTCATTTTCTCATGCCTTCTGTTTCTACTTGCAGGGTGTTTATTCTATGTACAGACCATAAAAATGTTCTGTTTCTGGATTTCTTTTCTATCTGTATCAGGCTTTCACTTTCCCCTCTCAAAGTTACACTACTCTAATTTTTACCACCACTTGTCCAAATCTCTGAAATTCATACAACATGATTTTGTCATATAGTCAAAAATAAATAATGACAGTGATATGACCATACACAGTAAAACAATTAAAAATTTTAATCATGATTGATCCGCTCACATGGTCTTTAAAGAACATGACTGCAACTTGCTTGCAGAATACTGGTCTGTAAAAGGTTTTTGTCTGTAATTTACAGCTTGAATTTAAAGCAAAACTTTTCAACCACATCTCTTCCAATCAGATCAATATTGATACCTCATAAATCAAATGAGGTTGTACAATCTTAAACACAAAAAAAAGGAGACCGTATGGTCTCCTCCTTTCACACAGACAATCAATTAATCAATTGCCGGTGTATATGTACCGTCCGCGATTGGACCTTTGATACGATCAGCCTCTGCAAGCACAAGGCCAAGCAGGTTCTTCACGTTATCTAAAGTCGCAACTGGACTAAGTGTAGTCATCTTCAAGGATTGAACATCACCCACTTTAGTCACACCAATATTCGCTTCACCACGGGCAAACAGTTCATCCGCAACGTTCTGGTTCAATGTATCTAACAATTCAGCAGGATAGCCTGCTGGCACTACACGGAACAATACAGAAGCAAATTGCGGTTCAACCAGAAGCTCTAGACCATCAGTCGCTTTAATATAATCAGCAACATCACGGGTCAGTTTCACGCCATGATCGATCATAGAACCATAAAGCTCTTCACCCAATGCTTCAACCGTCATCCACAATTTCAACGCATCAAAGCGACGAGTCGTTTGCAATGACTTGGACACCAGGTTCGGCACGCCATGTTCTTCATCATAAGCAGAGTTCAAGTACTCAGCCTCATAATGCATGAAACGGTAGTTGGCTTCGTCTTTTAACAAGAACGCGCCACACGAAATGGTCTGGAAATAATGCTTATGGAAATCGAGTGTCACGGAATCAGACAACTCAATACCATCGAGCATAGAACGATAGTCATTAGACAGAATCAGTGCACCACCCCAAGCTGCATCAATGTGCATCCACGCGCCATATTTGTTAGTGATTTCACGAATCTGTTTTAATGGATCAATCGCACCGGCATCAGTCGTACCTGCAGTTGCAACTACGCAAGCCACAATCTTGCCTTCAGCCTGAAGATGCGCCATGGTTTTTTCCAGTGCATCTACATCCATCTGTGCATTTTCATTTACAGGAACAGTGACTACAGACTGGAAGCCCATGCCCATCATCGCCATATTCTTTTGCACAGAGAAGTGTGCATTTTCAGAACAGATGACCTTGACATTACGCATCGCATCAGCAGGAATACCATCGCGCTGAACTGACCACGGATTGCCGTTTTCGTCTTTCCAGTTTTTCGCGATGCAGGCATCACGCGCAAGCAGTACACCCATCAGGTTCGACTGGGTACCGCCAGAGGTGAATACACCTGCCTGACCTGAACCATAGCCGACTTTTTGACGCAGCCAGTCAATCAACTGCACTTCCATCAATGAACCGGCCGGGCTTTGATCCCATGAGTCCATAGACTGGTTGGTTGCATTAATCAATACTTCTGCAATCTGGCTTGCCACCATGGTCGGGCAATGCAAATGTGCTAACGAGTGCGGATGATGAACTTTCAGGCTTTTATTTAAGAAAAGCTCAACCATACGTTCAAGAGATTTGTGTAGCCCCATGCCTTCTTTTGAAGGATGAAATGCAATCGCACTGCGTAGCTCTTTAATGCTGCCGCCAGTGTACATTTTGTCGTTTTGCAACCATGCAGAAACGGCTTTTACCGCTTCGTCCATTGCTGACTGATAGTCAGCAATAGAACCTGCATCATTGCAGAATAACGCTTTACGGTGTTCTGCAAAATCTACCATGCCTTATGCACCTCGAACAGCAACAAGCGCTTCAGCAATTGCTTTCTTAAAGCGGGCAATCACTTCAACACATTCCTCTTGGGTGATGATAAGCGGGCAAAGTAAACGAATCACAGTACCGTTACGACCACCTTTTTCTAACAACAGTTTGTTATCGAAACATGCAGCCTGGATTGCAGCAGCCAATTGAGAATCACCAGGGAATGAACCCATATGATCTGCTTTTTGGCGTTCGTCAACGATTTCAATACCGATCATCAAACCACGGCCACGTACGTTACCGAGACATGGGAATTCCACTGCTAATTTTTTCAATTCAGCTTGTAAGAAATCGCCACGTTCTTGCGCATTTTGTGCAAGATTTTGTTCTTTGATGGTTTTGATAGTCGCAAGACCTGTACCCATCGCCAACTGGTTACCACGGAAAGTACCGGTGTGACCTGCTGGCTGCCAAGCATCAAACTTGCGTTTAATACCCAGTACTGCAAGTGGCAAGCTACCACCTACAGCTTTAGACATCACCACTACGTCAGGTTCAATACCCGCATGTTCAAAGGCAAACATTTTGCCTGAACGTCCAAAGCCTGCTTGAACTTCATCAAGAATCAACACGATATTGTGTTTTTCAGTCACTTCACGGATTTTCTTCAACCATTTAACCGGTGC
The DNA here is from genome assembly GCF_016599715.1 of Acinetobacter sp. CS-2. Lineage (NCBI taxonomy): Bacteria > Pseudomonadati > Pseudomonadota > Gammaproteobacteria > Moraxellales > Moraxellaceae > Acinetobacter > Acinetobacter sp. CS-2. The sequence goes on from NZ_CP067019.1 coordinate 2,091,746, forward strand.
AGTCACCACACCGCCTTCACCTTGAATCGCTTCAAGAATCACAGCTGCTGGCTTGGTTACACCGCTTTCTACATCTTCAATGAAGTTTTCGAAATAATAAGTCAAGGCATCAACACCCGCTTCACCGCCAATGCCTAATGGGCAACGGTATTCATGCGGATATGGCATAAACTGTACGCCTGGCATCAAGCCATTGACTGCATTCTTCGCAGACAGGTTACCTGTCATTGCCAAAGAACCGTGTGTCATACCGTGATAGCCACCTGAGAAGCTGATCACTGAGCTACGACCGGTATAAGTTTTTGCTAATTTAATTGCTGCTTCTGTACCGTCTGCACCAGACGGACCACAGAACTGTAGGCAATACTCTTCCTTCCCACCAGGGAGTTGTTCGAGTAATGCTTCAGTAAATGCATCTTTTAAAGGTGTCGTTAAATCTAAAGTATGTAATGGAAGACCGCTTGCAAGCGTATCTTGGATACTTTGAATTACCGCAGGATGATTATGGCCTAAAGCCAATGTTCCTGCCCCAGCTAAACAATCGAGGTACTCTGTACCTTCAACATCAGTAACCCAACAACCTAAGGCTTTTGCTATCGCTAACGGCAATTTACGTGGATAGCTACGAACATTGGATTCCATCTGGCTTTGGCGAGTCAAATAGTATTCGTTAGTAGACTTAGTGGCAGGATTTACAGAAGAAACGCTCATATCGAATTACCATCTCTGATATGGGTTGAAAGAAATAAGTCGGGTGACTTGTGGTCCTTTGACTCGGTGCTTTATAGAATCTAGTTTGACGACTTGATTTATACATCATAACTAAACGGCGGATGATACAGAATTTTTCAATAAAATAAACAAGTTTTATGACTTTATCTGCCCAAAACCGATCAAAAAAATATATCAAGCCAATTCTTAGATTGAATTATCATCTTACAGTGTGACAGACTAAAGAAAACCTTATTTTTATACTTTTTTTATGCAACAGATTAAATGAACGTAACCGTTCAAGTTAAATCAAGTTAAGTAATTAATTTTTAAATATTTTATTTGCAAGCCATTTTTTATAAGATTGATCAAACCATTTACAATCTTGACACAAAGTCTACAAAAAATCCTCATGAAGTAGCGATACCATGTTTATTAAAGGCTGAACTTTTCTTTACAAAAAATAGGTAAAAATAATGCGATATTTAACTCTCTCTTCTCTGGTACTTACTAGCCTACTTTCAACAGCTACCTTTGCGCAGCCAACAGAGCAGCTGAATTATAATTTAGTCAATGTCCAGGCTGAAGCCACTCGCCAGATTTCCAATGATGAAATGTATGCGGTTTTATATATTGAAAGAAGCAAGAAGCAGCCAGCTGAACTTTCAGCCCTCATTACACAACTCATGAACCAGGCCATAGCAGCGTCGAAAAAATACCCGCAAGTGAAAGTTGAAACGGGTACACAGAGCACTTATCCGGTGTATGACAATGACAGCCAGAAATTGAAAGAATGGCGTGGCCGAGCTGAAATTCGCCTAAAAAGTACCGATTTTAAAGCCGTCAGCCAGTTAATCAGCGAATTACAACAAAACTTCCAAACCCAGTCGATCAACTTTACCGTTTCCGATGCACAACGTAAAAAAGTGGAAAATGAATTGATGGTGGAAGCATCGAAAAACTTTCAGCAACGCGCACAAATGTTGACTTCGGCATGGAATAAATCAGGCTATCAATTGGTTAACCTCAACCTGAATACCAATAACTATTACCCTCAACCGGTAATGATGCGTGCCAATATGGCGAAATTTGCAGGTGCTGAGGCCGCTGATGCACAAAATGTTGAGGCCGGTGAATCAAAAATTACCGTTAATGCCAATGGTTCAATTCAGTTTAAATAATTAAATAGACTTCTTTCATAAATCACTTTTCAATTACCACAAGTCGTTCTTAAAGCCAAAATCAAAAATAGGCTTTAGCAAATATTGGAGTCATGAGTGTGGCATGGATGCCACACGTTTCCCATCACGACAAGGATGTCGTGTATGGGAAACAAAAGGTTTTTGTCTACTTTTGACCTTTCAAAAGTAGAGCTAATGCCTACGCAAAGGTATAAATATTTAGACAATTAAATGAGGCAATGCTGATTTTAAAAATCAAATATTGAATATTTTTGGCTTATGCAAGTTCTCTAATGAGGATTTAAATAAAAACCGTGTAAATACACGGTTTTTTAATGAACTAAAGAGGCGATTTACAACAATATAATGACAATTTTTTTAAGAGTTTCAGTCTATTTTCTTGTAAAATATATAACATTCCTCTGCTTTCATCCCTTCCGACTCTTGCATGTCCATCAAAGTTTAAATCTTGATTTGCTTAGCATTCTTAACGTGCCTGAACACGTGTCTCCTGTGATGATACATATTGAAAAGCTAATTTCATACATTCAGGAAAAGCTTTCAATTTTGGATGATGTGAATATTGCATACAGAAGTGTTCGCCAAATTAGTGGATTTTTATTATATTCATTAAGCAGATCATTTTGTTTGATCTCAAACACATAGCATCAGCATCATAAAATAAACAGGCTATTTCAATATGGCCAGTATATTGGGGTTAAACGTGAATCAAGCGATCCTAGATGACAAATTCTTATCGAATCATCTTTTATATAAGCTATTAGAACAGGCCACTGACGAAGAAAAATTACAACTCACCCGAATTGTCATGAACGATCGTGATAAAGCTCCTTATTCTTATACTCACCCCCTGCATGTCGATAAACTTTTTGATGAAATCACCTGCTCGGGTGGTAACTCCTTTGCAAATGTCTGTCGAGGTCAAGGCAATAGTTATCTTGATATGCTGGATGATGTCGCCAAGACCATTTTAAAGAAAAAGCCTTTTACCCGTTATGAGCAAATAGAGCACTACGATAAATCAGAGTGCTATGATGACCATATTCAAGAATTCGCACTTCAGATTTATTTAAAAAAAATAATATCAAGTTTAGCAATGACATAGAAGGATTCCGAGAAAAAATCCAGACCAAAACAGAGCTTAGAAAAACCCCTGAAAAATATCAAACCTATTTACCTCAGGTAAAACGCACATTAGAAATCTTCCTAAACAAACATGCTAGAACCATTGAAGAGCAGATTGTGTATAAGCTACTTGATATCAGCTATAGCAAGATGAGCGATATAGAAAAACAGCAGTTTGATCAGGCTGTTCAGAACATTGCCCTAGAAAAAGGTTTAACAAATAAAAAATTAGCGCGTGGTGTTGCAGGTCTCATTGTTTTGGGTGAAATAGGCGGATTTACTACCTATATGCTGATGAGCATTTTTCTCTCCAAGATTGGTTTAGGTGTGTTCGGATTTGGAGTCTTTACCGGTGCATCGACCTTATTAGGTATTGTGCTTGGCCCAGTCGGGTGGGCAGCGATTGCAACATGGGTGTTATGGGGGTTTACTTCACCCAATAAAACAAAAATATCCAAAATTGTCGCGACGATTGCCCTGATTCGTTTACGTTTACATGATGAAGAAACAGAACGGCGAGCTGCCAAAAAAGCACAAGCAGCTTTGGCTAAAATAGGGACAGCTAAATTATGGGCAGCCTTGAGTAACGAATCTAAATCATCTAACCTATTGGCATCTAAGCTAGACATAGCAACAGCAGTACCTAAACGTTCAAGTATAATGAACAAAAGTGCTCTTACATTTTTACGTCCACAAAATCCGCAACAAGCGTATTTAGATATTCATCGCAAGAAAAAAAGAATCGCTATTGAAATCGCTACTTCTAATTCATAAAAAATCCCGCTTTAAAGCGGGATTTTTTTGAATCTATAAAACTTAGTAAATCGCCATATGATTGCGATGGATCATCTCTAGCGAACGTGCTTCACCTAACACCTGATGCACTTTATCAGAGGCCAAGCCTTTGACAATTTCCGCAGAACGCGAACTGAAGTTGACGCGACCAACAGCAATGCGATGACCCTCTTGGTCTACACACTCCACCACATCACCACGCTCAAAGTGACCTTCCACCGCTTTTACCCCTACAGGTAACAAGCTGCGGTGATTGTCTTTAATCGCTTTTACTGCACCATCATCAAGAACCAAACGACCAGCCGTTTGTAGATGTGCCGCCAACCATTGCTGATGTGCGGTAATACGGTCATTATCCGTGATAAACAAGGTTCCTAACAACTCACCCGACATTAAACGCGCCAAGACATTGTCACTTTCACCGCTGGCAATCAGGGTTGGACAACCTGATTTTGCCGCCAGACGCGCAGCACGGACTTTGGTCAGCATACCGCCACGACCAAATTTACCGCCACCACCGGCCATATCAAACAGGCTTTCATCCAAAGCACGCACGGTATGGAACAGTTTGGCATTCGGATTAGAACGTGGGTCGGAGTCAAACATGCCTTGCTGATCGGTCAGGATAATCAGCAAATCTGCATGCACCTGACCTGCCACCATAGCGGCCAAGGTATCATTATCACCAAAGCGGATTTCATCAGTCGATACCGTGTCATTTTCATTGATCACCGGAATCACACGCCAGTCAATCAGGTTCTGTAAGGCATCACATGAATTGAGATAGCGACGGCGGTCTGCCAGGTCATCGTGAGTCAATAAAACCTGCGCCGTTTGAATGGAATGATTTTCCAGAACACTCGACCAGGTTTGAATCAGCCCCATTTGACCTATGGCAGCACAAGCCTGAAGACTGGGTAGATCGGTGGGTCGATTCTCAAGTTTCATTCGCACCATACCTTCAGCCACAGCACCGGAAGACACCAGAATAATCTCATGTCCTGCATTGTGCAGATCTGCAATCTGTTTCGCCCAATGCGAAATTGCATCCAGATCTAACCCTGTTCCGTTTGCTGTGAGTAAAGATGATCCGATTTTAACAACGATTCGTTTACAAGCCTTGAGCTGACGTTGCCCATCTACCACTTCTATCATCTTGTCCTCAGTTACTCTTATTGCAGAGCTTAACGTACGTAGTACACTTCCATTTCACCATCATCACCGTCTTCATCATCATCGTCATCACCTAAAATACCGGCAAGACGCTGTTGACGACGCATCTCACGATACGCTTCTTTCGCTGCGATGGTTTGTTCACGTGTTTCAGCTTCAAGCTGGTCACGGAACGCTTTTAATTGTGCTGCGTATTCTGGATCTTCAGCTTCGAGTTCACGTTGTTTCTCGATTTCATCCATGAGGTAATACACAACTTCTTTAGTCCCTTCAGACATGAGGCCTGAAGTTTTGAATACCGGACCTGCCCATTGCATTTCCTCAAGAAGATGCTTACACCATTCTTCACGCGTATCTTCGTCAAGTTGGTCAACCTTGTTCAGCACCAGTACCACTGGTAATTTAGCAAGTGTTGGAGAGAATTTTTTTAACTCATTCAAAATTGCTTTGGCATTGTGTGCCGGATCTGAGCCGTCAATCGGTTGTACATCAACAATGTGCAACAAAATACGGGTACGGGCCAAATGCTTAAGGAAACGAATACCCAGACCCGCACCTTCAGATGCACCTTCAATCAGTCCGGGAATATCGGCCATCACAAATGAACGGTGACGGTCAGCATCAACCACGCCCAGATTCGGCACCATGGTGGTAAATGGATAGTCTGCAACTTTTGGTTTTGCAGCAGAAACCGCACGAATAAAGGTCGATTTACCTGCGTTAGGCATCCCAAGCAAGCCAACATCCGCCAATACTTTAAGTTCTAGACGCACTTCACGGAATTCACCTTTGGCGCCGTGAGTACATTTACGTGGTGAACGGTTGGTAGAAGATTTGAAGTGAGTATTCCCTAAACCACCTTCACCGCCTGCTGCAACCAATACACGCTGACCATCAGCGACCAGGTCACCGATGATATCGCCAGATTCTGTATCTACAATGGTAGTTCCAACCGGAACCAGTAATACGGTGTCTTCACCGCCGCGGCCTGCACAGTTTGCACCGCGACCATTTTTTGCACGTTCTGCACGAAATTTACGTGTATAACGATAATCTACTAGGGTGCTGGTGTCATCGTCGGCCTGAATATAAATACTACCGCCACGGCCACCGTCACCACCATCTGGACCACCAAATGGTACGAACTTTTCACGGCGAAAACTGGCTACGCCATTGCCACCGTCGCCAGCCTCTACGGTAATGACTGCTTCATCAACAAAGCGCATGCTGCCAATCCTCTAAAAACTTTAAAACCCCATATTCTGCCATATTTTAAAGAATTTCTCGAATATATTTATTCAGCACTCCATGAAGATGACTGAATTTAGTTTTATTTTATAAACATCAATCAAAAAGCTGATGTTGTCCGATCTTTTTGCCAAGCAATTATTTTCCAACCGTTGATATAAATTAATGATCACATGATTGATTTTACTTATTTCAGAATCTGAACAACTCTCCTTATAGTGCATGCAGCGTTGTTTGAGTCCTGATCATGTCTTTGCCAAAACCTGAAACTGTCAGCCCTTTGTCATCACAATTTGTATTGCTTATGGCAATCGCCTGCGGTTTATGTGCAGGTTCGGCTTATTTTAATCAGCCGCTGATTTATTCGATTGAAAAGAGTTTGAGAATTAACACCAGTCAGGCTGGCTTAACCGTCGTGCTTGCCCAAATTGGTTATGTACTTGGCTTAATGCTGTTGGTGCCTTTAGGCGACTTCCTGAATAAACGTAAACTTGTGGTCAGTTTGATGGTATTTGCTGCCATCTCGCAAATTCTGCTGTCATTGAGCACCACCCTTAGCACCTTATATCTTTTCACCCTGTGTGCTACCTTTGGGGCAATTTCCGCTCAGGTTTTGATTCCTTTTGCCTCAACAATTAGTCCACCCGAATCCAGTGCTGCAACGGTTGGAAAACTCATGAGCGGTTTGGTGATGGGGATTATCCTGTCACGGACCTTTGCTGGTTTTGTCTCAACATACTGGTCCTGGGAAGCTGTGTATTTATCCAGTGGCGTGATCACCCTGCTGTTTGCTGTTGTGATGTGGAAAAAATTACCGAATACTCAACCTCAAACTGGCTTAACCATCAGCAGTATTTACCGTTCATTGTTTACACTTGCCCGAAACAATCCACATTTAATCCGTCGTGCCTGTGCCGGTGCTTTGGGCTTTGGTATCTTGTCGATGGTCTTTACCTCGATGACCTTTGTCCTAGGCAATGCGCCTTACTACTTTAGTGATTTTGAAATTGGCCTGTTTGGCTTGCTCGGTGTTATCGGGATTTATTCATCGAGCTGGTCGGGCAAAACTGTGGGGCAAGGCAAGGAAAATCTGGTCGCAAAACTGTGTATTTTTCTGATGCTGTTTTCATGTATTCCCCTGTTCTTTGCCCAGCAGAATATTTGGGTTTACGCAATTGGGGTTTTGATGAGTTATTTTGGTCTCACCGCCTTTCATGTCCTAAACCAAAATCTGGTTTACCGGATTGACCTAAAAGCACGCTCACGAATTAATGCAGTCTATATGACCATCTATTTTTCGGGTGCAGCTTTGGGTTCGCTGGGTGCAGTATATGCATGGGAACACTTTGGGTGGATTGGCTGTGTTGCACTCGGTCTGGTCTTCTCGATTGGAATTTTGCTGATTGACCGTTTTGATTTTAGCCAAATGAAAAAGGTTTAAATTCAGCACAAGGAATAGACCACAAGGTTTATTCCTTTAAAACTTTATAAGACTTAATCCCTAAAATGGATAAACATTTATCCTGTGAATCTCTTCCTGATAAGCCTTTGAATCAATATAGAAAAATTTCTACAGACCATAACCAAAGTCCGATACCTTACCAGTAAAGTCACCACCAGATTTCCGGCCTTTCCAGCTAATGACTACCCACAAAGACAATTTAATTCTTATTTAGCAATACGGTCTTTATTTTCCAAAATCTCAGGCAAACTCCGCTCTACCCAGTCAATCAAGTAATTCATTTTTTCTGCGGCTTGCGAGCCTAAAATGGTCAGCTGATATTCCACTTTGGGTGGCACCACCGGATAGACGGTACGTAAAATAAAACCATCCTGTTCCAGCATTTTTAGCGTTTGTGACAGCATTTTTTCACTCACCCCTTCAATGCGCTGTTTCAGCTCACTAAAACGATGCACCCCCTCACTTAAACAACGTAGAACCAATACCGACCATTTGTTCGCGAGATGTTCCAATATTTCCCGTGATGGACATTCATTCGATAACACCTGCCCCAACAAAGGACTGATCGCATATTTACTCATTCAAGCTCTCTCCATCTGTATATTTTTATCTTTTACTTACTATTTTTAATGTACTTACCATTTGTAAGCTATCAGATTAGAATTTCGGCTACAAGTATCATTTTTTAATTAAATTCAGTAAAAATTTCTGCTTATAGCATGAGCTTAAAATAACGGCATAAAAAAGGAGCCTCTATAGAGACTCCCTTTTACTACTTTAACAAATTATGCATTTGTTTCAGCAGGAATTTTTGGGTAGCTTACGCCGCCCATCTGTTCTGCGATACGTAATACCTGGCAGCTATAACCCACTTCGTTATCGTACCAAACATAGCAAGTTAAACGGTTGCCTGAAGTGATTGTTGCTTGCGCATCAAATACACCTGCAGTACGTGAACCGATAAAGTCAGAAGATACCACTTCAGTTGAGTTGGTATAACCGATTTGACCTTGAAGGTTTGAGTTGATTGAGATTTGACGAATGTATTCGTTCACTTCTTCACGATCTACTTCTTTCTCAAGGGTCAAGTTAAGAATAGCCAATGAAACATTTGGTGTAGGAACGCGTACAGAGTTACCAGTCAACTTGCCTTTAAGCGCAGGTAATGCTTTAGCAACCGCTTTAGCAGCACCTGTTTCCGTAATAACCATGTTCAATGTTGCAGCACGGCCACGACGGTCAGCTTTATGGTAATTGTCGATCAGGTTCTGGTCGTTAGTGAACGAGTGAACTGTTTCAACGTGACCATTCAGCACTTTGTATTTGTCTTCTAACACTTTAAGTGTTGGCGTGATGGCGTTAGTGGTACAGCTTGCAGCAGAGATAATGGTATCTTCATCAAGAATGTCGGCTTGGTTCACACCGTATACAACGTTCTTCATGTCACCTTTACCTGGTGCAGTCAAGATTACGCGTGCAGCGCCTGGGCATTGAAGATGTTGAGCAAGACCTTCAGCATCACGCCATTTACCAGTGTTATCAATCACCAGTGCATTGTTAATACCGTAAGCAGTGTAGTCCACTTCAGATGGGCTAGATGCATAGATCACTTTGATGAAGTTACCGTTTGCAATAATGGCTTCGTTTTCTTCATCAACTGAAATTGTGCCTTGGAACGGACCATGGATAGAGTCGCGACGCAGCAATGAAGCACGTTTTTCCAAATCACCATCAGATGATTTACGCACCACGATTGCTTTAAGATTTAAACCACGACCCAAACCTGATTGGCCAATGATTAAACGCGCAAGAATACGACCGATACGACCAAAACCGTAAAGAACAACATCTTTGCCTTCTACAACCTTCGCATTACCTGCTAAAGATTTCACTGCTTCAGCAACAAAAGCGTCTACATCACCGCCTTTTTCCTTGAATTCAACAGCAAGTTTACCTAGATCAATTTCTGCTGAACCAATATTTTCAATTTTAGCTAAAGCTTCTAAAATCGGGAAAGTGTGAACCACAGAAAGCTCAACATCCATAACACGTGTACGGCGATGCGCTTTTAAAATCTGGATTACTGAACGGTTAACTAAAGAACGACCGTATACAGAAGTCACGATATTTTTTTCACGATATAGTTGACCAATCAGGGCAATCATACGTTCCGCGATTTCTTCACGGTTTTTCCAGCGACCTTGGTGCTCTGCATGTAGGGCGATGATAGTGTCTTTGCTCACAGCTACGTCCTCTAATTAATTGTATATCTAGGCATAAATTTCAAACCCGACAATTGTAAAGGAATTATCAGCAACTTTGAATCAAAAGCTGAATGTTCAACGTGCTTTTTACGATATATTCACTATAAATTTATAAAATAGTTGTAATTATTTTCATGATTTTACTGTTAAAAGATCAGAAAACGATTTAAAAAGTAAAAGTATACTTTTTTGTTAAATGTTGCTTAATCACACAACCTGAGTTTTTACCCAGTTTACCGAATGCAGTCTATTTCAAACGATCCTGATAGTTTTCCACATTTTGATTCAATGCACGCTGTTTATGCTTTTGTTTGATGATATGAATTGTGCCTTCAATGACCAGCAATAAAACGGCAATCCAGATGGGAATATATGTCAGCCACTCTCCTGCCTCAACCCGTTCCCCCAACACAATAGAAGCAAAGGCCAAAAGCACGGGCTCGAGATAACTCAGCAATCCAAAAATCACAAAGGGCAAATAACGGCTGGCCAGCATATAACTGCCCAGTCCCAACGCACTTAAAAAACCCAGGCCAATCACGGCAATAATTAAATGTGGAAAATGAGCCATTAAACTCAGACTATCGCTATGCATAAAGCCCAAGTAAAAAGCCACTGGCAAAATGAGGCATAAATCCCACCAGAAACCGCCCAAATGATCCGTTTTAAAGACCCGGCGTAAAAAGAAATATAAGGGATAAGCCAAAGCAACATAAACCGTTTCCCAGGCGATACTGCCGATGCGCCAGATTTCGTGTCCTACTCCTAAAATGGCCAACATCACGGCAGCCAACTGCCATTTCGACAGTTTTTCCTTATAAAGCACACAACCCACCAGCACCATCACCAAAGGCAACAGGAAATACCCCAGTGAAACTTGCAGACCACGGCCATTAATGGGGCCCCAGAGAAACAGCCACAGTTGTGTGGTACAAAGCAGGGAACTAAAAATCAGCCAGATCAGGAACACAGGCTGTTTAACCATACGCTTAAAAATCTGGGAAATATGCTGCAAATCACACGACCACCACATAAACAGGGTTAGGAACGGTAGCGTGGCCAGCATGCGCCAGGCAAAAGTCTGTTCGCTGTCCAAAGGTTTTAAAAATTGCGTATAAAAATACAACACCCCAAAAGTAACGGATGCCAATACTGACAAAGCCAAGCCTTTATACATCTTTTACCTCAAGGGGATTCTTCATTTCATGACTTTACGAAACCATCCAAAATACTGGATCATTCAACTTTAAAACCGGAGCTATCTTAACAAATAAAAAACCATGCCTAAGCATGGTTTTGAACTTTTGTTAAAGTATGCAGTATGTTACCTGATCGTCTGCTTGGTATGAATCACATCACCCACGTCATAGCCCAACGACTTGGCATATTCCAAATATTCATTGACGACTGCCTGATCAGGTTGTGGAGTACGGGACAATACCCACATGTATTTGCGGCGTGGTTCCCCCACTAATACCGTCTGATAATTTTCATCAAGTTTAAGCACCCAATAATCACCTCGACCAAAGGGTAACCAGCGAATCGCTTCAGGCAAGAAACTGACTTTTAACTTGGTATTAAAAGGTGCATTTTCAATAAATGCCTCTCCAATCGACTGGGCGAGGTTACCCTCTTTGGTATAGCAGCGGTTATCTACAACCACATTGCCGTTCTCGTTCAGGGTATAGGTCGCGGTGACATCACGATCACACTTGTTTTGAAAATACAGCGGCTTGCGAGCCACTTCATACCAGACACCCAGATATTTATCCAGCTCAACCTTTTCCACCGTTTGTAGTGGCTTGGTTTGCGCATATGCCATTGTCGCCATACCCAAACCCAGCAATACAGCTCCACCGACAGCAATTTTAGCCAGTTTATAGCCCGCTTTTGGAAGATTATCGCCTGTCATAAAAGTACCTTTCAGTCAAAATTTTAAATTCTTTAAGTGCTTACACATTTAAAAATAACGACTCCAACCCAAGCATACTGTAGCGTTATGTAAGGTCTGTTGACATTTCATATATGGATTGCCAACAGACCTTAATTATTTTGCAATAAAAATCAAAAAGTTAGCTAAACATCTGTGCCTTCAGGCGAACTATTTCATCACGCAGTCGCGCTGCCTGTTCAAACTGCAATTCTTTCGAAGCTTTGAGCATCTCTTTTTCCAGTTTGGACAAATGTTTTGCCAGCAATTTAGGGTCTGCCAAAATGTGACGCTCATCCGCACTTAAGGCACGCGCCTGATCCGAAATTTTCTCGTCAATTTGGTCATCAGTCAGTACTTCACCGGTATCAATATCCTGACTATTCTGACGCTTGGTGCTGCGCGGTGTAATGCCATGCAGCTCATTAAACTCGATCTGTTTGGCTCGGCGGCGCTCAGTTTCATCCATGGCTTTTTGCATGGAGTCGGTAATGCGATCTGCATACAGAATGGCTTTACCGTTCACGTTACGTGCAGCACGACCAATGGTTTGAATCAGTGAGCGCTCCGAACGCAGGAAACCTTCTTTATCGGCGTCCAGAATGGCCACAAGGGACACTTCCGGCATATCCAGACCTTCCCGCAGCAGGTTAATGCCGACCAGCACATCATGTACACCGCTACGCAGCTCATGGATAATCTTGGTACGCTCCACGGTATCAATATCGGAATGCAGATAAGCCACTTTGACCCCGTATTCTTTTAAATACGAGGTTAAATCTTCTGCCATCCGTTTGGTCAAGGTTGTCACCAGAACACGTTCATCCAGTTCCTTACGGATATTGATTTCCGATAGCACATCATCGACCTGAGTCAGCACGGGGCGAATTTCAATTTCAGGATCGACCAGTCCGGTTGGGCGAACCACCTGCTCGGCAATCTGCTGCGCTTTTTCCAGCTCATATTTGGCCGGCGTTGCACTGACATAAATTGTGGATGGAATAATACGTTCCCATTCTTCAAACTGCATCGGACGGTTATCTAACGCACTCGGCAAACGGAAACCATAATTGACCAGATTTTCCTTACGTGAGCGGTCGCCTTTATACATGGCACCAATTTGTGGCACCGTGACATGCGATTCATCAATAATCAGCAAGGCATCATCGGGAATATAGTCAAATAAGGTCGGTGGTGCCTCGCCTGCCGGACGGCCGGACAAATGACGTGAATAGTTTTCGATGCCGTTGGTATAACCCAACTGCTGCATCATTTCCAAGTCATAGCGGGTACGCTGTTCAATACGCTGTGCTTCCAGTAATTTGTCATTAGCCCTAAAGAAACCTAAACGCTCCTGAAGTTCCTCACGAATGGTGCCAATAGCACGCTGTAAATTATCCTTCGGAGTAACATAATGACTTTTAGGGTAAATGGTTACGCGTGGAACTTTACGCACCATTTTTCCGGTTAAGGGATCAAACCAGCGAATCGAATCAACTTCATCATCAAACAGTTCAATACGGATGGCATCCTGATCTGATTCAGCCGGGAAAATATCAATAATTTCACCACGGATACGGTAAGTACCACGCAAGAATTCCAGTTCGTTACGGCTATATTGCATTTCTACCAGACGGCGAATAATGTCATCACGGCTGATCCGGTCGCCCTGCACAATATGCAGCAACATGCTCATATAGGCATTCGGATCACCCAGACCATAAATAGCAGACACCGACGCGACAATGATGGCATCACGGCGTTCGAGTAATGACCGGGTCGCTGAAAGGCGCATCTGGTCTATATGATCATTAATCGCCGAGTCTTTTTCAATAAAGGTATCGGAAGATGGCACATACGCTTCAGGCTGATAATAGTCGTAATAGCTGACAAAATATTCAACCGCATTATTGGGGAAAAATGACTTGAACTCGCCATACAGCTGTGCAGCCAAGGTTTTATTATGTGCCATGACGATGGTGGGACGCTGTAACTGGGAAATCACATTGGCCATGGTATAGGTTTTACCTGAACCGGTTACCCCCAACAACAACTGGTCGTGATAGCCTTTTTGAATACCTTTGACTAATTTTTCAATGGCTTGTGGCTGATCCCCCGCAGGCTGATAGCTGGTCACTAATTCAAAAGGTTGATGACTATCCGACATATTATTCAGCTTCTATACACTAATGCAGTTTGAATGATATGAGGGTTAAAGCTCAACATTCAATATCAATCTCCTGATATTTAGCGAGGGACTCATATAAAGAAAATTGCAACATTTTTGTCTTGACCGCATGTGCATTCAATAGCAACATGAGACAAAGCCTCATGATCACAATAAAGCCTATGACTTACCATTACCATGACGAAAGTATTGTCAAAAATCTACCGGAAGATACCGTTTTTGTCTTTGGCAGCAACATGGCAGGAAACCATGCAGGTGGGGCTGCGCGTACTGCCCTGCAATACTTTGGCGCAATGCAAGGCGTAGGACGTGGCTGGTCAGGTCAAAGTTATGCCATTCCCACCATGAACGAGCATTTGCAACAGATGCCCTTGTCGCAAATTCAGCACTATATTGATGATTTCAAGATTTATACCAAAAACCATCCGAAAATGACCTATTTCATTACCTCGGTGGGTTGTGGCATTGCTGGCTATAAAACCGAAGAAATTGCCCCAATGTTTAAGGGTATTTCACATAATGTGATTTTTCCCATTTCATTCCGTCCTTTTGTAGAAAGAGCCTTACCCAAGCTGACCCGTCATTTTCTCAGAACGGTATTTACCGATGAGGTTATTTTCTCCTCCCCAGATGAAGATATTACTGCCTCTTTAGATTTATCAGAAAATGAAAAAAGTGCCGCCCGAATTATTCTTAATACCCAAATGTACCCAACCGACAGTAATGGCCGGGACCGAAATTTTGAAATTTCAGACATTTTGCATGTGTTAAACGGCAAGATTTTTGACTGGCAAGACCATTCAGAAGGTTCGATGATGTTTGGCGGAGTCATTCTGGGTTTGCTTGAACTCTACAATATCAACGAAAAAGACTTTATGGATGTCTGGCAAGGTGAACGTGAAATTTCTGCGCCTAAGCCAGAAAACAAGGCCCGTAGAGCCAGTCGCTAAGCTTTAATCCTATTTCATAAAACCGATCTTGAAAGCCAGTTCCAGAATTGGCTTTTTTTATCTACCTAATTTTTTTTATTTTGAGATACCCTACTCATTAAAAATACATATTATTTTACTTATCATATTATTTTAAAATCATTTTTTACATCATATACTTGATACTTAAATTCTAAAAAATAATGAGCGCCTTAAATGGACATGCTGAACTCCCCTTTTTTTGAACTCTCTCCCGTTGCCATGTGGCTGGAAGACTATAGTGAAATCAAAAAACAATTTGATCTTTGGCGTGATCAGGGCGTGCAAGATCTGTTCAGTTTCCTGCAAGAAGATGAATCACGTATTCTTGCATGCGCAAAAAAAATTAAATTATTAAAGGTCAATTCTAAAACCCTTGAACTTTATCAGGCCAATGATTTTGAACATCTATCGCAAAACCTGCAATTAGTCTTTAAAGAAGATATGGCAAAAACCCATATCCACGAACTGGTTGCGTTGTGGAATGGTGAAACCCGTTTTTCCAATTCTGCGGTAAACTACACCTTGACTGGAAAGCGCCTGGATATCCAGCTCAAAGGCATTGTACTGCCGCAACATGAACGGGATTTATCCCTGGTATTAATTACCACCGAAGACATCACTTCTTATACTGAAGCCTGCCGTAAGGAAGAACGAAGCCGCCATCTGGCAGAGGCACGCTTTACTTATTCTCCAACCTCTCTTTGGATAGAAGATTTCAGCCGTATTAAAATTAAACTGGATCAATTACGTAAATTAGGCATTGAAGATTTTGCCACCTTTCTGGATGTGCATAGCGAGTTTGTCATTGAATGCATCAAGGAAATTAAAGTCATTGATGTCAATCAAGCCACCCTCGATTTGTTTGGTGCAGCCAGTAAAGAGATTTTATTAAAAAATCTTCATAAAGTTTTTGCTGAGGAAATGGTTCGAACATTCCGGGAACAATTGATTGAACTGTGGAACGGTCATCTGCATCATCAACGTGAAGTAGTCAATTACGCAATTGATGGCAGCATTCGCCATGTACTGCTGCAATTTACCGTATTTCCGGATTATCTGGATGACTGGAGCATTGTACAGGTTGCCCTGACTGATATTACTGCGCGCAAAAAAGCTGAACATTATCTTGAATATTTAGGCAAACACGACGTACTCACCCAACTGTACAATCGTTCTTTTTATGTGGCAGAACTGAACCGGCTTGAACGCAATTTATTACATCCAATCTCGTGTATTTTTATAGATTTAAATGGACTGAAAATACTGAATGATAGCGAGGGACATGATGCAGGTGACGGTGTCTTACGGCGTATAGGCAACATCCTGAACCAGTTGATTCAGCATACGCCCTATTCTGCCTCACGTATTGGCGGAGATGAGTTTGTAGTCCTTTTACCGGGTGCAGATGAGGCTGCCTTACAAAACTGCCTGCAAAGTCTGCAGGAACTTTTGTCGGTGGACAATCAATTTTATGCCAATCAGCCGATCAGCCTGTCTATAGGTCATGCGACAAATTTGCCGCATGAACGGATTGAAGATATGCTGAAGCGTGCTGACCTGGAGATGTATCACCAGAAAAAGAATTACTATCAGAACCATGATAGACGAAACCAACTTTATGACTCGAATTAAATATCCAAAACCCCAGTTTAACGGCAATAAAAAAGCCATGGTCAGACCATAGCTTTTTTATTTTTATATGAAGAACTTAACGCTTGCCCATGGAACGGCGTGTACCACGTGGTGGCATCCAGGTACGATCAGCATAGCGCTGCGGTTTAGGGCGTAAATCTTCCAAGACTTCATCGGAAGAATTCTCATCTGCCTTTTTCATCGGGAAAGGTAAATTAACCAAGGTTTTTTTCTTGGGCGTATTTTGGGTGCTCATATGATTCACTCAAGGATTTCTGCAGCATATTGTACGGAAAAATGCTTCTCAGTGCGAGACAGGATTTTAGCTCATGGTGCAATCACTTGAGTCAATTGCTTTAGTTATGCCAGCGATGATCTGTTTTTAACTACATCGTCATCAGCATTGACCACATCAGCCCCTATATCAACGCTATTAATGCATTAAAAATATATAAATATCATCTCAATTCCTGCCTGTTATTAACCTACAAAAACTTTATCCATTAGCAAAAACAGCAGCTTACATAAAATTATTTTTCTTCATGTTCCTGAAACAAAACAGTTAATTTTTTACATGAATACTACTCGATTAATATTTTTGAGTAACAAAATGATTTTTCTCTAAATATAGAATAAGAAATGTGAACAAAAAAAAATGAATAATCGCAAAATGGACATGGAGTCCCTGAATGAAAAAAACGTTATTTTGTATGATGTCGTCTCTTGCTGCCCTACCCACTGTAAGCTATGCCGATTCACATTATTTCAGCTTAAAAGATGGCGATGGTTTTAAACGCTTTTCTGTTTCTGTCGGTGCCCTACATGTCATGCCGCAGGGTAAAGCCCAGCCCTTTCAGGTGAATACAGCTGTTAAAAATGGTGAAGTTGCCAAGAATGGCGATATTCAGGTCGATACTGTATTAAACAACCTAGATCCGGAGGTCAATCAGACTGCACTTGCCACCGTTTTAAGAGGTTTGGGCTTTTTTACCGGAGGTCAGCTTGGAAGCGAACTCAGTGGCAGCTCACAAATTTATGGGCTGGAACAATGGGATAACCCAGGTACAGGCCTAGAGGCCGATGATGTCACAACACTGGGGATCATGACCAATTACTTCTTTACAGATAACCTTTCCTTTGAAATCAAAGCCGGTATTCCGCCCAAAGTTGACTTACAGGGTAAAGGAAAGATTTATGCACCCTTCTCGGCTGTAGCAACACCGCAAATTGGTAACTTGCCCTTAGAATTCCTCAATATTGATTTGCAAAACAATATCTTTATTACCGATTTAGAAGCTCATGGACCTGCTGCCTCGGCTCGTGCCTGGACACCGGCCTTTGAGTTCCAGTATCACTTTGGTAAAACCGGAGTCAATAAATTCCGCCCTTATGTTGGTTTAGGTTTGATGTATGCTTATTTCAATGAACTGGAAATCAATCCGCGTACAGAACAGGACTTGATTGCAGCTGGTCATATGATTGCCAACATCAAACAAGGCAATACCGGAGCTTCACTGGAAGCTAAACCGAGTAAAGCCAATCCTCAAGTCAACCTTGAAGCAACGGATGTTATTGCCCCAATTGCAACTGTCGGTTTCACCTATGATTTTAATGAGCGCTGGTTTGCGGTGGGTTCAGTGTCTTATGCACATCTGAAAAATGAAACCACGATTACAGTAGCTGATGAACAATTAGGTACATTAATTACCTCCAAAGCAGATATTGAAGTCAACCCGATACTTGCTTATGCGGGGATCGGTATGCGTTTCTAAGTTTTTAATAATCCAAAGACGACTTTAAGTCGTCTTTTTAATCTTTATAAAACTTTCTATAACTTAATTTTATCTTTTGTTGAAATTTAATTTAATCGCCTCGTCCTTTATAATCGAATAACATAGCCACAACACAACTCCGCATGGATGAAATATGTCAGACACCCGTTTTTCCAAACCTCTGATTTACATGTTAATTGGAAGTGCCGTTATTCTGGCTTTATCCTTGGGTGTCCGTCATGCATTTGGTTTATATCTTGTTCCCATGAGCCATGAGTTTGGCTGGGGACATAATGTCTTTAGTCTTGCCATTGCCATGCAAAACCTGATTTGGGGTGCAGTACAACCCATTACCGGAGTTTTTGCCGATAAATATGGCAGTAAAATTGTAGTTGCTATTGGTGGTGCACTTTATACCCTTGGCCTGTTGCTGATGGCCGTCAGCTCCAGCGGCTGGCTGCTGAATTTAAGCGTCGGTTTAATTTTAGGTCTGGCACTTTCTGCGACCTCTTTTCCCATATTGCTTTCTGCGGTGGGGCGTGCCGCACATCCTGAAAAACGCAGTCTGGCGATGGGTATTGCCAGTGCAGCAGGCTCTTTTGGCCAATTTATCATGCTGCCATCGACCCTGCTGCTTTTACAAAGTGTCGGTTGGTCAGCAGCATTGATGGTCAGCGCCATTTTAATTGCTTTCATTATTCCATTGGCGTGGACTTTAAAAGCGCCTGCTTATACGCCTCCGAATGTTTCGGCTGCCATCCCAACACCGGCATTAAGTGTCAAAGAAATTCTGAGGATTGCCAAAAATCACAAACCGTTCTGGTTCCTGTCTTTAGGCTTTTTTGTCTGCGGTTTTCAGGTGGTCTTTATTGGTATTCATTTACCTGGTTACCTGATTGATCATGGTTTTGATGCCACCACAGGCACAGTATTTCTGGCTCTGGTCGGTTTATTTAATATTGTTGGTACGTATACTGCAGGCTGGCTGGGTGGAAAATACTCCAAACCTCACTTGCTGATGGGTTTATATGGCCTGCGTGGTATTGCCATTATTGGCTTTTTATTGCTGCCTTTGAGTATCTGGACAATTTACAGCTTTGGCATCATTATGGGCTTATTGTGGTTGTCTACGGTTCCCCTCACCAATGGTATTGTGGCGAACATGTTTGGCATAAAATATCTATCCATGCTCAGTGGTATCGTGTTCTTTACCCATCAGGTCGGCTCGTTCTTTGGCGGATGGCTGGGGGGTGTCAATCATGACATGACTGGCGACTACAATATGATCTGGATGTTTTCTATCCTGTTAAGTGTATTTGGGGTTCTGGTTCATTTCTTTGTCAATGAGGAGCATGTGGTTCATGACTGATTCTATGCTTGGACTCAAAATCTCGATTGCTGTAGCGATTGGTCTGTTATTGACTATCGCCATTGTGCTTTGGGTCAAAACACCGCAACTGTTTGAGTATTTCAATCAGGCCTTTTGCGCGCATTAATGCTGAAATATCAGCAGTGAAAACAGCAAAAAAACCGCTTTCTTTTGCTGTTTATATTAAAAGTTTAACAATCATCAATTTAAGTATTTTTCACTAGGATTTCATAAGCTTATAAAATATTTTGATTTTATCTTTTGTTCTGGATTGCTTAGATTTTACTTCAACGTAAAAAACATCAGAGCAAAACAATGACGGCACTCACCCAACTTTCTCAGGCAATACATGATGCACCGCGCTGGCATCAGCTAGAACAATTTCAAAACCCGCAAAATATTACTATTGTGCCCTTAGAGGGTGAAGCTTTAGGGGCTGTGGTTTTTGGCCTGGATGCACGTAAAGCCCAAGCAGGTGAAACCATTTACCGTCTAAAACAAGCATTGGCCGAACATCTGATTTTAATTTTCAAAAACCAGCGCTTGGACGATTTACAGTATTTAGCCTTTGCCAGCTATTTTGGTTCCATTTTCCGCCCAAGTGCAGATAATCCGGTACTTGCCACCCAAACAGATACCGGTACACCACCCGATGTCGTGCCCGTTTCCAATGCTGTGGGACAGGGAAACTACACCGGCCATGGTGAACTTTCGCCCCATGCCGATCACCAATGGACGCCACAACCGTCTTTTGGTTCATTACTTTATGCCATTGAATTACCAAAAGACGGTGGGCAAACATCCTGGTTTAACACCATCCAGGCTTATAATGCTTTAGATGAAGCAACCAAACAGCATATCGATCAATTACAACTGATTACCTATAACCCCTTTGTTCGTCGACAACACCTGAAAGACAATGACAATAATGGTTATGGCAGCAGTCCTCTATATCGCTTTAAAGATCAGCCGATTATTGGTCATGCCTATCCTCATCCACTGGTACGTACCCATCCTGAGAGTGGTCGTAAAGCGCTCTGGTTAAATACCCATTCCGAGGTGGAACTGGTCAATTATGATGATCAGGCTGGCAGTGAATTGATTGCTTCATTGCGCGAACATCTGTTAAAACCTGAATTCCGCTATGAACATCAATGGCAACAGGGCGATATCGTATTTTGGGATAATCAGGTTACCCTACATTCACGCAAATCATTCCCTAGTGAGCAGCGCCGTTTGCTAAAACGTATCAGTCTGGCAGGTGGTCGGCCTTATGACCTCATCTACATTTACGAATAGGCAAAATCGTAAATAAAATAAAAAATGCGTCATGATGCTGCAATTTTTTATTATCCCCCTTACCTTAGGATAGGCTCCCTCTGCTTATCAGTAACTAGCGTGCGATACATCACATCGGGGATCATTTTCAATGATGGTCATCTTGTTTAAATATTTACGAGTTAAATTAAAGAATAAAAGCCCATCAAAAGTAATTACTTGGGATGGGCTTTTTCATATTTGCAATATGTATTGCAGGAAAACCATACAACAAGGTCAATCCGACCTGTTAATCTTGCTCGGGCTAAAACTCAAATATTTTTGGATCGTTTCATCATGTCATCCCCTGTTCCCACGCTGTCAAATTTCAGCTTGTTTAAAATATTCCTCAGATTAGGCTATACGGCATTTGGCGGTCCAGCAGCCCATCTGGTGTTTTTTTATCGGCGTTTTGTGCAACAGCTTGGTTATCTGGATGAGCATCAATATGCCCATCTGCTGGCCTTGGTACAAATTTTACCTGGCCCGACCAGTAGCCAGATGGGGATTGCGATTGGTTTTCAGCTAAAAGGTTATCGGGGTGCGCTACTGGCATGGCTGGGCTTTACTTTACCTTCGGCACTGCTCATGACCCTTGCGGCAATGCTGGGTATTCAATTTTCTGGTTATTTTTCTGTCGAATTTTTCCATGTGATTCAACTCATTGTATTTAGCGTGGTGGCATGGGCATTCTGGCAAATGTTACGTAGCTTTTGTAAAGAGCAATGGCAGTATGTATTAATGCTACTGTCGGGCTTATTTGTCTATCTAGTTCCCATCAGTATCAATCAGGTTTTGGTGATTCTTTTTGGTGCTTTAGCAGGACTGATTTATCTGCATTATTTTCCGCAAAAAAATACCCCTAAACCCGTTACGGGCATCTCAATCACAGCTAAAAAACCTTTCGCTTATCTCTGGCTGATTTTATTCGCCTTACCTTTTGTACTGGTTCCAGCACTACAATATTTCTTTCCCAGTATTTGGCTAGACAGTTTTACCAGTTTATACCGCGCGGCTTCTCTAGTCTTTGGTGGCGGTCATATTATTTTGCCATTTTTACAGCAGGACTTTGTTGCATCCGGCTTGGTCTCCCAGCAACATTTTGACCTGGGCTATGCCATTGCCCAGCTGATGCCAGGCCCATTATTCAGTTTTGCCAGCTATCTGGGTGCTTTATTACCCTTAAGTTCATCGGCAGTACTGAATGCCGCCTTTGCAACTGCAGTGATTTTCTTGCCTTCTTTTTTCCTCATTTTCGGCGCTTTACCTTACTGGTCGCGTTTAATGCAATTTCCAGGTTTATTTCAAGCTTTGGCAGGCGTTAATGCTGCTGTGGTGGGCCTGTTATTATGCCTGGTGGTGCAGATGGGTGAAAAATATGTACTGTCTGGCTTAGATATTGTTTTTATTATCGCTGTCATTGCATTGCTTAGGAGCAAAATTCCAGTCTGGCTGACCTTAATCAGCAGTTTCTTTAGTTATTATGGACTCTTGTGGCTATTGGATCATCATGGCTTTTTCTCATAGCCTATAGAATCCAGTGATCCACTCTCTATTTACCCAGATTTTTTATCATGCAGCATTCGCTTACTTAAAGTGGACACTGTTTACTTTTAATCACTCAATCTCTCTATTTTCTTAGTCTATTTGTAATTAGCTTATTCAGATATCAATTTAAATTATTAATCAGGAAAACAGAATGAATACTGTCAGCTTTTCGGATTGTGCCCAAATGTGTATGACCTGTTCTTTGACCTGTACCACCTGTGCAGCTGCTTGTCTGGATGAAAATGAGATAGAGATAATGCGTGAATGCATTAAACGCTGTCTGGACTGTGCAGATATGTGCAATTTATGCGCCCGCTCTGAACAAAGAACCTCTGCCTTTATGCAGGAAATCTGTCAGCTCTGTGCTCAAATGTGCGATTACTGCGCCAAAGAATGCAGTAAACATGAAGCTGAACATTGCCAGCGATGTGCCGAAACCTGCCAGCAATGTGCCACAGAATGCCGTAAAATGGCAGCCTAAATCCAAGCAAGTGATAAGCAAAAATAGGAACACTTGATCTGCGGGTTTGCGCTAAGCGCTATTCTCACTCTCATGCCCTTATTAGATATTTTATCCTACAAAATAAACAAAAACCCGCAAGCCTTCACTTACGGGTTTCGCATCTAAAATTCAGAAAATCTTAGAATAAACGGTTCATACCATTCAAGGTTGCTACACGGTACGCTTCCGCCATGGTCGGATAGTTAAAGGTAGTTTCAACAAAATACTTGATGGTATTGTTCGGGCTATTCATCACAGCCTGACCAATATGGATAATCTCGGCAGCGTTATTACCAAAGCAATGCACCCCTAACACTTCTAAGGTGTCACGGTGGAATAGAATTTTCAATTCACCTACGGTGTCACCGGTAATCTGTGCACGTGCCAGATGACGGAAAGATGCCTGGCCAACTTCGTAAGGAATTTTTTCTTCGGTCAATTGCTGTTCAGTCTTACCAATCGAAGAAATTTCCGGAATGGTATAAATACCTGTTGGAATATCCGTTACGGGTTTAACGTTCTCTTCACCGCTCATGTTTGAACCAGCGCAACGCCCCTGGTCATAAGCAGCAGAAGCCAGTGATGGCCAACCAATCACGTCACCGGCAGCATAGATATTTTCCACTTCAGTCTGGTACTGATCATTTACTGTAAGCTGACCACGACTGTTTGGGGTAATGCCTACATTTTCCA
The DNA here is from genome assembly GCF_016599715.1 of Acinetobacter sp. CS-2. Taxonomy (NCBI): domain Bacteria; kingdom Pseudomonadati; phylum Pseudomonadota; class Gammaproteobacteria; order Moraxellales; family Moraxellaceae; genus Acinetobacter; species Acinetobacter sp. CS-2. The sequence goes on from NZ_CP067019.1 coordinate 2,115,648, forward strand.
AACCTAAACCGTCAGTATTCCCCGAACGGCCGTTACACCACAAAATGGCATCGGCTTTAATTTTCTTGCCGCTTTGCAAATGCAACACCACATGATCATCAAATGTCTCAAGATGATCAATTTGTTCATTATGACGAATCAATACACCCTGTTCACGTAAACGGTAAGATAAGGCATCAGAAATTTCATCGTCCAGATAACTGAGCAATTTAGGCTGGGTATTAATCAAATCAACTTTATGGTCCAGACCAATGAAAATGGATGCATATTCACAACCAATAACGCCGGCACCATAAATAATAATTTTTTGAATTGAATAATCCAGATCCAGAATTTTGTCTGAATCAAATACACGTGGATGATTGAAATCAAGCGCCGCCGGACGGTATGGACGTGAACCTGTCGCAATAACTAATTGCTGGAAAACAATCGTTTCTGTTATGCCTTCAGGGCTAAAGATCAATACAGTATTTTTATCCTGGATATAGGCACGACCATGATAAATATCAATCTTGTTACGGTCATAAAAACGGGAGTGTGTTTCAACCTGTTGCTGAATCACTTTATGGGCATTACGCAGCACCTGTTTCATGGTGAACTGCTTCCATTCGCCCACTTTCTGGAACATCGGGTCACGCTGGTAACGCAAAATGCTCGATACTGTTTGACGTAATGCTTTACTTGGAATGGTACCTACGTGTGTACAGTTACCACCTAATTGTTCACGCATATCAACAATTGCAACACGCTTGCCTGATTTAGCAAGTTTCATTGCCGCGCCTTCACCCGCAGGGCCTGAGCCGAGAACTACCGCATCGTATTTAACGAAAGTTCCACTAACGACCTCTTTTTTACGTGGCATTCAACGCTCCTATCTTCAATATTGGTCTATCTTGGCTATATTATGACGTAAATACTCGCAATTTTCTGTATTTACCTCACATATATTAAGTGATGACTACATTTATTAAATGAATATCCTTTTTACCCCATTTAGATTCAAGTCCGTTATAATGAGAGACCTAATATATCTAGTATCTCCCCCGTCAAAAAACAGTGGAAAAGTTGAATATGTCTGAAAACCGTAAACCTGAACAGGGTGTCAAACTTCGTGGCGCAGAGAAAGTCGCTCGTATTCCTGTAAAAGTTGTACCTACGGTTGAAACGCCACGCAAGCCGGACTGGATCCGGGTAAAAATGGCGGCTCCTGAAGAAGTTCAACGTATTAAAACCACGCTGCGTGAGCAAAAATTACATACGGTGTGTGAAGAAGCCGCTTGCCCGAACCTGCCAGAATGTTTTGGTGGCGGTACCGCAACCTTTATGATTATGGGTGATATCTGTACCCGTCGCTGTCCTTTCTGCGACGTGGCACATGGTCGTCCAAATGCCCTTGATCCGGATGAGCCACGTCATATGGCCGAAACCATTGCCAACCTGGGTTTAAAATATGCGGTTATTACTTCGGTTGACCGTGATGACCTTCGCGATGGCGGTGCACAGCATTTCGTAGACTGCATTAAAGAAGCCCGCAGCTTAAGCCCGAATACCTTATTAGAAATTCTAGTACCGGATTTCCGTGGTCGTATGGACATCGCGCTTCGCATCATGACCGAGTGCCCACCGGACGTATTTAACCACAACATTGAAACCGTGCCGCGCCTATATAAAGCGATGCGTCCAGGTTCAGATTATCAGCATTCTTTAAACTTACTGAAAATGTTTAAGGAATACTGCCCGGACGTTCCAACCAAATGTGGCTTGATGGTTGGTATTGGTGAAACTGAAGAAGAAGTGATTGCATTGCTGGATGACTTAAAAGCACACGATGTCGATTACGTGACTATTGGTCAGTATTTACAGCCTTCTAAAGAGCATGCACCGATTGACCGTTTCGTGACTCCAGAAGAATTTGAACGCTATACCGCACACGGTCAGAAACTTGGATTCAAGAATATCTGGGCAGCGCCGATGGTTCGTTCAAGTTACTTTGCCGACCGTCAGTATTATGGTGAACCGGTTCCTTCGGTACGTCGCAAAACTGATCCTGCGAAAAAAATTGCAGTTCAGACCATTGAAGCTTGATTGAGCTCAGCCTGAAACCAGACTGATCAATAAATGCCAATCTAAAATATTTAGATTGGCATTTTTATTTTCAGTTTTAAAATGATCAGCCATAAAAAATCCCCTATTTAAATAGGGGATTTTTTTAATGAAATAAATAAGAGCCTATCCAGTATTAATTTCATTCTTTTTTAGCACTTAAAAAAAGAATTTGTTAAAATTATTCAATGAGAAAACCATATCCCAGCGACATTAGTCGAGAAGCCTTTAAAGAAATTGAACCGTTACTATTGAGCGGAAGAAAACAAACACGTCCAAGAGTCGTTGATGTCTATGAAATATTTTGCGCCTTACTCTATATTTTAAAAAGTGGATGCCAATGGAGTATGCTTCCTCGAGACTTCCCAGCTAAAAGCACTGTGCATTATTACTTCTCGATTTGGAATAAAAAACCATCAGAAACTGAACCTAGCATACTTGAGCAAGCTTTAAAAAAATGTGGTTGGCGAGGCCCGTATCAGCAATGGACGGAAAGAACAAACGAGCTTTATCATCATTGATTCACAAAGTGTAAAAAACACAGATACTGCACGTGATAAAGGCTATGACGCTGGTAAAAAAGTTTCAGGCATTAAAAGACATATTATTGTTGATACTCAAGGTCTCCCGCATGGAATATTGGTTACGACAGCAGATAAAACGGATCGCCAAGGTGCATTAGATGCCATAACTATACATAGAGATACCTTACAAAATGTAGAGGTTGTACTTGTTGATGGTGGTTATACAGGCGAACCCTTTTATTTGGCTGTTAAGAATTTAATCAGAGCCCGAGTTGAAGTTGCTAAACGAAGTGAATTACATAAATTTGCAGTCATTCCACAACGCTGGGTTGTGGAAAGATCATTTGCTTGGTTAGAAAAATGCAGAAGGCTCTGGAAAAACTGTGAAAAGCACCTAAATACGAGCCTTCAGTTCATTAATTTAGCCTTTTTAAGGCTACTTTTGCATAGAAAATATTCTGGATAGGTTCTAAGAAGCTTAAGCAGCCTGATTTGGGACACCACTATGGAAACGGAAAGTATCATCTTCCGAGAGGATTAAATTCTTTTCTACTTCACGGATATGCTCGATGCGCCCCTGAATGTCTTCTTCCGGGTCTTTCATTTTAGATGTTTTGGCAACATCTAAGGCCAATGCCAGATAATCTTCATAATGGCGTGATTCAGATTTAAGCAGGTAGCGATAATAGCGTCCTAACTCTTCATCAACCAGTGGCGCAAGTGCATAAAAACGCTCACAGGAACGTGCTTCCACAAAGGCACCAATAATCAGCACGTCAATCAATGCTTCCGGCTCGTAGGTACGAATTTCCTTGCGCAATATGCCTGCATAACGCCCTGCACTCACGGCTTTCCATTCCTGTCCGCGTTTGGACATAAATTCCAGCACCTGCTCATAATGCAGCATTTCTTCGCGTACCAGTTGTGCCAGCTTGACCTGCAAATCGGTAAAAAAGCTGTAGCGGAACATCAGGTTCATGGCTGTACCAGCAGCTTTTTTTTCACAATTGGCATGATCCTGCATGAGTAACTCCAGGTTATTCACGGCTTCATCTAGCCACGTTTTTGGCGTTTCACATCCCAGGAAGCCAATCACAGGTTTCATGAGATCATCATAATGGGTTGTCGACATAACTTTTAAACTTAAATCTTAACGTGCTGCTTTAATCACAGCTTTCATTTGTTGAACAGCTTGGGCCAAACCGACAAACACTGCATCGGCAATAATGGAATGACCAATATTGAGCTCATGAATGTGTGGAATTGCAGCAATTGGGGTGACATTTTCCAGGTTCAGCCCATGCCCGGCGTTCACAATTAAACCTTTAGATGCAGCATATTCCGCACCTTTAACAATACGCTCAAGTTCATGCTGCTGTGCTTCTGCAGTTTCAGCATCGGCATAAGCACCTGTGTGTAACTCAATGGTTGGCGCACCGCAAGCCACAGCTGCATCAATTTGGGCAAAGTCAGCATCAATAAATAAAGACACTTCACAACCAATAGAAGACAAGGCCTGAGTCGCGGCTTTAACATCTTCAAAATGACCCACCACATCCAGACCGCCTTCAGTGGTCACTTCCTGACGCTTTTCTGGAACGAAGCACACATGATGCGGCTTAATTTCCTTGGCGAATTCCACCATTTCAGCCGTCACAGCCATTTCCAGATTCATATGCGTTTTCAGCACAGGACGCATACGACGTACATCATCATCCTGAATATGGCGACGGTCTTCACGTAAATGCAGGGTGATACCCTCTGCACCGGCCTGTTCGCAAATTAAAGCAGCATTTACCGGATCTGGATAAGCGGTTCCGCGCGCCTGTCGCAAAGTCGCCACATGGTCAATATTTACACCAAGTAATGCAGCCATAACAATTACCTAACTATGTTTAAAATTAAGATTGAGATTGAGTGTTTTGAATCCACAATTGACGGCTTTTCAGCGGTCGGTCGCCCAAAAGCGCGGTGATGATCTGCCGATACAGCTTAGTCAACAATTGTAACTGTTCAGGATTAAAATCCCTACCCTTTTCATAATCATGCATCGAAAGAATCTGCTGTCCAGATAAAGTCGAACGTGACTGTTGTACTGTAGGAATAAAACCATCATTGAGCTGAAACAGATAAGATTGTGATTCCTGAATTTTATGTTGCTGTGCATCCACTGTAAAATCAAGTGCATAGCCCAGTTCTTCTAAAAGTGCATGCTCGAACTGACGTAAGATTTGTCTTAAAAAAAGATCAGGATGCTCCTGCTGTGCCAATTGTTGCAATTGCTGCAAGGTCTGATGATATTGCACAAAGGTTTGTGGCATTTCCACTTCAACCGGGCACAAGCGCAGGATAATTTCATTCAGATAAAAACCGGAAAAGAAGGCATCGCCAAAAAAGAAAATCGGCTGATTGACAATTTCCAGTTTGGTAAAATTTTTCAGCTCAGATTTACCCGAAGCTTGCAGACAAATCGGTTGGTATTGCGGCGGTGGCGTTTGTCTTAAAATTCCATCCACACGACCATGCTCCTGAGTAAACAGATGCACAATATGGCTGCGCTCACGGTATTTACGATGATGGATTAAATAACCATGCAAGGTTTCATTGCGCATACAGGCTTAAGTCTAATCCTTTTTCTTTTCAGAATCAGATTCTTCATCATCCCCATCTGGAATGACGGCACCCACCACAGCTGCCGTACCTTTAACCACGCCTTTAGTGGTTTTATAGGCCACTTTGACCGGAACTGTAACAATCTTGTAAATACAGCCTTGCAGGAACAATACACATGCCACAACAGTCAGCACTTTCATCATTACAGCTCCTTTCAAAGTAAAACCTAGATTTTAGATATCACTATAACCCAAGCTTTTTAATGCACGCTCATCATCAGACCAGCCACCTTTAACTTTCACCCAAAGGGTCAGCATGATTTTCTGTTCGAACATTTTTTCCATATCGGCACGCGCATCCATACCAATTTTTTTCAGCTTAGAACCTTTTTCACCAATTACGATGGCCTTTTGACCAGGACGATCAACAAAAATGGTGGCATCAATATAGGTACACGCCGCTTTTGGACGACCTGTTTTCGCATTAATGGTCGCTTCTTCAGTCTTGAAAGATTCAATTTGCACGGTCAAATCATACGGCAGTTCTTCACCCAATTGACGCATGATTTTTTCACGAATCACTTCCGAAGCAAGGAAGCGTTCTGAACGGTCGGTGATTTGATCCAGTGAATAGAGTGGCGGCTGGAATGGCAAATACTGTTCGATGGTATTACGCAAATGTTCCAGATTGGCACCACGTAAAGCGGATACAGGTACGATTTCGGCAAAGTTCATCAGCTTGGCACGTTCCTGGATCAAGGGTAAGGCTTGATTCTTGTTTTCAAAAGTATCCAGCTTATTGATGACCAGGATCACCGGCATTTCTGCATTTTTCAGTTTTTCCAGCACCAGTTCATCATTTTGCGTCCATTTTTGCGCATCAACCACAAACAGCACCAGATTGACATCACGCAGTGCAGAGTGAGCCGCACGGTTCATCATTTTGTTGATGGCACGGACTTCTTTTTTATGCATCCCCGGCGTATCCACAAAGACTGCCTGAGATTTTTCACGAGTATCAATCCCCACAATCTTGTGGCGCGTAGTTTGTGGTTTACGTGAAGTGATTGAAAGCTTTTGACCCAGCAAATGGTTCATCAAGGTAGATTTACCCACATTCGGGCGTCCTACAATCGCAACAAAGCCACTTTTAAAGTCCGAAGGAATCGTCGTTCCTTGCGAACTGAAGAATTGATTAATTAAATCGTTACCGCCGTCTTGCGGTTCGTGATCAGCATCGATGTGATCGGAATGAGTAGTCATTAAGACTTTTGCTCCAATTGTTTTAAGATATCTGCCGCAACTGCCTGTTCAGCAAAGCGACGACTTGAACCCTCACCACACAATACAGGCAAGCCTTCAATCGTACATTCCACCTTGAAATGCTGATTCGGAGCATCGCCTTGAATATCTACAACGTCATAAACAGGGAGAGGTTTTTTACGTGCCTGTAAATATTCCTGTAAGCGTGATTTAGGATCTTTCAGCTGGTCTGTAGGTTCGATATGGTCTAAATATGGCGTGTACCATTTTAGCACGATGTCTTGCAAGACATTTAAATCGTGACAATCAACATAAATTGCACCAATAATCGCTTCCACAGTATCAGCAAGAATAGATTCGCGATGATGTCCACCCGATTTCAACTCACCCGTGCTGAGAATTAAACACGAACCGAGTTTCAAATCGTTTGCAATTTTGCCTAATGCTTCCTGACGAACCAGTGTGGCACGCATACGCGTTAAACGCCCTTCATTTTCATGCGGATAGGCTTGATACAAATAATGGGCAATGATCATCCCCAACAATGAATCGCCTAAAAACTCCAGACGTTCATAGTTAGTTTTATGACTAACCGATCGGTGGGTCAGTGCAAGCTGCAATAATTCAGGTTGTTTAAACTGATAACCGATACGGTTGACTAAGCGCATATCACTTAGTTTGGACTGACCTTTGATCAAAACTTTTCTCGAACTTTAACACTAAATCTATATTGAGTAAGAACGGCTTTCTTATCTCATACTCTTTTTTCACTTGCAGTCCATCAATATTGGTCACCTGAGCAATTTCATCAAATTTAAGATCACGAACATTGTTCATCTCTAAACGTTGACTCATCTGACTTGCAAACTTTGAAGGATCAGTATCGGCAGGGCTACTTTGCAGCAACTCTGTAATCTGGCTATCTACAACCCGATCATCCCAGTATGGTGACCAAACAGCGATGGCAATTTTTGCTAAGAAAGCAAAGCCAATGATTGCAATTAAAATTGCAATATAAGATGCCCCTTGTTGATTTTTACGCATTTGTTATTTTTTCCAATCATGCTTAATCAATTACACCGTTGCGCTTAAATGACGGTAATTTAAATCCAGGTTCTTTATGCATCCAGATATAAAATGCACGACCTGTTAGATTCTGTTCCGGAACGAAGCCCCAAAAACGGCTGTCAGCACTCTGATCACGATTATCCCCCATCGCGAAGTAGTGACCTTCAGGTACTTTCACTTCCCAATATAAACCATTTTCAGATGAATATTTACCATTTTCAACATAGTTGATAAAGGGTGCTTGACGGGCCACATTTACACCTTCAAGCTCACGCATTTTAAAGGTATGCTTGCCTAATGTTTCATGATGGTAAATTGAAGTTGGTGTGTCGAGAATATCTTTTTCGCGGCTAAATTCTACCGGAACTTTCGCCACTTTTTGTCCATTGATAGTGAGTTGACCATGATCATAAACAATATGATCTCCCGGCAAACCCACCACACGTTTGATATAACTGATGGTCGGTTGTGGCGGATAACGGAACACAATCACATCACCGCGTTCCGGTTCACCTACATCAATAATTTTAGTATTTACGATGGGTAAACGCACACCATAATTAAATTTGTTGACTAAAATAAAGTCCCCAGTTTCCAGGGTCGGAACCATCGAATCTGAAGGAATATTAAACGGTTCATATAGAAATGAACGCAGCACCAGCACAACCGCCAGAACTGGCCAGAAGTCATATGCCCATGTGATAATGAAATTTTCATTCCCCTTACCTAAGGTTTGTCTTTGTTTGAAAACAAACTTGTCGAGTAGCCACACCAAGAAAAAAATCAGCGTGACGGGAACGAGAATTAAATTAAAATCAAAATCCATGAGCTATATGACCTCTATTATTATCTTTCTACTTTCAACACAGCAAGGAACGCTTCTTGCGGGATTTCAACACTACCCACCTGCTTCATACGCTTCTTACCTTCTTTCTGTTTAGAAAGAAGTTTTTTCTTACGTGATACGTCACCACCATAACATTTGGCCAATACGTTCTTACGCATCGCTTTTACAGTTGAACGGGCAATAATTTGCGCACCGATGGCAGCCTGAATCGCCACATCAAACATTTGACGCGGAATTAGGTCTTTCATTTTTTCAACCAGGGCGATACCACGGTGACGTGCATCCTGACGGTGACAGATCATGGCTAAAGCATCCACCTTTTCACCATTAATGAGCACATCCACTTTCACCAGCGATGAACTTTCAAAACGGATAAAGTTGTAATCGAGTGAGGCAAAACCGCGTGAACATGATTTCAATTTATCGAAGAAATCCATCACCACTTCAGCCATTGGAATTTCAAAGGTAATCGAAACCTGATTCGCCATGAACTTCATGTCTTTTTGTACACCACGGCGTTCCACGCACAAGGTCATCACGTTACCCAAGTATTCTTGTGGTACAAGGATATGACATTCTGCAATCGGTTCACGCAAATCTTCTACCGTTGAACCGTCTGGCATTTTTGATGGACTGTCGATATAGATCGTTTCACCATTCTTCATCACGGCTTCGTAAATTACGGTTGGCGCAGAAGAAATGAGGTCAAGATCGTACTCACGCTCTAAACGCTCCTGTACGATTTCCATGTGCAACATGCCAAGGAAGCCACAGCGGAAACCAAAACCTAAGGCATCTGAACTTTCAGGTTCAAAGAATAATGCCGAGTCATTGATTTGCAGTTTATGCAGTGCTTCACGGAACGGTTCAAAATCGCTTGAATCAATCGGGAATAAACCTGCATACACCTGAGGTTTAACCTTTTTGAAACCAGGTAAAGTTGCAACATCAGGCGTAGTCGCAAGGGTAATGGTATCACCGACAGGCGCACCAAAAATATCTTTAATCCCTGCAATGATAAAGCCGACTTCACCCGCTTCAAGCATGCCTGTTTCAGTATGTTTAGGATTGAAGATACCTACCGAGGTAATGATGTGCGATTGGCCTGTTGATTTAATCAACATTTTATCGCCCTTACGCACACGCCCCTGTTTGATACGCACCAAAGACACCACGCCCAGATAGTTATCAAACCACGAGTCAATAATCAAGGCTTGTAGCGGTGCTTCGCGATCACCTGTAGGTGCAGGAATAACATTCACCAGCGTTTCAAGCACGCCTTCAATGCCGAGACCTGTTTTCGCTGAACAGGTCGGTGCATCAGTTGCTTCAATCCCGATGATGTCTTCAATTTCTTGGATCACACGCTCAGGTTCAGCTTGCGGCAAGTCAATCTTGTTGAGTACTGGTAAAACTTCGAGTCCCTGTTCAATCGCGGTATAGCAGTTTGCTACAGACTGGGCTTCAACCCCTTGCGCAGCATCGACAACCAGAAGCGCACCTTCACATGCTGCAAGCGAACGTGATACTTCGTAGGAAAAGTCCACGTGTCCTGGAGTGTCAATAAAGTTTAATTGGTATTCTTGACCGTTCGGATGAGTATAATACAACGTCACTGATGCCGCTTTAATGGTGATACCGCGCTCACGTTCCAATTCCATAGAATCCAGAACCTGAGCCTGCATTTCGCGATCTTGCAAACCTCCACAGGTTTGAATAAAGCGATCTGCCAGTGTCGATTTACCATGATCGATATGCGCAATAATCGAGAAGTTACGAATGTTTTTAATATCAACAGATTTTTTAGCTTGCGCCATGGGCTACCTTGAGAAAAAACACGCCATGCAACCAATAGTTAATGCATGGCAAAAGCTGAATAGAAATTGCGTAGGATTATAGCAGATGGATTTTTCAATGTATCCTAAATAATGAGTTCGTTTTTTGCTTTGACTGTTATTTTCAAAATAAAACCGGATTGTAGTCATGTACTCAATTTGAAGCCATCGCATCATACTGACTAAAATCCAGCGGATTCAGCTGTTCCGATATCGGCTGGTAGGCTTGGCTAAAAGTGGGAGACATGCGTTTTGGCCGACCTGTGGCAATTTCCACACAGGCCCATTTGGTATTCCCCATAAATAAAACGCTTTGGTCTTGGGGACGATAAAACACATATTGCCGGAAAGAATACAAGGCATTGATATCATCCAACCAAGTACGCAAGATAATCTTTTCGCCTTCAAATGCCGCTTTACGGTATTGCACATGGTGCTCTACCGCAACCATGGCATGCTTCAGTTCCAGGTATTCCTTCAGCCCCAAACCCAGGGCCTCAATATGTGCAGTAGCGATATCCTGCATCCAGTGCATATACACTACGTTATTTACGTGTCCCAAACTGTCAATATCTTTTGCTTGAACGGTGATTTCCAAATCAAAAACTGTGCTCATCTATTTTACCGCCCCTTACACTATGCAAAAAATGACCTTCAAGGCTACACAGTCTACGTAATTTTGCATTGCAGTAGAATTGCAAAATATAAAAAACCACTCATCTATAGAGTGGTTTTCTGTTCGATGGATTCATGCTATTCAATACGCATGCCTAAAATTGCGCGCTGATCTTGACGAATAATAGAAACACGTGCAATTGAACCTTTTTTCAATTCGGATACTGTCTTAATAAAGTCATTACTATTCAAAATGGTTTTATTATTGATTTGAGTAATGATATCACCTACAGCGATACGGGATTGTGATGCGATCCCTCCCCGTTTGACTTCTTGAATCAGAATACCGCCTTTAAGATTCAGTTGGGATTGTTCACTGGCAGTCAAATTACGAATCGTCACCCCCAAAACAGGACCTTTATTTTGTGCTGCCTGTTCCACTGGTGCCGGTGTATCATCCGGTGCAGTGGTCAATGTTGCCGAGATATTACGGGTTTTATCATCACGTAAAACTTGCAATTGAATGTTTTGATTCGGTGAAGTCCGGTTTAAGTAGTTGAGCAAATCAGAGGTTCTGGAAATAGGCAAGCCATTATATTTCAGGATCACATCACCCGCCTTAAAGCCTGCTCTGGCTGCCGGGGAATTGGGAGCGACCTGGGTCACCAATGAACCTTCAGGCTTGGACAGATTATAAGATTCAGCAAGGTTACGATCGATATCTTGCAACATCACTCCCAAATATGAACGGGTGACCTTGCCATTCTTTTTCAGCTGCTCTGCCACATCCATCGCCACATCAATCGGAATGGAGAATGACAAGCCCATATATCCGCCAGTACCGCTGAAGATACGCGAGTTTACTCCCACCACTTCACCATTTTGGTTAAACAAGGGACCGCCTGAGTTACCCGGATTTAATGCCACATCGGTTTGAATAAAAGGCACCGAAGTTTCGCCCATCATGTTACGCATTTTCGCACTGACAATACCGGCAGATGCAGAATAGTCAAAACCGAAAGGTGAACCAATCGCCAGTACCGGCTCACCGACTTTCAACCGGTCTACATTGCCTGTACGCAATTCAGGGAAATTGGAACCATTGACTTTCAGTAGCGCCACATCAGTACGCGCATCACTTCCGACTATGGTGGCATCAATCTCACGGCGGTCATTAAACATAATGGTCACTTTGGATGCATCTTCAACCACATGATGATTGGTTAACAGATAACCATCCTTACTGATAAAAAATGCACTGCCGTAAGCGGTTTTCTCTTGCTGAGCCTGTTGCTGTGGAACAATCACCTGATTGCCAAAAAAGCGTTTCAAAATTTCAGGAATTTGCTGTTGAATCAGCTCTTCCTGAGTCATTTTTTTAACGACACTGACACTCACTACAGCAGGGCTGACCTGTTCAACCAGATTGGAAAAGTCTACCGAAGAAGCTGCTTGTGTTTGCATCGCTGCCATGGTGAATACAGCAGCATACATTCCTTTTTGTATATAGCGATTGTTCATATAAAGCATTCACTCCATTCATTATAAGTATGCGTAAACAGTATTTAGCATAAAACATGTCTGTCTTGGGTAATAATATGTTTGATTATATTTGTATAAACAACAGCTTAAATCTTTCTTAAAAGTTTGTTGCTTTATTACTGGTGGTGTTTCAAAAAGTATGCTGAAACAAAGCAGGTTGAATTTTGATAAAATAGAGAAATGCGAATAACTCTAGAAATCAAATGTCCAACCTGCCTCAGTGACAGTATAAAGAAAAATGGCATCAAAGTAGATGGGAAACAAAACTATCAGTGCAAAGACTGTAAACGTCAGTTTATTGGTGACCATGCTCTGAGCTATCTAGGATGTAATTCAGGCATTACTCGAAAAATATTACAGTTGATGGTCAGAGGTAGTGGTATACGAGATATCGCTGAAGTTGAGCGAATCAGTATCGGTAAAGTTTTACGTACTTTAACCGAATCGACCTACCAAATTCAGCCTAAACAAAGTCATTATGAGTCTCTTGAAGTTGATGAGTTTTGGACTTTTGTGGGAAATAAAAATAATAAACAATGGCTTATTTACGCCTACCATCGAGAAACAGGTGAGATTGTTGCTTATGTTTGGGGTAAAAGAGACTTAGCTACAGTTCAACGATTGAAGACAAAGCTTAAACAATTAGGTATTCACTACACCCGAATTGCAAGTGATCATTGGGACAGTTTCATAACTGCTTTTAAAAACTGCAAGCAAAGTATTGGTAAATTTTTTACTGTAGGTATTGAAGGTAATAATTGCAAAATAAGGCATCGAATTAGGCGCGGTTTTAGAAGGAGTTGTAATTTTTCAAAAAAGATTGAAAACCATTTTAAAGCTTTCGACTTAACCTTTTTTTACATCAATAATGGCTTCATTTAATGTCAGCATACTTTTTGAAACACCACCGCTTTATTACTTTTTCTCATCATACATTAGCATATTAGCTCTTGTTTTTTGATGAAAAAAGGGGTGTTATTAGCAAACTTTTTTCAAATTAGCTGATGAACATGTCTAATTTAAATACAACACATCATTTTGACGTGATCATTGTAGGCAGTGGTGGTGCAGGTTTAAGCCTGGCTTTATCATTACCAGATCATTTCAATATTGCTGTTTTGGCCAAATCGGCACTCACCGAAGCCAGTACTTTTTATGCACAAGGCGGTGTCGCGGCGGTTTTAGATGAAACTGACTCAATTGAACAGCATATTGATGACACCATGATTGCAGGTGCACATTTATGTGAGCGTGAAGCGGTCAAGCAGACTGTAGAAGGCGGCAAACCTTCGGTCGACTTTCTGCTAAAACATGGCGTGCAATTTACCTTGGATGAACAGGAACAATTGCATTTAACCCGTGAAGGCGGTCACTCCCAACGCCGTATCATCCATGCTGCAGATGCGACAGGTCGCGCCATTTCAACCACTTTGGTGCAACGTGCCCGTGAAAAGCAAAACATCACTATTTTTGAAAATTATATTGCCATTGATTTAATTACTTCAAAAAAACTCGGCCTGAAAGATCAAGAAAATCGTGCGTTGGGTTTATACGCGCTCGATGAAAAGACTGAAAAAGTCCATACCTTCTTGGCACCTTCTACAGCCTTGGCGTGTGGCGGGGCGATGAAAGCCTATCTGTATACCTCCAATCCGGATATTGCGACCGGTGATGGTATTGCCATGGCCTATCGTGCAGGTTGCAGGGTTGCCAATATGGAATTTAACCAGTTCCATCCAACCTGCCTGTATCATCCGCAAGCACGCTCCTTTTTAATTACCGAAGCCATGCGTGGTGAAGGAGCTTATTTACGCTTGCCTGATGGTGAACGTTTCATGCTGCGTTTTGATGAACGTGCTGAACTGGCACCGCGTGATATTGTGGCACGTGCTATTGACTATGAAATTAAACGTTTGGGTATCCGTCATGTCTGGCTGGATATCACGCATAAACCAGCCGAGTTTGTGAAAGAACATTTCCCTACCCTGTACGCACGTTTATTGGAACTTGGCATCGACATTACCAAAGACATGATTCCCGTGGTTCCTGCGGCGCATTATACCTGTGGCGGTGTGGTGGTCGATGAAAACAGCCAGACCGACCTTCAAGGTTTATACGCCATTGGTGAAACCTCTTATACCGGCTTACACGGTGCTAACCGGATGGCGAGTAACTCACTTTTAGAATGTTTTGTCTACGGCATGAGTGCAGCCAAACATATAGAAAGCCTGTTCAATCCAGATTATGTTTCTCGTGATGCACCAAGCTGGGATGATTCCCAAGTTATGAATCCGGATGAAAATGTCGTTATTCTGCAAAACTGGGATGAACTGCGTCAGACCATGTGGAACTATGTTGGTATTGTCCGCACCACTAAACGTCTGCAACGTGCCTTACATCGTATCGAAATGTTGAAGCGTGAAATCACTGAATATTATCAGGATTACCATGTCAGCAAAAACCTGATTGAATTACGTAACCTGGTACTGGTTTCAGAGATGATTGTACGCTGTGCCATGGCACGCAAGGAATCACGCGGTTTGCATTACACTCTGGATTATCCGGAGCTTGGGCCTGAATTACGTAAAACGGTACTAACTCCACCCAACTTCCAGGTGGAAACTCCGTTGGTCAATGTAGATGCTTAAACCCGTGTAGCCTAAATAAAAAAGCCGAACATCTTTGTTCGGCTTTTTCAATTTGCATGATATCTTTTTATTGCCGGGATGGTATGGAATAAGTACCCACTGCATGTGCAATCGGTTCATCTAAATTCATGGAATATAACCATACATCACCCACAATGAGAGCCTTGCCCACTTTCATTAATTGACAGACCGCACGAATATCCTGTGCTGCCGTCGGTTTTCTTAAAAAATTAATGGATAAATTAGTGGTGACCGCCAAGGCCACAATACCGATTTCACCCAGTATGGCAATATACAGTGCATAATCAGCAGCGGTCATCATGGTCGGCCCTGATACCGTTCCACCCGGTCTTAAATCGGCTTCATCCACATGATAGAGGATGGTGGCTCCTTTTTCAGTGACTGTTTCTATTTCACATTTTTCCAGGCTTTGCGGAAATTCACGTTGCAAAAATTCAATAATTTCGACTTTATTACTTTTCATTGTTTATAAAAAAATCTTCCATAATGTTAGCCACTATAGAAGATTTTTCATTTAAACCCAATTGCTGGGGATGACTACACCGATTGCAAACACGCAAGTGCCTGGCTAAATACCTGTTCTGGTGTTTGGGTAGCATCCAGACGTTTAATCCGTTCCCCCTGCTGTTGCCAAAGCTGCTGATAGCCTGAACGTACTTTCTCAAAGAACGTGGCTTTCTCCTGCTCAAAGCGATCTAATGCACCCCGTGCACGCGCACGTGACATCCCTAACTCAGTCGGCGCATCCAGCCAAAAAGTAACGTTCGGCATATGCGAGACAAAATTTGCATTTAATAAAGCCAGTTTTTCTTTGCTTAAGCCACGCCCTGTACATTGATAGGCAAAACTGGCATCAGTAAAACGGTCACACAGTACGGTCTTACCTGCTTTCAATGCAGGAACAATCACCTGCTGTAAATGCTGTGCACGTGCTGCGTACATTAAAAGCAGTTCTGTGTCATTCGACATGCTTTCTTCATGATTGACTGACAACAGCAGGGAACGGATTTGTTCTGCCATCGGCGTACCCCCCGGCTCACGCGTCAGTACAACTTCATGACCTTGCTGTTGCAGATAATCATAAATTTTACCAATGAGTGTGGTTTTCCCGACACCTTCAGTGCCTTCAAAACTAATAAACATCCCCACTCCTTAATTTTTTGAACGAATGACAGTTAGATATTCTTGCACAGCACGATTATGCTCATCCAAAGTTGCGCTAAATTTATGCCCACCATTACCCGTGGCGACAAAATAGATATTGCTGGAATTGTCCGGGTGCATGGCAGCTTCAATAGCTTTTTGACTTGGCAAGGCAATCGGCGTTGGCGGCAAGCCATTGTTGGTATAAGTATTATATGGCGTAGGCGTACGCAAATCGGTACGGGTGATATTGCCATTATAACGGTCACCCATGCCATAGATCACGGTTGGATCGGTTTGCAGACGCATCCCCTGTTGCAGACGACGGATAAACACCCCCGATACCTGATTTAACTCATGATCCAGACTGGTTTCTTTTTCCACAATGGAAGCCATAATCAGTGCTTCATATTTATCCTTATAAGGTAAACCACTGGCACGATTGGCCCATGCTGTATCCAAAGCCTTCATTTGACGTTTATATAAATCGGTCAAAATCTTTTTATCAGTTTCACCTTTGGCAAAGAAATAGGTATCTGGCGCAAACAGGCCTTCGGGATGGTTAAACGGAATACCCAAGGCTTTTAGCATTTGATCTTGCGGAAGATTCAACACTTCTTTAGTGACTAAATCATCTTTCTTTAGAATTTCAATTAACTGTTTAAAGGTCGTACCTTCAATCACCAGAATGCGGTTCATCTGTGCATTTTCAGCATTCGAGACCAGTTCCAGCACTTCACGTACCGACATGCCTTGACGAATTTCATAAACGCCAGCTTTCATGCTGTCATGAATCATGATTTTTTGATAAATCTTCAGGATAATAGGAAAACTGACTTTATCTTGCTGAGCTAGACGGTCAATAAAGCCTGAATAACTGTCACCATCTCCAATCGCCAGCATTTGCTTTTCACCTTGCACTGGATAGGACTTGAACAAGCTGGCACCCAAGATAACCGCAAATAATACCGTCAGACCTGCAATTAAAATAAGGATGCCTTTTAAAGGAAATCCTGATGCAGTTTTATTTTTCGATTTTTGCTTTTTGCTAGACATATTAATGAATCTGATTCAATTGAAGGATATTAAAGAGTTCAATACACGGCTGAATATTCAACGGTTTCCGGTTAAGTTCAGTCACAGCTTTCATGGGACTTAAGGCATTACAAAAAAACAGGCTTTCAAATTTTGCAATGTCTTCCATTTCAATAAACCGCTGTTCACAGTGAATACCATGCTGCTGCATTCGGGACAAAATTTCGGCCCGCATCACCCCATGCACGCCATTATAGCGAAGTTCTGGTGTAATCCAGGCATTGTTTAAACGAATGAAACAATTACTGCTTACTCC
The DNA here is from genome assembly GCF_016599715.1 of Acinetobacter sp. CS-2. Classification (NCBI taxonomy): domain Bacteria; kingdom Pseudomonadati; phylum Pseudomonadota; class Gammaproteobacteria; order Moraxellales; family Moraxellaceae; genus Acinetobacter; species Acinetobacter sp. CS-2. The sequence continues at coordinate 2,133,220 of NZ_CP067019.1, forward strand.
CTCCACAACAGTGCCTTGTACATCGGTCACTAAAGCTTCAGCCCATCCGCGCTGATCTGCTTCATGTTTTAACAAGACCTGTTCCAAACGGTTCAGGCTTTTCAAGCCCACCAGATTGGGCATGCTCAGCCCTAATGCTTGCTGTAACACCCCGGATTTAATTTTCTCTATCTGAAAATCACCGACTGCTTGGGGATAAAAAAACACCCAGAAATCTGCCGGATGATCAGGCAAGCTATAGCCGCGTTGTCCCTCACCACGACTGATGATGATTTTTAATGTGCCATTTAGTTCAAGAAACTGCTGTTGTAGTAGAGCCAAAGTTTTTTCAATGCAGCTTAAATCTGCCTGCAACATCAGCCGTTCACAACTTAACTGTAGCCGTGCCCGATGCAAGCTTTCAAGTTCAATTTTGCCATGCCGAACACGTGCCGTGGTGAAACAGCCATCTCCGTAATGAAAAGCACGGTCCTGTAATGACACTTCATTTATTTCCCGTGCATTCTTAAAACATGGCATAACAAACATCCTGCAAATGATGACCTAGTTTAAAAATAGTGGCGCTTAATTGATAGCTTTTTTATTCATATCAAATTCGTTTCTTATTATTTTTTCAACAAAAAAGATGACGCTATGCTTGGCTCCGTTACAAAACATTAATAATTCAAAGGATAGCAAAATGCGCTCACTAAAAATCGGGGTTTTAGCAGCTCTTATTTCAGCAACGTCTTTTACTGCACTGGCAAAAGACTTTTTAAACGTTTCCTATGATCCAACGCGTGAATTGTATGAAAACTACAATAAAGAGTTTGCTGCATACTGGAAGAAAACCACAGGCCAAGATATTAATTTTAAACAGTCACACGGCGGTTCTGGCAAACAGGCACGTGCCGTGATTGATGGTCTGGGTGCCGATGTGGTGACGTTGGCACTTGCAGCAGATATCGATGCAATTGCAGCAAACTCAAATTTACTTCCAAAAGACTGGCAAAAAAAATTTCCAAATAACTCTACTCCCTATACCTCTACCATCGTCTTCCTTGTACATAAAGGCAACCCGAAAGGCATTAAAGACTGGGGCGATCTGGTCAAAAATAATGTCGGCATTATTACCCCAAACCCAAAAACCTCTGGTGGCGCCCGCTGGAATTATCTGGCAGCATGGGCTTGGGCGAAACATCAGCCAGGCGGTAACGATGCCAAAGCACAGGAGTTCGTACGTCAAATCTATAAGAACACCAAGGTCCTCGACTCTGGTGCACGCGGTGCAACCACGACATTTGCTGAGCGTGGCATTGGAGATGTATTGCTGGCCTGGGAAAACGAAGCTCATTTAGCTATTCGTGAACAACCGGGCAAGTTCGAAATTATCACACCGTCGTTGTCTATTTTGGCTGAACCCCCTGTGGCGATTGTAGAGAAGAATGCACAGAAAGACGGCAACCTGAATTTAGCCAAAGCTTATCTCAACTATTTATATTCACCTGCAGGTCAAACCATTGCTGCCAATAACTTCTACCGTCCGCGCAATGCAGCAATACTGGCAAAACATAAATCCGTATTCAAACCCTTGAAACTAGTCACCATTAATAAAGAATTTGGCGGCTGGAGCAAAGTTCAAAAAGCACATTTTGAAAATGGCGGCGTATTTGACCAGATCGTAAAAGCCAATAGCACCAAATAATCTCAGTCAAGCAAACAAAGCATCAGTTTTATTCATAAGGCTGGTGCTTATTTTATGAACCCAGCCTTATTTATCTTTTTTATTCATATAAAATTCATTTTTTATTATTTTTTATGCATAAAGAATATAGCTATTCTATACCCCTGTAATGAAACACATTAAGAATATTGAGGTTCGCATGAGCATTTCGGCAAAATTGAAACTTGGAGTTTTAGCAGCAGTTATATCTACCATTTCTTTAGCTGCTGCAGCGAAAGATTTTCTCAATGTTTCTTATGACCCAACACGTGAACTTTATGAAGACGTGAACAAAGATTTTAGCAAATACTGGGAAAGCCGTACCGGACAGAAAATTAACTTCAAGCAGTCACACGGTGGTTCTGGCAAACAGGCACGTGCGGTCATTGATGGGCTGGATGCCGATGTGGTGACTTTGGCACTTTCTGCCGACATTGATGTAATTGCGGAAAAAACCAGACAGTTACCTGCAGACTGGCAAAAGAAGCTGCCACATAACTCAACGCCATATACCTCTACCATCGTATTTTTAGTACGTAAAGGCAACCCAAAACACATTAAGGACTGGGGTGATCTGGTTAAGCCGGGGATAGGCATTATTACACCAAATCCTAAAACCTCTGGCGGCGCACGCTGGAACTATTTAGCGGCATGGGCCTGGGCAAAACACCAAGCGGGTGGCAATGACAAAACTGCTCAAGAATTTGTGCGTAAAATTTATAAAAACACCAAGGTTCTCGATTCTGGCGCACGCGGTTCAACCACAACATTTGCAGAACGTGGCATTGGTGATGTGCTGTTGGCTTGGGAAAACGAAGCTCACTTAGCCCTTCGTGAACAGCCAGGAAAATTTGAAATTATCACGCCATCTCTGTCTATTTTGGCTGAGCCACCCGTGGCGATTGTAGATAAAAATGCAGAGAAGAAAGGCAATAAATACCTGGCTCAAGGCTACCTAAACTTCCTTTACTCGCCACGCGGCCAGCAACTTGCGGCTGAAAACTTTTACCGTCCACGCAACGCAAAAACATTGGCGCAATACAGCAAGGTATTCAAGCCCTTAAAACTGGTCAGCATCGATCAGGAATTTGGCGGCTGGAGCAAAGTTCAAAAAGCGCACTTTGAAAATGGCGGCGTATTTGACCAGATTGTTAAAGCCAATAGTGCAAAATAATAGCGTTCGATAAACAGGAGCATCGACATGATTCATACCGTAATTGTTCCAGGCGTAGGTGGCAGTGAACATGCACACTGGCAGTCGTGGCTGCAACGACAACTCATGTCATGCTCCCGTGTGCAACAACAGGACTGGAACACACCTGTGTTACAAAACTGGATTGCCGAGTTTGTAAAGACCGTGGCACCTATTCAGGGCAGCATCCAGATTGTCGCGCATAGTTTTGGTTGTTTAACTACTGTGGCAGCTTTAGCCCAGCATACGGAACTCAATCAAAAAATTAAAAATTTGATTCTGGTTGCACCTGCCAATCCTGCCCGTTTTGGTGAAGCCGGTTTTTCACGTGATAGTCAGCAAGATTATCAATACTATTTTCATCAGCTGAAAATTGCTGTGCCAACAACTTTACTGATCAGTGAAAATGATCCCTGGTTAAATTTTGAAGATGCCCAGCAACTTGCAAAGGCGTGGGAACTTAATCCGGTTAATCTGGGTCAGGTTGGACATATTAATGTTGCTTCCGGTTTTGGGCCTTTTCCTGAAATTTATGATTATTTAATTTCAGAAAATGTGCTGCAACATATCAATTTTACTGATGATAGCAAGTGCTTTTTCAAATTTGCAATTTAAACCCTGCAAATTATGCTTGTGCCGAATTAAACTTTTATTTTCGCTGACTTTATTGGTCAGTAGTCGCTCTTTTTAAGGAATCATCATGTCGCAGCGATCCCGAGTGCTGCCAGGATTTGGTCTTTCTCTAGGCTTTACCCTAGCGTATCTGTCATTAATCGTGCTTATTCCACTATCTGCGGTGTTTATCAAATCGCTAGGTATAGGCTGGGATGGTTTATGGGAAATTTTAAGTTCAGAACGTATCTTAAAATCTTTGCAGTTAAGTTTTAGTGCTGCCCTATTTGCAGCCTTAGTCAATGTCGTGTTTGGCTTGTTACTGGCATGGTGCTTGGTCCGTTACAGTTTTCCCGGTAAACGTATTATTGATGCTTTGGTCGATTTACCCTTTGCCCTGCCAACAGCGGTGGCGGGTATTGCCCTAACCTCATTATATGCACCTACAGGCTGGGTCGGTCAGTATCTGGAACCCATCGGAATTAAAGTAGCCTATACCCCGATCGGGATTACTCTGGCGCTGATTTTTATTGGCTTGCCTTTCGTTGTACGTACCGTACAGCCTGTACTGAGTGATCTTGAAACCGAACTTGAAGAAGCGGCTTCTGCTCTGGGTGCCAACCGTTTTCAGATTGTCAGCAAAATTATCCTGCCCATTCTGTTTCCAGCACTACTGACTGGTTTTGCCCTAGCCTTTGCACGTGGTGTGGGTGAATATGGTTCCGTGATCTTTATTGCCGGTAACCAGCCATTTGAAACTGAAATCGCGCCCTTGATGATTATTTCCCGTCTGGAAGAATATGACTACGCAGGTGCAACCACCATTGCCGTGGTGATGCTGGTCCTGTCATTCGCGATTTTATTCCTGATTAACTTGCTCCAAGCATGGGCAAACAAACGTACCGGGAGAACAGCACGATGAGTTTAATCACTAATAGCAATGCTTTGGCTGAGAAATTACAGTCCCGCGATGCGACGCGTGAACCAGTCTGGGTTCGCTATTTACTGCTTACGATTGCGCTGATTTTCTTTTTAAGCTGCTTGATTCTGCCCTTAATTCTGGTCTTTGTTGAAGCATTTAAACAGGGGGTTGGGGTTTATTTTCAGGCACTGGTGCATCCAGACACCTTGTCTGCTGTGAAACTGACCTTATTGACCGCTGTAATTGCCGTGCCATTAAACGTGGTGTTTGGCGTAGCAGCCGCATGGTCGGTGGCGAAGTTTAATTTCCGTGGCAAATCCATTCTCACCACCATTATTGATCTACCTTTCTCGGTTTCTCCAGTTATCGCAGGCATGATGCTGGTACTGATTTTCGGTACTCAAGGCTGGCTTGGCGGCTGGCTAATGGACAATGACATTAAAATTTTGTATGCCGTTCCTGCCATTGTACTGGCAACCGTATTTATTACTGTGCCTTTTGTGGCGCGCGAACTGATTCCCCTGATGGAAGCCCAAGGTACCGAGGAAGAAGAAGCGGCAATTGTACTGGGTGCTTCAGGCTGGCAAACGTTTTGGAAAGTGACCTTACCCAACATTAAATGGGGTCTGATTTACGGCGTGATTCTGTGTAATGCCCGTGCCATGGGTGAATTCGGTGCCGTATCGTATCGGTGGTGTCAGGTCACATTCGTGGTGAAACCAATACCCTGCCGCTACATGTTGAAATCCTTTACAACGAATATACCTTTAGTGCGGCATTTGCGGTGTCATCGCTTCTGGCTTTACTGGCAATTGTGACCCTGGTTTTAAAAACATGGGTAGAAGTGCGCCAGGAAAAACAAAACAAACGTAATGAAGATTCAACAGTTTCTTAAGGAATGACATCATGAGTATTCAAGTTAAAAATATTGAAAAACACTTTGGTGCATTCCATGCACTTAAAAACATCTCACTGGATTTTCCAGATGGTCAGCTGGTGGCATTACTCGGACCATCAGGCTGTGGTAAAACCACCCTGCTGCGTATTATCGCAGGACTGGAATCGGCAGATGGCGGTCAGGTGATTCTTGAAGGCGAAGATGCAACCAATGTGCATGTACGTGAACGTGAAGTCGGCTTTGTATTCCAGCATTATGCCTTGTTCCGTCATATGACCGTATTTGACAACATTGCCTTTGGTTTACGTGTGCGCCCGCGCTCTACCCGACCATCAGAAGCTGAAATTAAAAAACGTGTGACACGTTTGCTTGATCTGGTTCAGCTGGGCTTTTTGGCCGACCGCTATCCTGTACAACTCTCGGGCGGTCAACGTCAGCGTATTGCTTTGGCACGTGCTTTGGCGGTTGAACCTCGTGTATTATTGCTGGATGAACCTTTTGGCGCACTCGATGCCAAGGTGCGTAAAGAGCTGCGTCGCTGGTTACGTACTTTGCATGATGAATTGCATATCACTTCTATTTTTGTTACCCATGACCAAGAGGAAGCTTTGGAAGTAGCCGATCAAATCGTGGTGATGAATAAAGGCAATGTCGAGCAAATCGGTTCACCGCGTGAAGTTTATGAAAAACCGGCAACGCCTTTCGTATTCGACTTCCTGGGTCAGGCCAACCGTTTTGAAGGTCAAAACCTGCAAGGCATTATCCAGATTGGTGACGACCGTCTGCAACTACCGCAGGTGAAAGATGCTCCGCAAGGCAATGTGATTGCCTTTGCCCGTCCAAATGAATTACGCATTCATGCAACACCGCAAGAAAATGCCATTCAGGCCACTTTCCTGCGTGAAATCTGGATTGCCGGCAAGGTTATTGCTGAACTTCAGGATCGTCAGGGCAATTTAATTGAAATTTCGCTTAATTCTGAAGAGGCGAAGTTACATCAATTTAAACCAAATCAAACAGTGTGGTTAAGTCCAACGGCATTGCACCTGTTTGCCAATGACGTCGCTTAATAACAAATAGATGGGGCAAAAACAGCCTCATCCTCTTTAGGGTAAACAGCATTATGAATTTCCAACAATTAAGAATTATTCGGGAAACTGTTAGACAAAACTTTAATTTAACCGAAGCTTCAGCAGCACTTTATACCTCGCAATCTGGCGTCAGTAAGCACATTAAGGATTTAGAAGATGAACTGGGCGTACAGCTGTTTATCCGTAAAGGTAAACGTTTGCTGGGCTTGACCGAACCTGGCCAGTCTTTACTCGGGATTGTAGAACGCATGCTGGTTGATGCCGACAATATTAAACGTCTGGCAGATGATTTTAACCGCGTCGATGAAGGTACGCTGACCATTGCAACCACGCATACCCAAGCGCGTTATGTTTTGCCGCCAATTGTGAACCAGTTTAAAAAAGAATTCCCAAAAGTTCATTTGATTCTGCAACAGGCCAGCCCGGTTGAAATTACCGAAATGTTGCTGCAAGGTGAAGCAGATATTGGTATTGCAACCGAGTCTCTCACCACTGAGGAGAACCTGGCCAGCGTACCTTATTATAATTGGCAGCACAGTATTATTACCCCGCAAAACCATGCACTTGCCAACAAGGTAGACATTACGCTGGAAGACTTGGCGCAATATCCGATTATTACCTACCATGGCGGTTTCACAGGTCGTTCTAAAATTGATAAAGCCTTTGAAGAGGCAGGTATTGATGTTGATATTGTCATGTCAGCACTGGATGCGGATGTCATCAAAACCTATGTTGAATTGAATATGGGCGTCGGTATTGTCAATAATGTCGCTTATGATGCTGAACGTGACTATCGACTCAAACAGATTCCAACCGATATCTTTGGGGTAAATACCACCTGGATTGCGGTGCGCAAAGGTCATTTGCTGCGCGGTTATGGTTATGAGTTTATTTCACTCTGCTCGCCAGAAGCCGACATTAAGGCCCTGAAAAAAGTAGCTTATCCAGAAGAATAAGCATTTCATGATTTTTTAAAATGAGGGATATAAAAAATATCCCTTTTTAAATTCATCCGTCGCTACAAAACCAGATTTATAAAAATAATTTAATTTTTCAATCATTTAAATATAAAAAACTTCACATAATACTTGCTCATTCTATATAAAATCACAAAAGAAAAAATTGAATGGGGAGATCTATATAAGCTAAGGCATTTGGTCTCAGTATTGGCATTTTCATGACTAGAGACTTCTATGCTGCGGCACTAGAAAGCTCTAACCAATCCATTGCCTCTTTGTTACAGCCGCATCATTAAGCCGAGTTCTCAACGGCCATTGTAGATGCCAATATTTCAGGTAAAACACTTCAGCCAAACCAGAATACCCCCTCAACATTTACTTAAATTTCTACCCCAAATTTTGCCCCATTCTTTTTATACTTCAAATGTTGTATTTAAATTGCAAGCTCACACTCACTGATCTTTTGGGCTCATCTACGATCACACTTTTGCTACAGATGTCGGCTATGCCTTATAGTTTGGATATTGGTAGTTTTTATCCTATGTACTCTAATGTATTTATTGTCGCGGGTATAAAATATTTCAGACTCAACAAAGCCAAAGTTAAGCAAAATCAGGAAGGTTCAGGCAGTCTGTTTGGTATGTTATCTTCAGTAAACCATAACAAGGCTGTTGTTTATAGCCTTAAGCCAGGTTACCGTTTCTAGAGAATATAACTGCATTTTCTAAAAATAAAAAACGAGCCGAAGCTCGTTTTTTTTAAAGGCTACTATTTTATTACCAATGATAACTTACACCAATTTTACCTACAGGAAGCCATTTGTGTTTGTCATCAGTCGCAATTTTATTTTCATCAGCTGCAATATTTTCAACCAGTGAACCGCGTGTTGGGTTATCAGCCGCACCACCACTGACTAACTGTAAGTTAACATCTGGATTATCGGCATAGTAAGCACCGACTTCACCAAATACGCCCCAATTTTTATTAATCTTAGGCGCCCATCCTAAGCCTAAATATGGAGCAATGTCATTTTTGTAATCCATGGTCCCTTTAATATGAGCGCCATCTGCACCCGCTACAAAGTCTGTATGGTTAATGGTAAAACCTTCTCCCGCACCTACACGGCGATCAAGTTCATACTCATTATCTAAATAGGCTACACCAGCGGCCATATATAGACCTTGCACCCATCTATTTTCACTTGCACCCCAAGGACGAATTTCAGCATTCAAATAGGTATTTTTATTTTCCATATCAATGTCATAGTCTGAACCATTGACCGAGATATCATCAGACCAAGAGATATCGCCGCCATTATAACCCAACGCCAAACCGACATATGGGTTTGCAGTCCAGAGTAATGCACCACCATAACCGGTTGTACCTACTTCAGCACGGACACCAGTTGGAATAAGCTGGTTACGTTCAAATGTATAGCCATCTTGAACGACTGCATCATCAGCTGCCATGACTGTTCCAGCGACAGAGGTCAATACCGATACTGCTAAAAGCGTAGCTAAAGTTTTCATTGTAGATCTCCTCAAAAAGGTTTCTATTTCGTCATTAGTGCTTTTCTATCTAATAGTTAGAAGTATAAAATATTAATTGCTCAACTTTTATTCGAAATTTGCTTAGTTTTTGTTATTTTTTGATACATTTTCTATTTGTTTTTGATTATTAACTCATTTTTTGTTTATTTATCTGTGTAGCCGATTTTCGCTCCCATTTTGCCCATCTTTCATAATTAATTCCGATCCAAAGCCACTTTTTCATCTATTTATATCTCAATATAGTGTAAAATCTTGAAAAATTTTTTCTGGAAGGAAGATCATGTCTCAGCTTTCAACAATCATTGAACAAGCGTTTGAAGACCGTGCGAATTTCACAGCAGCCGATTGCCCTGCTGAAATCCGTCAAGCAGTTGAGGAAGTCATTGCTGGCCTGGATAATGGTACTTTACGTGTTGCTGAAAAAATCGACGGTGAATGGGTTGTTCATCAATGGATTAAGAAAGCGGTATTGTTATCATTTAAATTAAACGACAACAAACCAATGGAAGCTTGTGATCTTCGTTTCTATGACAAAGTCGATACTAAATTCTCTGACTGGACTGAAGAACAGTTTAAAGCTGCTGGTGTACGTGTAGTACCTCCTGCTGTTGCTCGTAAAGGTTCATTCCAGGCGAAAAACGTGGTATTGATGCCTTCTTATGTGAACATTGGTGCTTATGTGGATGAAGGTACCATGGTGGATACATGGGCAACTGTAGGTTCATGTGCACAAATTGGTAAAAACGTTCACTTGTCGGGTGGTGTAGGTATTGGTGGTGTACTTGAACCGCTTCAAGCCAACCCAACCATTATTGAAGACAACTGCTTTATTGGTGCACGTTCTGAAATCGTGGAAGGCGTGATTGTAGAAGAAGGTTCTGTAATTTCAATGGGCGTATTCATTGGTCAATCCACCAAAATTTATGACCGTGAAACTGGCGAGATCCATTACGGCCGTGTACCTGCAGGTTCGGTAGTTGTTTCTGGTAGCCTGCCATCTAAATGCGGTAAATACAGCCTGTACGCAGCTGTAATCGTGAAAAAAGTAGATGCGAAAACCCGTGCCAAAACTAGCCTGAACGATTTATTGCGCGAAGACTAAGATGTAATCTTTTGCGGAACATTAATTGTTCCTCGGAGCTTCAGCCGCTCCTCGTCTCTACGGTTAGCAATAGCCGTAGGGATTTTTATTTTTATACTGTGTTATTTATCCTGAGCTGGATTATGTTGTTATGAGTACTCTTCGATCTTCCGCTATTCCTGTTACCGATCCGTCTGCGGGGTTACGTATTACGGAGATTTTCTATTCATTACAAGGTGAAGCCAACGCTGCAGGATTACCGACCGTATTTATCCGTTTAACCGGTTGCCCTTTACGTTGTACTTATTGTGATACCACTTATTCCTTTGAAGGTGGCGAACGCCAGTCCTTAGATGACATTATTCAAACTGCACTCGATTTTAAAACGCCCTATATTTGTGTGACCGGTGGTGAACCATTGGCACAGCCTAACGCCCTGCCCCTGATGCAGCGTTTAGCTGACTTAGGCTGTGAAGTGTCGCTCGAGACCAGTGGAGCTTTGGATGTATCCAAGGTTGATCCGCGAGTTTCCAAAGTACTGGATTTAAAAACGCCAACTTCTGGAGAAGTTGCACGAAATTTGCTTAGTAATCTTGATTCTTTAACCCCACACGATCAGATCAAGTTTGTAATTTGTAACCGTGAAGACTATGAATGGTCAAAACAGCAGGTTGAACAATACCAGCTTGCCGATAAAGTCAGTAACGTCTGGTTCTCTCCTGCTTTTGCCGTAGAAAAAGGTGCGGTGAAATTACCTCAACTTGCCCGTGATTTAGCTCAATGGATTTTAGATGACCATCTCCCTGTCCGTTTCCAGCTACAGTTACATAAACTGCTCTGGAATGATGAAACCGGTCGTTAATCCATTTTTGTTGTTACTTATTTTTTGGAGACTTTAATATGCGCCCTCGTGCCATAGTTTTATTATCTGGCGGCTTAGACTCAACGACTTGTTTGGCTTGGGCGCAAGCACGTTATGAATGTATTGCTTTAAGTTTCATGTATGGGCAGCGTTCAACCACTGAACTCGATGCTGCTCGAGCATTAACCCAGCGTGCTGGTGTAGAACATCGTGTGATTAATATCGATTTGGGTAACTTGGGTGGCTCTGCGTTAACAGACCATAGCATTGACGTACCAGAACATGAACAAGAAGGTATTCCTGTAACTTATGTTCCAGCACGGAACACAATATTTCTCTCCTATGCGCTCGCAGCGGCAGAAGTTTTTGGTGCAGAAGCCATTGTGATTGGCATCAATGCCGTTGATTATTCGGGTTATCCAGACTGTCGTCCTGAATTTATTGAGGCTTTTGCCAATATGGCACGTCTGGCCACCAAGGTTGGAGTAGAAGGTAAACCGCTTAAATTTGAAACACCTTTGTTACATTTATCCAAAGCAAATATCATTCGCTTAGGTATAGAACATGGCGTAGACTACAGTCAAACAGTGTCTTGCTACCAGGCAGATGACCAAGGACGTGCATGTGGCAAATGTGATAGTTGCCGCTTACGTAAACAAGGTTTTGCTGATGCAGGTATCGTAGATCCGACACGTTATATACCGTCATAATAGGGTACAGTAAATGAAAAATTTGAAATCAAACATTATTCTTTCTACATTGGTTTCTGCAGTCGCATTGATGGCGACTGCTGCAAATGCAGCCGAAACGAATAAGCTTCAGGAAGCTTATAAAAGCACCAATGTAAAATCTGCGTTAATTAATGTTTGTAAGGAAGAAACCGCTAAAGGTAAAAAACTTACTTCTGCTGAAGTCAGCAAATACTGTACATGTGCAGTGGAAGCAGATGGTAAATTAACCAACGCACAAAAATGGGAAATCCAAAGCACCATTAACCAGAAGAAAAGTCCTGCAACTTTAGCTTTTGTGCAAAAACAAAATAAAGATCTGCAAGCGTGTTTTGGACCAGAACTTACTGGCAAACTTAAAAGCTTAAGTGAAGCGGCAATGAAATCGGCTCAACAACCTAAAAAATAAGTTGATTTAGATTGAATAAAAGCCTGCATAATTGCAGGCTTTTTTATTTGTGAAAATTACCTTCCCTACTTCAGCATAAACATCGTTAAATTCGCTATCATGGCAGCATAAACTTAAGATCAATATGACAAATTCGACTTTATAAGGATGAAGCCATGTCTGCTATTACGCTGCCTAATCAAGCCTTCCCGACCACAACCGGTGAAATTAACCTGACTGAAATACCAACCGAATGGCTGATTGTTTATTTTTATCCTAAAGATTCCACTCCGGGCTGTACTACACAGGCGATCGGTTTTTCATGCCTGAAAGACCAGTTTGATACCTTAAATACCAGCATTCTTGGGATTTCACGTGACTCGGTGAAAGCTCATCAGAACTTCACTGAAAAACAAAATCTGAGCATTAACCTGATTAGCGACAAAGAAGAAGTGCTGTGCAATCTTTTTGACGTGATTAAAGAAAAGAACATGTATGGTAAAAAAGTGATGGGTATCGAGCGCTCTACCTTTATTTTCCATAACGGTCAACTGGTCAAAGAATACCGTAAAGTCAAAGCTGCAGGCCATGCAGAGCAGGTACTGGAAGACTTAAAAGCACTGCAAGCAGCTTAATTTTTCATTATCAAAAGGCATGATTTTTAACTAGAAATAGTATTGCTCATGCCTTTTTCTTTTGTGTTCTGCTCACTTATTTTAATAGGGAAATGGCAATGGACCACATCACACAGCCAATCATAATATCCAGTATTTTCCAGGCTTGTGGCCGTTGAAAAACCGGTTGCAAATAGCGTGCTGCATAGCCCAAGCTAAAAAAGAATAAGAACGATGCCGTTATAGCCCCCAAGGCAAAATACAGTTGCGTGTCTGGATATTGTGTCGAGATCGAGCCCAATAATACCACCGTATCCAGGTACACATGCGGGTTAAGCCAGGTTAAGCTTAAACAGATGAATAAGATCTTGCATAAAGCAGGCACTTCGTTTTGACTGACATCTAAACGCTGCTCACCTTTCCAGGCCTGAAAAAAATGTTGCGCGCCATAAATGCACAAGAAAATTGCACCGAAATATTTGGCAACATTCAGCCAATCCGGATGCAACATGACCAGCTCTGAAAAGCCCAGTACTCCGGATGAAATCAATATCGCATCAGATAAGGCACAACACAGGCAAATGGCAAACACATGTTGCTGTTTTAAACCCTGTTTCAACACAAAAGCATTTTGTGCGCCAATCGGGACGATCAGACTTAAACCCATGACAAAACCATGTAAGGCACTATTTAACATACACAATAAAACTTAAAAATCATTCAAAAATCGTGTCTTGAATTATCCCAGCTTGAAGCATAAATTAAGTATGATTAAGAAAATATCAATTTAACTTAGTTTTTCTTAGGTAGTACCCTATATGCTTTCAAGTAAATCCTGCGAAGCTTTTCTTGCTGTGGCTGAATCCGGTAGTTTTGACGAAGCTGCACAGTGACTGTGTATTACCGCTTCTGCAGTCACCTTAAGGGTGCAGGCTTTGGAAAAAGATTTGGGACAGATTTTATTGCTGCGCGAACGTCCTTGTCGGGTCACGCAAGCTGGTCAAAAGCTACTAGAACATCTACAGCATCAGCGTCTACGTGAACAGAATCTTTTACAACAATTTATGGGGCAATCCAGCCAGCATGAATTTCATCAGTTTAGTATTGCTACCAATGCGGACTCTTTACCGACCTGGTTACTGAAAGTCCTGCAAAGCACATTGATTGAGCACAAAATTACCCTAAAACTGTCGCTGGATGACCAGACCCAAACCCATCAACTGCTTGAAACCGGTTTGGTCAATGCCTGCATCTCGACTGAATCCACAGCTATGAAAGGCTGTGAAGTACATTATCTGGGACAGATGACTTATCGCATGGTCGCAACACCTTCCTTTGTAGAAAGGTGGTTTAAAAATGGTATTCACCGCGATGCCTTAAAACATGCCCCAGCCATTATTTTTAATGGCAAAGATCTGATGCATCATCAGGTGATTCTGAACTTGTTTGGATTAAATCAGCAAAGTTATCCGCATTATTTTATTCCCTCCTCCACTGCATTTGTGGAAGCAGTACATTTGGGTTTAGGCTTCGGTTTGGTGCCGGAATATCAAATTGGTGATGATCTTCAAACCGGGAAACTGGTTGAAATTATGCCAAATGCCCAAACCGAGATGAAATTGTATTGGCATCACTGGAAGCAGCAATCTGCGCTATTGCAACAATTGACGATTGACCTGCTGGAAAAGGCTCAACATCAGATGAATTAAAAACGGAAATGAGCAGATATTTTATGGCAAATTTTACAGCTTATTTGCGTTGCCATTGTCCAGATACTTCAATATTGACTTTCTCTCCGATGCCGCCAAATGCCTTTTTCATACCGAAATCACTGCGCTTAACCATGGTTGTAGCTTCTACATCCATGAGTTTTGAATCAGATGGATTGGGTTCTAGAGACGTATCTAGAATAACTGGCCGGGTGATACCGCGCAAAGTCAGATCGCCTTTGATCTTGTATTGATAATTCCCTAAAGCGAGAAATTCATGACTGTTAAAAGTCGCTGTTGGGTACTTCTCTGCATAAAATAAATCTTCACCTAAAATCATATTTTTCAGTGAAGGCTTGCTCAAGCTTAGGCTATTTACTTGCATCACAAACCGTGCCGAGGCATTCTTAGGTGCTACAGGGTCAAAGCTCATACTGGACTGAACCTGTTCAAACTTTCCTTTTACGGTTGAAAAGCCCATCGACTTCACCTCAAAGCCCACATAGCTTTGTGGAGTCAGTGTCCATTCCTGTGCATTGACCTGTGCGACGATACCTAGATGGATTACACTGACAATCAGGACACTTTGTAAGCTGGTTTGGATATTCATCTTATCCACTCCTGGGTCTTGACAATGCTGTGCCTCGACCTAAAAGCTTACTAAAGATTGTTCCAGATTAGTTTTATCTTGGGTCAGGTATTTGTGCTGCAATTGTTGATAAATGGCAGTTTTCTGAAATTTGTGTAAAAACTCACTGGTGCCGAGCGGCAAAGCAGATTCGATAATTTCACCACGATAATATGCTTCACGCAGCGGCGTTGCTGAAATTGCCCCGACCAGGCTGGCAAGTTCCACCATCTCCCATTCCGGAAACAGCTTCAGATAATAAGAAGATTCATCTTTAAAATGACCGATCAAGCCGACTTTGGCTTCTGGTTCAGCAACTTCTTTTACTAGAGATTTAACCAGTTGTTGCCATTTTTGGTCATCATAAACATCAATCACATGCACAAACTTGATCCGCTTCTGGTCCACTTCCGAAAAATTGGACAAGATCATCTGTTCACGTTCAGCAGCACTAAACGGATTTTTAATATTGCGTTCATTTTGTGCTGAACCTAAGGCCAAAATCACCTTTTGGCTTTGCTGCAATGCAATTTTAATCGTTTGCATATGTGCCAGATGAAAAGGCTGAAAGCGACCAATGAAAACCAGATAATCAAATGTATAGTTCATAACAGATCAAGTTTTTTATGACTCGTGAGTTGTGCCGCTAAAATAAATATGCGACATAATAACTGCCATAAAATCAAATTAAATTTTAAAGCAAGGATAGTACGATGACACTGAGCTGTATTCAACAACCACATCAACATTTAAATGCGAATTTAGACAATGGCGTACTGACCTTAGCCATTCATCGTCCTGAAGCTAAAAATGCGTTATACGGTGAACTGTATCTAAAAATTGCCCAGGCACTGGATGAAGCCGATCAGGATAAAGACGTTCGCGTGGTGATTTTACGTGGTGAGGATGCCGACTTCAGTGCCGGTAATGATATGCAGGATTTCATGAAGTTTATTCAAACTCCACTGGCAGGCAAAGCGGGAGATGCGCCTCCATTTGTTGTTTTAAAATCTGCGGCAAAATTTTCCAAACCGTTAATTGCTGCTGTTCGTGGTGTGGCGATTGGCATTGGAGTAACGATTTTGCTGCATGCCGACCTGGTTTATAGTGATTCTACTGCCCTGTTCCAGATTCCATTTGTGAGCTTAGGTCTATCGCCTGAAGGTGCCTCGAGCAAATTGCTGATTCAGCAAGCGGGTTACCATAAAGCGGCTGAGCTGCTGTTTACTGCACAAAAGTTCAATAGCGACAAAGCCTTAAGTGCTGGAATTGTGAATAGCATTGAAGATGATGTATATGCAACTGCATTGAAACAGGCACAAACTTTAGCAGCACTACCGCTCGCTTCAATCAAGCAAACCAAAGCCTTAATGAAACATAATCTGCAGGAAATTATTGACTGTATTGATAACGAAGCCGAGATTTTTATGAAGCGTGTAACCTCACCGGAAATGGCAGAAGCTGTTGCTGCATTTATGCAGAAGCGTAAACCGGATTTCACTCAATTTAATTAATTGAAAGATACATAAAAAACCACTGGGTAATTTGCATTGCTTGGTGGTTTTTTTCATTTCTACCCCCACATCAAATAAAAATTGTTACGGAATACACCATGACCAGCCAAGCCAAGACTGAAAAGAAACGCTACTTTGAGCCAGCCCCACAAGATATTGATGTCGAAAACTTTAAGAAAGTCATAAAAAGCCGTCGTTCAGTACGAAAATTTACTGACAAAGCCATTCCTGCTGAAGTGCTAGATGAATGTTTAGATCTGGCTTTACTTGCACCGAACTCATCCAATTTACAGCCTTGGACCTTTTATGTGGTTCAAAACCCTGCCAAGAAAAAGCAGTTGGTAAAAGCCTGTCTAGGTCAATTGGCTGCAAAGACTGCGGCTGAACTGATTGTCTGCGTGGCAAGAACCGACCGTATTGATGAAATGGCAAAGAAAAACATCACTGAGTTTCCATTTCCGGAAGCGCCTGCTGCTGTGCAGAAGTATTACAGGTTTATTCCTTACAATTATAAAACCGGTTACTTTAATGCAATAGGTAACTTTAAGAAAGTGGCTTTCAAAGTTGCACGTAAACTTGACAAGCAATTGCCAGTGACGGCTTTTAACCCTGCTGATGCAAAGTTATGGGCCAGTAAGACCACGGCTTTGGCTTGTGAGAATTTGGTGCTAGCTTTACGTGCTTATGGCTTTGATAGCTGCATGATGGAAGGCTTTGATGAACCGATGGTCAATAAAATTTTAAATCTGAATGATCAGCAATATCCAGTCATGGTGATTGCTGCCGGTGAACGTGCAGCAGATGGCGTGTTCTTCCCGCAATACCGTTTTGAGCGTGAGTTGTTTGTTCAGAAGGTTTGATTTTAATTGCAAATCGGCACAGCCCCGTAAGCTGTCATAACTCACTTTTAATTTGTGTAGGCGTTTACGTTACTTTGAAAGGTGAGGAATATATTCCGTAAGGTAACCAAAACCCTTTGCTAGCCAGAAGGTTCATCCCTGAACCTCTGGCTAGCGAGTGACATGGATGTCACTCTTTCCCAAATCAAATATCGTCAATAATTTATATCTACTATCTGAACAAACTCAAACGCAGGCTCTTCATACGGATGGCTGGCCTTGAGTGCTTTTGCCACATTAGATGCTTGATTTTCAGGCACAATAGTTTCTACCCGCCATTCCTCGACCTGTTCCAGTTCCCCCACTTCACCAATAAAAGGATCAGCGCCTTTTAACGGCTTAAACTGTCCTGTACCCAACACCTGCCAGGCACAATGCTCATAGTTGCCTATCCCACCTGCCCCTGCTTGAAACACGGCGTTTTTGGTGGAGTCAAGATGAGATTCAGGAACGTAATAAATCAGTTTAAGCATGCTATCAATAAACAGAATAAAGATAGGATTATCTTAGCGCTTAAACCTGAATTAATCTCTATCAGATTTCATGGAGCCCTTATCAGAACATCAAAAATTAAAATCATTTTAAATACAATTACCTATCACCTTTCTTGACATTTCTTTGACAATTCAATATTTCACATTGCTCAAAAAATGCTCTATGTTTAATTCTAACCCTTTGAATTCATTTTTTCTTTTCATCTCGGTCACCATTATCACCTTAGAATTTCAGCAATAAAAACGGCTGATTGAGGCCGTTTTTTTATAAGCTAATGATGAAACTTAGAACAAAATTTTAAATATTTTTCTATGATTCTGGTGCTAATTTATCGAGTTTAATTTTTATAGCATATAATTTTGCATACACTTCAATAGCATCATTTAATTCTGATCTTCCTTCTTCCATGGTGAATTGATTAAACTTCCTTGAAATATATTTCTGTATACATTCATCGCTTATTTTAATTCTTAAATCTCGAGGGTTATCATAACTTTCAAGTGAATCTGTGTGCTTCTTATTTGGCAAATGAAGCATATACAAGTTATTGTACTGCCGAGATAATATTAATCTTAATGATTTTTCAACATCTAACCTTAATTTATTTAAACAGTTAAATTTTTCAATTTGTTCAATTAACTCACAAAATGATTCAGCACATTCATCTACTATACAATCACTACAAAACCCACCTGATCCATAAATACTTTTTTGGACTAAAACTCTAAATAATTCTGTTCTAGCTTCTTTTAATTCCTCTATGGTCTTTTCAGCTTCCGACCTTAATTCTTTCAATTTGACGCCATTTCCTACAATTGAAAATTCTTGAACCTCAGCTGCAAAGGCTATGATCAATCCAATCACAGCAAATCCAAGACTAAAACCTACAAACTCAGTTCCTGATAATTTCTCCAAAGAGATTAGAAGCCACAAACCACAAGCAATCCCCGCTAAGCCAACAACAGCTCCAAAAACTATATTATTTTTTAATTTATATTCTTTCTTTTTCAATTTTTATTCCGTATGTTTTTAATTAACTAATTCATTATAACAAATAAATAAATTCTAAAATTCAAAAAGTTATTTTATAAAAAACTGAAATCCAATCACATGACTTACGACATGGATGTCGCTCGTTTGGTAGGGATACAAGGATATATCATCTAGCAAACAAAGCAGTTTTGTTACTTTTGCTGCATCAAAAGTAAGACATCGCCTACGCGTTATTTATTAAAATTTCGCACAATCAGCGAAGCTGTGACTTTATTAAAATATCCAACACAAAAAAAACCACCTCACGGTGGCTTTTTCAATTTAAAAATTAAGAACTTTGCAGCAAATAACTACCGATCAAAAACAGCATTTGTAGCCCTACGACTGCCATAAAAAACATCCACCCTTTCTTACGTAAAGTCGCTTTATCAATATTTGTATATATTGCAGTTTTTGGCATTGTGTCACCTCGCTTAGAGATTCAATCCTGAACTTGTATTTAGTGAACCATCTTTCTTCCATATTGCATCGTGATTGTGCATAAAACACACAAATACCCTTTCACTCCAATATAAAAGCAAAATTCAAACCAAGTCCAGCGGGAGAAATAAAAATAAAATAAAAAATAGATACAAAATAAAAAAGCCACCCGAAGGTGGCTTTTTTCAAAACACTTCAGAATTAACCAATGAACTTACGTGCATTGCGGAACATGCGTAACCATGCACCATCTTCAGTCCATTCTTCAGGTTTCCAAGAATGCTGAACAGCTCGGAAGTTACGTTCAGGATGCGGCATCATAATCGTTGCACGACCGTTAGTAGATGTCACACCAGTAATCGCTTCTGGTGAACCGTTCGGGTTCAATGGATATTGCTGTGTAGCATTACCCAAGCTGTCTACATAACGCAGGCTGACTTGATTGCCTGCATTTAATGCAGCAATTTTGTCTTCAGTTGCAACTACACGGCCTTCACCATGTGCTACCGCGATTGGAAGAATCGAACCTTCCATACCGTCTAACAGGATCGAGTGAGATTTTTCAACACGAACGTTCACTGCACGCGCTTCAAATACTTCTGAAGTGTTACGGTGGAAACGAGGCCAGTTTTCCGCACCCGGAATCAGTGGAGCCAATTGCGACAACATTTGACAACCGTTACAGATACCCAAAGAGAAGGTTTCTTGACGATGGAAGAATTTCTCGAACTGGTCACGCAGTTTAGGGTTAAACAATACTGATTTCGCCCAGCCACCGCCTGCGCCCATTACGTCACCGTAAGAGAAACCGCCACAAGCCACAATACCTTCAAAGTCATCCAGACTGATACGGCCAGCAAGCAAGTCGCTCATGTGTACGTCAACAGTGTTGAAGCCGACTTTATCGAATGCCGCAGCCATTTCCACATGACCGTTTACGCCCTGTTCACGCAAGATCACCATGTTTGGACGACGTGAATTGATATACGGCGCTTCAACAGGTTCATTCAGGTCGAATGTCGGCTGTGCGATGATACCTTTGTGGTTCTTGTCAGTGATTAAAGCAAACTCAGAATCCGCAGTTTCAGAGTTGTCACGCAAACGTTGAATTTGATGTGATACTTCAGTCCAAGCTACTTGCAAATCAGCACGTTCAAGTACCAGACCGTTGATAGTCAATTGGTCAGTATTGTTCACTTTACCTACTACAGAGATAGCATCTTTAAGTGAAGATTCAGCGATTTCTGCCTGTAATGCTTCCCAATCAGCAGTAGCAATTTGCAGTACTGCACCAATTTCTTCAGCAAACAGGCTTGCAGTCGATTGATCTTCCAGTGCTACACCCAAACGTGAAGCAAACATCATTTCTGCAACAGTCGCGAGTAAGCCACCATCACCGATGTCATGATAAGCCTTGATCAGGCCACGGTTATTCCAGTCCTGAACCAATGCAAAGAATGCTTTGAAATCTTCGAAACTGTCTACATCTGGAGTTACAGAACCAATGGCTTTATACACCTGAGCCAGAATCGAACCACCAAGGCGGAACTGACCTTTAGAAAGATCAATACGTACCAGTACTGAATCCAGGTTTTTCAATTCAGGGGTCAATGTTTGACGTACATCAGTCACCGGTGCAAATGCAGTAATTACGCCAGACATTGGAGATGTTACAGACTTGTCTTCACCTTCATCATTCCAGGTGGTACGCATAGACAGTGAGTCTTTACCAACAGGAATTGCAATACCCAGCGCAGGACACATTTCCATACCGATGGCTTTTACGCCTTCAAATAACGCTTGGTCTTCACCCGGTTGGCCTGCAGCCGCCATCCAGTTTGCAGACAATTTAATGTCGCTAATCTGCTCGATTTTTGCAGACATGATGTTCGAGATCGACTCTGCAACTGATAAACGTGCAGATGCAGCAGGGTTTAAAAGCGCAACTGGTGGACGTTCACCCATCGCCATCGCTTCACCCGTGTAACCGACAAGGCTTGTTGTAGTGACTGCAGCATCTGCTACAGGAACTTGCCAAGGACCCACCATCTGGTCACGCGCAACCATACCGGTAATTGAACGGTCACCGATCGTAATCAGGAACGATTTAGATGCAACGGTCGGGTTTTTCAGAACACGGAAAATCGCATCTTTCAAATCAGTGACTTTAGCTGCATCAAAGTCATCGCCTTTACGTTCAATCGTCTCGTAAGAACGGCTCATGCGTGGTGTACCACCAAGCATCACTTGCATTGGCATATCCACCGCTTTGTTTTCAAACAATGGATCTTCAACAGTCAAATGACGTGCTTCAGTCGCTTCACCCAATACTGCAAACGGACAACGTTCACGTGCACAAAGAGATTCAAACAGACTTAAAGAACTTGGACGAATCGCTAAA
Source organism: Acinetobacter sp. CS-2 (assembly GCF_016599715.1). NCBI lineage: Bacteria > Pseudomonadati > Pseudomonadota > Gammaproteobacteria > Moraxellales > Moraxellaceae > Acinetobacter > Acinetobacter sp. CS-2. The sequence goes on from NZ_CP067019.1 coordinate 2,154,938, forward strand.
ACATAACGTTCTTGTGCTTCATTCGACCAGATTTCCATTGGAGACATGCCTGGCTCAAGTGATGGAATCTTACGAAGGTCAAGCACTGCACCCAATTCATGGTCATTGACCAATTCAGGCATGGCATTGGAGATACCGCCCGCACCGACGTCATGCACAGACACGATCGGGTTGAAATCTTCCATGCGCCAGCAAGCATCAATCACTTCCTGGCAACGGCGTTCCATTTCCGGGTTTTCACGCTGTACAGAAGCGAAGTCGAGGTTTTCACCCAATTTACCGCTATCTACAGAAGATGCTGCACCGCCACCTAGGCCGATCAACATTGCAGGACCACCTAGCACGATCAACAAGTCGCCCGGCTGGATGGCATCTTTTTCCACATGGTCAGGACGGATGTTACCGTAACCACCAGCGATCATGATTGGCTTGTGGAAACCTTTCACTTCACCATTGACGTTTTGTTCGAAAGTACGGAAGTAACCATTTAAGGCAGGACGACCAAATTCGTTGTTAAACGCAGCACCACCCAATGGACCTTCAATCATGATTTGAAGTGGAGATGCCATACGTGATGGTTTACCGTAATTTTCTTCCCAAGGCTGTTCGAAACCCGGAATGTTCAGGTTAGACACCGTGAAACCGGTTAAGCCAGCTTTTGGTTTACCACCACGACCAGTTGCACCCTCGTCACGGATTTCACCGCCCGAACCGGTCGCAGCACCAGCAAATGGTGCAATCGCTGTTGGATGGTTGTGGGTTTCCACTTTCATCAGGATGTGAGCAGCCTGGCTCTTGTATTTATAAACGTGGTGACCTGTTTCATTATCTTTTTTAGGATAGAAACGTTGTGTGTCAAAGCCCACGATGACAGATGCGTTGTCTTTATAAGCGGACAATACGTCTGTTGGTGATTCTTTATAGGTGTTCTTGATCATTTGGAACAATGACAATGGCTGTTTTTCACCATCAATTGTCCATTCAGAACCAAAGATTTTGTGACGGCAATGCTCAGAGTTGGCTTGAGCAAACATCATCAATTCGATGTCGTGCGGGTTACGACCCAGCTTGTTAAATGCTGCGGTTAAATAATCAATTTCTTCATCTGACAAGGCAAAACCAAATTCAGAGTTGGCTTTCACCAGCGCTTGTTTACCCTGACCTAAAATATCAATGCTATTTAAACGTTTTGGTGCAGTTTCGACAAATAAAGCCGCAGCGTCATCAATATGATTGAACACGCTTTCAGTCATACGGTCATGTAAAACCTGTTTAACTTCATTGGATACTTCAGAAATACCTTTTAAAGTAAACAAAACACCGCGTTCTAGGCGGTGTATCGGGGTATTACAGTTGGCAAAAATATCAGTCGCTTTAGAAGACCACGGAGAAATCGTGCCTAGACGTGGCGTTACAAGAATCTGAATTTCATCACTTGCTGCCTGACGAACTTCAAAAGAAGCACCATCATTTAATAATTGTAATGCAGATTGATGCTGCTGTTCGTTGAGCGCTTGATCAAACAGATAAATCCATTGACTTTCAATTGATTGAACAGAACTCATTGACGCGAGACGGTTTAAGAGTTGAGTTTTCTTAAAAGAAGAGTGTGCTGGTGCACCGGCCACGATAAACATGCTGATTTTGGCTCCACGGGCAGGTCTATTGGACCCTACCGCCAATGTGACTTAGAGAGAGCGCATATTCTACTGTGTATTGGCAAAATCAGCTAGATAGAAATTCACGAATGTGCCATCTATTCACTCAAGAACATGGAAGAATATTTTATTTTTCAGATAAAAATTTTGAATCTTATATAAATTTAAGCCTGCACTATCTTGTTTCTAAATATTATTTCAATACTGCGGCTTATGCTCAATTCCGTATCTTTTAGCCAGTGTTACATAATTCTGCATCTTTTCTTTCTTGATGTCTTAGCGTTCTTTCATAAATCATTTTTCAATAACCATAAACTATTCTTAAAGTTAAAAGAAAAAATAGATTTTAGCAGGCATTGGGTTCATGAAAGAGATCTCTTGAGTAAATGATCAAGCTCAAACACTAACACAGTTCAGAGCATTATCAGAAAGACAAATCATGTCGCCCTACTCTAGTCGCTTGGACTTTTTTTTGGCATGATGAATTCAGCTCTTTACTGAATAACGATAAATGGAACAAATGCGTTGGTTGGAACTGCTTTCGACAGTTCGTATTGGTAGCAAAAAACAAAGTTCAGAACAGGCACGTAGCCCATTCCACAAAGATTATGACCGCATTATCTTTTCGCAAAGTTTCCGCCAGCTCAACCGTAAAACCCAAGTGCATCCGCTAACACAGCACGATGGTATTCACACCCGTTTGACCCATTCGCTCGAAGTATCGTGTATTGGCCGTTCATTGGGCATGCTGGCAGCAGAAAAAATTAAAGATCAACTCCCGGTGTGGATTTCCCCTGCCGATGTCGGTGCCATTATTCAGGCTGCATGTCTGGCACATGATATTGGCAATCCACCTTTTGGTCATGCCGGAGAATACGCGATACGTGAATGGTTTGACGATGCCTCACATGGCAATTTTTTAAAAAAACTCACCCCGGAAGAACAGGCCGATGTACGCCAGTTTGAAGGTAATGCCCAAGGTTTACGTTTACTAACCAAAATTGACTATCATCCCAATGATGGCGGCATGCGTCTGACTTATGCCACTTTAGGCGCTTATTTAAAATATCCGTGGTTATCTAAAACCATTGCCTCACAAGGTGATCGCCCTGCCAATCAGCGGGCAAAATTTGGCTGTTACCAGTCTGAAAAAGAGACTCTCAAGCAAATTACAGAACAGCTCGGTTTAATTCAGCTCAGTGACTATCAGTATTGCCGTCATCCGCTGACCTATTTACTCGAAGCTGCGGATGACATCTGTTATGCCCTGATTGATCTGGAAGATGGCATTATTTTAAATATGCTATCTTATGAAGAAGTCGAACCGGTTTTCCTCGACCTGATTGCAGATTATGGCAAGCCCGAAGAACTGTCTATGCCAACCACGACCTGGCAGCAAAAAATTGCTGCTTTACGCGGCCGGGTGATGAAACGTCTTGTGGATGAAGTGACCACTGCTTTTGCCAAACATCACTTTGAGATTTTATCAGGACAACTCAAAGGCAGCTTATTGCAATATTGTTCTGAAGATATTGAACGCGGCATTGAACGGGCAAAAAACTTGGCGCGTGACAAGATTTTTGAACATCCGCAAAAGGCTGGTTTAGAGATTATTGCCCATCAAAGTCTGCAAAATATTCTGGATGCCTTTATCCCGTTGACCACACCACATAAAACCTTGAGCTTTAAAGAACAGCGTTTAATGTCCATGCTGCAACGCGCCGGAGTCAATTTTCAAAGTAATCACTATGAAAATATTATGCAGGTGCTGGATATTATTTCGAAATTCTCAGACCATCAGGCCTATAACCTGTCGCAAGAGTTACAGGGCAATAAAGCCGGCTTGATGTAAAAATGTTGCAGATATGCTGGCTAAAATTTTCACCAGATTTAAAAAATTATACCTGAGCATTTTGCCTTTCGTGCAAATGCTCACTACTATGCAACCAACGATAGATAAGTGAATAAATAAACATGATTGGATGTCTTATTGGCGAGGTGTTGGCTCTAGAAGCACCGACAGTATTATTAAATGTAAATGGCGTGGGCTATGAAATCGATACCCCGCTTTCAACATTTTGCCAATTACAAAAAGGCCAGAAAGTTACCTTATGGACGCATCTCGCCGTTCGTGAAGATGCTCAGCTTTTATATGGCTTCTTGAATGCTCAGGAAAAAACCATCTTCCGTACCCTGCTTAAAGTCAACGGTGTGGGTCCTAAAATGGCTTTGGGTATTCTTTCTACTCTCAGCGTCGACATGCTAATTCATACTGTAGAACATGAAGATGTGAATACGCTAGTTAAAGTACCGGGTGTAGGCAAAAAAACCGCTGAACGCTTGATGATTGAACTGCGTGACCGCTTCAAAGCCATGTCAGCTGGCACGACACCAAACAATTCTACTGTAGAGCAAATCCAGTTTAGTGGTAACTCTGCTGTGGCAGAAGCTGAAGCAGCGTTACAGTCATTAGGTTATAAACCTTTAGAAGCACAAAAACTGATTAATGCCGTTAAAGCGGACTTTACCGAAGCAAGTGATATTATCCGTGCTGCACTTAAGTCGATGAACAAGTAATTCAAATAGATAAACCGATCTATCCTTAAGTTTGATACGCGATAGGCGACATGGATGTCGCCAAGTTGGATTGGGATATAAGGACATATCCTCAATCCAACAAAAGATTTTTGTTACTTTTGATCTTTCAAAAGTAAGGCATCGCCTACGCGAAAGTAGTGAATATCTTTCATCATTCGCGGCCGTGCAACTAAATGTGGTATTTATGACCATAACGCGATAATCGAATTCACGAAAATAGAACTGACTTAATATGCAAGACCGTCTCATCAGTGGTTCTGAAAAACCCGAAGATCATTTTGATCGTGCCATTCGCCCCACTTCCCTGGAAGACTACATTGGTCAGCCCGTGGTACGTGAGCAAATGGAAATCTTTATTGGCGCAGCACGAGGTCGTGGTGAAGCACTCGACCATACCCTGATTTTTGGCCCACCGGGTTTAGGTAAAACTACACTGGCCAATATTATCGCACGCGAAATGGGCGGCAATCTAAAATCGACTTCTGGCCCAGTACTGGAGCGTGCCGGTGATCTGGCTGCCATGCTGACCAATTTAGAAGAAGGTGACGTTTTATTTATTGATGAAATTCACCGTCTTTCTCCTGTAATTGAAGAAATTCTGTATCCAGCCATGGAAGATTACCAGCTTGATATCATGATTGGTGAAGGCCCGGGCGCACGTTCCATTAAACTGGACTTACCGCCATTTACCTTGGTTGCGGCTACCACACGTGCAGGCTTGCTCACCTCGCCGCTACGTGACCGTTTTGGTATTGTGCAGCGTTTAGAATTTTATTCAGTTGCCGACTTAACTCATATTGTGTCGCGTTCTGCCTCGTTAATGGACGTTCCCATGACGGATGATGGTGCAAAAGAAATCGCGCGTCGTGCCCGTGGTACACCGCGTATTGCCAACCGCTTGTTGCGCCGTGTTCGTGACTATGCACAAGTGAAAGGTACAGGTGAAGTCACTCAAGAAATGGCTCAACGTGCACTGGATATGCTGAATGTCGATAAAGATGGCTTGGATACTTTAGACCGTCGTTATTTAAGCATGTTGTTAGAACGTTTTGATGGTGGCCCTGCCGGTGTGGAAGCTTTGGCTGCTGCAATGGCAGAAGATTCAGGTACTTTGGAAGATGTGATTGAGCCTTATCTGATTCAGCAAGGCTATACCATGCGTACTGCACGTGGCCGTATTGCTACTAATATGGCATATTTGCAGTTTGGCATGACGCCGCCTGAGCCGAAAGACAAGTGATTGATAAGGGAGATTTATTCTCCCTTTTTAACTCTTTCCCATTCTTTTTTTAATAGTTTTTGAATGTTTTGTACAAGAGTTTTAGAAATAAGTATTTTGCTTAATTCATCCAACTCGTTATCGGTAATATCTTTATTAAAGCGCTTAGCAACTAGAGAGTCGATTTTTCTCATATCTGATAATATGATTTCCGATAATTCCTCCAAAGGATTTAAATATAAGGTAACTTTATGAGTAAGTTTTCTAAATTCCACTAAATAATCTATTAATACCTCCTTACTTTGAACAGAGAAATCATTTGCTATTACTATATTCATTTTTGTTCTTACAATTAAAATTTCACTAAATAGCTCTCTAATATTATTTATCCAATCCTGTCGATGTGTAGACTTAATCTGCATTAATTGCAAGTCTTTCTGACTTTGATAAAGTTCTCTATTAGAATTTAGTGTTTGCTCTACTGACTTTCCTATTTGCTCTAATGTCAAATTAAAGCCTTGTTTAGTTAACTCAAAACTCTTACGTCCATACCAATAAGCAAGCCACGTTGCCAATGCTCCTAAAATCAGAGCAATCACTACTGAAAGTGCAAAAGACGAAATTGCTGTTTTATCTGTAGAAGCATTTAACTCCATATGTGTTTTAGCAGGTTGTTGTAAAATAATCGTTTGTACATTTGGCTGTTGTGGCAGAGTCCAAGGAAATTGGATCGCTAAATCTGAATTTTCTTGTTGATTCGCCAATTTCTACCCCTAAAAAATTAAAATATTACCTAAAAACATTTTATTACAACTCATCAACTTATATTTTTATTTTTAAAATCATCACTTTTAAAAAATCAATTGACAGGCGACATGGATGTCGCACGTTGGATTGGGGTATATGGACATACCCTCAATCCAACAGAGGGGTTTATTTACTTTTGTCCCGTCAAAAGTAAATAAACCGAAGCACATAGAAAATTAATCACATCCGACATTTGAAGGAGTGCTTAGAACCAAGTTCAATTAGCTCATCCTCTCTACAAATCATATTCTTGCTTAATTCAACAAATAAAAGATTTAAGACTTAGAAATCACCCTCACCTCTTCCACCAGCATCAACTCGCACGCACCATTCCCCGTATCTTCACGACTTAAAGAACTACGCCAAGTCCAGCCATCAGCAGCCGTGACCTCAACCAGCTGTCCTTTTAAATAAATCAAATCATCTTGATCAATAGCTTTGAGCTGCTTTGCAATCTGTTTCGATGCAGGGATCAAGTGTGTATTGGCACTGTGCGTTGAAATTTCATTGACTGGAATGGGTGGTGCATTTTCATAACGCCAGTAATACCAGCGATTACTCTGACTGATCGATAACTGTTTATAAACAGCAGGATTGGTCATGCTGCCCCATCCCAAAGCAAAATCAACTGGACTAAGTTCCGCCTCTCGTCCAAAACTATAATCTTCTCTGGATAAAACCCGAAACTCGCCAGCATACGCTTCCAGATTTTTCATCCTATAGCCATCAAACTGATGAATTCCTTGAGCAGACTGATAATCAGCAGCCTCTGAAATACCTTTATCCGGTTTCAGCCAGTAATTCCACAGTGCAAACCCCAAGGCAAAAATAATTATATATTTCAAAAAGCGACTCATTTTAAACTCGAATGTCATGCAGTGTTGTAATGCCCTAATAATGGATTGAATCAAATAAAATTGTTGTGTCACAGATCCGAAAATTAAGAGGGATAAACAAAATTGATAAAAGCTAATTTCACATAAATCGCAAAGTATTTATAGTCTCGAAGTCCTTATAAAACCTTTGTATTCCAGCAACTAACAACAAATATACCTTAAAAGTATATTAAGAGCACTCAAATAGTTTTGTCTAAATTTCCTTCATTATGCAATGCTATAGACTCACTGAAAATGATCTCAACCTTTAAGGACTCGTTAATATATGGACATATATAAGCAGATCTCCCTTTGTCTTCCACTTTTTCTTTGCAGCCAGTTGAGCCTTGCAGACTGGATTGATGATTCCGTTAAAAATGTAGAAGCCCACACCATTCAGCTTCGACAGCATATTCATCAAAATCCAGAACTGGGCAATATGGAATTCAAAACCTCCGAGCTGGTACAAAAAGAGTTAAAATCTTATGGAATAGAAGTGCGTAAAGGCTATGCCAAAACCGGTGTCATCGGGGTACTTAAAGGGGCTAAGCCGGGTCCAGTGATGGCTTTACGTGCCGACATGGATGCTCTTCCGATTGAAGAAAAAACTGGACTTCCTTATGCCAGTAAAGTCAAAGCCATTTATCAGGGCAAAGAAACCGATGTCATGCACGGCTGTGGTCATGATGCCCATACCGCGATGTTACTGGGTGCAGCCAAGGCCTTAGCAGCCAATAAAGATAAAATTGCAGGTACTGTGGTATTTGTTTTCCAACCGGCTGAAGAAGGCGGTGCTGATATTGATAATTTTACTCAAGGTCATTTGATCGGTTCACGTAAAATGATTGCCGATGGTGCATTGAACAATCCCAAACCGGAAGTTATTTTTGGTATGCACGTAATGGCAGGTATGCCAAGCGGTAATATCTCCTATAAAGATGGTGCCATTCTGAACAGTGCGGATCATTTACGCATTCAGGTCAACGGCAAGCAGGTACATGGTTCCATGCCCTGGCTGGGTCGCGATCCAATCTATGCTTCTTCACAAATGATCAACAACATGCAAAGTTTGATCAGCCGTAACACAGATTTGACCAAAGGCATGGGCGTAGTCAGCATTGGTAGTATTCACGGGGGAACAACGGGTAATGTCATTCCCGATCAGGTGAATATGGTGGGTACCATTCGTTCTAACAGTGAAGATGTTCGCCAGAGCATTTTAAAAACTTTACCCAACATGCTAGAACATAATGCCGCTGCCAATCAGGTCACAGCAAAAGTGGAAATTGCACCCTACGCGCCTGTTACGACCAATGACAAAACATTAACCAAATTGATGCAACCTACGCTGGCTCAGGTGAGTGGCGAAGATAAACTGCATGTGCTGGACAACAACGCCAGTGCCAGCGAAGATTTTGCTTATTATGGTCAGCTGATGCCATCCTTGTTTGTCTTTGTGGGTGCAACTCCTGCCGATCAGGACATGACCAAAGCCGCACCTAACCATAACCAGTTATTTATTGTCGATAATAAGACTTTAAAAACCGGGGTAGAAAGCCATGTGCGTTTTATTCTGGATTATCCAAAAGTTGCCGAACAGGTACAGACTGACTGGAAAAAGAGACAAACCACAAAAAAATAAGTACATTTAAAAAAGTGAGCATCCTTTGCTCACTTTTCGTATTTACAGGTTTTGCGAATTCAATACAGAATAAATTTCATTTGAAACCTTGTGCCATTGGACTCAATTCTCATAATGATAAACTGCCACGCGTTACACAGCTTGACTCTTGGCAAAAAAACCGTCATTTTCACAGTTTTTTTAAAACCGCTAAAAGCACAGCTAAAACCATAAAACTGAATTGAAAAATGGGACACAATCATGGCGAATAAATTCGAATTCAACATTCGTGTATATATTGAAGACACCGATGCCGGTGGCATTGTCTATCATGCAAACCATATTCGTTTTATGGAACGTACCCGTACCGAATGGCTACGTGCTTCAGGCGTAGATCACTACTGGCACCAAAAAGATTACAACTTTGTCGTTCATAAAATTAACGTGAAATATTCACGCCCTATCCTGATGGATGACCTGATTACTGTTACCGCGAGTGTAGTTTCGTGTAAAGCGACATCATTTGTATTGCAACAGAATATTTATCGTGGTGAAATCATGCTTGCTTCTGGTGAAGTCGAATTGGCATGTATCAGCGTAGATGGTATGCGTCCAACCCGGCTTCCTGAGGAAATCCGTACACTAATTCTGAAAGAGTTAGGACAAGACTAAAAAAATTTATTGGCACATTGTAACTATGGCAACACAACTAGAATCTTCGCTACACGTATCAGATCTTATTTTACAAGCAAGTCCTGTGGTTCAATTGGTAATGCTGCTGCTACTTCTGGCATCATTATATAGTTGGTATCTGATTGCCAAGTTACATATGAGTTATAAAAAGGCCCAGGCCGAAGATCAACACTTTCAAAAAATCTTCTGGTCGGGGGCTGAATTAAATACCCTGTATAACAATGCCCAACTCAATTCCAAACGTGTCGGTCTGGAAGATATTTTCTATCATGGCTTGGGTGAATTTTTTAAACTTAAAAAACACAATGCGCCTGCCCAGCAAAGTATTGAAAGTACTGAACGTATCCTGCGTGTGGGTCTTAGCCGTGATCAGGGACACCTTGAACAAGGTTTGGGTGCGCTGGCAAGCATTGGCTCAGTTGCGCCTTATGTCGGACTGTTTGGTACGGTTTGGGGCATCATGAATGCCTTTATTGGTCTGGCAGAGGTCGATCAGGTTACACTGGCAACCGTAGCTCCAGGTATTGCCGAAGCATTAATCGCCACTGCAATTGGTCTGTTTGCAGCCATTCCTGCTGTTTTGGCCTTTAACCATTACACCGCAAAAGGTGAAGCGGTTTATTCAGACCGCGCTTTATTTGCTGAAGAAATGGTGGCGCTGTTACAACGTCAAACTGTGGGTTCTACACAGGAAAATGACTGATGGCAATTCAACGTTCCGGACGCTTTGAGCGTATTAAAAAACCATTAAAAAGTGACATGAATGTTGTCCCTTATATCGACGTGATGCTGGTGCTGTTGGTGATTTTTATGGTCACTGCACCCATGATTACGACTGGTGTAAAAGTTGATTTGCCTCAAGCAAATGGTGCACCCATGCAGGCCGAAGACCGCCCTGCCATTGTCACGCTTGAAACAGATGGCACCATTAAACTTGAAGATAAATCACATAATAATGATGTACTCACACTCGATGAATTAAAAGCTGTACTGACTGAGTCACAACGTGAAGCGTCAGCACAGAAAAAACAAATGAGTGTACTGATTAACGGCAGTGAATCTCGTCCTTATGGTGAAGTCATGAAACTCATGTCTGCCTTACAGGATGCAGGATTAACTCAAGTGGGTTTACTGACTGAGCCATTAAAATAATTTATGAAAGATTTTAAAAAGCCGCCTTTTAAACAAAATGCAGTTGCGATTGGCTTCACCCTTGGGGTGCATGTTATTGCAGTGGTTGGCTTGCTTTATCTGGGCATGAGTCAACCACCTGAGCCTCCCAAAAAGATCACTACCATTTTAGTTAAACCTGAAGATTTAAAACCTGTCACACCTGAAGTCACAGAGTTTGATGAAACAGCAGACAAAAATGTCGCTGAACAAATCACCCAAACAGCTGAACCAAGTGTTGAAGCTGCTCCTGTGATTCCAGTTACATCACCTACTCCAGCGCAAGCAAAACCTGATAGCAATAAAGCTGCACAGCAAGCGAAGGCTGCACAGCAAGCGAAGGCTGCACAGCAAGCGAAGGCTGCACAGCAAGCGAAGGCTGCTGCCGAAGCGATGCAAAAGGCTGAACAGCAGGCTGCTGAAAATGCAAAAGTCACTGAAGCGAATAAATTAAAAGTCCAAGCTGAGGCTGCTGCAAAAGCTCAGGCGAATGCTGCCGAGAAAGCCAAAGCCGATGCAGCTGTAAAGGCTAAAGCTGATGCTGCAAATAAAGCCAAGGCTGATGCCGCTGCAAAAGTGGAAGCAGATGCCAAACGTAAATTAGATCAGGCTGAACGTGCAAAAGCAGAAAAAGTAAAAGCGGATGCATTAAGAAAAGCAGAGGCGGATAAACAACATGCTGAAGCTGCTGCAAAAGCCAAAACTGATGCTACGAATAAAGCCAAGGCCGATGCCGCTACAAAAGCAAAAGTCGATGCTGCAAATAAAGCCAAGGCTGATGCCGCTGTAAAGGCTAAAGCTGATGCAGCGAATAAAGCCAAAGCAGATGCCTCTGCAAAAGCAAAAGTCGATGCTGCAAATAAAGCCAAGGCCGATGCTGCAGCAAAAGCTAAAGCCGATGCTGCAAATAAAGCCAAGGCTAATGCCGCTGCAAAAGCTAAAGCGGATGCGGAAGCACGTGAACGTGCCGCGGAAGAAGCCAAGGCATCAGCCGCCAAACAGGCAGCGGAAGAAGCTGCAACCAAAAAGGCTGAAGCCAAGAAAATTGCCTCAACAGCAAAACGTGATTTTGAAAATAAAATCAAACGTGCATGGGACATCCCAAGTGGCTCATCAGGTCAAAAAGCCACTGCCAGAGTCACTTTAAGTGATAGCGGTTCGGTTCAGTCCGTGATTGTCAACTCGAGCGACCCTGACATGAAAGCCAGTGTAGAAGCTGCTGTTCGAGCAGCTGCACCTTATCCAATGCCTTCAGACCCCGATGCACGACGTGAAGCAAGAACCTTTACTTCAAGCTTTACGGCGAGATAACTAGAAGCCACATCAAATTCTGGTTGATGTGGCTTTTTTTGGCATTTAAACTGGATAGTCGATAAAACAGCCAAAATTTTATTCACTTTTCACAGTCTTATAACAGTTTAGTCATTATGATGGGCTTTCAATCACTCAAAATCATGCCATTATGTGACACAAGCAGATTCACAATAATTTATATTTTTTAGAGTACGTAGCAGATGATGGAAATGACGCGTAAACATCTACTTTGCCTAACCATTTTGGCCGCTTTAAGCCCGGTATTAGCCACGCAATCCTATGCTCAATTACATCTGGAGATTGCTAAGGCACCTGAAGAAGCGCCAAAAATTGCCATTATTCCATTTAATAATGATCAAAGTATTTACCCAATCGTCGAAAATGACCTGAACCGTTCCGGTAAATTTTCCAGCGCTTCCAAAAATCTTCCTGCCACTGCAAGCATGAATAATCCGAATACAGAAGCATGGAAAGCTGCCGGTGTGCCTTATGTGGTAACCGGTACGGTAAAAACTACTGATAATGGCAGTTTTGAAGTTCATTATCAGCTCTATGACATAGAAAAACAGCAATACCTGTTAAATGAATTATTGACTGTACCGGCTTCGCGTATCCGTCAAGCTGGTCATATGATCAGTGATGCCATTTACCAGGCATTGACCGGTATTCCAGGTGATTTCAGCGGTCGTATCGCCTATGTACTGCGTAACCCAGCAACACCGGAACAACGCTATACCCTACAAATTGCCGATACCGATGGTGAGCAGCCGAGAACCATTCTGACTTCCCGTGATCCTATCCTGTCACCGGCCTGGACCCCAGACGCAAAAAAAATTGCTTACGTTTCATTTGAAACCAAACGTCCGGCCATTTATGTACAGGACTTGGCTACAGGAAACCGTGAAAAACTGGCCAGCTTCCGTGGACTGAATGGTGCGCCAAGTTTCTCACCGGATGGCAAGAGCATGCTATTTACAGCTTCCATGCATGGCAATCCTGAAATCTATCAAATGAACCTGGATACACGTGAACTACAGCGCATGACCAATGACAGTGCCATTGATACCGAAGCACGTTATGCTCCAGACGGTAAATCTTTTATTTTCACCTCTGACCGCGGTGGTTCAGCACAGATTTATAGCTATAATTTTGCCAATAGCACAAGTAAGCGTCTGACCTTCCGTGGCGCATTTAATGCCCGTGGTACCTTAAGTGCAGATGGCAAAAAAATTGCTCTGGTTCATCGTCCAAGTGGTAGCAACTATAAAGTGGCCATCCAGGACATCAACACCGGTATTACTAACATTCTTACCCCGACCAGTCTGGATGAGTCACCAAGTTTCTCTCCAAATGGTCAAATGGTGGTCTATGCAACCCGTGAAGGAAACCGTGGTTTATTGTCTATCATGTCACTGGATGGTCGTTTCCGCATGAACCTGCCAAGTGAACAAGGTGAAGTACGCGAACCAGCTTGGGCCCCTAAATAACAATACAAGCGAATTAATTTTATTAATCTAAAGCAATGATAATCATGGAGATAAAGATGAAAGTAGTTCAATTATTGGTACTTCCTGTTCTGGCTACAGCATTGGTGATGACAGGTTGTGCCAGCCGCAAGCCTGCTGCTGAAATTCAGGCAGGACAAAATCCGAGCGGGGCCACTACCGTCAGTACTGAAGGTTTAAGTGAAGATGCAGCCTTAAATGCACAAAACCTGGCAGGTGCGTCATCTAAAGGTGTGACTGCTGCGAACAAAGCATTCCTAGCCAAGCGTGTGGTTCACTTTGACTATGACAGCAGTGAACTTTCAAATGAGGACTATCAAACCCTTCAGGCACATGCCCAGTTTCTTGTAGCCAATGCCAACTCAAAAGTTGCTTTGACCGGTCATACCGATGAACGTGGTACCCGTGAATACAACATGGCCTTGGGTGAACGTCGTGCCAAGGCAGTAGAAAGTTTCTTGCTGACTAACGGTGTAGCTGCAACCCAGTTGGAAGCCGTAAGCTATGGCAAGGAAATGCCGGTTAATCCAGGTCATGACGAAAATGCATGGAAAGAAAACCGCCGCGTAGAAATCAACTACGAAGCCGTTCCGCCTTTATTAAAATAAGGGTTACCATAAAAAAAGCGCTCAATTTGAGCGCTTTTTTTAAGCTTTCTCAGATGCCTGAGATGCTTCTTGCGGATGCTGCATGGATTCAATCAGATCATGCTTGTTGAATTTTTTGTATTCAGGTTTAGCTTCATATGCTTTCCACGCCTCTTTCACTTTTTCGGCAGAAATATCATCTAAACTCATAGCTTCATTTGGCGTTGGAGTCGCATCAAACTTTTGCGTTGTCATAATTATGCTCCTATCACGTTTTCCATAACCTATAGAACTCAACATAGCATTTTCCACAGAACTTACAAGAGTAAAATCGCGACAAATAGCAGAGTTTAATTGTTCTTTTGCCACGTTCTCATCTAAAATAGCTGCCCATATTCATTTGATAATTTTTTATCATTTTCTAATTGGAGCTTTCCTGTCATGTCATACCTCACCCTTTCCCAATATTTACAACAACAAAACGGGAATCTTACACCTGAATTGGCTCAAGTTATTGAAACAATTGGCAATACATGTAAAGACATCGATCAATTATTGCAAAAAGGTGCTTTGGCTGGTGTTTTAGGGAGTGCACAACACGAAAACGTTCAGGGTGAAGAACAAAAGAAACTTGATGTAATTTCAAATGATTATTTAATTAATGCTTTAAAAGTTCATCCACATGTGGGTGGCCTAGCTTCTGAAGAATTAGACGAATTCACTCCTGCACAAGAAAACGGCAAGTATCTGGTATTGTTTGACCCATTGGATGGTTCCAGCAATATCGATATCAACATGTGTGTCGGGACCATTTTCTCTATTTTGCCTGCTAAAAATGCAGTGACTAAAGCTGAGGACTTTATGCAAGCCGGCACAAACCAGGCTGCTGCAGGTTACGTGCTTTATGGCCCATCCACCATGATGGCGCTAACTGTAGGTGCCGGGGTGGTATTCTTTACTTTCGACCCTGAAAGCAAAGAATTTTTAATGACTTCTGAAAATATTCAGGTTGCTGCCGATACCAAAGAATATGCCATCAACGCATCGAATCAACGTCACTGGGAAGCACCGGTAAAACGTTATATTGATGAATTGCTTGCAGGCAAAACAGGCCCGCGTGAAAAAGACTTTAACATGCGTTGGGTGGCGTGTATGGTGGGTGATATTCACCGTATTCTTTGCCGTAGCGGTATTTTTATGTATCCATATGACACTAAAGATCCGAAAAAAGCCGGTCGTCTACGTTTAATGTATGAAGCAAACCCAATGAGTATGCTGATGGAACAGGCAGGTGGTGCATCTACCACTGGTCGTGTACGTATTCTGGACATCCAGCCGACTGAACTTCACCAACGTGTACCTGTAGTGATTGGTTCTAAAAATGAAGTTGACCTCGTAACTGGCTATCATAATTAATTTTTCTTATAGCGGAAGTAAGTCCTCATAACTTGCTTCCGTGGATTTATTCTCCCATGCCGACTATTTTTCTAGAATCAAAAGATAATCCCAAAATTAAACACTTGCGTGGCTTAATTGAGCAGAATTCATATCGCAAAAAACAAGGTCAAACCGTACTTGAAGGCACCCATTTGTGTCTGGCCTGGTTAGCTGAAGATAGAAAAATCAAATCTATTTTTACCACCGAACAGGCTTTAAGCCATCCTGATTTTGACCGTATTGCCGAGCAATACCAAGGTGCAGTCTTTGTCATTGGTGAATCCCTGTATAAAGATTTAAGTACGCTGGGCACCACACTGGCTTGTCTTGCCATCGTCGATTTACCCACTTCCCGTCATGCTTTAGATTTCACGGCAGACACCTTAATTCTGGAAAATATTCAGGACCCTGGCAATGTCGGTACTTTACTCCGCTCCGCTGCTGCTGCCGGTATTCGACAAATTGTCTGCACCAAAGGTTCAGCTTCGCTTTGGTCACCACGAGTACTGCGTGCCGGAATGGGTGCACATTTCTCCTTGCATACTTATGAAAATGTGACACTGGAAGATATTTTGTCTCAATTCAAGATTCCGGTATATGTAACCAGTTCACATGAATCAGAAAGCTTGTATACGAAAGATTTGACCCAATCCTGTGTCTGGATTTTAGGCAACGAAGGTCAAGGGGTTTCTGAGTACGCCCTTGCACATGCACAAGCCGTTTCCATACCCCAGCCCGGCGGACAAGAATCCCTGAATGTTGCTATTGCGGGTTCAGTCTGTTTCTTCGAAATGGTTCGTCAGCGTTTATAAACTGATCTTTCGTTACTTTATTTTAAACATCACTGATGGATGTTAAAAAATAGACTACACTAGAAAAATAATATTATTTTTGTCAACCAAACCATTATTTTCAACGTTATATAACTATGAAATTGGAAATAATGGTGGGTATCCAATGACAGGATTTTCCATCTCTATGGATTCAGCACCAAAACAGTCTCAGTCAGAAAATTTAAGTACTCTGAAGAGTACGGCTGAACAACGCCTGAAGACTTTTATGCAGGATGTGACTGGACGTGCCTTGGTCATGATGGAAAGTGCGACTCAAGGTCAACAAGGTATCGCGATGGATTTGGTACAGGAAGCATTTATTTCCTTGCACAAAGCTTATGCTGATAAATCGACTGATGAATGGTATCCCCTGTTTTACACCATCTTAAACCATAAACTGCAAGACTGGCGCAGAAAAGAAGCTCGTCGGGTGCAACCTTTTTCTTTTTTCAAGAAAGTCAGTCTGGATGATGACGATCTTGAGTTAAATGATATTGTCGATGAGACTACTCCTAGTCCATTCGATTTTCTTAATCAAGCCGTGACTGCCGAAGAAATCAAAGAAGCCATCGCTCAGCTTCCTGTTCGCCAGCAGCAAGCTTTTATGCTTCGTGCTTGGGAAGGTTTTGATACACACACAACTGCACAAATCATGCAGTGCAGTGAAGGGAGTGTAAAAACCCATTATCACCGTGCTATTCAAGGCCTCAAAGCTTCTTTAGCACATTTGAATCCATATCGTGGAGGGTCATCCGAATGAAACAAGATGATTTCTTAAAACAAGTTACTTCCAAACTCGATGGGCTCGCACAACATCACAAAGCCAAACCCGTGGTGATGAATCATGTCATTGAAGAAATTCAAGCACGAGAAACATCCCGTTATGGGCTTTGGAAAATGTCAGGTTTTGCTCTTGCCGCCGCAATTGCAGGATTCGTGGTATTGCCAAACTCCTTTGAAATGTCAGAAAAACCGCAAAATCAAGTGGTAGTGACCCCAAAACTATCTCCTCAAATGGTTGAAGATTTGGAAATGTTAATGGTTTTAGGTGAGGATAAGGTTCCACATGGCAGCTAAAAAATTAGCCTTTGCTTTTTGTGCACTCGGATTTTTACAAACCAGTTTTGCTGGTTTCGAACGTTTTTGGATTTTTTCCAAAGATGCTGATACACAAGTTGCAGAAACCTGGGAAACATTATCCGATAGTGAACAACGTGCACTCATTCAACGTTACCAATCGCTCAAAGAATTACCCGAAGCACAAGGCACTACTTTACAGCAGCGTATGGATTGGTTTACTCAACTTCCAGAACAAGAAAAACAGAAAATGCGTGAAACCTGGCAGAAAATGAGCAGCCAAGAACGTAAAGAATTGGGTATTCGTATGCAAAAAGCGACACCTGAAGAGCGCCCGCTCATTCGCGAAGAATATATCAGTAAATATTTCCCACAAACGACTAAAAATCATTAATTATTTGATTATATTTAAAAAATTAAAATCAAAAAAGCCGCTGAAGTCAGCGGCTTTTTTATTATTTCATTCGATAACGTCGATATAAAGTTAAACCTAGAATAGCAAATACACCATATACTCCAAATGACCCACCACCACTCGATGATGAATTGGTATTTTTGGCAGTGTTGTTCAGATAAATAGTGGCAGTATTTGATCCCAATCCCTCAGCATCATATATTTTATAAGTCACCGGATAATCGAATTGACTGAGATTATTCTTAACTGCAAAATGCAATTTTCCACCATAACATATATTACTGGCATCAGTACCCGGACAAGGACCCTGGCGTTCTGCCGTCATAGTCAACCCAGCTGGTAACTTCTCAATTTGGATTGGAATCTCTTGACCTTGTTTATTTTGATAAAATGCTGGTTTTGCTACAGGTAAAGTAGAGGTTAGACCATCACCATCATCATGGTCATTTTCTAGAGGATTAACCGTTACTTCTAAATTAGAGCTTGAACTAATAGAATAAATATCATCCTTTGCAACAGGAGTAATATTTACAAAGCTTGCCTGTAAAATACCTGAAGACTGCTTGGCTTCACCACCCTTTTCTTTAAGCGTGTATTTACAATAGGCATAATCAGCAGTATTAAGCAATTCACCACTTGTACGATAGATCATGATCTGTTTGAAATCTGCATTCCATTCGCATTTTAAGTCATCTAGTTCACCTTTTAGCACAGCATTACCATCGGTTACGGTGAGTGTACCAATGCCATAAGGCTCAACCTCAACAGTATAGTTATCGGCATTTAAACTCTTGATGCGATAATCTTCACCTGATGTATCACTTACCCGCTCTTCTGCTGGAATCGCCAGTACAAATGGGTCAAAATAAATAGCACGGTATTTTTGGTGCTGCTTGGTATATTTCAACAGATTTTCGTATTGAGCTAATTCCTCTTTGAAATCATTGATTCCGGTTGAGTTTTTAACTCCTTCGTCAATTAATGCCTTAAGTTCATCAATATTGGACTGATAAAATTCCAGTAAACTAATAATCGAGCTATTTTTTAAATCTGTAATATCTATAGCGGAT
Source organism: Acinetobacter sp. CS-2 (assembly GCF_016599715.1). NCBI lineage: Bacteria > Pseudomonadati > Pseudomonadota > Gammaproteobacteria > Moraxellales > Moraxellaceae > Acinetobacter > Acinetobacter sp. CS-2. The sequence continues at coordinate 2,173,817 of NZ_CP067019.1, forward strand.
AAATTCATACGTTCAACCGAACCGATATCGCAACTATTCTTTTTGCTTGGTTCAAGTTGTAAAACCGTATCTAAAAAACGGCTTAAACCGCGTTGATCATAATCACTACAACCTGAACGATTAACATCAATTAAATCTGCCGCACTTTGATTATCTCTTGGATAATATAAAGGCAAGAACATATTATAGGCTGATGATTCCGTCATCTTAGACAGTAAGCTAGAAAAACTGGTGCTAGAGACATCTAAATTTTTCGAACTTTCAACCGTGGACTCTAAAGTAATTTCAGGTAACACACATTGATCTGTTCCTGATGCCAAGTTCAAGGCATTATTGCTTGCAACAAAAATCATTTTTTCACTCGGAACACCATTATCCGAGTTATAACGACAGGATTTATCCGAATTATTAAAAGCCAGAATATTGAATGCGAAAACTTTGCTGCCCGATTGATCATATAAAAAGGTGCTGTATGCTGAATTTTCTACGATCGTATTACTAATGGCGGTTAAAGTTGAATAAGGACTAAAACGATCTAAACCGTCAGTCACTGCCCGTAAAATACTACCGCCACTTGAGTTTGCTATATTTTGTGCAATCGTATTCGCAGATAAATTTACCTTTGCAACACCACAAAAATCTAATGCACTCGCACTGGCGATTGAACCATTCTGAATAATACTGCTTTGAGCAATGGTCACCGCAGGTTTGGTATCTCCCAGATTGCCGTAACAGTCCATTGCAATAACACTGCCTTTATTGGCCTGATTCCCTTGAATTAAGCTGTTACTTATCTTGACTTCTTTTTCAATATCTTGCGCAATATTATAAATTGCACCCCCTGCAATATCCGCCTTCGAGTTTAGAATTGCACCCTTATTGAAGCTTAAAGCTCCACCGAGTAATAATGCCCCGCCCCGACCATTTTCAGCATAACCTTTTTCAAGTTGAATATCATTTAGCGTTAGACTGGTTTCACTAATACTGGTATTAAAAATTCTTGAACGATTTTCACCGCTAATAATAGTTTTGATCTGTTCAAATGCAGGATATTTTTGCGTCAGTTTATCTTTTTCATCATAGTTAAAACGTGAAACGCCACTAATCACCAAAGCCGATTCCGGCACGAGTTCTGAACTTAATTTATATGTACCGGCATCTAATTGAATTTTATCTGCTACACCATTAAGCGTATTTCCAGCTGTACACCCCCCATAACCTATATTTTTTTTCGCAGTAATGATTGCTTCACGCAATGAACATGCATTACTGTTTTCACCATTTTCGTCTGCAAACGTCGTGACCTTAATGGTTTTATCCTCCGCTGCCATTAATGACATAGCAGATAAAACCATAATGCAGAGCAATCCTTTTTTATAATTGTGCATTACTTTTTTCCTACTTTTTTATTTCTTATAATGACGCAGACCAATCAGACCTAATAAAGCCAATAAATTCAACAGCCCAAATGCACCACCTGATGTTTTGACGCTCTTGCTATCCATAGCATTACTTTGCTCTTGCACCATATTTGCACTAAGCACCAGATATTTTTTATTTTCATTAAAACGCGTAGAAGATGTAACGACACGCAGTTCAAAAATATCTGCACCGCGCCAACTACCATTTGGCGTGTAAACCAAATTACCATCAATATCTAAAGTCAGTGAACCTTTGCTCTCCGTTAAGGTTTGATCAACATATACACAGCCATCTTGCCATTGTTCACCATTGGGATGTTTGCCCAATAGCGCTTCACATTTTTCTTTCGGATATAAGTCACTGTCACCCAAGTATTGCAAGATATTGATTTTCGCTATTTCACCTACTTTTAAGTCCTGACCAATACGTGCAATGGTCGTGGGTACAATAATCTCAATAGCACCGCGGTCACACCAGCTGTTATCAGTGGTTCTGCTCTTATCGCGCTGATCTAATCCTTCACAGATCACCTGAACATGCTCAGTATCCGAATCGACTCGCCCTTTATTTAAAATGAGCGTGTCAAACATGTTATTTGCGCTAAGTAAAATACGTGGCCGTATATATCCTAAAAAAGTATCTTTTGCTGTTGCATAAGGACAAAGTAAGGCTTCTTGGTCTGCAATGAGTGATTTACAACTGCCCTCGCTACTGTCTCCTGCAAAAAGTTTATTACCAGTCCAAAATTCATTCGGATAATTGGCATCACCACTTCTACATTCAGAAGTAACCAAGTTATTTTGCAAAATACTTTTATCATCACTACTAAATTGGCAATTATTATTTGTTCCATTTGGATTACCAATCAAAATACTGTTAGCCATATAGCCTTGAGCATTTGGTGCTTCAAACTGCACACCTGCAGTATTTGCAACAATAGTCAGATTATTTAAGCCTATTCCATCCCGAATATTAACAACATAGCCTGTATTATTCACAAAGGTACTGTTGGTAATCATATTTATCTTAGAAGGAAAGGTCAGTTTAGAGGGATCTAGAATATTCTTTTCACTAAAAATGTTGGCAGTGCCCGAAGTGGTTTTATTATTTTTAAAAACAACATTCGTGATGGTGAAATTTGGACGTTGACTGTATAAAATACCACCACTCATCGCTTCGTTATTTTCAATCAGACTGTTGCTAATCGATACACGGCTACTATATACATCGGCATCGGTATTCTCACCTACATTATAAATAGCTCCTCCTAAACGCGCTATTCCTCCCGTGAGTTTTACATATTTTAAGACCAAGTTTTCATTATTATATAAAATACCGCCGCGATCAGCACAGACACTCTTTTGACAACCTTCAAAACTGACTTCTTGTATGTTTACTATAATGCGTTCTTTGGCATTATCATCAATATTAAAAACCTGATCTTGGCCTGTCATACGAATAATGGCGTTATTTAAACCGGCAACAGCTGTGTCACTAACATTGGTTTCATAATAAGTTTTCAAATTAAGTGCTGATGTAATATTAATTTTACTTGTCAGCGTATAGACTTTTAATTTATCTAGCAGAATAGTCGAGGTAGAGTTTTCTCCTCCACAGCCATAAAAACCTTCTTTCGGCAACCCCAAATTAACGTATTCTATTGCTTCACGTAATGAGCATTCCTTGTCATCTTTTTTAGTATCTTCAGTCGTATTTACGATAATATCTGCACTATAAGCATGTCCTGCAAAGCATAACATCCCTATACCTATGCTCCGCTTGAGCATATTACTCTCCTTATATTCTTTAATTTTTTTTATTCTTTAGTTGCAATATCCCTGCAACATCGAATTATTTTCCTGTACTTTGTCACAGCTTGAGTAATTACTCAAGATTTTTTATTTTTTACCGATATTCATCGATTAAAGCATAAATTTGTCTTAAATTCGCATGACTAATCTTAGTTTTCTCACCTTTTAATAGCTGAATAAGCTGTTCCAAAGTTTGCAGTAAAACCGAAGTCTGATGAGGCCCATGAGCCAATAAATAATCAATAATCTGCTGGTCAATATGAATTCCCCGACGCGATAACACCGAGTTCACCAATGCATAACGGTCAGCATATAAACTCCCTGAGGGTACCTTGACACTGACTGCCTGAGTCAGGCGGGACTGTAAATCCGGAAGTTCAAGTTTCAATTCAATCGGGGCCATACGGGAAGAAAAAACCAGCTGTCCACCACCTTCATTATTGTAATTAATTAAATGAAAAACTGCTTTTTGCCAATGTGGAACACCGCTGATCGCTTCGATATCATCCAGTGCAACCAGATCATATTGATCTAATGAGCTAATCGCTTCAGTCGGTGCATCCAGCAATTCAAGCAGTGAAACCTGAATTGCAGACTTGCCAATTTCCAGATAGGAATCACAAATAGCAGAAAGCAAATGACTCTTGCCAGATCCTGCACCACCATAGACATAAAAGCGGTTCATTAAACCGGCATGGAGTTGTCGAACTGCATCGATCACATGCCCCCATCCCGGCCCAGAAAAATCGCTAATTCTGGCGTCCAGTTGAGGTTCAATATCGAGTTGCAGTTGACGCATATATGAGTTTTAACCTTAAGGTTCTTTATTATCTATCGATTCAATCTTACTCGATTTTTCAGTCTCTTGCAGATTTTTTGCAGGATGATTTTTGACTTCAATATCAATATCAATCTGTTCGCTTTCAATTGAAACCGACCCTATATCAGTGTTCTCTATCACCACTTGAGGGTGCCCGTAAACACGGCTCTTTTCATAATACTCTCGTGCATGACGTAGCAGTACGACAATGACGGCGGCTACAGGCAAGGCAATCAGCATTCCCAAGAAACCTGCAAGCTGGGCACCTGCCAATACTGCAAACACTACAGCAACTGGTGATAAACCAATTTTATCACCTAACAGGAAAGGTTGCAGAATATAACCTTCTACCATCTGCCCCACCATGAAAACTACAACCACCAAGGCAAGATGGGTCCAGTCCAGACCAAATTGAAATAGTGTGGCGATTACGGCGGCAATGATTCCCACAGCAAAACCCAGATAAGGAATAATACTGGCCAGACCTGCAATCATGCCGATAATCAGACCGACTTCAAGCCCGATCATTTGCAAACCCACTGCATAGACCACGCCCAGCAAAAACATCACCAAAAATTGACCTTTAACAAAAGCACCTAAAACACTGTGACATTCACTGACAATATTCAAAGTTGCCTTTTCATAAGGACGCGGAATCAATCTACGGAAACTGTCCAGCATGCGCTCCCAATCCAGCAGGAAATAGAAAGCAATAATTGGAATTAATATTATTGTTCCACCAATTTGAATAAAATTCAGACCAGACTGGGCAACCTTCAGCACGACCGCCTGAATACTGTCTGCACTGTAATTGGTTTGAATGTAATCCATAATGGCCGAGGACATCTGCTCGGTGTCTATTTCCATCGGCACCAGATTAAATGTATGCGACAACCACGGCAGGAAAGTATAGTTCACCCAGTGCATACCTGCGGGAATACTGGTTTTGGCATACATTAGCTGTTTCCAGACCAGTGGAACCAGATACCACATTGCCCAAGTCAATACGACCCCAATCCCTATAAACACCACACTAATTGACACCCAGCGCGGTAAACCGATACGATGTAACTTATCTACTAAAGGACTAAACAGATAGGCAATTAAAAATGCCCCGATGAAAGGTAATACTACCGGTTTAAGCAGATACACAACCCAAAGGATAAATGCGATTGCTGCAAGTATAAAAATGCGTCGTGAAGTGCGATCGACCATAGAAACTCGCCTTTTTTCGGTTTATTTGTTCTAGACAGTAAAATATTTTAATAAAGATAGCATTTTAGCGCATAAATAACATAAGAGTTTCGTATATTCGGGTATAATCGCGGCGCGAATGCGGAGACTTCATTATGAGCAACTCAACTTCCCCTAACACTGGTTTAAGCTATAAAGATGCGGGTGTCGACATTGAAGCGGGCGACTTACTCGTCGATCGTATCAAATCTGTCGCAAAACGTACTTCTCGTCCTGAAGTCATGGGCGGACTAGGCGGCTTTGGCGCACTTTGTAAAATCCCTAAAGGTTATGAAGAACCTGTTCTCGTATCTGGCACAGATGGTGTTGGTACAAAATTACGTTTGGCATTGAATTTGAACCGTCATGACACGATTGGTCAGGACCTGGTAGCAATGTGTGTCAACGATCTTCTTGTATGTGGTGCAGAACCATTATTCTTCCTCGATTACTATGCAACAGGTCACTTGAATGTTGATGTTGCAGCAAATGTAGTAACAGGTATTGGTGCGGGTTGTGAGCTTGCGGGCTGTGCACTTGTAGGCGGTGAAACTGCTGAAATGCCAGGCATGTATGAAGGCGAAGACTATGACCTTGCTGGTTTCTGCGTAGGTGTAGTTGAGCAAAGCAAAATTATTGATGGCTCTAAAGTTAAAGCGGGTGATGTTTTAGTGGGTGTTGCATCTTCAGGTGCACATTCAAATGGTTACTCTCTTCTTCGTAAAATTCTAGACGTGAAAAATGTTGACCTCACTCAAATTGTTGACGGTCGTCCACTTGCAGATGCTGCAATGGAACCAACACGTATTTATGTGAAGCCAATTCTTGAATTGCTTAAACAGGTTGATGTTCACGCGATGGCACACATCACGGGTGGCGGTTTGCCAGGTAACTTACCTCGCGTACTTCCAAATGGTGCTCAAGCAGTGATTAATGAATCTTCTTGGCAATGGCCGGAACTGTTCAAACTTCTTCAAAAAGAAGGTGGTGTTGAACAATTTGAAATGTACCGCACATTCAACTGTGGCGTAGGTATGGTACTTGCTGTTGATGCAGCAGATGCTGACAAAACTGTTGAGTTGCTAAACCAGCTTGGCGAAAAAGCATGGACCATGGGTCATATCGTCGACAATGCTGAATCTGTTGAAGGTGCAGACGAAAAAATCCGTGTAGTTTTTGCATAAGTACTTCGCATGATTAAAATTGCTGTCCTTGTTTCAGGGAGTGGAAGTAACCTGCAGGCCCTGATTGATGCCAATCTCTCAGGTCAAATTGTCGGGGTCATTTCCAACAAACCTGAAGCATATGCTTTAGAACGTGCTGCAAAAGCGGGCATTCAAACTGCCGTTATTGAACACAAGCAATATCCTAACCGTGAAGCCTTTGATGATGTCATGCATCAGCAATTGCTTGATTGGGATGTTGATCTGGTCGTGCTTGCAGGCTTTATGCGCATCCTGAGTGCCAAATTTGTCAAAGCATGGGAAGGGAAAATGCTCAACATTCACCCTTCCCTGCTGCCGTACTACAAAGGCATGCATACCCATCAACGTGTACTTAACACCGGTGATGTACTACATGGCTGTACGGTTCACTATGTCACTGCCGAACTGGATGCAGGTCAGGCTTTGGCCCAAGGCGTGTTGAAAGTGAATCTGCATGACAACGTTAGCAGTCTTGCCAACCGTGTGCATGTACTTGAACATGTCATTTACCCGCAAGTGGTGGAATGGATCTGTAATGGAACCATTCAGCATACTGAACAGGGTATATTGTATCGAGGTCAGACAATGAAAGAGCCGGTACAATTCTGCAAGTTTTAAAGAATATTAACGCATAAAAAAACGCATCCTCGGATGCGTTTTTTTATTGCTTCATTTTTTACTCATTAACTGGCGCAGATTACACTGCCGGCTGTTGAATCAGTTGCTTGATCAATTCTACAGTCTCAAGCGGTTTTTCCAGTGGAAACATATGACTTCCCGAAACAACCGTATATGCAATACCAAACTTCTTTTTCGCGATTTGCGGAAAGCCCCGCCCAATAAACGGCCCTTGTTCCGCCATCAGCAGCTGGACAGGCACTTGAGGTTTTGGCTGTGGCAGCCACCATAATGATGGATTGGTTCTAAAAATATTCACCTCATCCATTTTGGAAATGGTCAACTCCACACCGCCTCGCACCTTGTCTTCCGTTAAAGCATGATCAATATAGGCCTGGAAACAGCTTTCATCAAAGTGTTGATAAAAGCCTTTAGGACGCAGCAATTCAGCGGCCTGTTCACGACTCTCCCAATGGTCTCTGCGACGTAAGGACAAAGAAGCTGGCGACATTTTATCCATGGCTTTCAGCTTCAAGGTTTTGGCCACATGCAAAGCAAAGGCGTCTTTCCCCATAATTAAAGGCGGATCAATCATAATGACCTGCTCAAACAGTTCAGGACGTTTTAAGGCTGCCTGAAAAGTCAACACTGCTCCCAAAGAATGACCAAGGCCAATGACTTTGCTGCCATTAGCCTGGCGGACAATACTGTCAATCACTTGATTGGTCAGACTGTTCCAGTGATTGTCTATGGGGTAACGCTTGTCCGGACCAAGCAAGGGGACATAAATAATGTCATATTCATCTTTCAGTCCATCAAACAGCTTTTGATAAACTTTCGATGGCACGCCATTGGCGTGCGCAAAGTGGATTACTGGTTTCATTGCAGTTTTGTCGTTTGTTCAGATTGGACTTGCTGTGAAATCGAGCTAGCAAAACCCTGTCCAATTGAACTTCCCATACGTCCTAGTACTGAATCGAAAGGATTATATTCAATGGTATAATTTACTGCTTTTTCCAGTTTCAGTTCTCGTTTCAAACTATTTAAACTGCCGGTACGGTCTGCAATGCCCAATTTCACTGCCTGTTCACCTGTCCAGAACAAACCTGAGAAGATTGCAGGATCAGTTGATTTCAATTTTTTACCACGTCCTTGTTTTACGGCATTGATAAAATGGTCGTGCACATTATCCAGCACCCCTTGTACATGGGCCTTTTGTGTAGCATCAACCGGTTGAGTCATCGATAAAAGAGCTTTATTTTCACCTGAAGTCATGGTGCGGTCTTCAACACCTAATTTCTGCATCAAACCTGTTACCCCATAGTTTGGCATAATCACACCAATAGAGCCGACCAGACTTGAAGGGTTGACAATGATCTCATCCGCAGCAGAGGCGATATAATATGCACCTGAAGCACCGGTATCACCAATAATGGCATACAGTTTTTTGTCTGCATGGGCTTTTTTCAAATATTGAATTTCTTGCCAGATTTCATCCGATTGCACAGGTGACCCGCCTGGCGAATTAATATTTAAAACCACAGCTTTACTTTGTTTATTTTCAAAGGCTTTTTTGAGTGCTTTGATTGTATCGTTACTATTCACGCTTTGCTTGTCTGCAGCAATGGTACCAATAATGTCGACCACGGCAATATGTGAGCTGGTGGTCGCCGTTGGATCTGCCGTAGATGTACTACAGCTTTTAGCCAGTAACACCAAAATAAAAAGAATATAAGCAAAGGTGAGAAATTTAAAAAAGATTCCCCAACGGCGCGCACGGCGCTGTTCTTCTACAGAGGCTAAAACGGCTTTTTCTAAAATATGCCATTCTTTGCCAGTTATATTTTGCGAATTATGTTGTGTATTTTGAATTTCATTTTCTGGTTTTGGTGGCCAATCGGACATGGAAAACGATCCACTGTTAAGTTAAATTAGAGTCATTATATACACTGATCGGGTTAAATCTGTCTAAATTATCTGTTTTCCCTTATAATAAATTTATCTTTTCCATTCCTGATGCAATTGACAATATAACAATGACCGATCGAAGCTCCCAGAATACAACTTATCGTCTTTTGCAATTTATTAGCCGACAACCTATTCAAATTTCTCGATTTATAGCGCGTGGTTTAGCTGGTCTGGTCAATACTCTTAAAATTTCCAAAACGTCAGAAACCATTCAATTGAATTTAAATATTGCGCTGCCTGAACTGAGCGATACAGAGCGGGAAAAAATTACGGCTCAAGCCATCCGTAATGAGCTGATCTCTTATTTTGAATTTTTCAGTATCTGGGGTTCAAGCAATGAGGCCAATCTGGCGCGCATTCATAAAGTGCATGGTAAGCAGCTGCTGCTGGATGCACTCGCAGCAAACAAAGGTGTGGTTTTAATTGTTCCGCATTTTGGTACCTGGGAAATCATGAATGCCTATATTGCCCAATTTACCAAAATGACCATCATGTATAAGCCAGTCAAAAATGAGGCGGCCGATCTGTTTGTGCGTAACGCGCGCAGTCGCGAACAGGCAACATTGGTACCCACCGATGAATCTGGAGTTCGCCAGATTTTTAAAGCCTTAAAGCAAGGTGGAACAACGGTAATTTTGCCAGACCATACACCCAATGTTGGCGGTGAAATGATTCCTTATTTTGGACTGCCTTTGGCCACCAGTAATTTAAGTGCCAAACTGATTCAAAAAACCAAAGCCAAAACATTGTTTTTGTATGCACTGCGTAATGATGATCAGGGCTTTGATCTACATTTTGAAGCAATTGATGAACGCATTTATTCGGTTGATACCAATCAAGGCACAAGCATTATTTTTCAAGCCATTGAGAACCTGATCCGTCGTTATCCTGAACATTATCATTGGAGCTATAAACGCTTTAAAGCCAATCCTGAATTGGATGGACTGTATTATCTCAATAAAACAGAGGCCTTAGCACTGGTCGAAAAAGTCCGTGCTGAGACTGCAGCCCAAAATACAATGTTTCCAGTAGAAAATGATCAGGTCATATAATCAGGCCTTATGATTTAAGCTTTACTGCTGCACGTTTTAACCATAGCTTTTGTTCACGTGCATAATGTAATTGCATTTGTCCATTGGCCTGTCTGCTAAATTGAATGCTGCCCTGCTGTACTGTGCTCAGTACAGGAATATCCAGCTGCTGTAGACGTTGCAGGGTCATTTGACTGGGATGTCCATAACGATTGTTAAAGCCAGCCGAAGCGATCACGATTTTTGGTTTTAATTGCTTTAAAAAAGCATAGGCCGAACTGTGCCGACTACCATGATGCCCCAAAACCAGCACATCAACGTTTAAGTCTGGATAATCCTGCAGAATTTGATATTCCGTTCGCCAACCGGCATCTCCCATGAGCAAAAAATTTCGATAGGGTTGGGCATTTTTCACCTGCACATAAACCACGCAGGACATTTCGTTTTGATCAGTTTTGACATTTGCCAAATTCTCTGCTTTGGGTGATAACACGGTTATGTTCATCCCATCATTCCATGACCATTGCTGCCCTTGATGACAATAATCAAACTGGCTGCTATCGGGAATGGGAACTTGCTCATTTGAATAAACATACTTAATGGGTAAATCCTGTTTAATCGATGCATACGCCCCGCTATGATCCTGATCTAAATGTGTCAAAATCAGCTGATCCAATTGATCCACACCCTTCACCGATAAAAAGGGCAAAATAATTTGCTTACCAATACTAAATTTAGCTTCATTATAATTACCACCAGTATCAATCATCATGGTCTGGTCTTGATCCCGAATAAAAATTGCCTGTCCTTGTCCAACATCCAATACATTTAATTCGAATTGATTTTTACTGGCATCAAGACCAATTAAAGGAATAAAACACAATATGGACCAGGTTTTAGGTAACACAGCACGCGGTAAAAACAGGATTATCAAGCCTAGACATAAACTCAGCCACACGGCAAATGTCATCGCAATCGGCTGTAATGTCGGGGCAAACAGCCCATCTAAAAGTTGCAATAACCACAGCAAAGCTGCAAGACACAGATCGTTGATTTGAAAAACAAGGCTACCCAAAGGTTCAGCCATGAAATAGCACAACGCTGCGATCACATCTAAGGGAACAATCACCAGACCAATCCATGGAATGGCGAATAAATTGCTCAATGGCGTAATCCATGCAATCTGTTTAAAAAACAGCATCATCAGTGGAAATAAAGCCAGAAATATTTTCCACTGCGATTCGATTAAAAGTTTGAGTTGCATTGTGATGTATTGTGTTCTGGTTTTTAACTCATCCATCCCCCTTCGCTGCTGCAAGGTCTGGTAAATGCGTAGTAACACAAAGCATGCACCATAGGACAGCCAGAACGCAGCCGATAAAATACTGAAGGGATCAAAAATTAATAGAATAGAGGCACTAGAAAGCAAAATATTGAATGGCCGAACCTTTTGCTTGAATAAGATAAATGCACTGATCAACAAGCAGCTCAACAGCGTTCTCAATGCTGGAATTTCAAAGCCGACAAATGCACAGTACAGCGCTACACTCGCACAAAAAGGCCAGATCAGCAGATATTGCTTTGGCCATTTCAAATAGAGTTGTGGTCGATCATGACGAATGAGCTGATGCAGCCCCCAACACAGCAGTACAGCAAAAATCAGCACATGTGGACCCGATATGGCGAGCAAATGACTCATACCAAAGCGCTGAAACAGTTGCTCGGTTTCTGTATCCAGTAAACTTTTATCCCCGGTCAATAAAGCCAGCATCAAACCTTCATGCTGCACGGGTTGCTGATGAATAAAATTGCGTAATGCCAAACGCTGCTGCTCAACCCAGAGTTGTATCTGACGGGAAACAGAAGCTTGTTGTTTTAGGTATTGTCCATACCCTAAAGCATAAACCTCTTGTTCTGTCAGCTTGTGTATTGATGAAACTTTAAATCCAGACATGATATTTTGCTGGATATACCATTGCTCCTGATCAAAAGCACCCTCAGTGGCATAGCTATGCGCAGGCAGGATTTGTCCCTGCAAACGGTAATATTGACCTAACTCAAGTACAGATTTGGAACCAGAATGCATTTCATTTTTTAAAAATGCCTGCCATTGCATGACTGCTGTATGGCGGTTCAGTACCTGAATTTTTTGCTGGATGGTCTGATCGCCTAATTCATTGATGTGTTTAATATAAGCAATCACCTCCACTGCTTCAGGCTGTTGTTCCCGAAACAGCAAACGCTCATTTAATTGATGATTGGCATAACTATAGCCAAGTGTGATCCCCAGACTTAGCCCAATACAGTACTGTAAAAATTTAAAAGATAGAGTATGAATCTGTTTTAAAACAGTCAGCTTTAAAAGAAGAAGCACGATAAAAAGAGCGACAAATGGAAGGAGTAAAGACTGCAAGATTGGAAGAGTTTTTCCCATTATTGCAATACCCAGCACCCAGCCGATACAGATTATTTGAATCATTGTGATTATAATTTTTTTTATTTTAGGCAATATTAAAGCCCACCGCAGTGAGCTTCAATTGTTTTTTAAATTTATCGATCAGTGTCTAATCATCAATCCAGACACCGTCTTGCATATGCAAAATCGAATCGGCAGTCTGGGCCAACTGTTCATCATGCGTCACAATCAACATCGCCATATTGAACTCATCACGTAACTCACTGAGCAGTTCAAAAATTTTCACTGCCGTTTTACGATCCAAGTTTCCCGTTGGTTCATCCGCCAGCATCAGTTCCGGCTTTGCCACCAGTGCACGTGCCAAGGCTACACGCTGACGTTCACCACCAGACAGCTCACCCGGTTTATGCGTCATGCGATGCGACAGTCCAACCCGATTGAGCAAGTATTCAGCCTGTTCTTTAGACTGTTTATAGGTCGTTCCTGCACGCAGCATCAGCGGCATGGCGACATTTTCCAGCGCAGTAAATTCAGGCAACAGATGATGGAACTGATAGACAAAACCTAAATGCTGGTTACGTAAATAGCCACGTTCAGCTTCACCTAAATTATCGAAGCGCTTGCCATTTAAAAACACCTGTCCTTCTGTTGGACAGTCCAGCCCCCCCAACACATGTAACAAGGTACTTTTACCGGAACCACTGGAACCGACAATCGACACAAACTCGCCTTTTTTGACCTGTAAGGACAAGTTTTTAATCACTTCAACTGTGGTTTTGCCATCGGTAAAACTTTTCGAGATATTTTTCGCTTCGAGGACAAGATTACTCATAACGTAAAGCCTCTGCTGGTTGGGTTTTTGCAGCCCGCAGTGCCGGATAAATCGTGGCAAGGAAACTTAAAATAAGTGACAGGCTCACAATCACCACGACATCTTGCCAACGCAAATAAGACGGCAAGTAATTAATAAAATAGGCATCAAACAGGTTCAAACCAAATGCGGTATTTAACCAGCCGATAAAGCCACTGATACTTGAAGCGAAGATAATCCCCAGAATGGCACCTGAAACCGTACCGATGACGCCAATAATAGTACCCTGTACCATAAAAATCCGGGTAATGGTTGCAGGTGAAGCTCCCAGGGTACGTAAAATGGCAATATCAGATTTCTTGTCGGTGACGACCATCACCAGTGAGGACACAATATTAAATACTGCCACCAGTACAATCAGGAACAGTAGCAAGCTGACCATAGCTTTTTCCATCTGAATGGCACTAAACAAATTACCGTGGGTAAAGGTCCAGTTCGATGCGTAGAAATTGTTTGGCAGATCTTTGACAATATCATCCGCCACTTCTGGGGCAAGGAAAATATCATCCAGTTTTAAACGTACACCTTGAGCACCGTCCGGCAAACGCAATAAAGTGGATGCATCATTCAGGGCGATATAGCCCATCATGGAATCCACTTCTGCCCCAATACTGAAAATACCGACAATCTTGAAACGCTTGAAACGAGGCACCACCCCTGCAGGCGACGGTGTAGCTTCAGGCAGCACTAAAGTAATATTATCGTTTAATCCCAAGCCCAGTGAATCGGTCATTTGTTTACCCAAGACAATGCCAAATTCACCTTTTTTCAGGCTATCAATACTCCCCGCAATCATGTGATTCTGGATAATTGACACTTTCTTTTCATATTCAGGTTCGATACCCGTGACCATAATTCCGGCCACTTGCCCCTGTGCTGTCAGCATGCCCTGTAACTGGGTAAATGGCGCTACACCTTTGACATGCTCATGCTGTTCAACTTTCTTTGCAAGTTCTGGCCAATTTGTTAATATTTGTGTTGAAGAAACAGTAGCTTGAGGTATCATTCCCAATACACGGTTTTTCAGCTCGCGGTCAAAGCCATTCATTACAGACAAGACTGTAATTAACACGGCCACACCCAAGGTGAGACCGATCATAGACACCAGAGCAATAAAAGAAATAAAGTGGTTGCTACGCCGTGCACGAGTATATCTCAACCCGATGTACAGCGAGATTGGTTTAAACATACCATTTAGTCCGAGGAATAATTATGGAAAATTTACAGCATCAAAGCGGCAATATGGAACGCCGCGTTATGTCGCGTATCGATGCTGCTTTGCGAATTAATTATCAGATTATCTCTGATGATGTCGCACTTAATGACCCTTATGATCCTAACTTTGTGCTGCCCCGCTATTTTCTACTACTCGCAGAATTAGATCAATTTGATCATGCTGTAAACTACGAATTAGAACAATTAAATGAAAAAGATCAACAAATTGCTAGAATATTATCTTTATTCAACCAAAAATTAAACCTTATTACCGGCTCTTTATACGATGCAATTGTACAATCCATGTTACCAATCCCGGAACATGTCAATTTTTCCGAAACTGGTTTCAGTTTTTTTAGCGAGCACCCTATTCAGGAAGGCACTTATGTGCATGTGACCTTGAGCCACCCTGAAAATTTCTTCCATATTGCAGCAACGGCCCAAGTCGTCTATAGCCGTACAGAAGATAATGGCAAGTTCCGTACTGGTGCTTATTTCATTACATTGCATCCACAAGACCGGGTAAAACTTGCCGAGTGTGTCAACCTCAGCAAAAATAAAGATTAGAGATTTAACTGCTGGACTTGATCTTGATGGCGAGATTCTGGCTCGCCTTAAGATCACGATAAAAATAAACAAACAGGCCAAACAATAAAATAAAAGCGCCAACAAAAACCATCACCGATAATTTTTCATTATTCAGCATCGCTCCAAACAACATGGCCAACATGGGTGTCAGCACAGTAGTCAATGATAAGGTCGTCGCCTTAATGTTCTGTACCAGTTTAAAATAACAGAACATCGCCAACAGTGATGCCATAATCACCGCATAAAACAAACCGATCAATGCCTTGGTATTCGGAATATGATCTGGCGCATGCTGCCAGATCAACGGCAACATGCACAGTGCAAACAGGCTGGAGACCAGAATGGAACCCGTTGCTTGAGCCATGGGTTTCAGCGGTGCATTGACTTTTTTGACCCAGAAAATGGATGCGCAATATACAAAAACACTGATCAACATCAATCCTATGCCCATTGGCTGGACGTGATGGTCACTGCCACCCAGACAGATAATCCCCAGCCCCAATACTGCAATGCACATCCCCATCCACTGCAAGCGATGCAAATGAACGTTAAAAGCAAAACGGCCAATCAATCCAGTCATAATCGGAGCCAGACCGAACATCAAGGCAATAATGCCTGAACTTAAATAGGCTGTGGCTAAATAGGTAAAAATTTGTGAACCAATAAAACTGCAGGCACCGGCAATATAACTATGCAGGGAGATTCCATTCAAAGGTAATCTGACTTTAAGAACGACCAGCAAGCCCAATGCTAAAGGCATTGCAATAAAAAAGCGCAGTGCCAACGCCCACAAACTATGCAAGTCCGAAACACTCCAGACAATTGCCAGTGGCGTGGTTGCCCAGATAAATACCAATAAGGCATACGTGGACATGATATTGGTTTTTGATGGCATGAGAAGCTCAAGTTAGACTGCAGTTTTACGTTTCTGTTTCTGAATGGTTTGATCCAGTGCACTGGAAAATTCACGTTTATCCCGTTCAGAAATTGGTGGTGGACCACCCGTATTAACACCTGCTCCGCGTAATGAATCCATGAAATCACGTAGATGCAGACGCGCTTTTACGTTGGCAGAGGTATAAATCTCGCCGCGAGGATGAATGGCAATTCCACCTTTTTCAATCACTTGAGCAGCCAATGGAATATCCTGGGTCATGACAATATCATGCTCTTTCATGCGCTCGATAATTTCTTTATCTGCAGCATCTGCGCCACTCATCACCTGAATGGAATTAATCCGTACTGACGGGGTAATCCCCACATTTTGATTCGCGACAAAAGTCACTTCCAGCTGATAACGGTCAGAAGCGCGAATGATTACATCACGCAGGATTTTAGGCAATGCATCGGCATCGACCCAAAGTTTAAATGGCAGCACACCACATCCATAGTCAAAAAAGAATAGCCTGTAGTTTAGCAAATTCCATACGACAGGAGGATGGCTAAATTGATTCAGCTCATTTGCTGTTTTTAGATTTAACTCACATGGTCATGCTTTCCATGGCACACTTGCAGGCTTCATCGCATCCAGATACAGGATTTTGAGTTTATTTTAACGACTTTAATGGTTAAATTTAGTCCCTTGACTTGAAATTTAACAATAACCCTCGATTTAATAGATAAATACAGCCCAACATCAATTGTGAATATGAAAAATCAAAATAGACCAGAACTGATCACCATTGAAGACCAGAACTTTGGCAGTCATGTCGAACATTGGAATCTGCTTACAGATCACCCATGTACCGATGTGCCCAAGTGGTTAGGCCTGGCACTTGATGCACCAGTGATGCCAATGGGCTTATGTAAAGAAGAAGCTGACATGGATGCGTCAGCCTGGCTTATTCAAGGACCTAAACAGGCAACCGTGCAAATGACCCAAGTCATTGCTGTTGAAAACAACAAGCCCCAAGCGGTCAAAACAGCCTTTCCAAGTTTTGAAAGTCCCTACAAAGTGAATGCCACCATTGAACGGATTATCACCTGTAAATCCAACACTCAGGCGGTACTGCGCTTGAATCTGGGTGCGAATACCATTGTCTATGCCTTTGACACACTGTATAGCGTCAATCATGACCAGTATGAAAAAGATCAACTCTATCTTGCGCAGCTCAATGCCTGGGCCTATGAACTGGAAGCCGTTTCAGATCATGAACAGCTGGTAGTGGATGATCCGGCCTCCATCAAACATCACCGTGCATTAAATGACATTCTGGCCGCCAATAACGGCGTGGCACCTGCCAATCTGCAGGAACAGATTGATGCCTGGGAACCCAAATCGGAAGATGACAAAGAACCGGTGACTGTCGATTTTTCCAAAATGGTGGCCTATCTGTATGGCGAAAATATGGGACAGGAAGATGAAGCCTGGTTTCAGGGCAATATTGTCGGAAAAACCTCGATGTCATTTATGGATCAGGACTATACGCTTTATGATGTCGCCCTGATTCATGATGAAAATCAGGCAGCCACCCTAATTCGTATTGCCACCAAGAATCCTGCTTATAAAGACTTTACAATTGGCCAATTCATTCGTGGCAATTTATGGATTCAAGTGAATATTTACGCTAAAAAATAAATCTTCTAACCATAGCAGCACCACAACAGGATTATCCTCTCAGGTTATGGTGCTGCTTTTTATTTTTTTAATACTCTTCTTTCATAAATTCCTTTTATTTCTCCCAGAGGGAGAAATAAAAGGAATTTATGAAAGAAGTCTAAGTTTTATTATCTCTATCTACAGTGTGATTAAAATTTATCCACAAACCAACATTATATGGGTGGTTTTGAATTTAAATTAAACTAACTTACCCACAATTTTAAATTCAAAATTTTATTTTAACAAACTACTACAGCTATTATATTTTTATACCTTATTTTTAATTATGTTATCCACCACAACCCTGTAGGGACAAGAATCTGACAAGCCAGCTGATCTTCTGGCCAATAAAATAAATATTTTAATTACATATTTTTATTTAGTACTTTATTTAATCAATTTTTTATGCTAAAAATAAAAACCATCCATATAAATTAACGATAAATAAATCGGAATAGAATTTCCATGAAAATCGTGCAAGAAGAAAATATACCAACAGTTGGCCATCAACTGACTAAACGCTTCCAGTTAGACGGCATTTCATGCCTGTTTTTTGTCTTGGGTATGTTTATGTCTGCCTATATTTTGCATCACTTTATTTTTTAAGCTTATTTTAACTACTTATTTTTACCATGCTTATTTCAGCCAATAAAAAGCCCATCATGTGATGGGCTTTTTTAGCTTTAGCAATTAAGCATTGCGTTTGGCAAAGTCATCCATAAAGTTAACCAGAGCCTGTACTCCTTCTAATGGTACAGCATTGTAAATACTTGCACGCATACCGCCCACTGAACGGTGACCTGCCAGATTCAGCAGATGATTCGCTTCAGCTTCTTTCAAGAATTGTTTCTCAAGCTCAGCTTTTGCCAAGGTAAATGGTACATTCATGATAGAACGGTTAGCTTCTGCAATCGGGTTGGCATAGAAATCACTAGCATCGATATAACCATACAATAATTTGGCTTTTTCAAGGTTGACCTGATACATGGCATCTACACCACCATTTTCAAGCAGCCATTCAAATACCAGACCAGACAGGTACCAAGCATAGGTAGATGGTGTGTTGACCATAGAACCGTTTTTCGCCTGATCTGAATATTTCAAAATGCTTGGAATTTCAGGTTTGGCCTGATCAAGTAAATCTTCACGAATAATGACTAAAGTTAAGCCGGCAGGACCAATATTCTTTTGCGCACCTGCGTAGATTAAACCGAACTTAGATACATCTAATGGTGCAGATAAAATGCTAGATGAAAAGTCACATACCAGTGGTTTATCTGTTTCAGGAATACCCGCAAACTGAAGGCCGCCAATAGTTTCGTTATCGGCATAATGGACATAAGCAGCATCATCAGACAAGTTCCAGCTGCTTTGCTCTGAAATAGCCAATTTACCGTTAATGCTGGTACCAGCTTCTACAACATTGATGTCGCCATAGCGTTTTGCTTCTTTCAGCGCTTTTTCTGACCAGATTCCAGTATGAATATAATCAGCCTTGTTGTTTTTACCCAACAGGTTTAAAGGAATAGCAGAGAATTGCAGCGAAGCACCACCTTGCAAGAACAATACTTTATAGTTCTCGGGAATGTTCATCAGTTTACGCAAATCTGCTTCTGCTTTTTCTGCCACAGCCACATAGTCACTGCTACGGTGACTCATTTCCATGATCGAAAGGCCTTTGCCATGCCAATCAAGCAATTCAGCCTGAGCTTTTTCTAAAACGGCAGTAGGTAATGCAGCAGGACCAGCACAGAAGTTGTACGCGCGCATGATTTTTCCTTTCAAAGTGAAACACAATAAAATGATGGCATTTAACCACAGATAGGCGTTGCTTGCAGTAAATTATCCTGAAAATATTTCAATGCTGTCGGACATTTAAAGTCAAAATCTCAATAAAGATTGATTTTAGCAACTCCTTTTTCACGACTTGGGACGTAGTTTAAAAGTGCAACTGCATCTTATTACTTCTCTTTTCAAATTCTGCTGTCATATCTTCGCATTAGCGATCTAATCACGTGATTGCTATACACATGCACATTAAACAAGACAACAACTTATTGATTAGACATACAATTAAATCTATGCCATATAATTGTTACAAAGAAATTGAGAGTTTGAGTGATGTTATTGCGTTTACATGCACAACCAAAAAAAATTGCACTCCTCATACAACAAAATTTTCGTGTTGGCATTTGTACTGTTAGCCTGCTTTTTGCTTGTCCAGCCTTTGCCGAAAGCATCAGTTATGCACAGGCTGAACAGTCGATTTTAAAGGATTCCTATAGCACACAGGCCAATCAGGCTTTGCAACAATCTGCACAATTACAAGCTGAAGCGGTCAAGGGTTTAGGTCTGCCCCGGGTCGATTTAAATGTGCGTGCCTATGCTTTCCATAATGAAGTCGACCTGCCACTTGATTCTTTTAAAAACAATCTGGAACAGACACTTTCTCAAGGCATCAACGATCGTATTAATCAAGAAAACCTTCCATCCACTATTTCTGATCCTTTAAAGCAAGGTCTGAATCAAACCATTCATAGCGGTATTGGGCTATTCCCTGACTCGGCCAACGTGATTCTGGAAGATCAAGTGATCCGCCCTACCGTTTCAGTGTTAATGCCTTTATATACCGGTGGTCTGACCTCCAGCACCAAGGAAATAGCTCATCTCAGGGCACAACGTAGTCAATTGAATACCAAACAACAGCAAGATGTACAACGCTTTGAACTAATTCAGGCCTATTTTAATGCTCAACTGCAAAAGCAGCTTTTAGCCTCTAGCCAGTCCAATTTCAACGCTATGCAGACCCACTACAGCAATGCCTTAAAGCTGGAACAGCAGGGTTTTATCAGCAAAGGGCAACGTATGCAGTTTGAAGTGGCAAAGAATAATGCCGAGCGTAGTGTGCAAAATACAACGGCCAATTTCAGATCAAGCCTGTTTCAGCTTAATAACCTGTTACAGCGCAGCCAGATTACCGAACTGAGCACCCCGCTATTTGTCAATTCCAGCCAAAGTCAGAATCTGAATGCCCTATTAAAAAGCTATCCGGAACAATCTGCGCTGATCCAGAAAATGCAGATGGACACTCAGCTGGCCAATGCCAACGTCAAGGTACAAAGTGCTGCGAAAAAACCTAATTTTTTCGCCTTTGGCGAATATAGTCTGGATGAAAAGCAAAACTGGATTGTCGGTGTAGCGGCACATTATAACCTGTTTTCAGGCGTGAATAACAACAAAAATGTTCAGGCCGCAGAATTGCAACGTTATGCTTCTGAACTGATGACCGAACGCACCAAGCAGGAAGTCGAAAACATCATTTATAGTTCGTACAATGAAATGACCTCAGCCCAGCAAAGTCATCAACTATTACAGCAAAATATGAAAGCTGCTGAGGAAAACCTGCGCATTCAGACTTTATCTTTCAAAGAAGATATGGGAACGGCCACCCAGCTGATTGATGCACAAAATAGCCTGAATGCTTTAAAAAGTGAGATGGCACTGAATGCCTATAAATATGTGATGTCCTTGGCCACTTTGCTACAAAGCCATGGCTCGATTGAGCAGTTTCAAAACTATGTCAGTCAAAGCAATACCAGTTATATTCGTTAATTTTTGATGGGGAACAGCATGACTCAAGATCAAAATAGGCCTGATCAAGATGTAGAAAATACCTCATCAAAAGGAACTTCTACCCTTACTTCAGCTCCAAGCCATCAACAAGACACTCAAACGGCCTCTGAACAGCAAAGCAAGACGGATGATGGATTTTTCAGTTATTCAGAACAAGTGCAAGCGCCGGCCGCTGAAAAGACAGGTTCAAAATCTTCAGCTGCCATTAAAGTAGTTGGTATCATCATCCTGATCTTGCTTTTAGGCCTCATTGGCTTTGGGTTATGGAAAAGTTATCAGCCCAAGGAAGTGGAGCTACAAGGGCGGGTTGAAGCTGAAACTATCCATGTCAGCACTAAGGTGCCGAGCCGCATTGAAGAAATATATATTCACGATGGACAAAAAGTGCTTAAAGGTCAGTCACTGGTCCGCTTGTTTAGTCCGGAAGTTGAAGCTAAAAAACAGCAGGCTTTGGCCAGCCTGCAATCTGCTTTAGCCTTGCAATCCACAGCAGATCGCGGTTCACAACAGGAAAATATCGACAGTCTATATGCCAACTGGCAGGCCATGAAAGCCCAGCAAGAGCTGGCTCAAACCACCTATCAACGTGGTGCCAACCTGTTTAAAGAAGGCGTCATTTCACGCCAGCGCCGTGATGAAATGCATGCTGCAGCACGATCTGCCGCACAAATGACCGAAGCATCTTATCAGCAATATGCACGTGCCAAACGTGGCAGCACGCCAGAACAGAAATCCTCCGCAGATGCACAGGTGGAAATTGCCAAAGCAGCCGTTGCAGAAGCCAATGCGCTGGAAGCTGAAACCAAGCTGGTTTCCCCGATCAATGGCACCATCTCCAAAACTTATGGCAAGGTGTCGGAACTGGTAGCGATGGGCGTGCCCGTGGTGAGTATTATTCAGGATGATGATCTCTGGGTCAGCCTGAATATTCGTGAAGATCAATATGCACAGGTCTATCAGGCCAAATCGATTGAAGGCTTTATTCCTGCATTAAACAAAAAAGCTCTGTTCAAGATCAAAAATATTGATGCTGAAGGTGAATTTGCCACCATTAAAACCACACACCAAACCGGTGGCTATGATATTCGCAGTTTCAAGATGCAGCTTACTCCTGCCCAGCCGATTCAGGATTTAAAAGTCGGCATGAGCGTACTGTTTAAAGTGCAAGAGTCTTGATCATGCTGCATGGCATACTGCGTGAACTTGGCTATTTGCTCAGGCATAAGTGGGATTCATGTATGGTCACCCTAGCACCTGCCTTTGTGATTGTGCTGTTCGCAAGTATGTTTGCTCAAGGCAAACCGAGCCATCTGCCGATTGCAATTATTGATCAGGATCAGAGTGAACTGAGCCGTAATATTGAATACTATGTCCGTCAGAACAACACCCTGAGCATCCGCACCATTTCCAGCAGTCAGGACCAGGTTGAACAGCTACTCAACCAAAATAAAATCTGGGGTTATATCAGCATTCCAGAAGGTGCCGAACAACGGCTGGTTCAAGCCAAGGATGCCCAGATCAGTATTGCCTATAACCAAAGTTATTTTAGTGTCGGTAATAGCATTTCATCCGCGATGCTGATCAGCACCTTGCAGGCACTGGCCGACTTTACTGGACACAGTTATTTGCAAAACCAGATCCCTTATTTGGACGCACCTACGCCGAATGTCAAAATTTCGCCGCTGTTTAATCCCGGGCTAAGTTATGAATTCTATTTAGAACCGTACATGATTCCGGCGATTTTGCATTTATTGCTGTGTTGCTGCGTGGCTTTTGCCGTAGGACAAGAGTTGAAATTTGGCACGACAAAAACATGGATAACTGGGCAAAATGTCTTCTTAGCCTTGCTTTCCAAAAATATGACTTATGTGCTGATTTTCAGCTTTTGGACCTGGTTATGGATGTTCTGGCTGGTGGAAATTCGCGGCTGGTTTATACAGGGACAGCTCTGGCCTATTCTATTGGGACAATTTCTTCTCTATAGCGCTTATGCCTTGATCAGCAGCAGCGTAGTTTTGGCCACACGTGATCTGGCGAAAAGTTTTGGTTTTATTGCCGTGTATGGCGGGTCATCTTTAAGTTTTGCCGGGGTGACTTTACCGCTGAATAATGCGCCCTTATTTACCCAGTTCTGGTCGAATATTATTCCTTATACCCCTTATGCCAAATTACAGACAGAACAATGGGTCATCGGCAGTCCTGTATCCATTTCACTGTTACCACTTGCAATTTTAGCCGTGTATTGCCTGATTTATCTGGGCACTGCCTACTTCTTCCTTAAAAAATATCTAAAGGGAGTTCAGGCATGAAAACCCTTAAAAACTTTCTGCACTTTTATTTTAAAACCTTTAAAGATATTACTTCAAATAGCTCAATCTTGACCACGTTGGTGCTCTCGGTATTTTTATATAGTTTCTTCTACCCAACGGCTTACCAGGCAGAACATGCCGAATCCTTACCGATTATTATTGTCGATGAAGAGCAAAGCTTGGTAACGTCCCGCATTATTGGCGAAGTGGCTAGAAGTCCCAATGTTGAAATCCGTGCAGTGACTGGCAATTTTGCCGAAGCAAAACAGATGATCAAGCTGCAACAGGCAGACGGGATTTTACTGCTTCCAGATAATTTATCTGGCAGTCTGCGTCATGGTGAAGTGGGTGGCATCGGTTTATATTTAAGTGCCGCCAATTTCTTAAAAACCCAGAAGATCGGTTTGGGACTGGCTGCATCGGTGGAACATGCGCTGGTTGAACAAGCCGAAAAATTTCAGCATATTTCCGAATTTGCTCCAGCGCTGTCGATCCATCAAATTCCCTTGTTCAATACCCTGTCTGGCTACGGCAGTTATATTTTTCCGGCCGTTGCCCCACTGATTATCCATCAAACCATTTTGCTGGGTTTGTGCATGTTAATTGCGACTTATCGTGAAAAGCACTGGACACCGAGTCGAACCGAATTCTGGGCATTATTCAGTGCCATTTTGACCATTGGTTTTCTGGGCTGTTTATATTTATTTGGATTTACTTTTTGGCTGAATGACTATCCAAGGGGTGGTAACTTCTGGGGCATGCTCATTGCGGTCCCTATCTTTGTGAGCTGCGTGATTGGCCTCAGCATGCTGATTGCCTCTTTTCTGGATATGCCGGAACGTGCAGGTCACGTGATTGTATTTAGCTCTATTCCGCTGTTCTTACTTTCAGGTACGGCGTGGCCACATGCCGCAATGCCGGAATGGATGCAGTGGCTAGGCCAAGCACTGCCTTCTACTCAAAGCATACAGATGTTTATTCAATTGAACCAGATGGGAGTGCCTACCCAGCTGGTCATTCCAAAAATGATTTATCTGGCCACCTTTGCCGGCATTTGTCTAGTTTGGGCATATTTTCGCCTGATCCGATCTGGTCAAAAGTAAGCTTTTAGCTATGAACTGATAAGATTATTAAATAAAACTTTACCATTTGGTTATTTTTAATACCAAAATTGATCTTTTTTTGATCTTTTAAACCAATTATGAAGAAAAAAGTTAGATTGAATATACTAATCGATGCAAAATAGCCCCCTGTTCATATTTCATGAATTTTTTTTATATTATTCATTCCCACGCTCCCCGTAACATGCCGATGTGAGATCGACAGTGTTATAGCAGCTTTTTTATTGAAATTTGATTTTAAGGGCTTAGCATGAAAAAGATTAAGATTAGTCTTGCTTGGCAAATCGTCATTGCGCTCATTTTAGGTGTGCTTGTAGGCTCCTTTCTACATTATTCTCCCGAATATCGTGAAACTCTGATTAATAATCTGCTGAGCCCTTTGGGCGCAATCTTTATTAATTTGATTAAGATGATTGTCATTCCACTTGTACTTTCAATGCTGATTTTAGGTATTGCCAATGCAAGTCATGGTCAAAACTTGGGTAAACTGGGTTTCAAAACTATTGTCTATTTTGAAATTATTACCACGGTTGCGATTATTGTCGGCCTAGTTGCTGCAAACGTATTCCAGCCAGGTGCCGGTATTGACATGTCGAGTTTGACCCAAACCGATATCTCTAAATATCAGCAAACCACCCAGGAAGTGAGTAGTCACTCGCATGGTCTGGTCAATACCATTTTATCTTTAATCCCGTCTAATATTTTTGGATCACTGACCGATGGGCATATGTTGCCAATCATCTTCTTCTCCGTGATCTTCGGTGTTGGTTTGGAGTCTTTGGCTAAAGAAACCAAAAAACCGCTGATTGATGTGTTGCATGCGGTTGCTGAAACCATGTTCAAAGTCACCCATATGATCATGCTTTTTGCACCTTTCGGTGTATTTGGCCTGATTGCGGCGACTGTTGCGAACTTCGGCTTTAGCTCACTGCTTCCATTAGTCAAATTGGCATTATTGGTTTATGGTGCTATTTTCTTCTTCATCTTTGTGATTTTAGGACTTGTTGCCAAATTCTGTGGTTTCAGTATTTGGGAAATTATTAAAATTCTAAAAGATGAGCTGATTCTGTCTTATTCAACTGCAAGTTCCGAGACAGTATTACCGCGCCTGATGGAAAAAATGGAAGCCTATGGTGCACCGAAATCCATTACCAGTTTTGTGATTCCAATCGGTTATTCATTTAACCTGGATGGTTCGACCTTATATCAAAGTATTGCAGCCATCTTTATTGCGCAGCTTTACGGTATTGATTTAAGCATGACTCAGCAAATCATTCTGGTGTTAACCTTGATGATTACTTCTAAAGGTATTGCCGGTGTGCCTGGAGTATCTTTCATTGTATTGTTGGCAACCTTGGGTAGTGTGGGTATTCCGCTTGAAGGCTTGGCATTTATTGCAGGTATTGACCGTATTCTGGATATGGCTCGTACTGTATTGAATGTAATTGGTAACTCGTTAGCTGTTCTTGTGATCAGTAAATGGGAAGGTCAGTTCGATGCTGAAAAGCAAAAAAATTATGCTGTTGAAATCAAAGAAGCAGCATAATTTATAAATCGAAAGAAGGAAGCTTCGACTCACTACTGTCCTACAGTTGAGAATTTCAGGTGTTTGATTTGTGAGTGTGGCAAGGATGCCACACATTCCCCATCACGACAGGATGTCGTGTATGGGGGAATAAAGACTTTTGCCTACTTTTGGTCTCTCAAAAGTAGGGTTCAGCCTACATAAAGTGACTTAAACTTTTAAAGAAAAGACAAGGCTGTAAAAAAAATATAAGTAAATATCAAATATTTAAATTTAAAAATATCACCATATTGATTCGGTGCTGCAATATAATTCAAATTATGGGACAGTGGTGGCTTCGGCTTCTTTTTTATTTCTTAAAGATTTATTAAACCTATTGCTTTGATCCGACGACTTACTTTTCAATATCCTCAATTCATCTAATTATTTGATTCTTTAAGAAAAATAGCTTATGTAAATCCTAGCTATTGGCTTTTATTATTGTTTTTAAGAATAATGAATCATGCTCTCCTAAAACCATTAAAATCACCTATTCAGAAATTAATTTTTTAAAAATCTAAACATTCTTATTCTAAGTAATAATTATTAGTGGTAAGGAAAACATCCTGCTAACAAATCATAAGCATAAAAGAAGAGCGCCTAAGCGCCCTTCTTTTCAATATCAAAACTTAGTCGTCAGAATCTCTTAAATCTGATTCAGTATCAGCTTCATCAGCGATAGTTTCATCATCCACCAAAGTTTCAGAATCAATTAAAGCTGTAGAGGCAACAACTTCTTCGCCTTCCACTGCTTCAATAAACTCATCTTCTTCTACAGCTTCAACCGAAACTACGCCTACAAGTAACTCGTCATTACCTAAACGGATCAAACGTACACCTTGTGCGTTACGACCAGTTTGAGCAACTTCAGAAGCACGGGTACGTACCAAAGTGCCACCATCAGAAATCAACATCAGTTCTTTAGAGGCATCAATCGCAACTGCACCCACCAACTGACCGTTACGTTCAGAGGTCTTGATCGCAATCACGCCCTTACCGCCACGTTTCTTGGTTGGGAAGTCATCTACCGGGGTACGTTTACCGTAACCGTTTTCAGAAGCACACAGCACTTCACCTGTTTCAGGGACAACCACCAATGAAACGATACGGCTGATTAAGGCTGAATCTGAACTATCTTCATCATCAGACTCGATATCGGCATCTTCGGCATCTTCAACTTGCGCTGCACCAATGGTCACACGCATACCGCGTACACCTTTGGCTGAACGTCCCATTGAACGCACATCGGTTTCAGCAAAACGGATTGCTTTACCTTCATTCGAGAACAACATGATTTGCTGTTCGCCATCGGTAATTGCAACACCAATCAAGGTATCATCGCCAGTGAGTTCAATGGCACGCAAACCGTTTGAACGGACATTACTGAACTGTTCAAGTTCTACACGCTTGATCGTACCGTATTCGGTCGCCATAAATACATAGAAGTTTTTACGTACCGCTTCGGCTTGCTGCGCAAAGTCAGCAATGATTTCATCATCCAGATCGCTTGCTGAAAGCTCAACACCCAATTGCTTCAATTGAACACGTAATGCATCAGACAAGTCATCTGCACCATCTTCAAGTTCAGCAAGTGCCGCTTCAAGTTCAGCATAATGTGAATGAATGATTTCATTTTCTTGCAGTTTCGCAGCATTGGCTTTTACAAATGTCTTGAAGTCCGCCAGACGTTCTTTGAATTTCTTCGGTGCATCAATCACCGGAAGAATTGCAGTAATGGTTTCGTTGGCATCTAAAGGTAACAGGTTCACCATTGGACGACCTTTGGCACCACGCGACGCTTGCGGCACTTCAAATACTTTCAGACGATAGACCTTACCGACATCGGTGAAGCAAAGCACCATGGCATGGTTCGAAGTCACAATCAGATGCTGGATGTAATCATCTTCTTTCATTGAAGTCGCAGACTTGCCACGACCACCACGACGCTGTGCAGCGTAATCAGAAAGTGGTTGAGTTTTCGCATAACCGGTTTTAGAAACGGTCAATACTACTTGCTCTTCAGGAATCAAATCTTCGCGAGAGAAATCAATACGTGATTCAACAATCGCGGTACGACGTGCATCGCCATATTGTTGCAGGATTAACGCCAATTCTTCTTTAATCACTGCCATCAATAAATTGAAATCGTTCAAAATTGCAGTTAATTCCGCAATTTGACCCAAAATTTCAGAATATTCAGCATGTAACTTGTCTTGTTCCAGACCAGTTAAGCGGTGTAAACGTAGTTCAAGAATTGCACCAACCTGTGCTGGAGATAAACGGTAAACATTACCATCTAAACCGAATCGACGGTTTGGATCTTCACCTTCAATCTCATCAGGACGTACAGAAACCGACCCCGCTTTTTCCAGCAAGGCAACTACGCCACCCGCAGCCCATTCACCCGCCTGTAAACGCTCGCGCGCTTCGCCCGGGTTGGCAGAGGTCTTGATGGTTTCAATAATCGCATCGATGTTTGCGAGTGCAACGGTCAAGCCTTCCAGGATATGGCCACGTTCACGCGCTTTACGCAGTTCGAACATGGTACGGCGAGTCACCACTTCTTGGCGGTGACGGATGAACGCAGCAATGATGTCTTTCAGGTTCATCAACTTCGGCTGGCCGTTGTCTAGGCAGACCATGTTGATGCTGAATGAATTTTCTAACTGGGTATTCAGGAACAGGTTATTGACAATCACTTCAGCGTTTTCACCACGCTTCAGGTCAATGGCAATACGCATCCCTTCTTTATCGGATTCATCACGAAGCTCAGAAATCCCTTCCAGTTTCTTCTCTTTCACCAATTCAGCAATACGTTCAATGGTTTTTGCTTTATTGACCTGATAAGGAATTTCAGTGAATACGATGGTGTTACGGCCAGTCTTCTGGTCTTCTTCAATGTGATATTTACCACGAATATGAAGACGACCTTTACCGGTACGGTAAGCATCGACAATGCCTGATTTACCGTAAATGATACCGCCTGTAGGGAAATCTGGGCCAGAGATATGTTCCATCAAGCCTTCAATGGAAATATTCGGGTTTTCCGCATAGGCCAAACATGCATTGATCACTTCTGTCATGTTGTGTGGCGCCATATTGGTCGCCATACCTACTGCAATACCGGTTACACCGTTAATCAGCAAGTTAGGAACACGTGTAGGCATGACTTGTGGAATGCGTTCAGAACCGTCGTAGTTGTCTTCCCACTCGACTGTGTCTTTTTCCAGATCGGCCAAAAGCTCATGGGTCAGCTTACGCATACGCACTTCGGTATAACGCATTGCAGCTGCACTATCGCCATCAACAGAACCGAAGTTACCTTGACCATCTACTAGTTGATAACGCAGGCTAAAGTCTTGCGCCATACGAACAATGGTTTCATAAACAGCAGAGTCACCATGTGGGTGATATTTACCGATCACGTCACCGACGACACGGGCTGACTTTTTGTATGCTTTATTGTAGTCATTGCCCAATTCGTGCATAGCGAAAAGCACACGACGATGAACAGGCTTTAAGCCATCTCTCACGTCAGGTAATGCACGAGAAACAATAACACTCATGGCATAGTCGAGATATGAGCTTTTGAGTTCATCCTCAATGGCAATCGGTCGAATTTCCGATACGCTCATGCATACTCCTTATTACAAACAACCGTTCAGACTGTTCGTTTTATATAATCAATCTAGCAAAAAATTAACTCAAAATAAGCTGAGTTAAAATCTAAATACAGCCATAAATTATAGCATAAATTCTGTTGTTTTTGTGCCATATCTCTTATCTTAATCTTGTTAATTTTCTATAATTTATCGTTTATTTTTTAGGCACTTTCATTTGTCGGGATTTTATGTGAATTCGTTCATTTTATTCAGTGTCTAGCCGCAAATTTTAGCGCTTAATGTTCAGGCGGTTTATTCAGTTAAAATGGTCTTTTTACCTTTAAAAAAATGTAAATCGATTAAATACAGGCTCTCCCCTAGCTACGCAAATGCATTAAACCTGTATCACCTTGTACCACCATAAAAGATGTACATTCGTTTGCTGCCCCTGCAATGCTATCTATTGAGTCAGAATAGCCACATCCCCCCTAGAAATAGATGAGCTACGAACATCTCGGCATAAAAAAACGCTCCTTGCGGAGCGTTTTTTGAAGCATGTAGTGCTGAATTAGATTTTAGAAACCAATTCCGGAACTACAGTGTTCAAGTCACCCACTAACCAGTAGTCAGCTACTGCGTTAATTGGCGCTTCTTCATCCTTGTTGATCGCAACGATCACTTTAGACTCTTTCATACCCGCCAAGTGCTGGATTGCACCAGAAATACCAACAGCGATGTATAACTCAGGCGCAACGATTTTACCCGTTTGACCAACCTGCATGTCGTTAGGAACGAAGCCAGCATCTACTGCAGCACGTGAAGCACCTTGAGCAGCGCCAAGTTTATCCGCTAATGGATCCAGGATTTTGTGA
Organism: Acinetobacter sp. CS-2; assembly: GCF_016599715.1. Classification (NCBI taxonomy): domain Bacteria; kingdom Pseudomonadati; phylum Pseudomonadota; class Gammaproteobacteria; order Moraxellales; family Moraxellaceae; genus Acinetobacter; species Acinetobacter sp. CS-2. Next base: position 2,204,715 of record NZ_CP067019.1, read on the forward strand.
TAGTTTTCACCTGAACCCACACCACGACCACCAGAAACCACGATGCGTGCAGCGGTTAATTCTGGACGTTCAGATTTCACAATTTCTTCTGAGATGAATTTAGAAAGACCCGCATCACCAGTAGACACAGCAGCTTCAACACTAGCCGCACCACCATCGCTTGCTACAGCATCAAATGCTGTACCACGAACGGTAGCAACAACAACAGACTCACCAGACTCTACGGTTGCAATTGCGTTACCGGCATAGATTGGACGTTTGAAAGTTTTAGGACCTTCAACAGCGATAAGGTCAGTGATCATACTCACATCAAGAAGCGCAGCTGCACGTGGCAGAATGTTTTTAGCCGTTGTGGTAGAAGCAGCAAGGATATGGGTATAGCCTTTGCCCAATTCAGCAACAAGTTTAGCCACATTTTCAGCCAGCTGGTTTGCATAAGCAGCGTCATCAGCAAGTAATACTTTGCTTACACCTGCAACTTTAGCTGCCTGGTCAGCAACAGCTTGCGCGCCAGAACCAGCTACCAATACAGTGATATCACCACCGATTTTTTGCGCCGCAGCAACAACGTTTAAAGTAGCAGCGTTTAATGCTTTGTTGTCGTGCTCAGCGATAACTAAAATACTCATGATTTTTATCCTTCCGTATTAGATCACTTTCGCTTCATTTTTCAATTTTTCTAGAAGCTCGTCTACAGACTTCACTTGTACGCCCGCTTTACGTTCAGCAGGAGCTTCAACTTTCAGTGTTTTCAGTTTAGTTGTCGCAGTTACACCGAAATCTGCAGGAGACTTGATATCAAGCGGTTTTTTACGCGCTTTCATGATGTTTGGCAGAGCTGCATAACGTGGCTCGTTCAAACGTAAGTCAGTGGTGATAATTGCTGGAAGTGCAAGTTCAACAGTTTGTAGGCCACCGTCGATTTCACGAGTGACTTGTACTTTGTCGCCTTCAACTTTCACTTCAGAAGCGAATGTACCTTGACCTGCGCCAAGTAGAGCACCAAGCATCTGACCAACCTGGTTAGAGTCGTCATCAATGGCCTGTTTACCAAGAAGGATTAATTGTGGTTGTTCAGCGTCAACAACACCTTTCAGGATTTTAGCCACTTCCAAAGCACCGAGCTGGCTGTCATCAGCTTCAACCAGGATACCGCGGTCAGCACCAAGTGCCATTGAAGAACGGATTTGTTCTTGCGCTTCTTTAGGACCGATAGCAACAACAACGATTTCTGAAACAGTTCCTTTTTCTTTTAAACGAACCGCTTCTTCCACTGCGATTTCACAGAATGGGTTAATTGACATTTTAACGTTTGTTAAGTCAACACCACTGTTGTCCGGTTTAACGCGAACTTTAACGTTGGCATCAACCACACGTTTTACAGCAACAAGAGCCTTCATGTAATCCTCGGCTGTTTTAGCAAATGTAAATATTGAGAAAAGTTATAATAACTCTTCACTTAAATTTTTTTAGGTGCCCTATCTTGCAATGTGTACGGCATTTGGGTCAAGTCACAATTATCGAAACAGCTGTAAAAAAGCATCATTTTCCTTGAACTTGGCGTTCATATTTTTTTCACACACTTTTATTAAGATGAAATTCCTGAATATTTATTTATTTTTTAACCATTGATTTTTATTATTTTTTTATTTGATTAACTTCATCAAAAGTTCTGATTTAATACTTCTTTTCGATCAGTTTCTGACAGGTCTGGCACACATTGCTGACAGAACAACCAAAGTAATGAATTGTCATTTAAGACAGATTCCGCTAAATTTTTCAGTCTGTTTGCCCTAAAATCGACCTCTTTTTCAAGTTAAAGATGTAACAAATTACTTTATTACGGCTAAATACCCTTCCATACAGGCAAGCATGCCATAACAGCATACTTGCTTGACATTTATCAGTTCATGATCAGCCAGGTTGCCGCCAGCATTAACAAGCCGCCTGAAGCGCCATCAATCCATTTCTGTTTACGCTCATCAATATGGGTTTTTTGGGTCACTTTGGCAAAAATCACACTCAAACTGCCATACACCACAAAGATGAGTCCAATAAAGATCAAGGACAGGATTAAACCCTGATTCACCATGTTCCCGGCTTTATCAATAAATTGCGGTAAAATTGCAAAATAGATCAGCATACCTTTGGGGTTCAATAGCGCAGTAAAGAAACCTTTTTTAATGGGATTGGATGATGATTTTCTCTCGATGATGAATTTATTGTCACTGAATACCGACTTAATCAAACTCGCAGACAGAAACAATAGATAAGCGATCCCGAGCCAGCGAATACTTTCAAATAACACCGGGAACGAGACTATAAGGGCTGCAATGCCCAAAGCCATCAAAACAGAATGGACCAAATAGCCCAAGCAAATCCCTACAGTTGCCTGCATGCCTGCTTTTGCATCTTTCCCCATCACTTGAGACAGGATAAACAGCATATCTGGTCCAGGGGTGAAAATAAGTGGAATAACCGTTAAGGCAAACAGTACCAATACAGACATTTTCTTTTCCCTTTCCATGTCTTGAAAGTGAAAATCAGTATCGGATAAATAGTACAAAATAGGATTTCAAATATTCTATAATTATGATTATCTTTCGAATTATATTCTAATTTATGAAACTATCTTCCAAATTTGTTTCAGTAAAACTGGATCGTATTGATAAAAATATCATTCGTGCCTTGCAGAATAATGGCCGTATGCAAAATAACGATCTGGCCTGCGAAATTGGACTGTCGCCATCATCGTGTCTGCGTCGGGTGAAATTACTGGAAGAAGCAGGCGTAATTCAAAATTACACCACTGTGGTAGACCCGCAAAAAGTTGGCTTGCAGCTGATTTTGTTTTCACGCATCTGGCTGGTAGGTCAGGATGCCGAGACGATTGACTGCTTTATTGAAGCGATGAAAGAACTTCCTCAAGTGATGGAATGCTATATCATTTTAGGGGAATGCGATGCCATGCTGAAAGTGGTCGTGCCCGATCTGGAAAGTTACCGTAAATTTCAGTCGGTGCATCTCACCAAGAAAAACGGCATAACCAGTGTAAAAACGGATTTACCCAGTCAGATTATTAAACAGAGTTTCCAGTTACCGCTCGATAATCTTTAGGCACGTTCATAATTTTTCAGTATGTTAAAAATTGCCGTGCAAATAAATCTGTTATTGCTTAGATTGAAAATTGAAGTGCAGCAACAAGAACTTACTTAGCTTTGAGCTTGATAACCTTATAAAACTTTAGGGCTACATCAATGATATCGCATGAAATCAGGTAGCCCTTGATCAAGTCTGCAAATTAAAAGGCTGCTTATACAGGCTGACTTTGTAAAAAGTCACGATGGATGTGGCTTAAATCAATTAAATCATAAGCCTGAAGATTAAATATGTTCCAGACTGCTAAAAAGTCTTCTTTTAAATCTACATTTGATGTGGCAATGGGACGTTCCTGCCATTGCAGGTCTGAAATCCACAGATAGGTCTGTTGGGTCACATCATTAATGGCCTGTACCTTACCTTCTGCATTGATGCCCTGGACATGCGCACCTGCAGGTAAAACCGGTTCGATATTAGGCAAACTTATTTCGACAAAATGTTTAACTTGACGAAGGCCATAACCTGCAAAAATTTCTTTTTGCGCAGCCGTTAACTGGTCATATTTCTCTAAAATATCTGCAATCATTGTTCCGCCTATCATTTTCCTTTCCAATATTTAACTGACCAGTAGTGAAAGCATACATAATTTCATTGCTATACATGATTCATGCAATTCACTGTATGGTTAGAGGTGATTCTTATACCTTATAAATTGACTTTTTATTATCCGACAATAGTTCAAAATGTCATCTTTATGCCCTGATATTTTTTCATACGCTTATTTAACTTTAATGAACTCCGGTGACTGCTGCTAAAATAATTAAGCAAAGTCCGGACCAGATTGATTCAAATTTTAACATTATTACGGTTTTTTAACCTGTGCTCGCGGATGTGCCTGATCGTACACCTGAGCCAAATGATCAAAATCAACATGGGTATATATTTGCGTGGTGGTTAAATTGCTATGTCCCAGCATTTCCTGTACCGCACGTAAATCCCGGCTGTTGGATAGCATATGACTGGCAAAGCAATGACGTAACAAATGTGGATGCAAATCAACATTCACCCCGGCACGCAGGGCTTGCAGTTTCACCCGGTTTTCAATTTGCCGCGCACCCAGCGGATTGCCCTTTTGGGTAATAAACACATGGGCATCCGGGACAAAATCACCGTGCCATAATGGATAGACTTGCAGCCACTTCATTACTGCATCTCGAGCCTTGCTGCCAAAAGGCACCACCCGGGTTTTATTGCCTTTACCGGTAATACGTAACAGCTGACGGTTAAAATCGATATCTTTAATCCGCAAACCTTGCACTTCAGCCAGACGTAAACCACTGGAATACAATAGTTCTAAAATGGCTTTATCCCGTAGCCACATTTGTTGCTGTGCTTCGGTTTCAGGTGCCGGCTGATCCAGAATCTGGTTCACGGTTTCAATATCGACCATGCCCGGAAGCGGTCTGGGAATACGTTTTAACTGAAAATCATCCGCCGGATTAAACGCCAGATACTGCCCCTGCTCGGCCCATTTCATAAATTGGCGTATGGATGAGAGCATCCGCTGTAAACTGCTGGAACTTAAGCCTTGCTGTTCCACTTTATGGGCCAAATATTCACGCAGATCTGTAGTTTCGATATTGGCCAGATCCAGTTTTTTAGCTTCACAAAAGTTTAAAAAATCGGAAACGTCACGTTCATAAGCCTGCAAGGTATGTCTGGACTGATTTTGAATTTCACGTTCTTTGAGCCACATTGCGAGCAGTTCAGTTGTGTTTGTTTGTAATGACATTAACTATCCCTTGCTCTGCTTTCCAGTGAATTTAAAAAATCAGAGACCCACGCTGCTGTCTCTGTAGCGTGCTGCGCAGCAAATAAATGATCTCCACCCTGAATAACCTGAAACGATGAGTCTTTTAATGTCTGATGTAAATACTGCCCAACAGCCACAGGGCTGATGGGATCGGCATCTCCCCATAGCAGTAATGTTTTTTGCTGAATGGCTGAAAGTTGAGAGGAATAATCCAACTGTACAGTAGAAAACCAGTCCGGGTAATTCAGGAACTGGTTTTTATAGGCCGTGCGCCAATCCTCGACTTCAAATGGACTTAAATCAATCCCGCCTGATGTCGCAATCAGTACCATAGCTTTAATTAAATTAGATTTTTTCAATGCAGCCTGTATGGCAAAAATTCCGCCCATCGACTGTGCAATCAGTACCGAATCTTGCTGAATCTGGTCCAGCACATAATCACTCAGACTATTAAAATCATATACATCCTTCTGCGCTGGTTCTTGACCGAACCCAGGATAGGCAATCACTTGGACTGTATAATCTGCTGACAGCAGTTCAATCAGGGGCTGCCAAAATTCAGTACTTCCAGATGCTCCTGGAAGAAAAATCAAATGCGTCATTTAAGCTCTAGGCTAAAAGCAATAATCCGTACAGCATAACGCATTTAGAGGCATAAAAAAGCACCATCATAGGGACAGTGCTTTTTTCATCAAAACATGAGTTTACTATTGGTAATAACTCAAATCGATACGACCCTGATAGACGTTTGCTGTTGGACCAGTCATCCACACCACATCGCCTTCTTTCCATTCAATTTGTAACTTGCCACCAGCCAATTCAATTTCAACATTATTAGCCAACAGACCACGGCGCATTCCTGAAACCGCAGCGGCGCATGCACCTGTACCACAAGCAAGAGTTTCACCGACACCGCGTTCAAAAACACGTAAACGGGCATGCTTTTCATCAATGATTTGCATAAAACCGGCATTGACACGTTGCGGGAAACGCTCATGTGATTCTACTTGTGGTCCAATACGTGCGACATCTGCGGTAATCACATCGGGAACGATGGTCACTGCATGTGGATTGCCCATATTCACAACATCAATAGTCAACTTTTCATTGTCGGCCAGCTCAATGTCATACAAGTTTTCCGGTTCATCTGCCAAAAACGGAATTTCACTTGGCAAGAATTTAGGATAACCCATATTGACGCGAACCCAGCCATTGGCACCCAGCTCAGGCTCTACAATACCGGCTTTGGTCTGCACTTTAATTTTGGTTTTGGTGGTGAGCTGACGCTCATGCACAAAACGTGCAAAACAGCGCACACCGTTTCCGCATTGCTCCACTTCAGAACCGTCAGCATTGAAAATACGATATTTAAAATCGACATTGGGTAAATCAGGCGGCTCAACAATCAGCAACTGGTCAAAACCGATGCCAAAGTGGCGATCTGCCAAACGTTGAATGGTGACAGTATCCAGGTAGGCACGCTGACTGATCAGATCAACCACCATGAAGTCATTGCCCAGACCATGCATTTTGGTAAATTCTAAAAACATCTCAGACATCTCCATTATGGCAATAAACGTTCACGTTCCCACAAAGATTCAATGCTTTCGCGCTCACGAATCAGATGTGCCTGATCACCATCCACCATCACTTCAGCAGCACGTCCGCGACTGTTATAGTTCGAGCTCATCACGAAACCGTAAGCACCCGCACCCAACACAGCCAGTACATCATTTTCTTTGATTGCCAGCTGACGCTCTTTACCCAGGAAATCACCGGTTTCACAAATCGCCCCGACGACATCCCACTCTTTCGCTTCAACGTCAGTACGTGGAATCACTTCCTGAATATCCATCCATGCTTCATACAAAGCAGGACGAATCAGGTCGTTCATCGCGGCATCAATAATGGCAAAGTTACGGTGATTGGTCGGTTTGAGCAAATCGACTTTAGTCAGTAACACACCGGCATTGGCAGAAATACTGCGACCCGGTTCCATATACACTTTTAGACCCAGCTTTTCCAAAGCTGGACGTAATGCATTGGCATATTCTTCTACAGATGGAGGCGTTTCATCTTTATAGGTCACGCCCAAACCGCCACCGATATCAATGTGTTTTAGATTGATACCTAATTCTTTAAGTTTCTCAATCATCACAATCACACGATCCAGCGCATCAACAAAAGGCTGGGTTTCAGTCAATTGTGAACCGATATGACAGTCAATTCCCACAACATCCAGGTTTGGCAACGATGCAGCATATTGATAGGTTTCAAATACCGTATCGGAAGGAATACCGAATTTGTTTTCTTTTAAACCGGTTGAAATGTAGGGATGAGTTTTGGCATCGACATCCGGATTGACACGCAAGGAAATTGGGGCTTTTTTACCTAAGCTTGCTGCCACTTTTTGAATACGGTCCAGCTCAGCATAAGACTCGACATTAAAACATGCAATGCCTACTTCTAGCGCTTTTTGGATATCCGCTTCAGATTTACCTAAACCCGAGAATACAATTTTAGAAGCATCACCACCCGCCTTAAGAACACGCGCCAGTTCACCACCAGTAACAATATCAAAGCCCGCGCCACGCTTGGCCAGTACATTCAACACCGCAAGGTTAGAGTTTGACTTTACCGCAAAACAAATTTGATGATCGATAAAGCTAAAAGCACGATCCATATCTAAATAATGCTTTTCAAAAGTCGCTTTTGAATAAACATAAAGTGGCGTGCCAAATTGCTGCGCAAGCTGTTGTAGAGAACATTGCTCGGCATGCAAAACCCCATTGATGCGGGTAAAACTCATGAATGTATCCTTTCGATGACGCGTTTAGATATTAAAAATTAATTCGTTGCAGCAGATGAAGCAGGAAGCTCTGGTGCTACTGGAGCGGCTTCTTGCTTATTTGAGGATTGCTGTTTTGAATCTACATTGGGATATAACAAATATTTTGCACGTTTGTTGTAATTCGGATCACTCGGTAGCTGCAAAGCTCCAGACTGACCACAACCGACTAAAGCAAAACCTGTCGCCAATAAACTGATGCAGCAAATGACAAGACGCATCTGACCACCTATTTGATATTTTCGAAGAAGTATAACCTGATCATGGGACATGACCAAAGCCCTAAACGCTAGAGATTATAGTGAGATAAAAAAAAACGCCAGTTTCAAACTGGCGTTTTCATTTTCTAGCCTGATTATTTATGTTTCGGTTTGTAGAAACCAAAGTAACCAATAATCAAAATAATGAACCAGATTGGGCTGACCATCAGCGCTTTCATGGTGTCTGCTTCTAAAGACAACACATAAATCATGCCAATAAAGAAGATGATTACCAACCAGCAGGTAAACAATCCACCAGGAAGTTTAAAGGTTGATTTGGCATGCAGTTCTGGACGTGTTTTGTAATACACGATATAGCTCCAGATAATCATCAGCCAGACACAGATAAACAGGATGGTTGAAAGTGTGGTTGCAAGAGTAAACGCTTCAACCGTATTCGGTACAAAGTACTGAAGTGCAGCACCGAGTAACAAACAGATTGCCGAGAAATACAGTGCATTGGCAGGCACAGCACGTTTATTTAAATGACCGAAGGCTTTAGGACCCTGCTCTTCACGTGACAGACCAAACAGCATACGGCTGGTCGAGAACACCCCACTGTTCATGGATGACATCACCGAAGATAACACCACCAAATTCATGATAATCGCTGCAGCAGCAATACCGGCCTGGCTAAACAGGTTGACGAATGGACTGATGTTCGGATCAATCTTGTTCCATGGCGTAACTGACATGACAATGACCAGTGCCAGCACATAGAAAATGATAATACGAATAGGGATCGAGTTGACTGCTTTAGGCAAGTTCTGTTCAGGATCTTTGGTTTCAGCTGCTGTGGTACCCACCAGTTCCACACCGACGAAGGCAAAGATGGCAATCTGGAAACCGGCCAAGAAACCCGTTACGCCTGTTGGAAATAAACCGCCATGTGACCAGAGATGAGTAAAGGAAGCGACTTCACCTGCGGTAGAAGAAAACCCGGTAAAGATCATCCACAGACCCACAGCAATCAATACGACAATGGCAATAATCTTGATTAAAGCAAACCAGAACTCTAACTCACCGAACAATTTAACGGTAACCAGATTCAGCCCCATAATAAATACAATGGCGGCAACACTGATCATGACCCCTTCACCAGGCGTAAACGGCAGCCCCCCGTTAAAGAACTGCAGATAATAAATAATGGCCGACAAGTCAGCAATACCAATGGTGATCCAGCACAGCCAATAGGTCCAGCCGACAAAATAGCCCGCCCACGGACCAATCAAATCGGTTGAAAAATCAATAAAAGACTTGTATTTCAGGTTAGACAGTAACAGTTCGCCAAGCGCACGCATGACCAAAAAAACCATAAAACCAATAATCATATAAATGATCAGAATGGATGGTCCGGCCAGGCTGATGGTTTTACCCGAACCCATGAACAAACCTGTACCAATGGCCCCGCCAATTGCAATAAGCTGCAAATGCCGATTCGACAGACTCCGCTGCAGTTCACCACCTTCATTCGGTGAACTATGATTCTCATTTGACATTGTTATTTTCGTCTCTCAATTTCGTGTGATAAAAGTAGCTCAAATTAAAAAAAATAAATAAAGTTTTTTGAGCGTTTGTTAAATATTTTTCAAGCTTGACTGTGTTTTTGTCGCTTTTTCACGCAATTTCGGTCCATTTTGTATTCCTTTTCTGTATTTCCCTTCAAGTTAGCAGTTTACGTGCCAAGATAAAGTTTGGCGAGAATTCATGCAAGAAATTGTATTTCCATACAGCTATTGCTACATTCTTCATCCATCTTCTGATTTATATAGATACCACTCAAATGAGCAAAGTCAAAACTGTTTACCGTTGCGAACAATGTGGAACTGACCATCCGAAATGGGCGGGACAATGTTCAGAATGTGGTGAATGGAACAGCCTGCTCGAAGTCACTCTTGCACCCGCAACAACACACCGTGCCCAGCCTAAAATGGGCGGTGGCTATGCCGGTCAGGCAGCAACCATCACCACCCTGAATAAAGTTTCTGTTTCACATGAAACACGCTTGGCTACAGGGATAGGTGAATTTGACCGCGTTCTGGGCGGTGGTCTAGTCACCGGTTCAGTGGTTCTGATTGGCGGTGATCCCGGAATTGGTAAATCCACGATTCTTTTACAAACGGCGACCCATATGGCAGCTGCGCAGAGTTCTGCACTCTATGTGACTGGTGAAGAATCGCTGTCGCAAGTCGCTTTGCGTGCCCATCGTCTGGAATTGCCGACTGAGCATCTTAAAGTCATGGCAGAAACCTGCGTGGAACGAATCTGCGAGGTACTTGCGCAAGAACGCCCTGCTGTTGCCATTCTGGATTCGATTCAAACCTTATATACCGAAACCTTGCAGTCGGCACCGGGTGGTGTATCACAAATTCGTGAATCGGCAGCTTTACTGACCCGTTTTGCTAAAAATAGTGGCACGGCGCTGTTCATTGTGGGTCATGTGACCAAAGAAGGCGCATTGGCGGGACCCCGTGTACTGGAACACATGGTCGACTGTGTCCTGTATTTTGAAGGACAATCCGACTCACGTTACCGGATGATTCGCGCGGTAAAAAACCGTTTCGGGGCAGTCAATGAACTGGGCGTGTTTGGCATGACCGATAAAGGCTTACGTGAAGTCTCCAATCCGTCCGCTATTTTCTTAAGCCGTTATGATGAAGCCATTCCCGGTTCAATTGTGATGATCAGCCGCGAAGGCACCCGTCCCCTGTTGGTCGAAGTACAAGCTTTGGTGGATGATGCGCATGGTCAACCGCGTCGTGTGGCACTCGGTCTGGAACAAAACCGCCTGAACATGCTGCTGGCTGTCATGCACCGTCACGGCGGGGTGCAAACCTCTGGACAGGATGTCTATGTCAATGTTGTTGGCGGTCTCAAAATTACCGAAACTGGTTCAGACCTGGCTGTTTTACTGGCTTGTGCTTCAAGCTTGCGTGGCAAAGCCTTGCCACAACAACTGGCAGTATTTGGCGAAGTCGGACTGTCTGGTGAAATTCGTCCGGTGCCAAATGGTCAGGAACGTTTAAAAGAAGCCATTAAGCATGGTTTTAAATACATTATTTTACCGCGTGGCAATGCTCCCCAAAAGCCGATTCCAAATGTTCAGATCATTTCAGTGGCACGTTTGCATGAAGCATTAACTGAAGCGATGAACTTGAGTGAAGAGTTGGCTTAAGCTTAAACACATGAAAGGTTATGTAAAAAAATCACCAATTTGATATTGAAATTCGGTGCAAATGACTGCATAACTATAAAGCTCTAATTTACTTTTTTATTTAGGAAAAAATCGATGGAAGTTCGACAGCGTGGTTTGATGGCCGGTATTTTAATGGCAGCTATGGTGGTTGCACCAATGGCCGAAGCAAAACGTGCAGGTGGCGGTAAAAGTCATGGCATGAGCCGTTCTGCTGCTCCAACCCAATCTTACCAACAACCGCGTCAAGTTACTCCTGTTCAACAACCTGTTGCCCCTGCCCAACAAAAATCGGGTTCAGGTGTAGGTAAAATGGTTGCTGCTGGTGTTGCAGGTGCTGCAGTTGGTGCGGTAGCTGCAAATGCTTTAGCAGATGACAAAGCTGCAAGTGATGCACAGACTCAGCAAGAGGAAGAAAAAGGCGGAATTCCAGGCTGGATCTGGATTCTTCTGGCAGCAGCAGTCGCTTTCTTCTTGTTCCGTAAATTCGGAGCAAAAAAAAAATTAGCAGCTAATAATCCGTATGCACCAAACAATGCGGGTAATACAGCACCGTTTGGTCAGCAAACTGCGGCACCACGTACTTCAAATGACAGCACCAACATTTTTGGTCAGTCTGTAGGTGGTTCTGCAGCAACTCAAGTGCCTTTTGGTGCTGCTTCAACACAAAGTGGCAACCAGCTGCCAGACGGTACTGAACCTGCTGCTTTCTTGCGTGTTGCTCGTCAGCGCTTTAACCATATTCAGTCTATGAATACAGCAAGCAACATTGCTGAAATTCAACGTTATTTAACGCCTGATCTGTATCAGTCGATGTATAATGACATTATGGCGAATCAAGATCAGGACGTTGCCGAGTTCTCTAACCTGAATGCAATGGTGGTCGATTCTGCAACTGAAAATGGTCAATATGTGGTGAGCGTACGTTTCACAGGTACAGTAAGTGAAGATTTGAACAGCTTGCCACAGCCATTTACTGAAATCTGGCACTTTGTAAAACCTGCCGGTTCTAATCAGGACTGGTTGGTTGCCGGTATTCAGCAAGAACACTGAGTGTTTGTGAACACCCTCTCGGTTAAAAGCACTGACATGAGTTGATGTTTTTAGTCACGATACTGTAAAAGCCAATCTTCGGATTGGCTTTTTTATTTCATTCCTTTTAGGCTATAGCAAAAGTTTCTGGATATAGGTATGTCTAACCGAATTTCTCCTCCTGCCTCACTGATGAATTTAGCCATTACAGGAAATGCAAAAGCACAATTTGAACTGGCTGAGCTGTATATGCAAAGCGAGCATGATGATGACATTGTTCTTGCCGAAGAATGGGCACTAAAAGCCGCAGAAAATGGCAATATCGAAGCGATGTACTGGCTGGGTGAAGGTTATACCGTTTATGCCAAAGACTTGGCTGAAGAAGACCCGGAAGAATCCAAAGCACATTTTGAACTCGGCTATTACTGGCTGAGCAAAGCCAATATACAGAAACACCCTGCTGCGACTTTAGAATTGGCGGGTTATTTCCGTCGTGGCGATGTGATTGAAAAAGATGTGGCCAAATCTGTGTCTTTAGTCAAGCAGGCTGCTGAATGGGGCGAAGTTCAAGCCATGCGTGATTTGGCTTTTATCTATGAAAATGGTTTAGGCATAGAAATAGATGAAGAAAAAGCGGATTACTGGACTGAAAAAGCACAAGCAGCTGAAAAATAAATTAAAGATGAAAAAGCCCATCATTTGATGGGCTTTATTTTTCATATATTCGACTTTAATGATGAAAAAAATTTAGTTTTGACTTAATCCTGATTATATTTTACTGACAATTTTTTCAATTTTGGGTTTGATATATTCCAAAAGTTCTAAATACTTTTCTAAATCTCTTACTCTCATTATACTATAATTACTTAAGTCTAATTCAAACGGCTTATTTATCAACGCTTTCGTTCTACTGAGATCCCGATACTTATAACCATCTCTATTCGCTTCTACTCTCATCTTTTTAGCTTCAATAAAATCATGAGACAAAAATAGAATATATTTATCCTCAATTATTTTAGGGATAGAATGTGCAATTAAATTTCTTAAAAATAAATTCACATGTAATTTCTGCAATAATAAAACCACGTCATCATCAAAATATTTAATAATTTCAATATTTAACAATAGTTGTGCTAGTGGAAGCGTTTTTATTTCATTTTTATATGTTTTTATTCCTTCATAGGCTACTAACCTTTTAATCTCATACTCTAACTCATTAAATTTAATCAAAATATCTATAAGTAGAATTTTTTCAGAATTTGGCAATGTACTTGAAAGTAGTTCACTCCAATTTTCTTCAGTAAAACTATCTACTTTTAATGTAGTGTCATATAAATCATCCATACTCATTCCCTAATTTTTTATGTCCACTAAGTACCTTATACACACCGAAATCCAAAACCTCTATTCCAGAAATTTCAAAATTCGAAGGATTTAAATTCTTCTAATTGAACTTTATTTAATGACTGAATTTATAAAAAACTCTAATAATCAGCAACAATCACTTGTCTGCAAATCCCTTCTGCATTTCGTTGTTGTTCAAATATAGCCGTAGGCATCGCATCAAAACTGTCAAAGAAACAGATTTCATCTTCATTGACATCATAAACAAGGGAGTGATTACCCACACCTTCTAATGTGTCGTAATAGGCAATCACAAATTTATTTTGATCAAATGCTTGTTGAATTTGCTGATAATTTAATGCAGGAAGAATAGGTAAATTCAGTTGCTCAGCTTCCTGGTAACTAAGCTTTTCACTCTGCTGAAGATCAGGATCAGGATCGGTATAAAACTGCACATGAAAACCAAACTTTTTCAGACCGACAGCTAAGCCGATGGTCGTCGTGCCATTTTCTGAATCATATCTACATACCTCTACCAGCTGCTGAATATCGGCATCAATACCTAAATGTTGCAGCAGCATCCATACTGCAAAAATTCCGCCATTTGCTTCCAGACGGGCTAATTCTTCAGGCATTTCTAAAGCCATAATAAAAGCTCAAAAATATAATTGTGTTGATAATAATCAATTTCAGATTGGAACAAAATCAATTTCCAAGTACAATACTTCGCTAGTCGAGGGATGCTGCGACGTTTTACAGGTACAAAATGTAAAAGCGCCAGGCTCGACGATCGGTTGAACTTGTCTGATCAACCAACAACGGCATCCGCGAACTGAATGATCAATTTTTGTTTTTTATAAGGAGATCGTGATGAACGCGGTTAATGCTTCATTTACAGATTATAAAGTTGCCGATATTTCCCTAGCTGACTACGGCCGTAAAGAAATCAAACTTGCTGAAGCAGAAATGCCAGCGCTGATCGGCTTACGTAAACGCTACTCAGCAGCAAAACCACTTGCAGGCGCGAAAATTCTCGGCTGTATTCACATGACCATTCAAACTGCAGTTTTAATTGAAACTTTAGTTGAATTGGGCGCTGAAGTACGTTGGACTTCTTGCAACATCTTCTCTACTCAAGACCACGCTGCTGCTGCAATTGCTGCACGCGGTATTCCTGTTTTTGCCTGGAAAGGTGAAACCGAAGAAGAATACATGTGGTGTCTGGAACAGCAAATCAATGTCAATGGCAAACCTTGGGATGCCAACATGATTCTGGATGATGGCGGTGACTTGACTGCTCTTGTTCACGAAAAATATCCTGAAGTGTTAGCGAAAATCCATGGTGTGACTGAAGAAACCACCACGGGTGTGCAACGTCTTTATGAAATGTTACGTGACGGCACTTTAAAAGTTCCTGCAATCAACGTAAATGACTCAGTAACCAAGTCTAAAAACGACAACAAATACGGTTGCCGCCATTCTCTAAACGATGCGATCAAACGCGGTACTGACATGTTGATGTCTGGTCGTCGTGCATTGGTGATTGGTTACGGTGACGTAGGTAAAGGTTCTGCTCAATCACTTCGTCAAGAAGGTATGATTGTTCGCGTAACCGAAATCGATCCAATCTGTGCGATGCAAGCATGTATGGACGGTTATGAAGTTGTATCTCCATACAAAAACGGCGTGCAAACAGGTAAAAAAGAAGACGTAAATGCGGATCTTCTTCAAAACACTGACTTGATCGTAACGACTACAGGTAACTACCACGTATGTGACGCTGCAATGTTAGATACATTAAAAGCAGGTGCAGTGGTGTGTAACATCGGTCACTTCGATACTGAAATCGATACCAACTACCTACGTGGCTACAAATGGGTTGAAGTTAAACCTCAAGTACACCAAGTGTATCGTTCAGAAAATGAAAACGATTATTTAATCCTCCTTTCTGAAGGTCGTTTAGTGAATCTGGGTAATGCGACTGGTCACCCATCACGTGTGATGGACGGTTCATTTGCTAACCAGGTATTGGCTCAAATGCACTTGTTCGCCGAAAAATTTGCTGATCTTCCTGAAGAGCAAAAACAGGCTGCAATTCGTGTAGAACTGCTTCCTAAGAAACTGGACGAAGAAGTTGCTGCTGCAATGGTTGCCGGTTTCGGTGGTGTCTTGACTCAATTAACTCAAGAACAAGCTGACTACTTAGGTGTTCAAGTTGAAGGTCCATTCAAATCTGAGACTTATAAATACTAATACCCCTCACCCCATCCCTCTCCCTGAGCTTGTTTTAAGCACTGCTTTAAAACAAGTGCAAGAGAGGGTGAGCACCAGATTTATTTCCGATGGATGTTTAATTTCATCATATGAATAAATATGGCTTAAACCCTGCATAATTCAGTAATGAATTCTCCTCTCCCTTTGGGAGAGGTCAGGGAGAGGGTGAAAAATTAAAACAGTATTGATAAAAAAGGATTTGAAAAATGACCAAACGTGTTCCAATTTCTTTTGAGTTTTTCCCGACTAAAACTGATGCCGGGGCGGAAAAACTTCGTGTTGTTCATAAAGAATTACAACTGTTAAATCCTGAGTTCTTTTCAGTGACTTATGGTGCCGGTGGTTCCACTCGTGAACGTACACTTGCTGCAATCAATGACTTTAATGGCAAAGGCACGCCTGTTGCCCCTCACCTGTCTTGTATTGGTGATGACAAAGCGCGTATTGCAGAGTTGCTGGATTTGTATAAATCACAAGGTATCGACCGTATTGTTGCACTGCGTGGTGACTTGCCTTCAGGTCAGGTTGGCTTGGGTGAATTACCTTATGCGCAGGATCTGGTTCGTTTTATCCGTGAACATTCAGGTGATCACTTCCACATTGAAGTGGCCGCTTACCCGGAAATGCACCCACAGGCAGAAAACTTTGATAAAGACATTCAACACTTTGTCGAAAAAGCCAATGCCGGTGCCAATGCCGCTCTAACCCAGTTCTTCTTTAATCCGGATGCCTACTTCTATTTTGTAGATCGCATTCAGAAAGAAGGTGTGAACATTCCGGTGGCTCCGGGTATTATGCCAATTACCAATGCCAGTAATCTGATTCGCTTCGCAGATGGTACCGGTGCAGAAATCCCGCGCTGGATTCGCAAGCAATTGGCGACTTATGGCGATGACACGGCAAGTATCAAAGCCTTTGGTCATGAAGTTGTGGTGAAATTGTGTGAACGTCTGCTTGCAGGCGGTGCACCGAGCTTGCACTTCTACACCATGAACACGACAGATCCAACACGTCAACTCGTGACTGATCTTGGTCTAGCTTAATTTATATCTGATTTGTGAGTAATACTTAAATGCCACGTTTTTATATTGAAGCTGACTTAGCAGTGGATATGAATGCTGAATTAACTGAAACGGTTTTTCATCACTGGGTCAAAGTATTACGTGCACAAGTCGGTGAAAAAGCCACCTTGTTCAATGGACGGGGTGGTGAATATGAAGTTACGCTTATTGAAGTCGCAAAAAAATCAGCCCGTGTTTCTGTCGATTCCTTCAATCCTGATGACCGTACTCCAGCTTTTAGTACATTGCTTGGACAGGTAATGAGTAAAGGGGATCGAATGGATTATGCCATTCAAAAAGCCACAGAACTTGGCGTATCCAAAATCCAGTTGCTGACTTCTGAACGCTGTGAAATGCGCCTTAAATATGATCGTGACCAAAAGAAAATAGATCACTGGCAAGGCATTGCCATCGCTGCCTGTGAGCAATGCGGCATGAACAAAGTTCCCGAAGTGTTAGCACCTGTATCTTTACAAGACTGGTTAGAAACAGAACTCCCGACCACAAAACTGGTGCTTGCTCCGAATAAAGATCAAGTGAATGTGCTGGAAAATGCGACACAAGACATTGCGCTATTAATTGGACCTGAAGGTGGTCTAAGTGAAGCGGAAATACAATTATTCAACCAAGCAGGCTTTATAAACTGGTGCATCGGCAATCGTGTATTACGAACAGAAACGGCGCCGATTGTTGCTTTATCTATTTTAAATTATAACTTAACTGTATAGTTCATCAAAATTTGGATGAATAACTTGTGATGTGATTGATTTTTTTCAACAACATTATTACTCTTGAATTAAAGATACAAATGTATATTTAAAATACAGTTTATTTTTTTAACTCAATCAATATTTAGAAAGTAAATTTATTGCAAAATAATAATTAAGGTTTTTGCCTGTATGTCAGATCTTCAAGACGAGTATATTAAACAGCATGTGAATGCTGCACAAATTAGCAATACAATTCGACTTAGCCGCTTCTTTATAGTCAGTATTGTGATTGTATCGGCATATGTTTATGGCATTTACCAATTTTATTTTATAAAACCTTCTTTTTATTTCAATTTTTGGTTTATAGGCACTGAACTCTTGTGTTGCCTGTGTTTACTGATTAACAGTGTTTATTTTAAACCCGACCAATTTGCCTTAGCTCATGCGCATCGTTGGCTACAAATTCAAAGTTTAGTGATTGGTAGCTGTATTGCCTTAGGTATGGGCTTGGTTTACTACTATTTACCTCAATACAACCCTGCCTTTAGTCATGTTCATGCCTTAATTTTGTCAGCATTATTACTGATTGTGAGTCAGGCATTTGCCCTGACCTTTTTAACCCAGCGCTTAACTTATTTCTGTCTGGCATTTATACCTGCTATTTTCCCTTATCTGGCTTCACAATTTATCAGCACAGAAACATCCGATCCTTTATTCCATCTCACTATTAATTTTGCACTGATTGTCATTTTATTATGCGCCAATATCACATCGCGTATTCATCAGCGTATTTCTGCACTTTACTCAAAAAACAACCGTTTAGTTGAAAATGCCAAACAACAGGTTTTATGGACGGATGAATTATGCAAACAGTTACAAGCTGAAATTAATAAATCAAAAGATATAGAGCTGCAATTACAATTAAACAATCAGCTGCTGGAGCAAAAAGTTAAAGAACGAACTGTTGATATTGCCAAAATGAATGCCGATCTGGAAAATCAGCAACAGAATCTGGTTTTGGCGCATGAAATTGCCGGACTGCGCCCCTGGGACTGGAATATCAAAGATCGTGAAATTCTGGTGACGGATGCAAAACAGCAAAAAACCCTGAAGCCCTCTAAACTGCATCATCATCAACTGCAAAACATTATTCATCTGGATGATATTGAGCAGTTCAAGCATGCAATGAAACAACATTTACGTGGTCAGTCACCACTTTATGAAGCGAGCTATCGAATTCAGAACAGCAATGGCAAGTGGAAATGGGTTCATGATATTGGTCGGGTCATTGCTCGTGATCCGGTCAATAAAAAGCCCCTGCGCATGGTGGGTATCCGTCGTGACATTCATCAGGAACGTACCGATCAGGAACGCTTAAAATTAGCTGCCAGTGTACTTCAGCAAGCAACTGAAGGCATTTTTATTCTCGATGATCAGCTATGCTACATTGATGTCAATCCATTTTATGAACAACTCACCGGTTTTACTCACCGACATATTATTGGCAAAAATTTATTTGATATTACGGAAAATTATCAGTCACAACAAAGAAACAGCCACTACTCGATTCTTCAGCAGCTGGGAAAAATCGGTGAGTTTGATGGTGAACTGCAGGAAACATTCCTTTCAGGTGAAGAAGCAACCATCTGGATGCGCATTAATGCCATTAGCGATGAGCAGAACCGTGTCACTCACTATATCGGTATCGTCTCCGATTTAACTGAACGTAAACTGCAAGAACAACGGTTGTCTTATTTAGAAAATTACGATCCTTTAACCGATTTGCCGAACCGTTTTTATTACAACTACCAGTTACATCAATATTTAATTAGTCAAAAAGATTCCATTAAACAGCTGGCCGTTATTCGTTTAAATATCGATCGTTTCAGGCCTTTAAATGAATTTTTAAGTAATAGTGGTGGTGACGAACTGTTACGCCAAGTTGCACAAAGACTGCGACTGACCAATACCGAAGCATTATTTGTAGCGCATCTGAATGGCGATGATTTTGCAATTGTGTATGAGATTTCACCTACTCACCCGTCAATTCAACATCATTGTGAACGTATAAGTAAAGCTTTTTCCTTACCCTTTAACATTTTCGATCAGGACCATATTATCACCCTGTCCATGGGCGTTGCATTCTATCCGGAAAATGGACGTCAGCTGGATTATCTGAATAATTGCGCTGAGCAGGCCTTGACTGAAGCAAAAAACCTAGGCGGCAATGCCTGTCGTTTCTACTCCAATAACAGTAGCGCTTTACTTGAACAAGGCATTTATCTGGAACGCGATTTGCGCCATGCCATCAATAATAACGAGCTCATTGTTTACTATCAGCCGAAAATAAATTTCAGTGATCAGAATATTTACGGTTTTGAAGCACTGGTGCGCTGGAATCATCCAAGCAAGGGCATTATTCCACCCAACCTGTTTATTCCCTTGGCAGAACAAACCAGCCTGATCTCGGATATTGGCCGGATTGTGATTCAACAAACAGCCAAACAGATCCGCTACTGGAACAATATCGGGTTTGACAATATTTGCATATCCGTCAATGTGGTGGCCCAGCAATTACAACGCGGACAATTGCTGGAAGATCTGGATCATGCCATCCAGACCTATAACATTTGTGGTTCCAGCCTGGAACTTGAAATTACCGAATCATCGTTACTGGAAAATTCAGTCACGGTGAAAAACCTGTTGAATGAAATTAAAAAACGGAAAATTCATATCTCGCTCGATGATTTTGGCACAGGCTACTCGTCCCTGTCTTATCTTGCCGATTTCCCGATTGATATACTTAAAATAGATCGCAGTTTTATATCTAAAATCGGAAAAAATAAGCAGGAAGCAATTGTCAGTGCTATGATCGCCATGGGCAAAGCCATGGGAATGATGGTGGTTGCAGAAGGTATTGAAACCAAGCAACAGCTACAGTACCTGCAAGATCTGGAATGCGATATTGCTCAAGGTTTCTTTTTTTCCAAGCCGCTTCCTGAAAAAGAAGCCACCACATACCTAGAACAACATCGACTTATACCTTCTTGATATAAGTCAACCTTTCATCCCCCAACTTTGCCTGAAAAAGACACATACGCGACTGTGATAAGGTCGCAACAAATGTTATATTCGATGCAACCAAGCAGAAAACCAGCAGCTTTGCTGAATTACTCCAGTAACAAACGAGATACAGATGGAAGATCAATCTTTAAAACAACAGGCATTGTATTATCACGAATTCCCAACACCAGGAAAAATCAGCGTCACGCCTAGCAAGCAACTGGTCAATCAACGTGACTTAGCGCTTGCCTACTCACCAGGTGTTGCTGCACCATGTCTTGAGATTGAACGTGACCCTTCAACTGCTGCCCTTTATACTGCACGCGGTAACCTTGTAGCAGTGGTGAGTAATGGTACTGCAGTACTGGGTTTAGGAAATATCGGTCCTTTGGCATCTAAACCGGTAATGGAAGGTAAAGGCGTACTGTTCAAAAAATTTGCCGGTGTCGATGTATTCGATATTGAAATTGATGAAAACGACCCTGACAAAATTGTCGACATCGTGGCCGCGCTAGAACCTACTTTTGGTGGGATTAACCTTGAGGATATCAAGGCACCAGAATGTTTCTATATCGAGCAAAAACTTCGTGAACGCATGAACATTCCTGTGTTCCACGATGACCAGCACGGTACCTCTATTATTGTGGGTGCAGCTCTTCTGAATGCATTGCAATTCAACGGCAAAAAAATTGAAGAAATCAAGATTGTCGCTTCAGGTGCAGGTGCAGCAGCACTGTCTTGCTTAAATCTTCTTTGTGCCCTGGGTGCTAAGAAAGAGAATATTATCGTTGCCGATTCACGTGGTCTATTAACCACTCAGCGTGAAGGTCTGGATGAATCTAAAAAAGCATACGTACAAGACATCACCGCTACTCAGCTCGGTGAAGTACTTGAAGGTGCTGATATGTTCCTGGGTCTGTCAGCTGCCGGTATTCTCACCAAAGAAATGGTGAAAACCATGGCTGCAAATCCGATTATCTTTGCCTTGGCAAACCCGGATCCAGAAATTCTGCCTGAACATGCACATGAAGTTCGTGATGACGTGATCATGGCAACTGGTCGTTCAGACTATCCAAACCAGGTAAATAATGCACTGTGCTTCCCATATATCTTCCGTGGCGCGCTTGACGTTGGCGCAACCACCATCAATGAAGAAATGAAGATTGCCTGTGTACATGCCATTGCGCGCATGGCACATGTTGAAGCAGACGCAGCATCGTATGGTGAAAAATCAGCATCATTTGGCCGTGATTACTTAATCCCGCGTCCACTCGATCAACGCTTGATTCTTGAAATTGCCCCGGCAATTGCACAGGCAGCGATGGACTCTGGCGTAGCCACTCGCCCGATTCAGGACTTCTCTGCTTACCGTCAACGTCTGTCTGAGTTTGTTTACAACTCTGCATTCATGATGAAACCAATTTTCGCCCAGGCGAAAACTGATCCTAAGCGTATTGCCTATGCTGAAGGTGAAGACCTGCGTGTACTTCGTGCCGTACAAATTGCAGTCGATGAAGGTCTGGCGAAACCCATCCTTGTCGGTCGCCCTGCAGTGATTGAAGCAAATATCAAGAAATTAGGTCTACGTCTTGAAGATGGGGTGAACATCACCATCATCGATCAAGAAAAGAACCCACATTACGAAATGTTTGCTGATGACTACTACAGCATCATGCAACGTAAAGGTGTGACACCTGAGTATGCGCAACGTGAAGCACGTCGCCGTTCTACCTTAATTGCATCTATGCTGGTGAAACACGGTCTTGCAGACGGTATGCTGTGTGGTACCTACTCAAGTTACGACATTCATCTGGACTTCGTAAGCAACATCATTGGTAAGAAAGAAGGTCATAACACATTCTTTACGCTCAATGCATTAATGCTTGAAGACCGTAACCTGTTCATCGCGGATACATACATTAACCGTAACCCGACAGCTGAACAGCTTGCTGAAATGACCATTTTGGCTGCTGAAGAAGTACGTCGTTTTGGTGTAACACCACGTATCGCACTTCTTTCTCACTCAAGCTTCGGTAGCGACCAAGATGACTTAAGTGCGCAAAAAATGCGTAAAGTGTATGACATCTTGTCTGAAACTGCGCCTGAACTGGAAGTTGAAGGTGAAATGCACGGCGATGCGGCACTTGATGAAAACATCCGTCACTTTGCTTTCCCGAACTCACGTTTCAAAGGTTCTGCAAACTTGCTGATTATGCCAAATCTGGATGCAGCCAACATTTCGTTTAACCTGTTGAAATCGACTTCAGGGAATAACGTTACCATTGGTCCTATCCTGTTAGGTGTATCTAAACCTGTCCACATCCTGACACCAACTACGACTACACGTCGCTTGGTGAACATGACTGCATTAACCGTTGCTGAAATTCAGGAAAATGAAAAATTAGCCCTTTGATTTAGTCAGCTAGATCACATTTTGTGACTTGAGAAAACCTCTATTCTGTAGCATGATTGCTTGAAGAATAGAGGTTTTTTCATGCAAGTTTATTTAGTAGGCGGTGCGGTTCGAGATCACTTGCTCGGGCACCCCTATCACGAGAAAGATTATGTTGTAGTCGGTGCAACACCGGAACAACTTCTTGCTCAGGGCTATCAGCCTGTGGGTAAGGATTTCCCTGTTTTTTTACATCCAGAAACAAAAGAAGAATATGCACTGGCACGCACTGAACGTAAATCAGGTCGTGGCTATCATGGCTTTGAATTTTATACCGATCCGAGCGTTAGTCTTGAAGATGATCTGATTCGTCGTGACCTGACCATCAATGCCATGGCCATGGATAACGAAGGCAATATTTATGATCCTTATGCGGGTCAGCAGGACTTGGAACAACGCATTTTACGCCATGTATCCGATGCCTTTGTTGAAGATCCACTCCGTGTTCTACGCATCGCCCGCTTTGCTGCACGTTATAAAAGTTTAGGCTTTAGCGTGGCAGAAGAAACCCTCACCTTAATGAAACAATTGGTGGAATCAGGTGAACTCAATGCGCTAATTCAGGAACGTGTCTGGAAAGAAACTTCCCGTGCGCTGATGGAAGATCATGCCGATGAATATTTTACCGTTTTACGTACCTGTGGTGCGTTAAAAGTCCTGTTCCCGGAGCTGGATGCTTTATACGGTATTCCACAGCGTCCTGAATATCATCCGGAAATTGATAGTGGCATTCATACCATGATGTCATTACAGCAAGCTTGTAAAGCCAACTATTCTTTAGATGTCCGCTTCGCAGTGCTGGTTCACGACTTAGGTAAGGCCTTGACACCGGCAGATGAATTACCGCGTCATATCATGCATGAAGAACGCGGGGTCAAACCGGTGACTGAAATCTGTGACCGTTTGAAAGTCCCAACCAATACCAAACAGCTGGCCATTGCAGTCTGTAAAGAACATTTAAAATGCCATCAGGCTTTAAGCCTGAAACCGGGTACTTTATGGCGTTTACTGCAACGTCTGGATGTGTTGCGTCGCCCTGAACGAGTGGAGGCGTTTATACAGGCTTGTGAATGCGACTCCCGTGGCCGTTTAGGGCTGGAAGATCGTGACTATCCTCAGGCCACTTATATACTTAATGCAATGGAAGTGGTCCGCAATATTAAAGCGCAAGACTTACCTGCCGATGTGAAAGGTCAAGAAATTGGTGAGATGTTGATTGAGCGTCGCATTAAGGCTTTGGCTGAATTGAAAGCGCATCATACGGCTCTTGCTGAATAAGCATGTTCCTAAATAAAAAGGCTCCTATTGGAGCTTTTTTTATTTACCTACTAAATATAATATTTATCATTAATATAGAGTAACTTGTACCTTTTTATTAGGTAAAAAACATGATAAATAAAGAAATAAGCTCTTTTCTAAAAAGTATTTCTATATTTATAGAAAATGCTTCATCGCAAAAAAAATTAAATGAAGAATTAGTTCAACAAGGATGGTATCCAAATACCATTACAATTCGACATAAAAAATTTGTTAACGAGTCTATCGATGATTTTATGATCCGCTGTCTAACTGAACATTATTATGAAGACATAAAATCAGAATATTTTTATAACTCTTATCCTCATAGACGTAAAATTTATGAAGAAGCATTTAAACTCTATGAAGAACAACGATATTTAGCAGCAATACCTTTATTTTTATCACAAATTGATGGAATTATTTCAGAGTCTGGATTATCTGGAATGTTTTTAGGTGATAACAAATTGAATAACAATTCTAAACCTGAGAAATTGAAGTTTTTTGAATATTTAAAGTTCCATATTCATTCACACTCAGGCAAAAGTTTAATTAAATATAATGAAAACATAATTGAATTAGGAGGTGAATTAAGCATATCAAAAGGCACAAGTCAAATTCAAAACCCTGATGAAATTGAGCATTTAAACAGACATGGGATCTTACATGGCAATAAAAAATTCTTAGATTACGGTACCCAAATAAATACGCTTAAGGTTATCTCTTTAACTTTATTTATTATGAACGCCATTGAAAAACTTAAAATTGAGAGTACTTAACCTCACTTAGTGAAATTAAGTACAAATTTCATATTCTTCTAATTACGACACGTCCGCCGGAAAAGCAATCACTTTTTCAAGCTTCATTTGCTCTGTAGCGACCATTAACAAACGGTCAATGCCTAAAGCAATACCGGAACACTCTGTCATGTGCGGTAATGCAGCAAGCAGATATTCATCAACCGGCATGACATGTAAGCCCAGTTTTGCACGTTCGGCATTATCTGCTTCAAAACGGGAACGCAGCACATCGGCATCAATCAATTCATCATAAGCATTGGCCAATTCCAGACCTTCAATATACAGCTCGAAGCGGGCAGCCACCAGTTCCCCATCCTCATCGATTCGGGTTTTGGCCAAGGAAGCCAGTTCAGCGGGGAAATCGGTTAAAAATACTGGCGTATCAAAACCCAGACTCGGTTCGACAAAATGCGAAAAAAGCAAATCGATATAACCCAGGCGGTCATCACCTAAGTCCAGGTTGAGGCCAACCCGGTTACAGCAGTCTTTCAGCTCTTTTAAACTGGCTTGTAATGGATTGATATTCAGACGATCCATAAAAGCGTGTTTATAGCTGAGGATCGTTGGACGAACTTCACCAAAACGCTGTTTTAAAGTCACATTGAGCAAATCGGTTACTTCAAACATCAAATCTTTCAAGCTAAATCCGGGACGGTACCACTCCAGCATAGTGAACTCGCTATTGTGTTTACGCCCATGCTCATCATCACGAAAAACTTTGCAGATTTGATAGATCGGACCACTGCCACTGGCCAGCAGCCGCTTCATGGCAAATTCGGGCGAGGTTTGCAAATAGTGGGTGTGTAATTTGCCTTGTAAATGACGCTGTGCCTGTATAGAGGCCAGATGTACATCGGTCACTCCGGCCTGCGATAAGACTGGTGTTTCAACTTCCAGTACATTCCGTTCAGCAAAGAACTGACGGATTTGCGCATACATTTTGGCACGTGCCTGCATGGCCTTTAAGTCACAAGTCGGCTGATAAGCAATAGACTGACTCATGCCTTCGGCCCTCCATGTGCTGCCCATTCACGGCGTAAGGGATAGGTTTTACGCAAATAATCAAAGGCTTTTTGCTCAACCTTGCCATCTTTCAGGCAGGCCCTTAAGTTTGCATCATCACGGGCAATATCATAGATTTGGGTTAAATATTGCTTTAACACAGCCTTTAAATCACGCTCTTTAAAATATGGTTCACAGACAGGCAATTGCGTTTCAAATTGCTTTGTCGCTGGGTAATTAAAGGTACTGCAGAATGCATCGTAGATCATTTGTGTACCACGTGCCTTTCCTTCCAAGCTATACCCGGCAATATGCGGTGTGACCAAACGAATTAAATTTAACAGCTGTTCTGAAATTTCAGGTTCGTGCTCAAATACATCGAGAACTACTGGACGCTGGGTCTGTTGAATATCGACAATTAAAGCCGATTCTTCAACCACCGGTCCTCGTGCCGAATTAATTAAAATCGCTGTAGGCTTCATCTGTGCTAAAGCTTCAGCATTGATGAGATGGTAAGTTGGATGATTGCCTGTTTTAGTTAAAGGCACATGGGTGGAAATCGCATCGGCTGTTTTTAATAGGGTATTTAAATCTACTTGCTCAATTTGTTCACGCTGTACGAAGGGATCATGACCAATCACCTTCCAGCCCAGAAATTTGGCCATAACAGCCAGACGTGAACCGACATTGCCCAGACCGATAATGCCCAAAGTAAAGCTGTCATTGGCATCGATCAGTTCAGGTTTTAAATGCAGTAAAGCGGTAATCACATATTCCGCAACGGCCTGCGCATTACAGCCGGCAGCATTCGACCAGACAATGTTGCATTGTTCTAAAGCAGCTATATCCAGATGATCGGTGCCAATGGTCGCACTGCCGACAAATTTTAATTTTGTGTCCTGAACCAGCTCGGCATTGACTTGGGTCACAGAACGCACCAGTAACGCTTCTGCATCTTTCACATCCGCATGGGTTAAGGTTCGTCCTGCAGCCTGCTGAATTTCTCCAAAATCGGCAAAGAAATATTCAGTAAATGCCAGATTTTCATCTGCGACAATTTTCATAATGCAATCCAATGATCTTATGCTGATTATGATAACGCTTAGCACTACATCTGACCAAGCACCTTGTAGGTATCGCTTTCTTGCATTGGATAATTTCACAAACACCATGATGCATAAAATGGATGTCATCTTTCCTTGCAACAAAAAAGGACCGAATGCTTTAACATTCCGGTCCAACAGAAGCAAAACCAATATGGATCACAAGAATGCTGCTTAAGCTACCTCTCCATCAATAATGCCTTGCAATTTTAAGGCACGCAGCTCATCTGTCATTTTAAAATGTGACAGAATCTGTTGAGTATGTTCACCCAACTGTGGTGGTGCATTGCGATATTCTACCGGTGTATCTGAAAGTTTGATTGGCGAAGCAATCACTTTGAAATTTTCATTCAAGGCATGTGGTCCATCCTGACCAAAACCGGTAATCGAGTAATAGACCACATTGGGATTCAGTGCACTTAAACTTGCATAATCAAGTCCATATTTTGCCAGTAAGCCCGCTTTATAGTTTTCAATGACTACATCAGCAGTTTTGACAATTTCCCGAATAATTTCTTGACCTTGAGCCGAGGCAATATCAACAGAAACCGAATATTTATTGCGATTAGCACACTGAAAATAGCCAGATTCACGTGTGGCATGCCCTGCTGGTCTGGCATCCATGATGGTCCCCACATGCGGGTATCATCTCCTACCTGTGGACGTTCAATTTTAATGACTTCAGCACCTAAGTCTGCAAGAATTTGCCCACACCAAGGACGAAATGTTTGAATAAGAATATAGTTTAATTTGAATAACGTTGTTTAAACTGCATTGCACTATATTCCAAATACGTATCCAAAGAATCCAATTTAATCCAATGTTTAAAGACCTAAATCATAAAAATTTAAGCCTTTTTTAGATAAGAATTATAGCGCTGACTTAAGATAAAAATTCTTTAATAGTTTCTTGCATACTTGTAGTGGGACGACCAATTAACTGGTGCAGGTCTTTGCTATCACTATATAAAGCGTCTTTAGATACGCCTTCATCTGAATCTGCCAAGATACTCGCAAAACCTTCTGGTAAACCCATTTGTATCAAGAGCGCTTTATATTCCTCTTCCGATAAATCTTGGTAAGTTACATCTTTTTTACTGATTTCACTTGTCCATTTTGCTACGTCATCAAGGCTGTAACTTGTATCACCAGCAAGTTCATAAACTTTATTTTCATGCCCTTCTTGAGTTAATACTACAGCAGCAGCTGTTGCATAATCTAAACGTGAAGCAGAAGCAATTTTGCCGTGATGCGTTGCCCCGAAAATTTTGCCCTGCTCAACTGCTTGTACAAGTCCCATTGCATAGTTTTCGCTGTACCAGCTATTACGTAGTAGTGTATGTGGAATATTCGCTGCTTTTAAATATTGTTCAGTCTCAACATGCTCTTGTGCCAATAAAAGCGGTGATGTATCTGCTTTTAATAAACTCGTATAAGCAATAAATTTTAAGTTTGCAAGTTTTGCTGCATGAATAACATTCTGGTGTTGTACTGTCCGTTGACCAATTTCACTCGATGAAATTAATAAAAGCCGATCGACACCTGCCAATTGAGCTGAAAGTTTATCTGCATCATGTCCATAATCAAAAGCACGGACTTCGATCCCTTTTGAACTTAGTTCTGATGCTTTTTCTGGATTACGCACTAATGCCACAATATTTTTTGCCTCAGTTCGTTCGAGTAATTGAGAAATAATAAGTTGGCCGAGCTGACCTGATGCACCAGTAACTGCGATACGCATGATGAACTCCATCTGATGTAGTTGATATAATTTAATCATCCTAGTACCATACCTAACTAAAAGTAAGTACTTACCTAAAGGTAAGTTTAAAAACAAATGTAAAATTTTGTAATTAAGGTATTATGCGATGAAAGGATACGTTTTTTCAGCAGATTGTCCGTCTCGAAAAATTTTGTTAACACTGACTAGTCGTTGGAGTGTCTTGATTTTAGTTGCGCTTAGAGACCAACGTCTGCGTTTTAATGAATTAAAAAAAATAATTGATGGCATTAGTGAAAAGATGTTGGCTCAAACCTTAAAAATGCTTGAGCAAGATGGTTTTATCTTACGTCAGGATTATGCAGAAATACCGCCTCGTGTAGATTATCAATTAACAGAGTTTGGACGAGAGGCTGCTGAACGACTCTTTGATTTAACTACTTGGCTTGAAAATAATTTATCTAAATTATTAGAAAATCAGCCTAGTACAGACATAGTTCGGAACTGACTTGGGAAACAAAAGCATTCTCCTATGTTAAGCATTCAAACTGGCTTAGCTTAGCACCTTATGTTAGTATTTTTTTAGTAGTTACTATTGGTTTTATTAATTCGATATGAGTAAAAATAGCAATCTTGAAGTCTGCCCAATCGCTAGAAGTCTTTCTGTTCTAGGCGATGCGTGGAGTATGTTGATTTTACGTGATGCTCATGCGGGTTTCACACGTTTTGATCAGTTCCGTAAAAGTTTAGGTATTGCACCAACCATGCTAACTAAACGTTTGTCTGTTTTAGTAGAGGAAGGCTTACTCGAAAAGAGACAATATTCTGAACATCCGCCGCGTGAAGAGTATCTATTAACTCAAGCAGGTCAAGATTTTTTACCAGTTCTGTTTGTGATTGGTGCATGGGGCAAAAAATATAAGCCCTTTGAACAACCCGAAAAAATGGTGACTTTTCTGGATGCAGAACAAGGCACTGAAATTAAGCCGATTGTGATTGATCAAATCACTGGTGCCGAAATTGGTACTCGCCCTATTCGCCAAAAAACCGAATAAGATTTTAAATAAAAAGCACTCAATTAGAGTGCTTTTTATTGGGCTCATATAAATTAAATCGGTTATTTTGCCCGTGCCCGTTGGGTTGCATACATTCCCCAACCACTACGTAAAATCGATTTAATAAATGCCCATAAACCACTTTCATGAGGTTTTGGTTCTTTAGCTTTACCCATACGTTTTAATTGTTGGGTGTACCAAAGTACTTCCATAATACCTAGACTATCGACCTTCTTAATGCCTGTTTTGATTGGATGCACCGACTGAAGACCATTTTTGCCTGCCAGCAAATATTTAGGTACATCAGGTTCAATCGCCATAATTCTTGCAATCCCAATAACATCACACGCTTGAGACTGCAAAGCTTGGTTCATGCCTTCTACGGTCCGAAAACCACCTGTAACCATGAGTGGAGTTTTTACAAGTTTTCTTACCTTTTCTGCGAAATCAATAAAGAAAGCTTCACGGGCAATAGTCGAAGCTTTTTGTGGTGCTTTGGCTACGCCAGATTCATAAGTACCGCCTGATATTTCTATAAGGTCAATGCCTGCATCTGCTAAAGCCTGAATGGTTTCTAAGGAGTCCTGTTCGGTAAAGCCGCCTTTTTGAAAGTCTGCCGAGTTTAGCTTAATCGCAATGGGAAACTCTTTACCGACTTGTTTGCGGATTTCTGCATATACTTCCATTAAAAAACGACGGCGTTTTTCAGGTGTACCGCCCCATTCATCATTTCTTAAATTATGTAAAGGCGATAAAAACTGATTAATCAGATAACCATGTGCAGCATGAATCTCAACGCCACTAAATCCAGCCTTTTTACAGATCGCTGCGCTACGACCAAAACGCTGAATAATATCGATAATCTCTGTATGTGTGGCTTCATCAGGCGTCGCAAATAAAGATTGCATTTCTGGCCCAAATGGCACTGCCGATGCAGAAATAGTACGGACATTTAATCCTTTGGTTGATTGTTTTCCCGGATGATTTAACTGTGCCCACAATTGAGAACCTTGCACGGTCACGGATTTTGCCCATTTTTGCAAAATCGCAAAATCACGCTCATCCTCGACTACCACATTACCAGCCTCACCTAAGGCACGTCGGTCAATCATAATGTTGCCACTGATGATCATCCCAATTCCTGATGCAGCCCAGCGCTGATATAACCGCACATGTTTTTCGGTTGGATTATTTGAATAGCTAGCCAAGGTTTCACTGGTTGCAGCCTTCGCTAGTCGGTTTGGAATGCTAAAGCCATTTGGCAACGTTAAAGGCTGATTCAAGAGATTGGTTTCTAATTGCAGTTGAGTCATGGTCTTCTCTCACACAGTTCAAGATGGTTTTGAATGAGGCTGAATAAAGTCCACTAAACTTTGAAACCACATCACATCCACAAAATTTCCGCTAATGACAAGGTCTTGTGTTTTAAGTGCAGTTAAAAACGTATTCATGCTGTCTTTAGCAGACAATACGGCGAATCCTTTACTCGCAGTCTTAAATGTAAAAATAAAACTAGGTGACTTGGTTAGCCCAGAGTAAGAGTTAATCTTGCCATTCTTGACTTCAAAATAGCGCCCTTCACCACTTGCCGTCTGAATCTGAAAGGTGACATTTTTGTCATTCACATAAGCCGCACATTTCGGATTCTTTTTTACCGCACGCTGCATGAGCTTGGTGAGCATCCACAGCAACAATTTAAATTTCATCATCTTTTGTCTTCTTGATTCATCAAATTAACTGGACAGAACTCAAAAGCATTTATTCATCTAAAAACTGGATTGCATGCTTTACAAAGCGTTCAGGGTATTGAAATTGAGCGCCATGTCCTGCGTCTGGATAGATAAATAGCTGCGCGTTTGGAATGTTAAGTGCCATGTGATAGGCATTGATGGTCGGAATCATCACATCATCAACACCATTTAAAATGAAAGTTGGTTGTTTAATCTCACGTAAATGCGCAAATGGATCTTGTTCATCAAGTTTAGGTAAAAAATGCATATTGGCTTCGATTTGTGCCTGCATGACTTCAACTGAGCTTGGTGTATCTTGATTGTTGCGTTCATGTCGACGTTGCCAAAAATCACGACCTGCTTGAATCGCGGCTTTTGATCGACCAAAAAATAAAAAGAGAAAGTCTTGTTCAGAAGGCACAGCACTGGTGGCATGTTTCAATACCAACGTAGCCACTTCTGGATCGTCACCGCGTGGTTTACCGCCTCTTGGCCCCGTACCTAAAAGCATCAGCTTTCTTACAAGTTCAGGATGACGGCGTACTAAATCTTGTGCCTGAAACCCGCCGAGTGAAAAGCCTAATAAATCAACTTGTTTTAAGCCCAATGCACGAATGACTGCTGCTGCATCATCGGCCATGTCTTCAATTCGAATTCGTGGTTGCCCTGTAGATGAAGCAACGCCTCGACCATTAAACAAAATGACTTCACGCCCTTGTGCCAAACCATTGGTAATGATTGGGTCCCAATTGTCTAAACCACCTCGAAAGTGTTGAAGAAAAAATAGCGGTGGTTGCCCTGTGTTTGAGTTACCCCATCGACGATAGGCAAATTTTGCTCCATCTACTTCAATCAATTGGGTCTCGGCTGTTTGGTGTGTAATTGTTGTCATCGTCATTGTCCTAAATTTAAGTTCTTATTTATTTAAGAATGTAAGTGACTGTTTTACAAAATCTTCATGGAACTGAAAAATTCCGCCATGGCCAGCATCGGGGTAAATAACAACAGAGCTATTTGGCAAACGTTTTGCCAAATCATAGGTGTTCACGGTTGGGACCATTCGGTCATGATCACCATTAGCAACTAACACAGGTTGTTGAATCACAGAAAGGTCGGAAGGTTTCTTACTTCCCCATTTTTTGAGTGCTTTAAGCTGAGCACGATAGGCAGAAATGGTGATTTCTTTATCGCGGTTTTCGGTACGTTCGTTAATACGTTGAATAAACTGTTTTGCAGCAGCTTTACCATTTTCTGTACGTGTGAAGAAAAGATAAACCTTAGGGTCTTGACCGGTAGCCATTCCACGGACTAAATCCCAATTAGAAATTCGCCCTACGGTACTAATGCCTGTACCTCCCGCGGGGCCAGTTCCCGACAAAATCATTTTTCGAACTAAATTCGGCTGCTTCAAAGCAATCTCTTGTGAAATCATGCCGCCCATCGAGAAGCCAAATAAATCAACTTGCTTAAAGCCTTTTGCTTGAATGAAAGTAATCGCATCGTCTGCCATTTGCTCAATTGACTGGGCTGGTTTACCTGTAGAAGCACCGACCCCACGATTATCAAACACCACCACATGATGTTTAGCGGCAATTCCATCAATAATTCGTGGGTCCCAATTATCTAGAACAGCCGCCAAGTGATTTAAGAAAATGACAGGTGTTCCACCGTTCTGTTGACCATATTCTTGGTAAGCGAAGTTAACGTCACCTGCACGAATAAATTGAGTGGGTACATTCTTCCAATTTGTATCTTGCTGAGCGTTTTGCCCTGCTTGCGGATTGCTAACAGCACTTGATAACACTTTATGTGGCTGAATTGATGGTTCACTAAAAGAAACCAATGACACAACTTCTGCCTGAGTTAAGGGAGCACTAAAAATAGATATCGCCGTCAAACTCATAGCAACTGTATTTAATAAAAACTTCATTTCTCTAATCCTCAAATTTAATTCATTGATCTGATTCATCTGTTTTTTATGAGTGATCTTTTAAAGGGAGAAAAGATAAAAAACAGAGTTAGTATCGATTTAATACTAACTATACACAGGCAAAAATGTATTGTCACTATCTTTTTAGTAGTAACTATTTTATTTTTAGATTATGATGAAAAAATCAAGCCGGAATTGATTGGTTCAGGCGACAAAGTTTAAGTAAGGAACATGTATGACCAGCAGAGTAGTTCTCATTACAGGCGCATCATCGGGTATTGGGTTAGCAACCGCAGACCTTTTACATGAGGCAGGATTTATTGTTTATGGCACAAGCCGACAAGCAAAAAACTCATCAAACTATAAATTTCATCTGATTGAGTTAGATGTAAATCAAGACGACTCCGTCACTCACGCCATTGAAAAAGTGATTGCAAATGAAGGCCGAATTGATGTCTTAATTAATAATGCTGGGTTTGCAATATCACCCGCTGGTGCTGAAGAAAGTTCAATGCAACAAGCACAGGCTATTTTTGATACTAACTTTTTCGGTGCCGTTCGAATGACTCGCGCAGTTATTCCACACATGCGTCAGAAAAACTCAGGACTTATTTTAAATATCAGTTCGATTCTTGGACTTGTGCCTATGCCTTTTGGCGCTCTTTATGCTGCATCTAAACATGCACTGGAAGGTTATTCTGAATCTTTAGACCACGAGTTAAGATCACAAGGCATTCGTGTATCTCTGATTGAACCTGCTTATACCAATACTTCTTTAGGATTAAACTTACTTGAAGCAGACAATAAAGTTTCTTTTTACGATCAAATGCGTGAAAAGTTACATCGACAAATGATTAGCTCTATAAATAAGTCAGATGACCCACGTGTGGTTGCCCATACCATTTTAAATGTCATTGAAAGTCAACATGTTTTACCACGCTACACAGCAGGTAAAACTGCAAAAAACTTAAAAGCATTACGACGCTTTGCTCCTGTAAAAGTCTTTGACAAATTAATTCAGCGAAATATGAAGGTGTAGTACAGAACCAAAATCTAAAACATTAAAAAGTTCAAAACAATAGAGGTTCCAAATGAAAGCAGCTTATATAACCCGCTACGGCAATATTAATGATGTACAAATTGATGAACAACCGAGACCATCTCTAACCGAAAATGCGGTTCTTGTTAAAGTGCATGCAGCCAGTATTAACCCACTCGACTTAAGAGTTTTAGAAGGTGAATTTAAAGCAATTCTGCCCGTCCGATTTCCTTTCATCTTAGGCAATGACTTTGCAGGTACTGTCGTAGAGGTAGGCTCGAAGGTGTCGCAATTTAAAGTCGGAGATGAAGTCTATGCCAAGACCGATCTGAATGGTGCTTTTGCAGAATATACAGTCGTTCAACAGTCATCACTAGCGCTTAAGCCACAAAATATTTCGATGGAACTTGCAGCGTCTCTCCCGCTTGTTTCCTTGACTGCATGGCAAGCCTTGGTCGAAATTGCGAAAGTTAAAGCAGGACAAAAAGTATTAATTCATGCTGGTTCAGGCGGTGTCGGGTCAATTGCGATTCAGCTTGCCAAACATTTAGGTGCTACGGTTGCAACCACGACAAGTGAGAAAAATATTCCTTGGGTCAAAGCATTAGGTGCAGATACGATCATTGACTACAAAACGACTGATTTTGAGCAAGAACTTAAAGACTACGATGTAGTTCTAGATACTCAAGGTGGAAAAATCTTAGAAAAATCACTGAACGTTCTTAAACGCGGTGGACGTCTTATTAGTATTTCAGGACCTCCCGATCATGCTTTTGCAGAGGCAGTTAATCCAAACTGGTTTCTAAAATGTGTTATTCCGCTTTTAAGTTGGTCAATCCGGCATAAAGCAAAAAAACGCGATATTTCCTATTCATTTCTGTTTATGCAGCCGAATGGTCAACAGTTATCTGAAATTTCAAAATTAGTCGAGTCTGGAAAAATAAACCCAGTGGTCGATAAGACTTATACATTTAGCGAGATTAAAGATGCTTTCCACTATGTAAATACTGGACGGGCAAAAGGCAAAGTCATTTTAAAAATTTCTGAATAAAAGTGGAGATAAATATGAATTATCAATTATTTGGTCAAACAGGTTTAAATGTTTCACAAATTGCTTTAGGGACTGGTAACTTTGGCACAGGTTGGGGGTATGGTTCCTCACAAGAAGACGCCAAATTAGTATTGGATGCATATCTGGATGTAGGCGGCAATTTTATAGACACAGCAGATGTTTATCAATTTGGACAATCTGAGCAAATTCTAGGTGACTTATTACAAGGTATTCGCCACGAGGTTGTCTTAGCCACTAAATTTTCGGATGGTGCTTCGCTTGATACCAATCAACTACATAAAGGAAATAGCCGAAAAGCAATGCTTTATTCAGTTGAGCAAAGTCTACGCAGATTGAAAACGGATTATATTGATCTTTACTGGGTACATCATCCTGATAATGTTACACCGAGCGAAGAAATTCTAAGAGGGCTAGAGGATTTGGCTCGTGCCGGAAAGATTCTCTATGCAGGTTTATCAAATTTTCCAGCATGGCGACTATCTCGTGCAGCAACTATTGCAGAACTTAAAAATACAGTGCCTATTGCAGCGGCACAATTCCAACATAGTTTGGTCTATCGTGAGCCTGAAGCCGATTTAATTCCAGCTTCTCAAGCATTAGGATTAGGGATGGTGACATGGTCTCCTTTAGGTGGAGGAATGCTTACGGGTAAATATCGAAAGGGTGAAAAAGGCCGTGAAGAGGGTTTTGGCGGTAAGGTTTTTCAGCAAGAAAACTCGATTCAACGTACAGCAATTTTAGATGCAGTGCTTTCAATTGCTAATGAATTAAATGTATCTGCTGATCAGGTGGCGATTGCTTGGGCAGGTACACATGGAACTGTGCCAATTATTGGTCCAAAATCTCTACAACAAGCAAAAAGTAATTTAGGAGCAATTGATGTTGTATTGTCACCTGATCAAATCCAACTACTCGATTCAGTCAGTCAAATAATAACTTCAGATCAAAAGCGATTACCTATATTAAATATTGATGTAAAGCATAAAGCCATTATTGCTTAAATTTTAGTCACTATATTAGACATTCTCAATTCTTAGTATTCAAACTGGACTTATAGTTATGGAAGTAAATGACGTTCTCAAAGAATGGGAAGAAACTGAACAGAAAATTCTTAAGCATCTAGGCCCACCAGATTCTGTGCACTTATCAGAGTTAACTCAACGCTCAGGATTAGAGGTTTTTGAGGCTATTTTTTCTGGTGAGCTTCCCTCACCTCCAATTGGAGAAACGCTCGACTATATTCCTGTGCATATGGAATATGGGATTGCAGTCTTTCAAGGCCGACCACAACGCAAACATTACAATCCATTAGGTAGTGTGCATGGGGGCTGGTTTTGTACTTTACTTGATTCAGCTGTTGCTTGCGCTATTCATACTACACTCCCTGCTGGGAAAGCTTATACCACGCTTGAACTCAAAGTAAATATGGTACGTGCACTAACAGATGCGACCCCTCTTGTACGAGCAGAGGGAAAAATCGTCCATGTCGGACGCCAAACAGCGACTGCTGAAGGACGAATAATAGGGCCTGATGGAAAATTATATGCACATGCGACAACGACATGCCTTATTTTCGATGCTCCTGAAAAAACATCATAACAAATTTTAAAAACGCAGATTTTTTGATTCAACATCATTATTAAATTTAGAGGTGTAACATGACAGATAAAACTCTTTTTAGTTCCTATCAATTAGGCAACATTGAACTCAACAATCGTATTGTAATGGCTCCACTCACACGCAACCGCGCAGGGAAAGGACTTATACCAAGTGAGTTTGCTGCTGATTATTATGCTCAGCGTGCTAGCGCAGGTCTTATTATTACAGAAGCGACCCAAGTTTCTCCACAAGCTCAAGGATATCAAGATACACCTGGGCTATACACGACTGAACAAATTGATGCTTGGCGAAAAGTAACAAATGCCGTACATGCAAAGGGTGGAAAAATCTTTGTTCAATTATGGCATGTTGGGCGAATTTCTCATGTTGATTTGCAACCTAATGGGGCAAGTCCTGTCGCCCCGTCAGCGATTCGGGCAGACACAAAGACTTTTGTAAATAATACATTTACTGAAGTATCTGAACCCCGAGCATTAGAATTATATGAAATTCCCGCCATTATTTCAGATTTCCGCCAAGCGGCAGCGAATGCCATTACTGCTGGATTTGATGGTGTTGAAATTCATGCTGCGAATGGATATTTACTAGAACAATTTATAAAAGATGGTGCCAACCAACGTACTGATATATATGGTGGATCTATCGAAAATCGAGCACGATTATTACTTGAAGTGGTTGAAGCTATAGTCAGTGAAATTGGTGCTCATCGAACAGGTGTCCGTATATCTCCTGTATCTCCTGCTAATGCTATAAGTTGTAGCGATCCTCAACCTCAGTACAATTACATTACTGAACAACTCAATCAACTCGGTATCGTCTATTTGCATGTCGTTGAAGGTGCTACAGGCGGACCACGTAACATAGCGCCTTTCGATTACTCTGCTATACGCAACCGTTTTGAGCAGACCTATTTAGCCAATAATGGTTATGATTTAGAACTTGCGAATGCTCACCTTGAATCTGACGAAGCTGACCTATTTGCTTTTGGAAAATTATTTATTAGCAATCCAGACTTAGTTGAACGTTTAAAACACGGCCTTCCATTGGCTGAGTTAAATCCGGCAACATTGTACGGTGGAGGGGCGGAAGGTTATACCGACTATCCCAGCTATATAGGTTAATGCATATAACGACTAACAGTGAATATTGTCTCGATGTAGTTATTCATTATTAATAAATGACTTGTATTGAGGTTTTCTCAGCATTTGTATAAATAATTGATATGATCTTTGGCAAAAAATAAAGGAGGTAAATTACCTCCTTTTGCTAATTCAAAGCCTGTACCGACTGTTGCAACCGTTGCTGAATATCCTCAATAAAAACATTATATTGTTTAAATTAATCGATTTTTAGCCTCTAACTGACTTAGAATTTAAATAAAAATCATCGACTGTATCCAATCCCTCCTCAGAGTTTACTCTTCTGATAGATCTGATTTATTGAAATAAATAAATTAAAATTTAACTCAAACCAAAAGTCTTTCTAATACTTTTATCAACTGGGCCACTCGGCATAAATCGACGCAATTTACTTAATAAAGAGGCTTGCCCAGATGGTGTACGGCGCATTTGCCAATTATTGAGTGCCGCTGTAACAATTGTCTCAGCAACACTATCGGGCTGAGGTGCTTGATCAATCTGTTTTAAGATGGCATGAGTAGCTAAGTTGCGCTCATTGTCATATTCAGGAATTTTAGAACTTGCTAAAGGGCTATTCTTATCCAAATTGGTTTTAGTAAATGAAGGCTGAACAATTGATACACGAATTCCAAATTGGCGAAGCTCATGATCTAAAGACTCAGATAGCTAAAGGGCAAGAAGCTGAAATGCTTGCAGCCTATCAATTAGCCGTCTTACATGCAGCAGAAGATGTAGAAAATTCTTTAACAACCCTGTCCAAACAACAAGAGCAGTTAATCGCTCTTCAAGATGGAGAAAATGCATTAAAGCATGCACAGAAAATTGCTCTAATTGCCTATAAAAAAGGGATTAACAGTCGAATAGAAGTATTAAAAGCAGATTCAAATGCTTTGCAATTTTCAGATAGAAAGCTTCAAGCACAAACTGATTCAGCCCTTGCCGCTGTAGCAGTTTACAAATCTCTGGGTGGCGGCTGGCAACCTCAAAAATTTTAAGACAACCCTATTGCAATTGTAGGCACATAATTCATAAAACGAGAATCTGTTATGCTAGAACAATCCGTACGCCAGTCTTTAAGTACACACGATTTAAATCATGCCATCTTAAACGCCCCAATTCCCCTTGTAGTGGCATTATAAATATAGTTTGCTTTAGACAGCATTTTTTAAACTGCATTCCTTTATCTTCCGAATACAACTTAACGAAGCCAATTCAATCCAAATTTTAATGTGGGGGTAGGTTGAGAGGTAAAACTACAGATAAAAAATAAGCCCTTGTAAAAACAAGGGCTTATTTAGATATTTGGCGGAAGCGGTGAGATTCGAACTCACGGAGGACTCACACCCTCGTCGGTTTTCAAGACCGGTGCATTAAACCGCTCTGCCACGCTTCCAATGGCGGCTATAATATAAATAAAATTCCATCTTGGCAAATACTTTTCTATATTTTTCTTACCAACCGCTTAAAATAAAAACAAAATTTGTTAATCTGCTGAATTTTCAGGCTTTTCATAACGAATTTCATTCACATACCAGAGTTTTTCACCCGATGGAGTCAGCACCTTTACTTCATCATCTACCTGCTTGCCCAGTAAAGCCCGTGCCATAGGTGAATCAATGGAAATATGCTGTGGATGATGATCATAAATTTCATCTACACCAACGATGCGCAAGGTTTTTTGCTCACCGTCCTCGTTTTCAATATCCACCCAAGCACCAAAATATACTTTGCCCTCTTGCTCAGGTGAAAAATCAATAATTTTGAGCTCTTCTAAACGCTTGCCCAAGTAACGGACACGACGGTCAATCTTGCGTAAAATTTGCTTGTTGTATTGATAATCCGCGTTTTCCGATCGATCACCAAGACTCGCTGCCCAGTTCACTTTCCGGGTAATTTCTGGTCGCTCTTCGTGCCACAAGTATTGTAATTCTGCGACTAATTTGTCATGTCCAGCACGTGTAATTAAGTTAGATTTCATGATGATTTTTGAAGTTTTGCTTACAATTTCTTTACAAGAATGAGCTATTCTATCCCGTATTTACACACAACTAAAGTTTATAAAATTAATTCTTCAATAAAATTAATTTGTTATGCTACATTTTTCTAAAAATTTTCGTACAAAATTTGACAAGTATATTTTTCAGCCTTATTATGCGCCCATGTTTTTAGTTTGCTTAATTTTTAATCTATGTAGAAATTCTACATGATTCTCCTTTTAATCCTATGTCATTTTGAATGACGTCATGACTGCCCAACCCTTATTGAATTTATCAAACTTGTAAAAGTCTGAGGCCTGTTTGCCTTTGCTTTTAGGGCATAAATTACTTGTAGCGGAGACAACATGCACAGTAGTTCAACTTCTGGGGCGAGGCTTTGCCTTAAACCTTTAACTTCTTCTCTCTCGTTAAAAATTCTTGCATTTAGCACCGTGTTATTTCCATTCCATAGTATCAATGCAAGTAAGTCATTCCAGTACGATGCTGTGGTCAGCGGTAAACAGCTCACCGTGGTTTCAGTTGAAAACCCAACCACAGTATTTAAAGATGGCTCGCACCAGCATGGTTTTGGTTATGACCTGGCACGTAACTATGCCAACAGCTTGAATGTCAAGCTGGTGTTTAAAACTGTACCTGATAATGCCACAGCACTGAAATGGGTTTCACAAGGTAAAGCCAACTTTGCCATGACCACTGCAAATATCAGTGAAATTGAACAAAAGCGTTTAACCTCTTTTTCAGCAACCTGTGGTGATATAAGCAGCCTGCAACAGAATGGTCTAAATACCAGCCTGAACTGGGTCTTTAAACATGCAAATGATCCACTTGCCCAAACTGCAAGTGGCTTTGTCTGTCAGGGCAAACAGTCTGGTACAATTCGCCAATTGGCATCGTTCTATAATCAGAATGTGGTACAAGAACATTCATGGGATAGTATCCAACGTGACTTAAATCAGCGTATGCCGATTTATAAAGCCAGCTTTAAAAATACCGCAGCAAAATATGATTTAGATTGGCATTTGCTGGCAGCAATTGGTTATCAGGAATCGTATTTAAAACCGAATTCCGTTTCCCCGACCGGTGTTCGCGGATTGATGATGCTGACCAATAGCACTGCCAAAGCCATGGGGGTGAGTAACCGAACCGATCCGGCACAAAGTATTGAAGGCGGTGCGAAATATTACGACCAGATGTTAAGTCGATTTTCAGATGTCCCTTTGCCTGACCGTAACTGGTATGCGCTGGTTGCCTATAATATGGGACCGGGGGCAGTCGAGCAGATTCAAAACCGCATTCAGGCTCAAGATAAAAATCCGAACAACTGGGTTAACTTGTATAGTTATTTAGAGCGTAACAAGGCCAGCAATGGTCGTTACCGTCAAGCGGTACAATATGTAACCCGTATCCGTGCCTATCTAGAACATATTAAAACTTCAGAGTTAGTAAATATTTAATATCTTTCATAATATCTTCCAGATAAAAAAAGCTTACCCTAGGGTAAGCTTTTTTGTGCTTAAAATAACTTAAGCGATAGTTCTGAAGCAAAAAGCCCTTAAACTGTTTGCTCAAGCACTTTTTTGAATAAATCTTTTTGCTCTTGGCTTGGCTTGGCTGTTTGTAAAGCCATCAATTGAGACATATCGCCTTGAACTTTGATTTTACCAGTCATGAAGGCTTGCATTGCAGCAGCCATATCAAATTCAAGGAACACTTTACGCAGAGTTTCCCCATCCATGTTCAACGTGGTTTTCGCATTTGAAGATAGACCTTTTTTGATTGCACCACCATCAAGAGACAATTCTGTATTGCCTTGAGCATCAGACACCACCAGGTTGATGGCTAAATTTGCCAGTGCAGGTGGCAAGTTTAAATCACCAGCTTGCGCAGTTAATGTTTCTACAGTTGAAAACCAATCATCAGTTAAAAAGGCAGGCATGATCTTTCCTCAATTTATTTGTGCATTTGTGTCGCCTATCCAGACAACATCTTTGTGAAGCTATTTTGCTTGAAGCTTGTTATAGCATGTAAAATTGTTTTCTGCTTAACGTTTTTTGTACGATGCGTTCAATTTTTAAGTTTTTAATACATTTATTAAAGAAATCAGATATATAAAGTTAAATAAAATAGACACCAATGCTAAAATTGGTGTCTAAAAATGCGCTTAGTCCGCAACAAAACCTAAATTAACCATATTGATCCGTTTGTTTTGCCCTTCTTCTTCAGTTGAACAG
Organism: Acinetobacter sp. CS-2; assembly: GCF_016599715.1. NCBI lineage: Bacteria > Pseudomonadati > Pseudomonadota > Gammaproteobacteria > Moraxellales > Moraxellaceae > Acinetobacter > Acinetobacter sp. CS-2. The sequence goes on from NZ_CP067019.1 coordinate 2,247,597, forward strand.
CTGCCAGTGAAATCAATTTCACGCTGTGCATCTAAAGCTTCAAAGTCAAACAGTTCACGGTCAGCCAATTGTGAAGGCGATACATTCTGCATAGCACCAAAAATACTGTGTAAACGTTTTGGATACTGCTTATCCCATTCACGCAGCATGTCATTAATCATGGCACGCTGTAAATTTTCCTGTGAACCACATAAGTTACACGGAATAATCGGGAACTGGCGCATTTCTGCATATTTGATGATGTCTTTTTCTTCCACATAAGCCAGCGGACGAATCAGGATATTTTTCTTGTCAGATGACAACAGTTTCGGTGGCATGGCCTTTAAGCTGCCACCATGGAACAGGTTCAAGAAGAAAGTTGCCATAATGTCATCACGGTGATGACCCAAAGCGACTTTGGTCGCACCAATTTCTTGAGCAAAGCCATACAATGAACCACGACGTAGACGTGAACACACTGCACAGTAGGTTTTACCTTCAGGCGTCAGTTTTTTAGTAATACTATAAGTGTCTTTTTCCAGAATATAATAAGGAATTTTATTTTCCTCTAAATAACGTGGTAAGACATCTTCAGGGAAACCCGGCTGCTTTTGATCCAGGTTTACTGCAACTACATCAAAGTTGATCGGTGCAATGCGTTTAAATTGCAACAAAATATCCAGCAAGGTATAACTGTCTTTACCCCCAGAAATACAGACCATTACCTTGTCGCCATCTTCGATCATTTTAAAATCACGAATGGCATGACCGACTTGACGGCGAAGCTTTTTCAACAAACGGTAATATGCCGAACTAGTGGGCAGTTCTGGTTTGAAATTAAATCCTTGTTCGGACTCAACTGGCGAGTACATAGACGAGATTTACCCATAAATAAAAATACCGCGTAATTTTATCCGATTCAGTCTGAACACGCACCAAAAGAATGTAATTTCTGCAAATTGTTTATTACTACCCTTTTCATCTAAAACTCTCACGTTTATTTTGACCTGACGAGTTCAGTTTTGAGCCACAATGCTTGCCATTTGTACTTTTCCACAGTTGTCCACAAAACCTGTGGATAACTTTGTGGATTTTAAAACACTTGACAAGGTGTCAGACCTGTTATTTAAGGCTTCTATTTAAATTGATCATTTTTTGATCAATTTAAATATTAATTAAAATCAATTGTTTATATGTGTCAAGTTATCCTGATTAAAAAAAAATTAATATTTTTTTTGATTACTATCTCAACAAACGGTACTTGATTTTTACAAACTATTGGTAAAATTAATGGAGTAATACTTTCCATCTTGTTTTTTTTTGTTAAACTCCACTTGTACTGTTTGGAACACATGTTTTCTATTTATAAAAATGAAAAATAACTTTGTAAAAATTGGACTTTATTTTTTGGGGTGTGTAGCAGTTCAATCTGTTGCAACGACCAGTCATGCCGGCCAGACCATTTATCAATTAAAAGATTCGAATGGTACGACCTTGCTCACCAACAAGAAAAATCGTTACAACCATCTCAAAGTCGAGAAAAAAACGTATTACCCAGACAGCAATATCCATAGTTATAGTAACTGGGGTTCATCCGAAGCTTCGGTACTGCCGAGTTATAGCCGCAATAAAAATGCTTTCGATTCCATTATTAAACAAGCCGCGTCTCAACATGGCATATCTGAAGGTCTGATTAAAGCAGTCATGCATACTGAATCAGGCTTTAATGTCAATGCACGCTCACCTGTCGGTGCCCAAGGCCTGATGCAGCTCATGCCTGCGACGGCAAGACGTTTTAATGTTTCAAATGCCTTTGATCCCTATCAAAATATTATGGGTGGAGCAAAATATTTATCCTGGTTAATGAAACGCTTTAACGGCAATACCTCACTGGTTCTGGCCAGTTACAATGCGGGTGAAGGCAATGTAGCCAAATATGGCGGTATTCCACCTTTCAGAGAAACCCAGGACTATGTCAGACGTGTGAGCAGCCGTTTCAGCAACTTATATGCCAATGGCTTGGGTCATAGTTCGAACTCAACAAAATCTGGTTCCGATGGCGGCAAAATTATTGCCCAATCCAACAATGATAAATCCGCTTCATCACATGCAGCCCGTCGTTATAGTTCACAGCGTCAAATTATCATGGCATCCGATGGCAGTTTCACCGATGCCCCCGGCTCGTATGCCACGGCACATGCAACAGCTTCCGCAAGAATTTCAATTGTTGACAATTAAATTGTTTTAGAAACTGCGCCATTATCGAGTTTTCTTAATTTTTCCTTGAATTTTTAAGACTTACACCTCATATTTAGAAAGATGATTTTTGATTTATAAATCAGATTATTTTTTTATTATAAGAGGATTTTCCCAATGATGCGGATTGGTTTGTTCTTGCTAACCAACCTCGCGGTACTGGTAGTAGCTGGCATTATCTTGTCACTCTTCGGTGTCGGTAGTTACCATGGCGCGGGTGGCTTAAATCTAGGCAACCTGATGGTCATCTGTTTTGTCTTTGGTATGGTTGGCTCTCTCATTTCGTTGTTTATGTCGAAATGGATGGCAAAAAAATCTACCGGGACAGAGTTGATCGACCCCAATGCTCCGCGTAACCAGGCTGAAGCATGGTTATTACAAGAAATTGCGCAATTATCGCAACGTGCCGGCATTAACATGCCAGAAGTGGGTATTTTCCCATCTTATCAGTCCAATGCTTTCGCTACAGGCTGGAATAAAAACGATGCATTGGTTGCCGTTTCAACAGGCTTGCTCGAACGCATGAATAAAGACGAACTTCGTGCGGTGCTTGCGCACGAAATTGGTCACGTTGCCAATGGTGATATGGTCACGCTTGCCTTGATTCAAGGTGTAGTCAACGCCTTTGTCATGTTCTTTGCACGTGTGGTCGGTGACTTTATTGACCGTAATGTATTTGGTCGCGAAGATGGTGAAGCACCAGGCCTGGCTTATTTTGCCATTACCATGGTACTGGATATCGTGTTTGGTATTCTGGCCTCAGCGATTGTCATGTGGTTCTCTCGTCACCGTGAATACCGTGCTGATGAAGCGGGTGCACGTTTAGCCGGTAAACAGGCGATGATTTCTGCGTTACTGCGTTTACAGGCAGAATCAGAATTGCCAGATCAAATGCCGAAAGAAATGAAAGCTTTCTCTATTGCAGAAGGCAAAGAACAAGGTTTCAGCTTGGCTGCATTGTTCCAGACCCACCCTAGTATTGAACAACGTGTGGCTGCATTACAACAGTTAAATTGCCCATAATCTGTTTAGATAGACGGGATATAAAAAGCCTCCATGATGGAGGCTTTTTTGTGGCTAGATCCGCTAATAGACGGTCATTGAAATCAATGATTCACGCCACTTATGAGCGCTATATTGACAGCAATATCGTCGATTGATTGATCTTGCATGACCTTAAATATTCAGTGATTGCCACCATTGCCATAACCAGCCAAGTCCCAGCCATATGGCCATAATTAATAAAATGATAACAATAACGCCCAATAAGTCAGGAAGGTGCAGCCAGATCCAGGCCACGACAGGATTCCGCCAAAATGCAGAAGACTGCTGCTTCTGTTCCAGTCGTTCATGCAAAAAGGGATGGGTGACATGTGACTCACTACGAATCTGATATTCCTCACGAATATGATCATGCACAATGGCTAAGGCTTTACGACTAGGACGAATAAAAACGTCAAAAATCGTTCCAGCAACGGGAATAAAACCGACCACCGCATCCATCATAGCCAATCTCAGCACTGGAGTCAGTTTGCTTTGCGGTACACCAATTTGCTTGGCTTTATAAATGGCATAACAGGTCAATACAAAACCGGCAACATCGCCAGCCACAGGAATGGTACTTAAGGCAGCATCTGCCCCCACACCTTGTTTGGTGAATGGAATCCGTACAACCGAATCCATCATATTCGCGAACTTGGCTAAATCGCGTTCCAAACGTACGACTTCCTGTTGGCTCAATTTTTTTTGTTGTTGCTCTGGCATTGCCACATTCCAAAAAAATAATGATCTAAATAATCGAGATTACATCATGTCTTTTCTACATGCTGTGTATAGATATGATTAATGTAGTGAAAGCCGGCTGAAATCAAGCTACCTCAGCCTAATTTGACTGAGACATTTACAAAGATATCTTAACTATTGAACAGTCTTATATAACAAGAAAATCCTTCAATATTCTCTTTTCGCTAAAGGAATATTGAAGGATAGAACTAATCAGATTATGTTTTCGGTTTGGTTTTCAACAGGGTACGAATCAGCACATACATAAAGGGAATAAAAATCAGCACCAAAACGGTCGCAAACATCACTCCACCTAATACGCTCACCCCGATTTCCTGACGGCTAGCAGCCCCTGCACCAAAGGCAAATACCAACGGAATTACCCCTGCACCAAAGGCCAGAGAAGTCATCAGAATTGGGCGTAAACGCAGACTGGCCCCTTCCAGTGCAGCCTCAATCACACTGCGACCTTGTTGCTCGGCAAGTGCGGCAAACTCGACAATTAAAATGGCATTTTTACAGGACAAACCCATTGTGGTGAGCAAAGCAATCTGGAAATAAATGTCGTTTGGAAAACCGGCAAAATAACTGAACAGGATATTGCCGCCAATCCCCAAAGGAATGGCACTTAATACCGTCGTAGGAATAGACCAGCTTTCGTACAGTGCCGCCAGACATAGGAAAATAAAGCCGATTGACAGCACATACAGCAATAAAGCCTGATTACTGGACTGTTTTTCTTCATAGGACAAACCGCTCCATGCCACGTCTATCCCCGGGTGCTGTGCCACCAGTTGCTCAACATCCCCCATTGCCACGCCCGAGCTGACATCCTTGGCAGTATCCGCTTCCATTTGTAGGGCGGTATAGCCCATATAACGGTTTACCACATCTGGCCCGCCACTCCAGCTGACCGTGGCAAAATTGCTAAAAGACACCATCTGATTCAAGTCATTGCGCACATACCAATATTGCAGGTCTTCAGGTTTAGAACGGAATTCGGCATCGCCCTGCATCATCACCCGTTTAATCCGGCCGCGATCAATAAAATCATTGATATAGCTGCCACCCCATGCACTCGCCAAGGTACTGTTAATGGCGGTTTGTGACAGTCCATTGGCCATCGCCAGTTTCTGGTCAATATTGACCTTCAAACCGGCTTTATCAGGATTTGAACGCTTATCCAGATTTTCAAAAGTGCTGTATTGTTTTGCCTGCTGCTGCAATTGCTTAAACTGGCTATCCAGATAGGCACGACCTTGACCATTGATATCACGAATCCAGAAATCCAGCCCGTCAGTCTGGCCTAAACCACTGACCGAAGCCGGCATCGTCACATTAATCTGTGCATTCGGATTCTTTTTAAAATGCTTTAAGGCGCGTTCCCGAATCGCTTGGGCTGAATTTTCTTTGCCAGAACGCTCATCCCAAGGCTTTAAGGCAATAAAACCCTGACCTAAGTTTTGTCCCGTTCCCGCCATATTACGACCATAACGCACCATCACAAGATTTACATTCTGTTTTTCATTTTGCAAAAAATACTGTCTAATCTGCTCACCAATTTCGGAACTTTTCGACATCGGTGCACCATCTGCCAGCTTAAACTGCACATTGAGAATGCCCTGATCTTCACTGGGAATAAAACTGGTCGGCAAGGCCCGATAAAACAAGGCAAAAACACTGATCAGTGCAGCAAACAGTAGCAAACAAATGGCTTTATGCTGCAAAGTCAAAGTCGATAATTGAAGATAGCGCCTTTTTAAGCCATCCAAGTTTTGATTGAACCAAACCGCCCATCGGGCAGGCTGTGGATTCGGCTTTAAAATCAGAGCGCATAAAGCTGGCGTTAAAATCAGGGCAACAGCCAGCGATAAAGCCATAGCGACAACTAAAGTAATGGAAAACTGGCGGTAAATTACCCCGGTTGAACCACCAAAAAATGCCATGGGAATAAACACCGCTGTCAGTACCAGCGTGATCCCCACCAATGCCCCACTAATTTCCTGCATGGATTCAAGTGATGCCTGCTGAGCCGTCAGGTTTTTCTCATGCATCAGCCGCTCAATATTTTCCACCACCACAATGGCATCATCCACCAGCAGCCCAATCGCCAGGACCAGAGCAAAAAGGGTGAGCGTATTGATACTCAAGCCAAGCACATACAATATCGCCATCGTGCCCAGCAGGACCACCGGTACGGTAATTGCTGGAATCAGCGTCGCGCGCCAGTTTTGCAGGAACAGGAACATCACCACAATCACCAGCAACACGGCCTCCACCAGGGTTTTCACCACTTCTTTAATGGATTCTTTGACAAATGGCGTATTATCACGCGGATAAACCAGCTTATAGCCTTCAGGAAGCTGCTTCGAAATCTGCTCCACTTCAGCCTGAATCAGTGCTGAAGTCGCCAGGGCATTGGCACCGGAAGCCAGCGAAATACCTATCCCGGCAGAAGGAAAGCCGTTGATGGTATTCATGGATTGATAATTTTCTGCCCCCAGTTCAATTCGGGCGACATCTTTTAAATAAATAAAGCTGCCATCACGCGCAGATTTGACAATGATATTTTCAAATTCCGGCACCGTTTTTAAACGTGAACCAGAAGTGACTTTGGCATTTAAATACTGGTCTGCTACTGTCGGTAAATCACCCACCGCCCCTGCTGCAACCTGGGTATTTTGCGCTTCAATAGCGGCGCGGATATCACTCGGCATTAAATTGTATTGTTTTAATTTTAACGGGTTTAGCCAGATGCGCATGGCATATTGCGAACCAAAGACATCAACCTCCCCCACACCATCTATACGTGCCAGATCTTCTTCCAGGTGGGTCTGCATGTAGTCGGATAAGGCAATGCTGTCACTTTTTCCCGAAGCATCATATAGGCCAATGACCATGTGCGTGTCACCCAGTGACTTGAATACATTCACTCCCTGACGTTGCACTTCATCCGGTAAACGGTTCAGCACGCCATTAATTGCATTTTGTACCTGGACTTGTGCAGTATCGGGATCAGTGCCATTTTCAAAACTGATGTTAATGCGACTGCGCCCGGATGAATCACTGCTGGAACTAAAATACAGCAAATGATCAATGCCTTTTATTTGCTGTTCCAGCACCTGGGTGACACTTTCTTCCACCGTTTCTGCTGAAGCACCATTGTAGCTGGCACTGACGCTAATCCGTGGCGGGGCGATGTCAGGAAAGCGCTCTACCGGTAAATTCAGCGTTGCAAAAACCCCAAAAGCCATCAGGATAATGGCTAAAACACCTGCAAAAATCGGTCGATGAATAAAAAATCTAGACAGCATATATCCTGGTCACTTAAGTGCTAAGGTATAAAAAAATTCAACTCGATCATTGAATAACTAAAATGATTGATCTGATCTTGATCATCAATGACAAAACTATAAAAGCCAATCATATTTAACAGAAAAATAAGACTTTGCCTTAAATAAGGAGAAAATGTGAAGGAGTTTTCTTTATTAAATTACCACGGCTTTTAAAGCAAGCTTAGGACATATTTTTTACTATTGCATTTCAATATTTTAATTAAGTTAATGTAATTAATTTTTGCTTAAGCAAAACCAAATATGATGGTGCAAATTATTGAATATTTAAGTGCAATGAACTCTTATTCCCCCTTTAAAGGTAAAACCGGTGTTAAGCGTGTATTGAATGCAACCCAGTATTCTCTTGCTGGTTTTAAATCTGCATTTATCCATGAAGCCGCTTTTCGTCAAATCGTCCTGATCAATGTCGTACTCATTCCGGGCAGTTTTTTTCTTGATGTGACCGCGGTTGAACAAGCGCTCATGGTTGCTGTCTGCTTACTGGCTTTGATTGTGGAATTATTGAATTCAGCAATTGAAGCCGTGGTCGATCGTATTTCTTTGGACAAACATCCACTTTCAAAAAATGCCAAAGACATGGGCAGTGCTGCACAGTTTGTAGCCCTTGGCATCATCTTCTTTGTCTGGCTGATTATTTTAATCCAGTAATCATTTTACGGCTTTCATCTTTATCAATTTTCAAAAAGCACCTTTTATCAGGTGCTTTTTTATATCTCATTCTAAACTTTCTTTAAGACATAAAAAAACCCGGCTTGTGCCGGGTTTTTTGAATCAGTTCAGTGCTTAGTGAGCAGAGAATTGGTTCATAGTGTTTTTAGAGTCATCACCAGCTTTAAGGGCATTGTCACCAGCGAAGATTTCTTTGTGGTCGTCACCGATGTCAGAACCCGCCATTGCTTGGTGTTTCACACAAGCGATGGTACCGCGGATTTCTTTACGTTGTACGCCAGCAACATAAGCCAACATACCTTCAGAACCGAAGTAACCTTGAGCAAGCTCGTGAGTAGAAAGAGCAGCTGTGTGGTAAGTCGGAAGTGTGATCAAGTGGTGGAACACACCTGCTTCACGAGAAGCATCTGCCTGGAATGTACGAACTTTTTCGTCAGCTTCAGCAGCTAATTCAGTAGCATCGTACTCAGCGCTCATTAATTTAGCACGGTCGTAAGCAGAAACGTCTTTACCTTCAGCAACCCAACGGTCGTAAGCTTGTTGACGGAAGTTTAAAGTCCAGTTGAACGATGGTGAGTTGTTATAAACAAGTTTCGCATTTGGAACAACTTCTTTAACACGGTTCACCATGTGAGCGATTTCGTCAACGTTTGGAGTTGCAGTTTCGATCCAAAGCAGGTCAGCACCGTTTTGTAGGCTAGTTACACAGTCAAGTACAACGCGGTCGATTTGAGTGCCTTCGCGGAACTGGTACAAACCAGATGCTAAACGTTTAGGACGGTGAAGTTTACCATCACGTTTGATCAGAATTTCGTCTTCTTGCGCTTCTGAAATGTCAATTTCAGTTGTGTCTAAGTAGCTGATGTATTGAGAAGCGATGTCACCTGGCTCTTTAACCACTGGGATTTTTTGAGTCAAGTCAGCGCCTTCAGAGTCAGTACGTGCAACGATGATACCGTCGTCAAGACCCATTTCTAAAAATGCATAGCGAAGCGCGTGGATTTTCGCGATGAAGTCTTCGTGTGGAACTGTTACTTTACCAGCTTGGTGACCACATTGTTTAGCATCAGAAACCTGGTTTTCGATTTGTAGTGCACAAGCACCCGCTTCGATCATTTTCTTAGCAAGTAAGTAAGTCGCTTCTTCGTTACCGAAACCAGCATCGATGTCCGCAATAATTGGCACAACGTGAGTTTGGAAACCGTCGATTTGAGCAGTGATTTCAGCAGCTTTAGCAGTGTCACCAGCATCTTGTGCTTTTTTAAGTGCACGGAACAAATCGTTTAATTCTTTCGCATCAGCTTGACGCAAGAATGTATAGATTTCTTCGATCAATGCAGGAACAGAAGTTTTTTCGTGCATAGATTGGTCAGGAAGTGGACCGAATTCTGAACGAAGAGCTGCAACCATCCAGCCAGAAAGGTAGATATAACGGCGTTCAGTCGTACCGAAGTATTTTTTGTTCGCAATCATTTTTTGTTGTGCGATGAAACCGTGCCAGCAACCTAATGATTGAGTATATTTGCTAGAATCAGCATCATAAGCAGCCATATCACGACGCATAATCGCAGCTGTATATTTAGCAATGTCTAAACCAGTTTTGAAACGGTTTTGCATTTGCATACGTGCAGCGTCTTCAGCACTGATGTCTGCCCAAGTGTTGCCGAATTTCGCTTTTAATTCGCGGATTGCATCAATCGCTGTTTGGTATGTAGTCATGATATTTTCCTGTAATAATATTAGGATTTCATCAAGCGAAGGCTAAAATCACACTCATATTATTTGTTCAGATTTAGAGCGCTTCGTTAAGATGAACACAGATTAGATTGAGTTAAAAAATTAATCCAATATTCTCGATTAATTCCCAGTATTTATTTAAAAAATATGTAGATCAAAGTCTTATTATATTTATGTTTCAAAATTTTAAATTATTGTTTTAATTAACTTTATTTTAATTACTCAAAATCATTTTTTGCTTACAAAGTGTTCGTAATGCCGATTTTTTCTTCATTAGACTTAAGTCGTGCTTTGAAAGGAAAAAGCTTGACCAGCTACTTTTTTAGTCATTTATGTAAATTTTTAATCAAAATCATCAAAATATGACTGTATTTTATTTCTTCTATTTTCTCTTTATAGCTCACTCAATAAAGGCCTTTATCTGGTATTAAAATCTGCGAATTTTTCTCTCTGATTCATTTAACTTTACTTCAATAAGTGTGGCGTTTACCCTCGTTAATTCATTCATTAATTCATTTTATCTATATAAAATTCCACGATTATCCCGTCTCTTTTTTCATCAATATTCCTACACAAGCCTTGTCGCTTATGGCATAATCGAAATAATTTCATGAGCTTATTTTCGGTATTTCTTGTATGAATCTGGAGCGGGTCGATCTCAATCTATTAATATATCTTGATGTACTGCTTCGCGAAAAAAATGTCACGCGTGCCGCAGAACAATTGGGTGTAACCCAACCTGCCATGAGTAACATTTTGCGTCGTTTACGCAATTTATTTAATGATCCGCTGTTAATTCGTTCTTCTGAAGGAATGACCCCCACAGAACGTGCTTTGGAATTACAGCCACGTATCCGTGATGCCTTGTCTGATCTTTCAATGATTCTGGAACCGCGTACCGAGTTCCGTCCTTATACATCGAATCGTGTTTTCCGCATTATGACCTCGGACTATGCTGAAGCGACTTTAGTACCACGTTTGGTTAAAGCCTTACGCTCCGAAGCACCCAATGTGGTACTGGACTTTTTAACTCCCAGTGACGTGTCCTACCGTGACATGGAACAAGGCAAAGTCGATCTGGCGATTAACCGTTTCAATGAAATTCCGCAAAGTTTCCACCAGGTCCTGGTCTGGCGAGACAGTTTTTCCTGTTTGCTCAATAGCAAGCATCCTGCTGCAGGAAATTTAAACCTTAAAAGTTATTTAGATGCACAGCATATTTGGGTCTCTAAAACAGGGATGGGTGTTGGCTTTGGGGTCAATCCTGAAAAACAGGCCGGTTTGGGCTGGATTGATCAGGCTTTGGAACGTATTGGTCAAAAGCGTAAAATTTCGGTATTTACCCGTCACTATCAAATGCCCGGATTATTGGCTGCCAATGTTGACCTCGTTGCGACTTTGCCAACACGCATTGCACGTTTACAGGCTAAAAACCAGAACCTGCTGATGAAAGATCCACCCTTCTATATTCCCGAGTTTGAATTGAAGATGGCATGGTGTCCGTTATTGCATCATCACCCAGCACATCGCTGGTTGCGCCAGCTCATTCTATATGTGGCTCGCCAAATGATCGAAGAAGAAAATCGTGAATTTTTAATGAATAATTCGCAATTTTCACATTATTAAGCACAATTTTTCTTAAATTCTTCTTTTTTAAGCTTATACTGTATTTAGTCGGGTAGTCATTTCATTACTACCTGACCTTCTTTTATGTTAAAAATATTCATAATAATGATGATCCACAGGTGGATTTGTGAGCCTCTTTCAAAATATCGTCATCATCATCATCCTCATTGCGGGTGCGGGATTCTTATCGCTCACCGAAATTGCCCTGGCGGGTGCACGTAAAGTTAAACTAAAAATACTGGCTGAATCAGGGGATGAACGTGCTCAGCAAGTGTTGGATTTACAGGAAAATTCAGCAGACTTTTTTGCAGCTTCACAAATCGGTTTAAATGCTGTTGCTATTCTTGGCGGTATTTTAGGTGAAGGTGCTTTCCGTCCTTATTTTCTCGAGCTAGTTTCACGTTTCTATACGGGTGCGTGGGCTGAAACGATCGGTTTTGCCTTGTCTTTTACTTTAGTCACGTCATTATTCATTCTGTTTGCAGACTTGATGCCAAAACGTCTGGCCATGATTGCACCGGAAAAAATTGCTGTATCTGTGATCAACCCGATTCAAATTTTTATTAGCGTATGTCGTCCACTGGCCTGGTTCATTAATGCCATTGCCAATCTGTTATTTCGCCTGTTCAAGGTCAATACCACCCGTGAAGACAACATCACCTTTGATGATATTTCTGCTGTCATGGATGCAGGTGCGCAGGCAGGTGTATTACAGAAACAGGAACATCACTTTATTGAAAACGTGTTTGAGCTTGAAGAACGTAATGTTCCTTCGAGTATGACAACTCGTGAAAATGTCATCTATTTTACTTTGAAAGAATCTGAAGCCAGTATCCGGCAAAAACTGGCTGAATATCCTTATTCCAAGTTTCTGGTGTGTAGTGAAAATATTGATGATGTGATTGGTTATGTTGATGCTAAAGATATTCTGGTGCGTATTCTGAATAACCAGTCTTTACTGCAACTCAATGAAAGTACCATTCGTAATGTATTGACCATTCCAGATACTTTGACTTTATCTGAATTACTGGACCGTTTCCGTTCCACCAAAGAAAAGTTTGCGGTGGTAATTAACGAATATGCCTTGGTGGTTGGCGTAATTACCTTGTCTGATATTATGATTACCGTCATGGGCGACTGGGTCACGCCAATTGAAGCTGATCAGCAAATTATCAAGCGCGATAACAATTCCTGGCTGATTGATGGTAGCACGCCAATTGAGGACCTGAAACATGCCCTTGAAATTGATGAAATGCCGGATGAAGAAAATTATGAAACACTTGCCGGTTTCATGATGTACCGTCTACGCAAGATTCCACGCCCTGCCGATACAGTGATCTATGGTAACTATAAATTTGAAGTAGTGGATGTTGACCATTTTAAAATTGACCAACTCTTAGTTACGCGTCTTTTAAAACAGGTCGAAACCGATGAAAATAAAGAAGAATCAGATTAATCTGATTCTTCTCACCTTAACTTAAAATAAAAATTAGATAGATAAAAACCATGAATATTTCAGTGACCGCCCTGCTCGCCTGCCTGAGTTTCTATTCAGGTCTTTATATGATTTATTATTTTTTCACCCGGCAAACCCAGCCTGTGATTCTGATTTTAGCAATTGTATTGCTTATTTTAGCGTGCTGGATCACGCCCTATAGTTATGAACGCTCAAGAAAAAATTATGATTCAACCATGCGGATCGGTGAGTTTTTCTGGTATCCCTTGATCAGCTGGTGGCGACTTTTTATTTGGCCCATCAGCATATTACTGGCTTGGCTTTATACATAAATTTTTTCTGCTTATTCATGCACAAAAAAGCACCACAAGGTGCTTTTTTAACGAAATACTTAACCTGAGTTCGACATAAAAAAGAAACAAAGAAAAAGCCTTTGAAGTTGTAAGATTTTGGTTCTAAAGACAAAAAACTGCAACAACAAAGGCTTTCCCGTGGATTATATTACTGAAATATTCTGTTTAATAGATGACTTTTGCAAAGATTTTGAATCAACATTAAAAACGGCTCTCATTTCCGACCAACAACCAAGACGACAGAGAGCTAAAGCCCTGTGTTTATCTGAAATCATGACCATCACGGTACTGTTCCATCAATCAGGTTTTAGATTCTTCAAATATTATTACAACCATATGATTCGACCCTTCTGGAAAGAAGCATTTCCTACACTGCCCAGCTATAACAGAATGATTGAATTATTACCTCAATGTCTGACAGCATTAACGTGTTTCTTTCATCAAATTAAAGGTCAATGTACAGGAATTAGCTTAATTGATTCAACTAAACTGATCGTTTGCCATAATCGTCGTATTGCAAGGAATAAGGTTTTTAAGGGCCTGGCAGGACGAGGAAAAAGCAGTACGGGTTGGTTTTATGGTTTTAAATTACACATGGTTATCAATCAATTAGGTGAAATTATTAATATTGCATTTACATCAGGAAATGTTCACGATGTCAAAATGCTGGATGTGTTAGGTCAAGGCTTAAGTGGAGTTTTACTCGCAGATAAGGGATATATCAGTAAAGCTAAAGCCGAAGTTTTATCACAGCGAGGGCTTAAGATTTTAACGACTGGACGTAAGAATATGAAGAACCTGCCTCAATATAATGAGATGGAGAAGCAGCTTCTTTCAAAACGGGGATTGATTGAAACCGTGAATGATCAGCTAAAAAACTTGCATCAGATTGACCATACCCGACATCGCTCGGTTAACAATTTTATGGTCAATCTAATGGCAGCAATCATCGCTTATTGTTTATCACCAAATAAACCAACATTTAAAAACATGCTTAATTATCAATCAAATTAAGTCGAACTCAGGTTACTTAGTACTTGCTGATCAGTTCATCCAGTACAGCCTGATAGTGAATAGTAATGTCATCTTCCAGAATCTTGTAAGCATTGTCGAACTGCACCATTGGCCAGCCTTCTTTCCAGAACGGGAAAATATTATGCAAGTCGTGAGTCACAGTCGCATCTTCACGGGTAATGGCCTGTGCAATTTGTGATAAAACCTGTGCTGTTTCGGCCCCATCAATAGCTAAGTAATCAATGCCGTGCGCTTTTAAAATACGAATACGGTCTTTTTTATAACGAATTTTTTTACTTTGTGCTTCATTTAAATGTAGGGCCAAAGTGACAGCTTCAACAAACTTGCTTTCAAAACTGGCATTTAAAGCAACTAGGGCATTTTTATGTGCCTCTTGACGACCAGCTTTACCCCCATTACGGATCATCTCATTCGCTTCAGTATTTAGCACATCGCTTTTCATGGACTGTAAAATGTCTAAAATTTCGATATCGCTTAAAGATTCAGGAGATTGATCAGTCATGAACTGTCCTTGGACAAAAATAAGAAAGGGCTATTTTCGCATAATTCCTCACTGAATACAGGAATAAAATTAAGCTCCCGAGTCGATTCATCATTTAGCGGTTTAAAACATGACCCTAAGATTAAGTAAATTGGCGCAATACATCTCAGCCATTATGAATATGCTAAAAACTCATGCCTGCATGTGAAATAAATAGAGCTTAGCCTTGAAATAAGGAATCTGTAATTTTCTGATTTTTCTCTGTTAAATGCTTTCAAATCCTTTATATTAGCTCTAATTTTTATGTTTCTTTAATTCTTATGATCAGTAATAAACAAACGGCAATTTTTTTAAATCAATTGCGGGAACAGTACCCGGCAGCATTTAAAAGAAATTATTTGTTTTACAGCATGATCAAAACTAAAGGAATTTTAGATGAACTGAAGGAGCTAATTCCCTGGGTTCTGGCCGCAATGATTTTTATCTCGCTTTCGATGAGTTTGGGTCATTTCATTGCTAGCCAATTTCCGCAATTCAATGCTTTTCGTGCCCAAGGCATTGCTGTGTTAGCCATTATGTTGTTGTTTATGCTTTATACGCCCGTGGTCATCAAACAGATCAAACATAGCTCTACTTCTTTATATCAGCAACTTCGCCATACTCCGGTTAAACTTGCTGTACTCATTGTGCTACAAGCCATCAATATCGCTTATATTGAAAGTACGGTTTTACAAATTATTCTTTTTTTCTTTGCCTTGAGTTTTGGTTTTGTTCGTTTTTATAAAGAAAATATGTTCCGTGAAGGTACACAAAACGAACAATATTTTTATCTGCAAGAAACCCGCCGCATTTGTTTTTGGGCCTATAAGCAGGTGTTAAAGATTCAGTTAAAAAGCCTATTCCTGAGAAAAAACTCATCTGCCCTTCATAAGCTACAACAACAAGAAAAACAGTTTATCGATTTGCATATACAGCTGATTCGTTATGAAAATGAACTGTGCAAAACACACAAGCATATAGATGTCGAAACCTATCTGGATAGCTTGATGTAGATGACATAACCATTTTAAGAGGAAAAGTTTAGTCAAAGCCCTATTTTATAGCGATAAGCACATGAATTGATTGAAAAGAAAGCAAATACACGGAAAGATACTTGCCAAGTTTTATTTCCTCCACTATTATGGCGCACATGCCCGAGTGGTGAAATCGGTAGACACAGGGGATTTAAAATCCCCCGCCCACAAAGCGTGCCAGTTCGAGTCTGGCCTCGGGCACCATTTTAATATGTATTAAAGTAGTGCGACAAAAGATCCAGCGATAAGCTGGTTTTTTTATGCCTGAATGATTAGAGTAAATCATTTAATCCAATAACAAGAAACAATAACCATGAACCTGCTAAAAATATATCATCTGCTCTTAATCAATTTGTTGATATGTATGAGTTCAAACTTGGTTTATGCCCAAGAAACTCTGGAAAAACAACCAACTGAAATTATTTATGACCTGTTTTCTGGAACCATTAGCGAAGATAAAGAGCAACTCATGTTAAACCACTGTACTTTGGCAAAGTATCAGTATCCCCTGCATTTTAATCATAGCGAAGATGAAAAACGAATTCGAAAACTCATTCAACAAGACCCAAACTTCTGGCTTAATTTAAGCGCTCATACTTATGAAGAAAACAATAAATATCATTTAGTCGTGAATGGAATATCCGAAATTCATCTGAAAGCCAGTTGCCATCTGACCGATCTGCTGTCCAATTTAGACTCACCGAAAAACACAACCCACCAATAGAGAGTGACTTACCACTCTCTATTTGATACCAGTTCTTCCATTTCAATATCCATATAACCGTTCTCTTGCACCACCATCATCATGGCTTCAGCAATATAATCGGCCGCCGTATCATCCAAGGAAGAATCCAAATCCTCAAATTGCGGTTTCATCTTATTGATTAGAATCACGGTTTCAGCAGCAAAATGATAAATTTCAGCTTCAGATAAATCAGGCTTAGCCACCTTCTTTGCAAACTGTTTAATGGCCTGCTTAACTTCAGCCACAAGAATATCGGGATAATATTCATCATCAAACATCGGGAGAAGTAAATCTTCAAACATACAACACTCAAAAAAGACATGCATTAAAGCGAGCTTGTATAACACAAAGCAACAAAATTACCAAACGCTACAATAAAAAAGGTGATTTCCCCCATTTTTATTGACATGTCTTTGAAGTAATTAAATATGAGTCAACAATTACACCTTAAACTAAAAAAGCTCGATACCTTATCGAGCTTTTTTATATACCTAGGTTATACACCCAGATTATTCATCGCCTGCCATACTTTAATGGCATCACTCATTGCCTTGACGTCATGTGCTCGTACCATGCAGGCCCCCTGTTGAATACTAAATAAATGAGCAGCAACAGAACCCATCGCACGATTTTGAGCATCCGCCCCACCCAGAGCTTCACCAATAAAGCGCTTCCGGGAAAGTGCCGATAAAATTGGATAACCCATATCATTCAATTTATAAAATTCATTTAACAGCTTCAAATTTTGCTGTGCATTTTTAGCAAAACCAAAGCCCGGATCAATCACAATATTTTCAGGTTTTACCCCAGCCTGTATTGCATCATCTACTCTCTGCTGTAGCTCTTTAATCACATCAGTGGTTACATCATCATACTGGTCTAAATTATTCATAGTGGTGGGTTCGCCACGCATATGCATAATAATTACAGGAATATTCAACTCAGCAGCGGTTAGCAAGGCATGAGGACGGGTTAATGCACGCACATCATTCCAGATATGCGCCCCTGCTTGAACAGCAGCTTTTATCACTTCGGGTTGTGAGGTATCAATTGAAATAATGACATCATGCTTGGCCAATTCTTCAACTACAGGCACTACACGGCGTATTTCTTCATCCACCCCCACCACAGAAGCACCGGGACGGGTTGATTCACCCCCAACATCAATTATGCTTGCACCATCCTCTATCATCTGCAAGGCATACACTATGGCTTGGTCTTTGGTATTATGCTTTCCGCCATCACTGAAAGAGTCTGGAGTGACATTCAGAATCCCCATAACGTGGGGCTGAGACAAGTCCAACTTCATTTGACCACATTGCAGCATTCGATTAGGTAATGGCATCAATTGCATTATATTTCTCCTTCAAGCAATCCGGCTATTCTAACAACTCTACAATTTTACAGTCTGAAATCTTTTCAGACACCATTGCCTTATCCATAAAAAAAGAGCCTCATTTGAGACTCTTTTTTCTAACCATCCAACTTAGCTCGCTGGTAATGGTGGAGGAGTTGCAGAACCATCTGTTGGTGTTACATCAATCACCGGATTTTCAGCAACATATACTTTAGGTGGTTGTGGTTCACGACCTTCCATGATGTCACGGATTTGGTCACGATCGATCGTTTCCCATTCCATCAAAGCTTTCACCATGGCATGCGCGATCTCTTTGTGGTTTTCCAGAACCTCACGAGCAACTTTATACTGTTCATCCAGAATGCGGCGAACTTCGGCATCTACCTGCTGTTGCGTTGCTTCAGAAATGGTACGACTACCGACATTTCCAAAGAAACCGTTTTGGTTTTCATCTTCATAAACCATCACACCCATTCGGTCAGACATACCGTATTTAGTCACCATTGCACGTGCCATTTTAGTGGCACGTTCAAAATCATTTGAAGCACCGGTCGACATCTGATTGATAAACACTTCTTCGGCAATACGGCCACCAAATAAAATGGAAATCTCATTCAGCATCTTGTCTTTGTAATGACTAATTGCATCTTGTTCCGGCAACTGCCAAGTCACACCCAAAGCCCAACCACGCGGCATAATGGTCACTTTATGTACAGGGTCAGTACCCGGCAAAATTTCAGCCACAATCGCATGACCGGCTTCATGGTAAGCAGTAGCACGACGTTCTTCTTCACGAATCACCATCGATTTACGTTCAGGACCCATATAGATCTTATCTTTAGCATCTTCAAAGTCATGCATGTCGACTGTGTTCTTGTTACGACGGGCAGCAAATAACGCTGCTTCGTTTACAAGGTTCGCCAATTGTGCACCAGAGAAACCTGGAGTACCACGTGCCAGCACTCTGACATCCACACCCGTGTGTGAAGGCAATTTTTTCAAGTGTACATTCAGAATCTGTTCACGGCCTTTAATGTCTGGAAGGCCTACCATCACCTGACGGTCAAAACGGCCTGGACGAAGCAAGGCTTTATCCAGTACATCGGCACGGTTGGTTGCAGCAATGACGATAATGCCTTCATTACCTTCAAAACCATCCATTTCTACCAGCATCTGGTTGAGTGTCTGTTCACGTTCATCGTGACCACCGCCAGTACCTGAACCACGGTGACGACCGACCGCATCAATCTCGTCAATGAAGATGATACATGGTGCATGGCGTTTCGCCTGTTCAAACATGTCACGTACACGTGATGCACCGACACCCACGAACATTTCAACAAAGTCAGAACCCGAAATACTGAAGAATGGAACTTTTGCTTCACCAGCAATCGCTTTGGCAAGCAAGGTTTTACCGGTACCTGGAGGACCAACCATCAATACGCCTTTAGGAATACTTGCGCCCAGACGTTTAAATTTAGATGGATCTTTCAAGAAATCTACAATTTCAACAACTTCTTGTTTAGCTTCATCACAGCCAGCAACATCGCTAAAGGTGACTTTAATCTGGTCTTCAGACAGCATTTTGGCTTTCGATTTACCAAAGCTCATCGGACCGCTTTTGCCACCTGCACCACCACCCATGTTGCGCATAAAGAACATGAATAACAAAATGATTAAAAGTACAGGGAAGCTAGCGATAAGAAGTTGCATCAACAAACCTTGACGTTGCGGTGCAGTCCCTTCTACAACAACATTATGTTTAATGAGATTTGGCATCAGTTCCGGGTCTTGAACCGCAGGACGAATGCTTTCAAACTCTGAACCGTTTGTTTTTTCACCACGAATTCTTTCGCCATCAATGGTGACTTGCTTAATTTGACCAGCATTCACCGCTGAAACAAACTCTGAATAATTCATTGCAGTCGGTTGATTGCGGTCACTGATGTTACTGAAAATCAGAATCAGCACACCCAGTATAACCAGCCACAATACGGCATTCTTGAAGAGATCGCTCAAAGCTTTATTCCCATATCAATCTAATTTGATCATGCCCAAAAATGGGTGACCCTAATTTAAGCTGAAGATCAGCTTTGCAATATTTTAAAAATGTACAAAATGCACAATTTTTAACGTCTTGGCAAGTAAACTTTATGTAGAGGCCTTCTTACGACCTTGCCCGATTAAAAATACTTCTTTAGAACGGGCACGTGAAGCGGCAGGTTTTGCCGTCTTCAATACATCAAAGCTATCTACAACTTGTTTACGGAATTCGTCAAATCCGGTGCCCTGGAAAACCTTGACGATAAATTGGCCTTTCGGTCCTAAAACCTTGTTGGCAAAATCTAAAGCCAGTTCACACAAGTAAATTTGACGCGGTTGATCTACAGCCTTATTACCTGATGTATTGGGGGCCATATCCGAAATTACAACGTCTACAGTCCTTCCGTTTAAAATATTTAACAATTTTTCAAAAACTTCTTCCTCACGGAAGTCACCTTGCAGGAAGGTCACATCCGGCAAGGCATCCATAGGTAAAATGTCGGAGGCAATCAACAAGCCTTTGTCACCGACTAATTTACCTGCAATTTGTGACCAACTGCCGGGTGCAGCACCCAGGTCAACCACCGTCATGCCTGGTTTAATAATTTTGTATTTTTCTTGAATTTCAAGAAGCTTATAAGCAGCACGCGCACGATAACCTTCCTTTTGTGCTCTCTTTACAAAAGGATCATCCAAATGCTCGCGCATCCACTCTCGACTACTTTTTGACAACTTCTGGTTGGTAATGCGTGTCGCCATAACTCTCTAAATAATAAAAAACTTCTAATAGGTGATTGTACGTGAAAAACATAGGCCTTGCAGTATACATCTGTATCTAAATCCAATCTTTGAAAGGTTTTTTTCAATAATTGAAATCGATTATTTCAACAGAATATAAAGCGTTTAAACTTGGCATTTGTTATACTAAGCCGTTTTTAAAATTAGGTTATCTTTATGGCGGCTTTATCTATTCAGGAACGTAAACGTTTACGTCAAATCGGACATGCATTAAACCCGGTGGTTATGCTGGGCGATAAAGGTTTGACTGAAGCTGTAGTCGAAGAATTAAACCGCGCTTTAAACGATCACGAATTGATTAAAGTGAAAATCGTAGCGGAAGATCGTGAAGAACGCGCATCTTTAATCGAAGATCTTTCAGCTCAGACTGGTGCTGAAGTTGTTCAAAAAATTGGTAAAATTGCGCTGATTTATAAAAAAGCAGCAAAACAGAATGCCAAATTATCCAACTTGGTTCGTCACGCTCATTTGTCTAACTAAGCAGATTTTATGGCAAGTTACGAACTTAGCGCCTTTGATCGTCGCTTTCAATCGATCTCCCTGGTTGCTGCGATTGAACAACAAAGCCCATATAGCTTAAATGTGGGCTACTGGTTACGCGACCCCAACCAGTTCATACAATGGCCTGAACTGGTTCAAGACTACCCTCGTCAAGATTTCTTATGGGAACACACCTGTTTTGAAATTTTTATTGGTGTACAGGGTGAGGATTTCTATCGCGAAATCAATCTGTCGCCTTCCCAAGCGTGGCAGGTCTATCAGTTTGAGGAATATCGCTATCCGGAAGATATGCCGCCTCAAGCCGCCGATGACATCGAACTGAACCAGCTTAAACGCACACATTATGGTTTAAATGTGAGCCTTGATTTAACCGAGTTTATGTTAAAGCACAAATTGCAATGGTCGGATTTGTTTCTGGGCTTAAGCGCTGTACTGAAAACCTCGCAAGGCGAACAATATTATGCCATGCAACACAGCAGTCCAAATGCGGACTTTCACAACAAGCGTGATTGGCTACATCAGTTCTAGAGCATAGCAGCAATATTCAAACAGTAAAAAAGTGAGGCAAAATACCTCACTTTTTTATGTCTTCAATGTGTACCTGAAGAAAACTAGCATAGGGTCCTTCCTCGCCAGTATAAGTAGACATATCTACTTATATGTCAGCTTTTTAAAGTAGGTTCCTCATCCGACTTCACTGACACCTTTTTCCACACATCTAAAGTATGTTCTTTAGAACGTTTTAAAGTTTCAGCCAGATGATCTTTATGTTTCACTGAAATTTGGCTGACATCGTCTTTTAACTCTTTGCCAAGTTTCGATAAGTCTTCAATCACCGCATTAAATTCAGCTTTTACGAACTCTTTCAATTCTGCCAAATCTTTCTGTGAAAAATTGAGTTGCTTTTTAATGGTTTCAATACGCTGAAAAAGGTCTTGTTTTAAACTCTGAATCTGCTCTTGAACATTTGCCTGTACCTCCTTTGCTTCAACTTTTACATTTTCAGTTGACTCTGTCACGGCTTCTGTCACTTTGTGCTGCGCTTCTTTAGTGGCCTGCTCCAACTTGTCTGCACCTTCTGCGACCACCTCTTTTAAAGTGGTTTTTGGTTTTGTTGGCTTGTGTTCTAAGGTCATGATCTTTTTTCCTATAGTTATTACATGAGAGCTCTAGCGTATTCCGTTTTGATAAAATTTAAGTTTTGATTTGTTAGACAATTCTAATTTGCTTACATTTTACATACATAGATGCAGAAGCAGACTTTAAGCCAAAAAGCAAGGGATTTATCTCATACTTTTACTGTAAAGCCGTTGGACTTAAAGGCGGTTTCTGCGTATAATGCCGTGTTAAGTTCAAGCGAGCAGACAAGGAGGATAGGTTTTATAATAGCCTTCCTTTTTTTTCGTCTACTCGCTTTTTTACAGCCTAAATTTCAGGAGCTTTGGTTTGAGCACCCCAGCAATTTTAGCCCTTGCCGATGGTACTATTTTTAAAGGTACTTCAATTGGCGCATCGGGTAGTACGACTGGTGAAGTCGTTTTCAACACTGCCATGACTGGCTATCAAGAAATTTTGACTGACCCTAGTTATGCACAACAACTTGTCACCCTGACTTATCCGCATATTGGTAACACAGGTTGTAATGATGAAGACGCTGAGTCAGGTCGAATTCATAAAGTATGGGCCAACGGATTGATCATTCGTGACCTGCCTTTATTGCATAGCAACTTCCGTTCAACTCAATCTCTAGGCGAATACTTACAACAGCACAATGTTGTGGCAATTGCTGACATCGATACGCGTAAACTCACTCGTATTTTACGTGATAAAGGCGCGCAGAATGGATGTATCCTTGCTGGCGAAAATATCACAGAAGAAGAAGCTTTAGAAAAAGCACGTGCGTTCGGTGGTCTTAACGGTTTAGACCTTGCAAAAGAATGCTGTGACCCTGAAGGTTTCGAATGGACTGAAGGCTCTTGGACACTTGGAAAAGGTTTCTCCCAACCTGAACTTAAATTCCATGTTGTTGCATACGATTACGGTGTCAAAACCAACATCTTACGTATGCTTGCAGACCGCGGTTGTAAACTGACTGTTGTTCCTGCACAAACTCCTGCTGCTGACGTGTTAGCGTTGAATCCAGATGGCGTGTTCCTGTCAAATGGTCCCGGCGATCCAGCAGCATGTGACTATGCAATTGAAGCTGTAAAAACAATTGTAGAAACGACTGAAATTCCAGTATTTGGTATTTGTTTAGGCCACCAGATTCTTGCACTTGCCTCAGGTGCAAAAACTGTGAAAATGCCTCACGGTCACCACGGTGCCAACCATCCTGTACAAAATCTTGAAGATGGTACAGTGATGATTACTTCTCAAAACCACGGCTTCGCAGTAGATACAGATACGCTACCGGCTAACTTGAAAGCAACGCACAAATCACTGTTCGACCAAACCTTGCAAGGTATGCATCGCACAGACAAACCTGCGTTCAGCTTCCAGGGTCACCCTGAAGCAAGCCCTGGTCCACATGACTGCGCACCATTGTTCGATCATTTCATCGAACTTATCGAAGCATCTAAGAAGTAATTAAGGAAGCATCATGGCTAAACGTACAGACATTAAAAGCATCTTAATTATCGGTGCAGGTCCGATTGTGATCGGTCAGGCATGTGAGTTTGACTATTCAGGCGCGCAAGCGTGTAAAGCACTTCGTGAAGAAGGCTACCGTGTTATTTTGGTCAACTCTAACCCAGCGACCATCATGACTGACCCTGCTATGGCAGATGCAACTTACATCGAGCCAATTACCTGGCAAACTGTAGCTGCAATCATTGAGAAAGAACGCCCAGATGCAGTTCTTCCAACCATGGGCGGTCAAACTGCATTGAACTGTGCCCTTGCCCTAGACGAGCACGGCATTTTAGAAAAATACAATGTTGAATTGATCGGTGCGACCAAAGAAGCGATCGAAAAAGCTGAAGACCGTAAACTCTTCGACCAGGCAATGCGTAAAATTGGTCTTGAATGTCCAAAAGCTGACGTTGCTGAGTCAATGGAACACGCGCTTGAAATTCAAGCACGTTTCGGCTTCCCGGTCATTATCCGTCCTTCATTCACCATGGGTGGTTCAGGCGGCGGTATCGCGTATAACCGTGAAGAATTCATTGAAATCTGTGAACGCGGTTTCGATCTTTCTCCAACTAAACAGTTATTGATTGATGAATCACTCATTGGCTGGAAAGAGTACGAGATGGAAGTTGTTCGTGACAAAAACGACAACTGTATCATCGTATGTACAATCGAAAACTTTGACCCAATGGGCGTGCACACAGGTGACTCAATCACTGTTGCTCCTGCTCAAACGCTGACTGATAAAGAATTCCAGTTACTACGTAATGCATCTTTAGCTGTTTTACGTGAAATTGGTGTAGAAACCGGCGGTTCAAACGTTCAGTTCGGTATTAACCCGAAAGACGGCCGTATGGTTGTGATCGAGATGAACCCACGTGTTTCTCGTTCATCTGCATTGGCATCTAAAGCAACTGGTTTCCCGATTGCGAAAATTGCTGCGAAATTGGCTGTGGGTTACACCCTTGATGAGTTGAAAAACGACATCACTGGCGGTACAACACCTGCATCATTCGAACCTGCAATTGACTACGTTGTTACCAAGATTCCTCGTTTCAACTTTGAGAAATTCCCACAAGCGGACGCAACTTTAACCACGCAGATGAAATCTGTAGGTGAAGTGATGGCGATTGGTCGTAACTTCCAAGAGTCTATGCAAAAAGCGCTTCGTGGTCTTGAAGTGGGTGCTTGCGGCTTTGATGAAAAAATCGAAGTGGGTACTGAAGGTGCGAAAGAAAAGATCCTGCAAGAACTTAAAGTTCCAGGTCCTGAGCGTATCTGGTACGTAGGCGATGCATTCCGTCATGGTTTCACCCTAGACGAAGTATTTGCTGCAACAAATATTGACCGCTGGTTCTTGATCCAGATCGAAGACATCATCAAAACTGAAAACCAAATCAAAACTTTAGGTTTTGGTGACTTAAATGCCGACAATATCCGTGCATTTAAACGTAAAGGTTTGTCAGATCTTCGTATTGCTGGCTTGATGGGCATTTCACAAAAACAATTCCGTAAACACCGTTGGAACTTGGGTGTGACTCCAGTTTACAAACGTGTAGATACCTGTGCCGCTGAATTCGAATCTGATACAGCGTACATGTACTCAACTTACGATGAAGAATGTGAAGCGAATCCATCGACTAAAGACAAAATCATGGTCATCGGTGGCGGTCCTAACCGTATTGGTCAAGGTATCGAGTTCGATTACTGCTGTGTACACGCTGCCCTTGCCATGCGTGAAGACGGTTATGAAACCATCATGGTGAACTGTAACCCTGAAACGGTTTCTACAGATTACGACACTTCTGATCGTTTGTACTTCGAACCGATTACCCTTGAAGATGTACTTGAAATCGTGCGTGTCGAGAAGCCTAAAGGCATTATCGTACAATACGGTGGTCAAACACCGTTGAAATTGGCTCGTGCTTTGGAAGAAGCTGGTGCGCCAATTATTGGTACATCACCTGATGCGATTGACCGTGCAGAAGACCGTGAACGTTTCCAGCAAATGATTCAACGTCTGCAACTTCGTCAGCCGAACAACAGCATCGTAAAATCTGCTGAAGAAGGTATGGCTGAAGCGGCGAAAGTTGGCTACCCACTGGTGGTGCGTCCTTCTTACGTTCTTGGTGGTCGTGCGATGGAAATCGTTTATAACGATGACGAATTGAAACGCTACCTACGTGATGCAGTTCAGGCATCGAACGAAGCGCCTGTTCTTCTTGACCACTTCTTGGATGATGCCATCGAAGTTGACGTGGACTGCGTATCTGACGGTAAAGACGTTGTGATCGGCGGTATCATGCAGCACATTGAACAAGCCGGTATTCACTCAGGTGACTCTGCATGTTCGATTCCTCCTTACTCTTTATCTCAAGAAGTACAGGACGAAATGCGCCGTCAAACGATTGCCATGGCGAAAGAGCTTGGCGTAATTGGTTTGATGAACGTTCAGTTTGCGGTTAAAGGCACTGATGTTTACATTCTTGAAGTGAACCCACGTGCGTCTCGTACTGTACCGTTCGTTTCTAAGTGTATCGGTGAATCTTTAGCTAAAGTTGCTGCACGTTGTATGGCGGGTCAATCTCTAGAATCTCAAGGATTCACTTCAGAGATTATTCCTAAACACTTCTCTGTAAAAGAAGCGGTGTTCCCATTCAACAAATTCCCGGGTGTTGACCCAATCCTTGGCCCTGAGATGAAATCGACTGGCGAAGTGATGGGTGTAGGTAAAACATTCGGCGAAGCATTCTACAAAGCTGTACTAGGCGCGAATGAACGCTTACCTGGCCTTCCAACCGAAGGGGAAGTGAAGCATGCATTCATCTCTGTACGTGATTCTGACAAGCCTCGTGCTGTTGGTATTGCGAAGCAGCTAGCTGGTTTCGGCTTCAAAATTCTTGCGACTGGCGGCACCTATGACGTGATTAAAGCAGCAGGTATTGAATGTGAACGTGTGAATAAAGTAACTGAAGGCCGTCCAAATATTGTTGACCGCTTGAAAAATGGCGAGATTCACCTCATTATCAATACAACTGAAGGCAAACAAGCTCAGCAGGATTCATTCTCGATCCGCCGCTCTGCTCTTCAAGGTAAGGTGTATCACACAACAACTTTGAATGGCGCAGACGCTGTATGTCAAGCTTTAGCAATTAAATTGCCGATGGATGTTTACCGCTTGCAAGACCTTACCAAAGGTTAATTAAGTTACCGAGAAGTCCCGCTACCTCTCGGTGGCGGGCTTTTTTTATTTATAAACCAGCTGTATTTTTTTAATTTAACTTAGAGGGACAACAATGCAACGTTATCCTATGACTCCTGAAGGCAAAATTGCCCTAGAGAAAGAATTACACCAACTAAAAAGTATTGACCGTCCACGTATTACTGCAGCGATTGCTGAAGCACGTGAACATGGGGACTTGAAAGAAAATGCAGAGTACCACGCAGCGCGTGAACAGCAAGGCTTTTGTGAAGGTCGTATTCAGGACATCGAAGGTAAACTCGGTGCTTGCCAAGTCATTGATGTAAAAACGCTTGAGCAAAATGGCCGTGTGGTTTTTGGTGTAACGGTAACGATTGAAAATATCGACACAGAAGAACAGAAGACTTACAAAATTGTTGGCGATGACGAAGCGGACTTTAAGATCAACAAGATCTCAGTAAACTCTCCGATCGCACGTGGCCTGTTGGGTAAAAACGAAGGCGACGAAGTGAAAATCGTTACTCCGCAAGGCGAAGTTGAATACGAAATTGTTAAAGTTGAATATATCTAAGTTTTAAATAGATATTTTAGGCTGTAAGAACCCCTCTGATGAGGGGTTTTTTATATTCAGCCTTCTGCTACAGAAAGCTGAGTTCCAGCTTATTTTAAAAGTCCCGATGCAAATAACTGAAATGCATGTAAAGCCTCATGCAGGACCTTCTCAGGATGCTCACTTGAGGCGACCCACAGTGCCGCATTCATGGCAGCACCATTAAGCAATACTGCCGCTGCAATTAAATCGGAAGATTTATTATTTGTATCAGGACAAGTAGGCAGTCTAGAGGATGGTAGCCCTGAGCCTAATTTCGAAAACAGGTAGAGTTAGCTTTTAGCAATCTCAGCCAAACACTTGCAGCGGCAGGTTGTACTTTCGATGACATCGTGGATGTCACCACCTTTCATACCGATCCTGAACGGCAATTTGAAAGCATCATGAAAGTTAAAAATCAGGTATTTACACAAAAGCCTTATCCCAACTGGACAGCTGTGGGCGTGACCTGGCTCGCTGGCTTTGACTTCGAAATCAAAGTGATCGCTCGTATTCCTTCACAAGCCATCACAATTAACCTCTAGGCTTTTATCTCCTGACTTTAACACGACTACAACCCTGCCCGATTGCAGTCCAATTGGGTATAATTCCTTGTCCTTTTAACCCATGATTCTTGTATGTCTGAAAAGTTAATTAATTCTCCTGTGAATCACTGGTGCGAGTTCGAATTCATCTCGAAAACGGTGAAGAATCCAAACATTCATATCAAGGGCAATTACAGCTATTACTCAGCCTATTGGGATCAGGGATTTGAGCGTTGTGTGGTGCGTTATCTGCATGACAAGCCCGCTACACTAGAGAAGCCTATCGATCAGCTCTATATCGGCAATTTCGTCTGTTTTGGCGCAGAATGCGTAATTATGATGGGCGGCAACCAATTACATCGTACCGACTGGATTTCAGCCTTTCCATTCGATACACGCAGCTTTGTTCCTGCTGGCAACACAGTGATTGGCGATGGCTGCTGGATTGGCTCACGTGCCATGATTATGCAAGGGGTAAAGCTGGGCGAAGGTGCAGTAGTTGCAACTGGTGCGGTCGTCACCAAAGACGTGCCACCTTATGCCGTGGTCGGTGGTGTGCCTGCAAAAACTATTAAATACCGTTTTTCCGAAACTGATATAGAAAAACTGCTTTCACTTAAGCTTTATGAGCTAGATGAAAAGCAGTTTTTAAAAATGCGTGAGCAGTTGCAGATGGATGATGTAGATAAGCTAGTTCAATATTTTGAATAAATAAATACTTAAAATTTGAGCACTTATAAAATTAATGTTAAATTAATCAAAAATTTAGAGCATTAATTTCATGGATAAAAGATACTAAGTTTTCGTAAGCTCAACTTTTACAGATTTAGAAGAAGAGCGTAAGCACATTATTCCAACATTAATGGAAATGGACTGCATTCCTGCAGGAATGGAGTTGTTCCCAGCTGCTGACGAAGAACAATGGGATTTTATCAAAAAGGTCATTGATGACTGTGATTACTACCTTTTACTTATAGGGGGCAGATATGGTTCGCTTAGTCCCGAAGGTATAAGTTACACCGAAATGGAATACGATTATGCTGTTTCTAAAGGTATGAAAGTAATTGCTTTAGTACATGGTGAACCAAATAACTTACCTCAAATCAAATGTGAGAAAGACTCTAAACTACAAAATAAATTGGAAAAGTTTAGAGAAAAAGTATGTACTGGACGTCTAGTAAAATTTTGGACTAATAAAGATCAAGTGGCAGGAATAGTTGCACTTAGTTTAACTAAAACAATAAAAATGCATCCTGCAATAGGTTGGGTTAGAGCGAGTTTAGTTCCATCCGAAGATTCATCCCAAGAAATTCTTAAACTAAGAAATGAAATTACAATTTTAGAGAATAAAATTCAAAACTTAAAAAGCAAACCTGATGGTATCGAGAATTTATCTCAGGGTGATGATGAAATAATGCTAGATATTTTATATAAAGCTCACAAAGCAAATGATGATCGCTATGCATCTAAAAATTCTTATCAAGTTCCAGTTACACTAACTTGGAACCAGATTTTTTCTTTTTTATCACCCAGCTTAATTGTAGAAAATTCCGAAGAAAATTTATTATCGCTTTTAGGCGATTGTATTTATGTAAATTGCCATGAAGAAATTATAGAGTTTTTTGAAAAAAATAAATTGAAAAATCGTTCTAATCGAAGAGCTTATAATGAAGACCTAAGAACCATTATCGTTCAATTTAGAGCATTAAAATTAATTGAATTAAGTACAAAAAAACATCCACCTTCTGATAACAATATTTATTGGTCTCTCACTCCATATGGCGATCAGCTTATGACTGAACTAAATGCCATAAAAAAATCTAGTTAAAATGCAGAAATAAAAAAGATCACTCAAACCGAGTGATCTTTTTTTTCCTATAAAAAATCACATTATGCTTTTTGATCTTCTAAATGCTTAGCCCAATGCCGAACAAACCACGTTTTACCCTCACCCCAACGTGCATCTAATGCCAAAACAGCACCACATTGCAAACGATCTACATAGTTTGTGAGTTGAATACCTAAACGCTCACGATCCCATAGATCTCCTTCCCACGCTTTAGTAATATTTTCAAAATTATCACGTTGCCAATTCAATTGATCTTGTTCAGTCATTTCTAATTCATTATTAATAAGTTACTACACTTATCATATGACAATTTTAAAGAACTGTTCACATCTATTTTTACAGATGGTTGCAAATAAAAAATCTGCTTACAATTTCCTCAGACTTTAGTTTTAAGCCCGCTAGTTTTTTAACAAAATCATGATAGATTAAATTATAAAATTGTTTTAGGGAATAAATTATCCCCATGAAATTACTAGGTTTTATTTTAATAGAAATACAGCTAGTATCAAATTTCAAACGTTTTTATTGAACAAGAAGTTCTAGTCTTAATACGATATATTTTAGTAAGGATTATAAGGAGAAATACACATGGCTTATCAAAATATCTTAGTACCAGTTGACGGTTCAGAAACAGCTTATGCAGCAGTGGCTAAAGCAGCTGAGTTTGCTAAAGCATTTGGCAGCAAAATTACAGTAGTTCAAGTTTTAGCACTTGATCCATATATCGCAGCGGAATACATTTCTGCTAGCCAAACCAATGACTTGATTGAACGTGCTCGTAATGCGATTGTTGATTCGCTAGCAGCAGCAAAGGCAAAATTCAATGAACAAGGCCTTGAAGTGGAAACTAAACTTCTTGAAGGACAAGTGATTCACCGTGAAATTGTGAGAGCTGCTGAAGATAGCCATGCTGATTTGATCATCATTGGTTCACATGGTCGCACAGGTCTGAAAAAACTGTTCCTGGGTAGCGTTGCTCAAAGTGTACTCGGAGAATCTCATATTCCGGTGCTGATTGTTCGCCAATAATATTCCCTTATATTTCCCATCTTTAACTAAAGGTGGGAAAATTTTATTCTGATCATCTACAGCTTTTATCAACCATTCATCCACTGATATTGTTTTAAATTAATTTTATCTCCAATCACCATTACCCCTTCTGCCACTAATTTTAATCGTTGAACATTTTCTCCGCTTTCATTTAATTTGTTTAGGCTAATTTTTCCTTGAGAGTTGATAACCCTATGCCAGGGAATTTCCGCCGCTGAATCCAGATGCTTTAATACATAACCAACTAAACGCGCATGTTTCGGCAAACCTGCCATACGGGTGATCTGTCCATAACTGGCAACTTTACCATATGGAATTAAGGCAACCACTTGCAGAATTTGACGCGCCAACTCATCACTGGAACGACCTGAATGTTCTGGCATATAATCTCCTTAAATCATCCCATTTAAACTTTCAAGCTATAAAAAAAGCCCGTTATGAGCTTCTTTTATTTGTGTTTTACGCTTAGAAATTATCCGGACTTTCCAGACGTTTCACCACCTGTACTTTCTCCGGATTATGCATGACTGCAACACCATCTTCGGCTTTTTTATCAATTAAGGCATCCGGGTTATATACGGTAATAGTTTCATTGCCGTTGGCATCTTCACCAACAATATACTGGAAACCTTTGCGGTTCATTTTATGGCACAAGCGTTGATACCAGCCCTTAAAACCGGTGGTTTCTTCCTGTGGATTGTAATAAAAAGCATTCATGACCGCGGGCAAACCCAGTCCACAGACTACGCCTGAAAGTAAAACGGCAATAAAGGTATAACCAATCAGGATACTGCTGTACTCACTGAGTTCAGGAATATTCGCTACCGCCAGAATTAAAGCAAGCGAGATTCCGCCGCGCACCCCACCCCATGATAAAATTGCCAAACTACCGTTATAGCTTTTGTTTCTAAAGTTCGGAAAAAATGCAAAGGACAGATAGTTGGCAGCAAAGCGCGAAGCATGCAGAATCAGGAACGCCACAATCCCGCCCAGAATTAAACTAATGCTTAAATCCAGAATAAACAGTTCCAGACCAATCAAGGTGAACAAGAAGGAATTGATGATCCCTTCAACGGTATGCCAGAAATGGTTGACTTCACGAATTTCGCGTTCCTGTAAAATTTCCTTCCACTTATTCCCAACCACCAAACCGCCAATCACACAGGCAATGGGTGCCGAAGCATGGGCAAATAAAGCCACCAAGTATGAACCACAAGCCAGTAATGCGGTGGTTAAAATCAAAGATTCCATTTCGTGTTTGCCACGAAGCAATCTTAAAATGCCCAGACCAAAACCCCAGCCAATAATTATGGCCACCACAATCTCGTAAAGCAAAGTTTGCAACGTACCCACAATGGTAAAATGCTCACCCTGCAATACATATAATAAAGTCATGAATACGGCGATACACATGGCATCATTAAATAGTGATTCACCTTCCAGTTTGACCATCAGGTGATGCGGTGCACGTACCGAACTGAGTACACCTTTAATTCCGATCGGGTCGGTCGCACCCAATGCAGCACCTAACAGTAAAAGCACCAATAAATCGACATGCTTGCCAATTAGAAATTGATAGCCATATAAAGTGACACCAAAAAACACCGCACACAGCACCAGTGCAATACTGGCCAAAATACTGATCGGTTTCCAGTGGCTTTTTAAATCGGACACTTTAAATTTTAAAGCGGAAGAGGTCAGGATAAAACAGATCACGCCATTGATTAAAAAATCATAGAAATCAATATGACGAACTGCTTCTTCAATATTGTGAATATTAATGGTGATGAACTTGTTGCCACTGAGTAAACTGGCACCCCATTGTAAAATAAAGACGAAAATTGCCGAAACAATGGGTACACCTATCGCCTGTGGGAAACCTAAAATACGCTTATTAAAAATAGTCGTTGCAATTGAAAGCGCAAAAATAACTGTAAAGACCTGAAGAAAAAAGAAATTTCCCATTAAAGTTCCAATTTGAGCGATTGATTGGAATAAAGCGAACGCATCCCACCATTTCCAAATAAATATTTAATTCAATACTATTTATTCACCGAATCAGTTTAACCATTTTTTCTTTGACCCACAAAATAGTTAAGTTTTTTTACATATTTTTAGCAATGATTTAACATAGCCCAAGATCCTTTTATTTAGTCTCTCCTCATTTTTTTCATTTCTCTCTACATTAAGTTGAATTTAACCATGCATCAAACAGTTAAAACCATATTTCGGCTTTTTTTTGCAGGGATCATTTTTCTTATTACCTTGACTTTATTTTTGAGTATTTTTTCAAAAAGCCGAGAAATTATAAAAGCAGATCAAGCTTTTCAGTACGCCACGCAGATTTCCTTAAAATCTACACCTGACAAACAACTGGTGCTGGTCTCGAATAATCAACGTCCGGATCAGGCCATTTATATTGTGATTGCCCAGAACGGTTATATTGCCAAATTAAACTGCCAGCATTATCTGCAAGATATTTGTACAGATGAATATAACCAGTCCCATACCCGGCAAATCCAGCAATTAGACCTATTAAAAGTAGGTCAACAGCATTATATCCAGCAGGTTAGTTATCAAGATAGTCGTACCCAAAAGCAGCAGCAATGGTCTTATTCCAAGCCGCAAATTCAGCAATTTTATCAGGCTGATATTTCAGATTTAAAATATCACCTGTTTAGTATGGCACTGTTTGCATTGGCAGCACTGTATGTGTCTATTCGAATTATCCGGAACTTTAAACAGTTTATTCATGGTTAACAAAAAAAGAGGATTTAATATCCTCTTTTTTTAATGCTTCATTGCTATTTAAATGGCTTGATTAAAAGTATCACAATCGTTGATCTGACCTGATTTCAACCCGGTTTCAAACCATTTCATACGCTGCTGGCTGCTGCCATGGGTAAAACTATCGGGTACCACCTGCCCGGTCGCACGTTTCTGTAAATAGTCATCACCAATCTTATGCGCTGCATCCATGGCTTCTTCAATATCACCCTGCTCCAGAAACTGGGTACGTTGCTGGTTATGATACGCCCAAATCCCGGCAAAACAGTCTGCCTGTAATTCCTGACGTACAGAAAGCTGATTGCCTTGCACTTCACTCGATTGGGCACGGGCCTTTTGCACTTGTGCCGAAATACCTAACAGCGTTTGCAGATGATGTCCCACTTCATGAGCCACCACATAAGCCTGGGCAAAATCACCGGCCTGATCCTGGCGGGACAATTCCGTGCTATTTTGCTCACCGGAAATACCCATTTGCTGACGCATATCTTTAAAGAAAGCCGTATCGATATACACTTTCTGATCTGAAGGACAATAGAAAGGCCCCATGGCAGATTGTGCGGTACCACAGCCCGAATCCACGATGCCATTAAACATCACCAGTTTCGGTGCGGCATACTGCGCATTAAGCTGCTGCTGGAACACTTGGCTCCAGGTATCTTCGGTATCTGCCAATACCGTACCGACAAAATCCATGGCTTCCTGCTGTTCCGGGCTTGGATTCTCCAAACCTCTGGTTTCAGCCGGTTGTGATTGTGAAGTGACCTGTTTGGTGGCCTGATAAGCCTGTTGAGGATCGACTCCAAAAAACTTCCAGGCCACGAATGCGACGATCAGCCCCAAGATACTAATCCCACCTGCTTTAGCTCCGCCACCACCACGACGGTCTTCTACATTGCTACTGATTCGACGTCCTTTCCAGCGCATAGTGCTTTTCCTTAGAATTAGCTCAATCTATTTTAGCGAGCTTTTTCATCATTAAGCCTGTTTTGACTTGGACTTCATCTTCTGAATAACGCTAACCATAATTAAAACCAACAATCCAGCAACAAAACCAATCCCCAGATTAATTAAGGTCGGAGTCACTGCGCCAATAATATTGCCCATTGTAGGAAGGTGTTGTACATAATCGACCGAATCTTCAGTGAAATGATGAAACCATGGAATGGTATGAGTAATAATTCCGCCACCCACTAGGAACATGGCAATGGTTCCGACAATGGTCAAAGTTTTCATCAGTTTTGGGGCAAACGCCAGCAAACCGCGTCCCACAGTTTGCTTGAAACCCGATGCCTGCTTGGTTAAGTACAATCCCAGATCATCAATTTTGACAATCATGGCGACAAAACCATACACCCCAATAGTCATGATAATCGCAATGGCTGACAGCACCATCACCTTAGTACCAAAAGCAGCTGTTGCAACGGTACCCAATGAAATCACCACAATTTCAGCAGACAAAATAAAATCGGTACGAATCGCCCCTTTGATTTTTTCTTTCTCGAACTTGGCCAAATCGGTTTCAATGGCATTGAATTCTGCTTCAGCTGCTTCTTCCGTCGTGGCTTTTTTGTGCTGCACACTGTGCAGCACTTTTTCTACCCCTTCATAACACAGGAACAGACCACCAATCATCAATAACGGATTGATAAGCCATGGCGCGATCACACTAATCAGCAAGGCCAGAGGCACCAGAATCAGCTTATTCACGAAAGAGCCTTTGGCTACCCCCCAAACCACAGGCAGTTCACGCTCTGCACGCACACCACTCACCTGTTGGGCATTGAGTGCCAGATCATCACCCAATACGCCTGCGGTTTTTTTTGCCGCCATTTTACTCATGACAGCAACGTCGTCTAAAACAGTTGCAATATCATCTAATAATATTAATAAACTACTCGCCATTCTTGTTATCCCTAAAGGTTCTATCGGCTATTTTAAAGAGAAAGATTCAAAAAAACTGTATCCACATCATTAAATTGTTCTTATTTTTTCAATGATCTGTTTTTATAGTGCCTGACATTCAAAAACATTATGCCGTACAATAAGACAATACATCAGCATATAAGTATGTAGTATTCACTACTTTGGAATAGAGAGATAATGAGTAATCAAGACAATCGTCCTGTTATTTTGACTGGCGACCGCCCAACCGGACAACTTCATTTAGGTCATTTTGTAGGTTCTTTACGTTCACGCGTAGGTTTACAGGATTCTCACCATCAACATCTCCTTCTTGCTGACGCCCAAGCTTTAACCGACAACGCCGATAACTTTGAAAAAGTACGCCGTAATATTATTGAAGTGGCAACAGATTATTTGGCTGTAGGTATTGACCCGACCAAAACCACGATCTGTGTTCAGTCCTGCTTGCCAGCACTGAATGAACTGACCATGTTGTATCTCAACTTCGTCACCGTGGCTCGTCTGGAACGCAACCCGACCATTAAATCTGAAATTCAGATGCGTGGCTTTGAGCGTGACATTCCGGCTGGTTTCCTTTGCTATCCAGTAGCTCAAGCAGCTGACATTACCGCCTTTAAAGCGACTGTAGTGCCAGTAGGTGAAGACCAGATTCCAATGATCGAACAGACCAACGAAATCGTGCGTCGCTTAAACCGTCAGATTGGTCATGAAATTTTACCTGAATGTAAGGCACTGCTTTCCAATGTTGGTCGTTTACCAGGTTTCGACGGTAAGGCAAAAATGTCGAAGTCTTTGGGCAATACCATTGTGCTGGATGCATCTGACAAGGACATCAAAAAAGCTGTGAATGCCATGTATACCGATCCAAATCATTTGCGTATTGAAGATCCAGGTCAGGTGGAAGGCAACGTGGTATTTACTTACCTAGATGCTTTCGATACCAACAAAGAAGAGCTGGAAGAGTTAAAAGCACATTATCGTCGTGGCGGTTTGGGCGATGGTACGGTGAAAAAACGTCTTGAAGGCATTTTGAAAGAACTGATTGGCCCTATTCGTGAACGTCGTATGGAATTACAGAAAGATCCTGACTACATCATGGATATTCTAAAAACCGGGACTGACAAGTGCCGTGATATTACCCAGCAAACGCTTGATGAAGTGAAAGCAGGACTTGGCGTTTTCCACTTCTAAACACTGTATATTTTTAAAAGCCCTTCTTTTCTAGAGGGGCTTTTTTATAGCTAAAAAATGAGCAATCAATCACACTAACCCAGAGTGATTAACCTGAATTAACACAACTTAACTAAAAGCATCATGAAATGACTCAGCATTCATTTTAAGATGTCTTAAATGCTTAGAGCTACCCCTAGTTCTAACATTCTCCTTAACCGAACTGTGCAAACAGATTCGTTGTTCTACGCAATGATCACCCCAATCATTGCGTATTTTTTTGCCTGATTTTCAAGCCATCATAAGTTTCAGGCAATAAAAAACCCGCACTGAGCGGGTTCTTTTCATTCACAATTTATGCATGTTTATGACGCATATGCGGGAACAAAATCACGTCACGGATGCTTGGTGCATTGGCAAAAATCATCACTAAACGGTCAATACCAATACCCTCGCCTGCTGTAGGAGGAAGACCGTATTCAAGTGCTTCAATGAAGTCTGCATCAAAGTGCATTGCTTCATCATCGCCGGCATCTTTTTCAGCTACCTGTGCCTGGAAACGTTCTGCTTGGTCAATCGGGTCATTTAATTCCGAGAAACCATTGGCCAGCTCACGACCACCGATGAAGAATTCAAAACGGTCAGTAATGTGCGGATTTTCATCATTACGGCGCGCCAATGGAGAAGTTTCCGCTGGATATTCGGTAATGAATGTCGGTTGACGCAGTTTGGTTTCCACAGTTTCTTCAAATACGATAGTTTGAAGTTTACCCAGGCCAAAACCAGGTTTCACCTGTTCTTTCAATTCTTCCTGAACAAATTTAGCCAGGAATTCACGGTCATTTACATTTTCAGGCGTAAATTGCGGGTTGTGTTCCAGAATGGCATCAAACATCGAAATTTTCTTGAATGGACCCTTGAAGCTATACACTTCTTCACCGTAAGGCACGTCAGTTGTACCCAAAATATCTAGCGCCAGTTTCTCCAGCATATTTTCAGTTAAAGCCATCAAGTCTTTATAGTCTGCATAAGCCTGATAGAATTCAATCATGGTGAATTCTGGGTTATGACGGGTTGAAACCCCTTCATTACGGAAGTTACGGTTAATCTCGAATACACGCTCAAAACCACCTACCACCAAACGTTTCAGGTAAAGCTCAGGTGCAATACGCAAGAACAAAGGCATGTCTAACGCATTGTGATGTGTTTCAAATGGACGCGCAGAAGCACCACCTGGAATCACATGCATCATAGGCGTTTCCACTTCCATGAAGCGTTCATTGCTTAAATAGGCACGAATCCCAGAAACCACTTTGGCACGAATTTCAAAGGTTTTACGGGTTTCTTCGTTTACGATTAAATCCAGGTAACGTTTACGGTATTTGACTTCTGTATCAGTTAAGCCATGGAATTTGTCTGGAAGTGGACGCAGTGACTTGGTTAAAAGTTCAAATTGCTCGATGTGTACATACAGGTCACCTTTACCTGAACGGCCGATATAACCTTCAACGGCAATGATGTCACCAAGATCTAAGCTTTTGATGGTTTCCAGTACTTCAGGTGCAAGTTCTTTACGTGCAACATAAAGCTGAATACGGCCAGTCATGTCCTGGATCACGATGAATGACCCACGGTTCAACATCACACGACCAGCCACTTTTACATGGACGTGTTCGCCAGCTTCAATTTCTTCTTTAGATTTTTCAGCAAATTGGTCTTGTAAGTCTTGTGCATAGTGCTCACGCTTAAACGCGTTTGGCCATGGACTAATACCAGTTTCTTTTGCGTGGTCTTGAATCTGCTTTAACTTGGCATGACGCTGTGCAATTAAATCGTTTTCGGAAATGTGTGGTTCAGAAGTCGATTGAGCGTTATGTTGCGTCATCTCTGCCTCGAATATGTGTAAAAAACGGAAGTTGCATAGCATAGCAGATTTAGT
This sequence comes from Acinetobacter sp. CS-2, assembly GCF_016599715.1. Taxonomy (NCBI): domain Bacteria; kingdom Pseudomonadati; phylum Pseudomonadota; class Gammaproteobacteria; order Moraxellales; family Moraxellaceae; genus Acinetobacter; species Acinetobacter sp. CS-2. The sequence continues at coordinate 2,286,529 of NZ_CP067019.1, forward strand.
GCAAATTTCGAATGTCTTATTGCTATACAAATGCACTGATTTGCTAAAAGCCGGGTTTCTTTAGGGACTGTTCTAAATTTTGTGTAAGTACTTAATTTTCATTTATCCTACTGAGGATAATAAAAAGAGGTACTTCACATGGATGAAGCTACAATCAAAAGTATGGCAGCTGAATTAGCTAAAGGTTTAAAAACTCCTGAAGATTTAAACCAAATGACAGCCATATTTAAAAAGTTCATGATTGAAACCGCTCTGAATACTGAGCTTTCTGAACATTTAGGCTATGAAAAGCATCAACCTAAGAAAGGATCTAATGCACGTAATGGTTTTAGCTCCAAAACAGTTCTAACACAAGATGGGCAGCTTGCTTTAGATATCCCTCGTGATCGTGACGGCTCTTTTGAACCACAGATTATTAAGAAGCATCAAACGCGCATTACTAGCATGGATGATCAAATTCTTTCGCTATATGCGAAAGGAATGACAAATAGAGAAATTGTTGCTTTCTTTAAAGAAATGTACGATGCCGATGTATCTGCCTCCCTTATTAGTAAGGTGACGGATGCTGTCATTGAACAAGTGACAGAATGGCAAAATAGAACACTCGATAGTCTTTATCCTGTTGTCTATTTAGATTGCATTGTTGTTAAGGTTCGTCAGCATTCAACAGTAATCAATAAATCAGTTTATTTAGCATTAGGCATTAACCTGGATGGCCAAAAAGAACTTCTTGGCATGTGGCTTGCTCAAACAGAAGGTGCCAAATTCTGGCTGTCAGTCATGACAGAGCTTAAAAATCGAGGAGTGCAAGATATTCTTGTTGCCTGTGTAGACGGGCTAAAAGGCTTTCCTGATGCGATAGCCTCTGTCTACCCTCATACTGATATCCAGCTGTGTATCGTGCATGTTGTACGCAATAGCCTGAGATTTGTGAGCTGGAAGGACTACAAAGCTGTAACAGCAGGATTGAAGGCGATCTATCAAGCAAGTACAGAAGAAAATGCTTTAAATTCCCTAGGTATCTTCTGCGATCAATGGAATCACCAGTATCCAAAAATTGGAGAATCCTGGCGGGCAAATTGGGAAAATATCCGAACGATCTTTAGCTATCCTGCTGAAATACGCCATGCGATTTATACAACAAATGCAATTGAATCATTGAATAGCGTGATTCGCCATTCAACTAAAAAGAGAAAGATCTTCTCTTCTGATGATTCAGTGAAAAAGGTCATTTATTTAGCAACTTCAAATGCTGCTAAAAAATGGACCATGCCAATTCAAAATTGGCGTTTAGCGATGAATTGGTTTACGATTCAGTTCGATGATCGATTAAAAGATCATTTATAAAAAATGGAACTTACACAAAATAATTTACAGGCTCGTTCTTTACTTCATCTGGCTAGGCTTTAGTAAGCTGTTTAACACTCTCATAACCCTTTTAAACCCGTTTTCCATCATTTCCCGATAGTCTTTAGACCTATCTACATTCACCCTGAGTATGTTTTTTCCATCTATCTGCTCCAGAACATATTTCTTTAAAGCACCCTTCCATTTTTTAACTTCTTCACCTTCCAAATCTTCAATACTCTCTCAAACCCTAGCTAAATGTTTAAAGATCACCACTTTCAACTCTATCCAAATGCTTATAATTGTAGCAACCATACCGTTGCCGTAGGTCCATTGGCTATAGCTAAGGAGGCCATATACCTGCCGTACTTTTAAGGTAGAGGCTGCAATTAAAATTGCATAACTTCATGTTTCCATAGCGTGGCCAACTCTCCAAAACATGCTGTCCATAAAAGTAGAGAAACCATTTTTTACACCATCGCTACATTTTGTTATTGAATACTGAGTTCAATAATCAATAACACCAAGTATTTATTTTTAATAAATAATTTATTTTTAAATTAAGTTCATTAGATTGATCTGAAATACACCTTAGACCAAAAGCTAACTTCTTTGTTCAGCCAAGTCACTTACAATAGATTCAAGAAAAATAGTTGAAAAGTAATCTATTCGACTGTGTCTATCTTTGTGAATAAAGAAAGTATGAACTAAAAAAATGACGACATGCCCTTTAAAAATCCTATTTTTGCATGGACTCGATTCTTCACGTGAATCAGCCAGATTCCATGCTATTAACGCCGATCATAAATATTGTATCGATGTAGATTATCGCAACCTGAATTTTCAAACCGTCGCTAATTTTTACCGGGAAATTATTGCCAAAATTCAACCGGAAATTCTGATTGGCCATAGCTTGGGGGCTTACTGGGCCTTGAAAATGTCAGTCCTATACAAAATTCCGGCGATTATTGCCAATCCCAGCCTAAGCCCAGACTTTCGTGCTGATTATCCACCTATTAGCGAAGATGATCTGGAACATGATATTGCACAAATTGCCTATCTGGAATTAGGCGATGAAGAACTGGATATGTATGCTGTACAACAGCAACTCGAACCCTATATGCAGGTTCAGGCCGTCGAAGGGGGGCATCATCGTTTAGCCAGTCCAGAAAATATCAATGGACTGCTTCAGCATATGCAGACATATTTTCTGAAAAAATAAAAAAGCCTTGGAATAACCAAGGCTTTTTTCATATGCTTTAATCAAGCAACAGCTTGTTCTGGCTGCGATTTTTCATCTAACACAGACCAAATATCTAAGCCCAGGTCATTATGCAAATCTGGCAAATCCAGAAAAACACTTGCCCCTAAAACTTCATGCTCGCATTTATTCACTAACTGTTTGACTGCTTTTAGCGTACCGCCAGTGGCTAACACATCATCTACGATAATGATTTTTTGCGCTTGAACATCAGCCGACATTTCCAGACGGTCCATACCATATTCCAGACTATAACCGACACCAACCACTGGTGGTGGTAATTTTCCTGCTTTACGAACCAGCAATAAACCTTTGCCTAAACGTTGCGCCAATAAACTTGCAAGTACAAAACCGCGCGCTTCAACTGCGACAAAACTGTCGACTTCTGCCAATTTTTCAGCAGGAATACTCGCAACTAAAGCATCGGTTAATAACTCAATGTTTCCCATAAATAATGGAGTCAAGTCATAAAAACAAATACCTGGTTTAGGGAAATCCTGGACCGTACGAATGTTAGACCACAAAGTTGTAGACAGATTGCTCATGGGAGAAAAGTATTTTAAAAGAGAATATATGAATTTTAACGCTTTATTAGGCCCATGACCAGTCAGCGCTTACTTTTAAACCATAATAAAAATAATCACAAAATTATAACCTACTGATTTAGTTATTTAATTTTTTAAATAAATAATAGGTATAGATTTATCTAATCATATAATAACAAATACGGGATTTTTTTTCTGCACGACCTTAGTCTATAAAGACCCCTCATCCACTTTAACTACGCTGGGAGCCAAAATTTTGTTTGTCACACTGTTTAAAAAGGAAAGCTAATTTATATTGCTCCACTTCTGACTATTTTCATGCTTTAAAGACCAGTTTTGTCCTTCTCAGCAATTCTGGTTTCAATTTCTGTCCTTAAACTCCGATATTTGCTTTACATTGTAGACAGAACTGCGTAAAAATTTGCTTGAATGTGTACATTGAAAGTCATATCAATAGAGTCACACGGTATATGGAATATTACTGACCGCATATTTTTGAAAAGTCAGTGTTTTGGAGAGTCAAATGAAGAAATATCAATGCATCGTTTGTGGATGGATTTATGACGAAGCTGAAGGTTGGCCACAAGATGGGATTGTCGCAGGGACCAAATGGGAAGATATCCCGGATGACTGGACCTGCCCGGATTGTGGTGTATCAAAAGTTGATTTCGAAATGGTAGAAGTCTGAGTATTGATACAAAAGACCATAGTGAATGGTCTTTTTTTATGTCTTATTAAAGAAAAACAGTCTGGAGAATAATATGCATCCTATCGTCATCATTGGTTCTGGTATGGCCGGCTATACCGCAGCACGTGAATTTCGCAAGCTTAATCCCGAGCATGAGCTGGTCATGATCTGTGCAGATGATGCGGTAAACTATGCCAAACCGACACTTTCCAATGCTTTAGTTGGAAACAAGGCACCTGAACAAATTGCCTTGGGTGATGCAGCTAAAATGGCGACGCAACTGAATATGCGTATTGAAGCCCATACCTGGGTCAAAGAAATTCAAGCAGCCCAACATCAGCTGATTTTAGAAAAAGATGGACAGCAAAGTACTCAGCCTTATGCCAAACTGGTTCTTGCAGTGGGTGCTCATCCTGTTCGCGTAGCGATTGCAGGCGATGGCAGTGATGATATTCATGTCGTCAATAATTTAGAGGACTACAAGGCATTTCGTAAAAATCTGGATCAACATCACGATAAACGTGTAGTGATTTTAGGTGCCGGTCTGATTGGCTGTGAATTTGCCAATGACTTGCAAAACACAGACCATCAAGTGACTGTGATTGATTTGGCTCCTCAACCTTTGGGCCGCCTATTACCCGCCCATGTTGCAACGTCTTTCCAGGAAAAACTTGAGGATACCGGTATTCACTTTGTTCTGGGTACCACGGTTGAAAAAGTCATCAAAGTGGAACAAGGCGATTATCAAATCACGTTAGCCAATGGTCAGTCTGTGGTTGCCGACATTGTGCTTTCTGCGATTGGTTTACACCCGAATCTGGACTTAGCAAAAGCTGCTGATATTCATTGCAGTCGCGGTATTTTGACCAATAGCCATCTGGAAACCAACCAGGCAGATATTTATGCCATTGGGGACTGCGCCGAAGTCAATGGTTTGCTGTTGCCGTATGTCATGCCAATTATGCAACAGGCACGTGCCTTAGCCAAAACCTTGAATGGTGAAAAAACCCATGTGCATTACCCGGCAATGCCGGTTGCGGTCAAAACACCTGCGGCACCTCTTACAGTACTTCCTGCACCTGTGGACGTTGATGTAAACTGGGAAACAGAAGAACTCGAAGATGGAATGATTGCTAAAGCGCTCGATAGTGAAAATACATTACGTGGTTTTGTCTTGTTGGGACCAAGTGCTGCCAAACAGCGTTTGCTTCTCACAAAACTGGTGCCGGACTTGATTCCTGCTGCAGTTTAAGATTTTAATACCAAGGACATTTTTTCAGCAAAATGTCCTTTTTTAGGAAAATAACAATGGATAGCGCACTCAGTTTTACGGGTTCTCCCTATACATCTTTTATGCATGAAACCAAAGTCAATTTAGGTAATGGCGTTGAACTTCATGTGGAAATGGGTGGAAATCCGGAACATCCTGCCATCATACTGATTATGGGTTTAGGTGCGCAAATGTTGTTTTGGCCTGATTTTTTCTGCAAATCCCTGATTGACCAAGGTTATCGCGTAATTCGTTTTGACAACCGCGATATTGGCTTGTCTTCCAAAATCCGTCATTCTGGTCCACGTCTCAACACATTGAAATTGATGGGACGTTTTGCCTTAGGCTTACAAAATCAAGGTGCGCCCTATAACTTATATAATATGGCAGAAGATGCAGCACTACTAATTGATCGTTTGGGTCTGCAACAAGTCTCGGTCATTGGCGCTTCCATGGGAGGCATGATTGCACAAATTCTGGCAGCAAAACATCCACAAAAAGTCAGTAATCTGGGCCTGATGTTTACTAGTAACAATCAGCCGCTGTTACCGCCGCCTTTTCCCAAACAGCTGTTTGGCCTGATTGGCAGACCAGAATCGACTGATGAAGAAGGCATTGTGAACCATAGCGTGAAGGTATTTAACATTATTGGCTCACCTGGATATATCAATCAACTGGAAATTATTCAGACAGCACGCAAATTATATCAACGAAGTTACTATCCAGCGGGTGTACTTCAACAGTTTTTAGCAATATTATGTACAGGTTCTTTGCTACAATTGGGTAAGCAAATTCAGCAACCTACCCTCGTGGTACATGGCTCTCGTGATCGTTTATTGCCACCGAGTCATGGCAAAGCAGTTGCAAAGGCAATTACTGATGCTAAGTTTGAATTAATTGAGGGAATGGGGCATGATATCCCACCGCATTTTATTCCATATCTGAGCGGATTATTTGCTGATCACTTTAAATCAAAACATTAGGACACTATGGCTGCATTACCCTCTTTAAGACAGCTGTCATACCTCGTTACACTGTCTGAAACGCTGCATTTTACTGAAGCTGCGCGCCGTTCATTTGTGACCCAGTCAACCTTGTCTGGCGGGATCATGGAGTTAGAGCGCTTGCTAGGTGGAGTACTTGTTGAACGCGATCGCCAAAATGTACGTTTAACTCCGCTTGGTGAACAGGTTGTTGCACGAGCCCGTGTTCTTTTGGCAGATGCCCAAGACCTGATGCGTTTAAGTCGTGAAATGAGCGAACCTTTAACAGGTGATCTACATTTAGGGATTATTCCCACAATTGCACCTTTTATTCTGTCGCAACTGCTAGATGAAGTGCATAAACAACTTCCTAAAATTCAGCTGCACTTGCACGAAGCACAAAGTGAAAAAATTGTCGAAAAACTCGAACATGGTAATTTGGACATGATCGTGTTGGCATTGCCTTTTGATACACGTGGCTTAAAAGTTGCAGAAATTGCAAAAGAAAATCTGTATCTGGTTTACCATAAAGCGGATCAGAATGCACAGAATGCCCGCAATTTGGATGATCTGGATTTATCGCGCTTAGTATTACTTGAAGAAGGTCATTGTTTACGCAACCATGTGTTAAGTGCCTGTCCAATTGGTGAACGCAAAAATGATCATCGCTTAAAAGCAAGTTCATTACCGACACTGATAGAAATGGTTTGTTCAGACTTAGGCTTTACCCTGCTTCCTGAAATTGCGATTCATACCCATATGATTAAAGCCAATTCAGACTTGGTGGTGAAACCTATAGAGGCAGCGCCAAGCCGTACCCTTGCCCTGGTGACACGTAAAAGTACCCCATTGCAAAGCGAGTTTGATGTCCTGTTGCAAATCTTGCAAAAAATCACACAGACTCTTCATTAAAAGATTCAATCTATTAAAAGGAGCAACTGCTCCTTTTTTTATGCTTAATGTAAAGTATGCAGGCTCACTTTTTTAATCAAATGCCTTATTTCTTTCATAAAAAAATGCTTAGCACTCGGATAAACTTTAATTAAAACAAATGGACAACTTCTCATACATAGGAATAAATAGAGAAAACTACATTCAAGAAATTACTCACTTCTGAATTGCAAACACCATCAAAAGTGAGCAATTCCAGGCAACCATTTAATTACTTTATATACTTGATAAGTAAGCGTCCGCTGAACACACCTTCTGAATTCATCCTATAAGCCTTAATTTAGTCCCCACTTAGAAACAAGTGGGGACTTAAATTTATGACTACAAATAATCAGACATCCATCGCATCTCTTGCGAAAAAACGAAGAACATACAGTGCTGAATTTAAACAGCAGATCGTTCAGGCTTGTAAAGCACCGGACGTTTCAATTGCTTCAGTCGCTTTGCAACATGGATTGAATACAAATCTTGTATCCAAATGGATTCGCTTAATTGATGCTAAGCCAGGGAGTGATCGCTCACCACTACCGAATAAACCTGCATTTATTGCCTTATCTTGCTCTGCACCATTAGATCCTACTCCTACTGACATGTTAAAAGTTCAAATTACTTTACCCCACTCAAAAGCAGAAATTGGCTTGAAATGGCAAGTATCAGAAATACCTGCCTTGGCAGAATTACTCAAGGTGCTGGCAACATGATCCGTATCGATGAAATCTGGTTGTCTACTCAGCCCATGGATATGCGTGCAGGAATGGATACGGCCATGGCGCAGATTATGAAAGCCTTTGGCTCAATCAAACCGCATTGCGCCTACCTGTTCTGTAATAAACGTGGCCATCGTATGAAAGTGCTGGTACATGATGGACTGGGCATCTGGCTGTGTGCCAGGCGGCTGGAACAGGGAAAATTCCACTGGGCTAAAGTTCACCAGGGTGAAAACGTAGCTCTCAACCCGGAACAGTTACAGGCATTAATCCAGGGTTTGCCTTGGCAGCGCATTGGACGACAGCAGGTGGTCACGATGCTCTAAACCAAGCTCGGCTATTCTGCCATCCTCCAAACGTTCTATTTCCTCTGCGTCATGACCTCAGGCATACTGCGGTCATGAATACGCTGCCTGACTTAAGCCAACTGACCCATGAACAACTGCTGGAATTCACCAGACAGTTGGCGATGCAGCATCAGTCTCTGGCACAATCAAATCAAGAATTAGAAAAATCAAACCAGCAATTGGATGCCAAAGTTCAGCATCTTTCTATTCTCAATCAAAAATACGAGCATGAACTGGCGCTGTTTAAAAAGCATAAATTCGGCAGTAAAAACGAACATCTCACCGCAAAACAAATCCATCTATGGGACGAAGCGGTCGAAGAAGATATCGCAGCCGTTGATCTGGAATTAGAACGATTAAATGCAGATAAAACCCATGCAGCGACACAGAAAGCCACAGTCAACAAACCTAAACGTCGACTGCTGCCAGATCATCTACACACCATCCGTATTGAGCATGAACCTGCATCAACCCAATGCAGTTGTGGCTGCCAGTTACGTCGTATCGGCGAAGATATCAGTGAAAAACTGCATTTCAGACCGGCACAGTTCTACAAGGAACAGCATGTCCGTGGCAAATGGGTCTGTGATCAGTGTGACACCCTGACTCAGCAAGCGATGCCTGCCTATGTGATTGATAAAGGCATTGCTTCACCTGAACTGCTCAGCCATGTGCTGGTATCGAAGTATGCCGATCATTTACCGCTGTACCGTCAGCGCCTGATCTATCAGCGGGCTGGCATTGATCTGTCCAGATCCACTTTATCTGACTGGATTGGTCGCTGCGGTGTGGAACTGGAACCTCTGGCTAATGCCTTAAAACAGGTGGTGTTGCAACAGCGGGTGATCCATGCCGATGAAACGCCGGTCACCATCATGCGGATGGGTGATGATGAGAAAAAACCGAAGAAAGGTTATGTCTGGGCCTATGCCACCACACAGTACAATCCAGTTCAAGCGGTGATCTATGACTTTCAGGATAGTCGTTCAGGTCAGCATGCTGAAGAGTTCCTGAAAGGCTGGCAGGGTCATCTGGTCTGTGATGATTACAGTGGTTATAAAGCACGCTTTAAATCAGGCCAGGTCATTGAGGTGGGCTGCATGGCCCATGCACGTCGTAAATTCCATGAACTGCATGTGACCGGGAAAAGTCAGGTCGCTGAACAGGCATTAGTGCTGATTCAGAAACTGTATGCCATAGAAGCAGAACTCAGGAAAAAGACGGATGGTACAGCGGAAGACCGCCGCGAATACCGACAACAGCATAGCCAACCGGTGATGCAACAACTATATGAATGGCTCAACCAACATCATCTGACGGTGCCATCGAGTTCTCCCACCGCCAAGGCCATCAATTACACTCTGAAGCGTTGGCCAGCTTTAAGCCGCTATTTGGATGATGGCAATCTACCGATTTGCAATAACTGGATTGAAAATCAGATGCGCCCCTGGGCGTTGGGACGTAAGAACTGGCTGTTTGCTGGCTCGCTGCGCAGCGGCCAACGAGCTGCCAATATCATGACTTTAATCCAGTCAGCAAAGCTGAATGGACTGGATCCGTATGCCTATTTAAGTGATGTGCTGAAAAGGCTGCCGACGCATAAAGTGACCCAAATAGAAGAATTACTGCCACACCGCTGGAAATCCGACCAAAATTAAAAAATAGGCATGGGGTTCAGTGGACGCTTACCTTGATAATAGGTATTTTATGTTTCATTTAAAGATGAAAGGTAAAAAAATAGCTTATCCACCTAGATAAGCCATGTAAGGTAAAATATTTCCATTACTCTGATTGTAATAGAAATATTATAGCCCTTGGAGTTGAAACAGTATTGTTGAGTCAACCCAAACAAAAAGCACTGTTATGCTATAAGCTAAATATCACTTCTAATATCCCTATAATTGGGTATTTTTCATCATTTATAAGAATGCCTGTACTTTGCACAAGAAAATAACTCAACCACAAATAAGTCAAAATAAAATAATTTATATCTAAATATTCTTTACTGTACAGCGACTTAAATTTACTTTTATTTTATAAATTCACCAGTTTCAGGAATAGCTGTTTGTTTATTTTTATTACTAAATAACCAAATAACCAAATAACCAAATAACCAAATAACCAAATAACCAAATAACCAAATAACCAAATAACCAAATAACCAAATAACCAAATAACCAAATAACCAAATAAAATATACCACCACTGTGAGTACCAGCTTGTAAGTGAACTGCTATTACCCATTCCTATCATGATGATAGAAGATCAACCCTTTTTTAATCATCCATTAGAAAAGCAATATTAAAAATATCTACAGAAAAATTGCCAGCATAGAACCTTCATTTTTTAAGTTGAGGATGATTTATTGGGAATAATTTATGAATAAATCAATCAAATCAAGGAATCCAAAGACTCCTTGATTTGATATGAGGGACACTATTGTGGATTATTTAATCATCTCTAATAATATACGCTGTGCATTATGTGCTTCTTGCCCTTCAGCAACCTGTGCACGTAACCATGTACCATCACTTTGCAGTAACCACGCTTGCTGATTATCCTTTAAATAATTCAGTAAACCTTGCTGATAAATGCGTTTTTTCAATGCTGCATCTTCAATCGGGAAACAGGCTTCCACACGATTAAACAGGTTACGATCCATCCAGTCTGCACTTGAACAGTAAATCCGGCTATCTCCTCCGTTCAAGAAGTAATAGACACGGGTATGCTCAAGGAAACGTCCAACGATGGAACGTACCCGAATATTTTCAGACAGGTCAGGCAAACCGGGACGCAGGCAGCAGATTGAACGGATAATCAGATCAATTTGCACGCCGGTTTGCGATGCTTCATATAATTTATTGATCAGTTGCATTTCCGTTAAGGCATTCACCTTGACAATAATTTGCGCAGGCTTACCGGCTTTGGCATTAGCAATTTCATCATCAATAAAATTAATCAGCTGAGCATGCAAGGTAAAAGGAGCATGCAATAACTTTTTCAGTTTTGCCATTTTCCCCATACCGGTTAATTCCTGGAAAATGCGGTGCACATCTTCACAAAGCTCTTTGTCTGTGGTCAGCAAGCCATAGTCGGTATAAATACGGGCATTACCGGCATGATAGTTACCGGTACCTAAATGTACATAACGCACCAGTTTATTGTTTTCACGGCGTACCACCAGAATCATTTTGGCATGGGTTTTATAACCGACAATGCCATACACGACGACTGCTCCAGCTTCTTGCAGTACATTCGCTACTTCAATATTGGATTCTTCATCGAAACGGGCACGGAGTTCAATTACCGCCGTCACTTCCTTGCCATTACGTGCTGCTTCCGCCAAGACCTGAACAATTTCAGAATCTGGACCACTGCGATATAGCGTTTGCTTGATGGCTAAAACTTGTGGATCACGTGCCGCTTCACGCAGTAAATTAATGACTGGGGCAAAAGATTCAAAGGGATGATGGAGTAAAATATCCTGTTTCTGCATAGCAGAAAAAATATTTTCAGACTTTCTCAGCACTTTCGGAATAATAGGCGTGTGTGAATCATAGCGTAAATGTGGACGCTTAAAATTGGACAACAACCGCGCCAAGTTAACCGGGCCATCGACCTTATACAGTTGCTCTTCTTCCAGATCAAATTCATCCAGCAAATAATCATAGATATGTTTCGGGCAATTATGAGTCACTTCCAAACGTACCGCACGGCCAAAACGACGCGAATTTAACTCCCCTTTCAGGGCTTTGGCCAGGTCTTCTACATCTTCGTTTAAGGCTAAATCGGCATTTCGGGTGACACGGAACTGGTAACAGCCGGTTGCTGTCATGCCCGGGAACAGGTCTGAAACATGCTCATGAATAATCGCAGACAGCATCACATGATGCTCTTTCCCCCCAGTAAGTTCATCCGGCAAGCGCACGACACGCGGCAATGAACGCGGTGCAGGTACTACAGCCAGATCAATCTGACGGCCAAAAGCATCTTTACCTTCTAGGGTCACAATAAAGTTGAGGCTTTTATTGACCAGACGTGGAAATGGATGTGCAGGATCAAGACTGATTGGCGTCAGTACCGGAGCCACCTGTTCCTGAAAATATTTTTTGATCCAAGCCGACTGTGCCGGAGTTAATTCGCCGCGACGCAAGAAACAGATGTCTTCTTCACGCAGTTTAGGCAAAATTTGTTCATTTAAAATACGGTATTGGCGGTCAATTGCCTCATGCGTGGTTTTGGAAATAATATCCAGCACCTGTTTAGGAGTTAAACCGTCTGGACTACGACTTTCATTACCCAAGTCCAGTTGCTCCATCACCCCAGCAACGCGAATTTCAAAAAATTCGTCCAGATTACGCGAGAAAATCAGCAGGAAATTCATCCGGTCAAGCAAAGGATGCAAAGGATCGACTGCTTGTTCCAATACCCGCAAATGGAAGTCGAGAATAGAAAGCTCACGATTAATGTAGCGATCATTATATGTATATTCTATTTGCGCCGGAGTCGTATTAGCAGCCGTATTCATACCCTAACCTATGATTATTCGAAAGTAGTCCGTATCTTCATAAGTATGCTTCAAATTTATGACAATTTCATAAAAAAAAGCCCAAATCACTGGGCTTTTTGAAAATAAATCCTAAATTAGGGAATATGGCTATAACGCATATATTTTTGAATCATGCGTTTACGATATTGTAATTTTTTATCATGTTGATGATCTTGATAATATTTAGGGTTAGGTAAAATGGCTGCTAAGAATGCCGCCTGTTCACGACTCAGGCTTCGCGCACTTTTGCCAAAATAATGCTGGGTAGCGGCTTCTATGCCATAGATATTGTCACCAAATTCTACCGAGTTGAGATAGACTTCCAGAATACGTTCTTTGGACCACATGCGTTCCATCATCCAGGTGGCAACTGCTTCCTGTCCTTTACGCAGGAAGGAACGCTTATTGTATAAAAACAGGTTTTTGGCCAGTTGCTGGGAAATGGTTGAACCGCCTGCGACCACTTTACCCTTGTCTTTGTTACGTTCTAAGGCGAATTGCATGCCTTCCCAGTCGAAACCTTTATGCTGCAAAAACTTTCCATCTTCCGCAGCAACCACGGCATGTTTCATATAATCACTGATTTGATCATAATCACGCCACTCATGTTTAATCGGTTTCGAAGGTTCGGACCAATAATCCAGACGCATCATCATGGTGGTATCCACCGGATGGGTGCGCCACCACAGCAAACTTGAAAAAATCCACAGTTGAACCAAAAGCACCAGACTGACAAGTATTAACAAACTACGAACAATAAAAGCTTTCATGTCAGTGAGTTACTCCAAAAATCTGTTTTTTTTCGTGCTAAGCTGGATGCTGAATATAGCAAAGATTATAAAAGAATAGCATGGCCGAACTTTCTCCCCCTCCCATTCGAACTAAACCCGAGGTTCATCTTTGGTGGCTAACGGCAGTTTTTATTGCCATCAATGTCGGTTTATTTCTCTGGCAAGTCCTGAGTGGAGTCAATATTACGACTCCAAGTCTGGTCGATGCGATTCATTGGGGTGCTGATTATGCACCTTTAACCTTTTTAGAGGAACCCACTCGCCTGTTTACAAGCATGTTTTTTCATTTTGGCCTGATCCATTTAATGCTAAACATGTGGGCACTGTATATTTTTGGCAGTGTGGCTGAACAGCTGTTAGGCCGGTTTTATTATCTGGGACTTTATATTCTTGCCGGTCTGATGGGCAGTTTACTCAGTGGTTTCATTGATATTCAAAATACCTTTGCACTCTTGCAAAGCAATGATCCTAAGTTTCTTCCCACCGTCAGTGCCGGTGCATCGGGTGCCGTGATGGGTATTGGCAGTGCATTGACTATTTTATCCCTACTCCCCCTATTACCGAAACAACGTTTTATTCTAGATAAAAAAAGCCTGCTGATGATTATGGGCATCAATTTGTTGATTGGCTTTACCATCGCCGGAATTAACAATGCCGCACATATTGGCGGCATGTTGATGGGTGCGGTGCTGACAGCAATCTGGTATGTGGGACAAAGAATACATAAACCGAATTTGGCTTTTGTAGTAGGCATGGCAGTAGGCATCATCAGCTGTTATTTGCTGTATGCTTACTGCATGCAGCAAGTGCAGATTCTGGAACCAGTCTGGCGGCAAATATTAGCCGCTATGCGGGCACAACTGCATTTTTAATGCCCTGAATTTTGTCTACTGAAGATGAATCTGCTATTGATTCATCTCACGTAAACTTTGCAGTGGCGGAATATCACACAGATAACTCAAACGATAACGTCCAATCAGCGCGCACAGTAGCGTCATCAGTATGGGTAAAATCAGCCAGATTTGCCAATGGGGCTGAATCAGCAGATTCATTTTATAACTGGCAATGGCGCTGATGACTTCGGCAAACAGGCAAGATACGATTCCTGCCATGAATCCCATAAAACCAATTTCCAGGGTCATCATCTGCTTAAGTTTTTGTTTGGAACTGCCGAATGAACGTAGCAAAGCCACTTCACGTTTACGCTCATCCATCAACAGGTTTAAACAGGCTATTAACACCAGAATACCCGAAACACTGACCAACAGTGCCAGAATGGTAACAATTTGTACAAGGACATTCACCAGACGTTTGACCTCATCCAGAATCTGGCTAACATCAATAAAAACGGTGTTAGAGAATTGCTGAATCAGCGCAACCATCTGGTTTTTATCCTGTTCCGGTACATAAAAACTGCCTAAATAGCTACCCGCATTTTCATCCATAGTTTTGGGGGCGAAAATAAAGAAAAAATTCGGACTAAAGCTTTCCCATTCCACACTGCGCAAGTTCACTACTTTGGCCTGAATCAATCCTTCAGGCAGGCTGAAAGTCAACCGATCGCCGATTTTGATGCCCAATTCCTCTGCAATTTTGGCTTCAACCGACACCTCACCAGGATGTTTCAAGGCTGCTGTGCCCTGCACAATGATATTGTCAGCCGGATATTCGGTGGTTTGAGTTAAATTCAGTTCACGGCGTAAAGAATTGTTGCTTTTGACCAGATCTGCTGCAAAGGGCTGATCATTCTTCGCCACCAATCGGCCACGAATATTGGGATATAAAGGCGTACTTGGCCATCCATGTTGCTTAATCTGAGCTTTAAAGGCTGGCATATCAAACGGTGGCAGGCCATAAACAAACTGATTCGGTGTGCCTGCAGGCAATTGCTGCTGCCAACGTTCCAGCAAATCTGTCCGCAACACGGTTAACACTGTCATCAGACTCAGGCCCAGTGCCAGAGCAGTAATTTGAAAAGCTGTTTGATACGGCACCCGCACATAGGCTGAAATTGCCCCTTTCAGGTTTTTGATGAACTTTAAACAGCCCCAGATCAATACATAGAGCAGTGTACACAGCAGTACAATCGCCCCCATTACCCAAGCAGTGAGCAAGATATTTTCTGTCAATACGATACTGAACAGGGCCAAGCTGGCTGTGCCCATGATTAACATCCAGAGCATGGATTGTACTGACTTTTCTTGCTGGCGAATGACCCGAATCGGCGGGGTATTGAGCAATTGCCATAAGCTGGGCACAATGAATCCCAATAGCACCACTGCGCTGGTCAGCATGGCAATCGGTAATGGTCCCAGCAGCATCTCTCCTGCTGAAAATGCAATCTGTAAATTTGGAATCAGTTGCAGCATCAATTGCAGCAAACCGTAACCCAAAGCGACACCCACCAGACTGCCAATCAGCATGGCGACCAGCAAAACCACGGCCAGCAAGGTAAGATAGGCATTGAGAATCTGTCCTCGTGTCGCACCGATACAACGCATCAATGCAATATTGTCCTGATTTTGTTGTACATAACGCTGGCTGGTCAGAGCAATCGCAATCCCGCACAGCAAAATGGTCAAGATATTGCTCAGTTGCAGGAAGGTATCCAGATTGGCAATCGGTTTCATTAAACGACTATTGCTTTCGCTGGCATTTCTTAACCTGAGACTATTCTGCTCATCCTGTGTTGGTGCATCGAGTGCTGTTTTCGGCAAGGTCGCGTGCTGCTGTTGCTTAAAATCTTGTTCAAACTGCTTGGTTTGCTCGGGATCACCCGCCATTAACAAACGATACTCGGCACGGCTCCCCACCTGAATGGCATTGGTTTTGGCTACATCATTACGGGAAATAATCACCGTCGGTGAAAAACCAGAAAAACCCATTTCCTGATTGGAATCATACACAATTTTTGCCGTGACCTTAAACTGTCCATCCGCGATATTGACCCTATCACCCAATTTAACATGCAATAAATCTATGGCACGTGGGCTCATCCAGACCTCACCGGACTGGATGGTTTGGGCCTGGGGCAGCACCTGAAACTCGCCGCGTAAGGGAAATGCCTGATCGATGGCTTTGACATTAACCATGACAAATTGATCATCGGTACGCGCCATTGAACTGAAAGCGGTGACTTGGGATAGTTGCAGTTTTAATCGTCTGGCCTGATTCTGCCACTTTTGTTCCAGTGGCTGATTGTCGCTCAGCACCAGGTCAGCTGCCAGCATTTCTGCTGCCTGTAAGGCTACGGCATTCTGAATCTGTTCATTGCTAAATTTCAGCGCAGTGGTGGCACTAATCGCCAGGGTCAAGGCAATAATCAGCAGATAAACACCCGTACTTTTAAAGCTTTGCGTCAACAAGGGCCGAAATAATCGATTCATTTCAGTTCTCTCCCGAGCCATGTTCGATCAAATGGCCATCACGCAACTCAAAATGACGCTGGCATTGCTGGGCCAATGTTGAATCATGAGTGACCAGCACTAGCGTGGTGCCAAACTCACGATTCAGCTGAAACAACAGTTGTTCAATTTCATTGGCGGTTTGCGCATCCAGATTACCGGTTGGTTCATCAGCAAAAATAATTTGTGGATCGCTGATTAAAGCACGGGCAATCGCTACCCTTTGCTGCTCACCACCAGACAAGACTTTGGGAGTTTGGGTGGCCTGACGTTCCAAGCCGACTTTTTTCAGTAAGGCTAAAGCCTTTTTTTCCGCTGCAGCAAAGTTAAAATTTTGCTGTAAGCGTAGCGGTAACATGACATTTTCCACCGCCGTTAAGTGCGGTAGCAGCTGAAAGGACTGAAACACAAAACCGATATTTTTTAAGCGCACCAGCGCACGCTGTTCTTCATTCAATTCGCCAATCGATTGCCCACATACCTGCAATGTTCCTGAACTGGCCTGATCCAGCGTGGCCAGAATACCCAGCAAGGTCGATTTACCCGAGCCGGATCGTCCGGTAATCGCTACCTGTTCACCACGATAAATATCAAAGCTTAGATTTTCAAAGATGCTGAGCTCTTTTTGGGCAAATTTTATCTTTTGGCTAAGCTGCTGTGCAGAGATAATCACTTGTGGCATGATGGAATGGTCGCTATTAACGTAAGTCATAAAATTCCTATATGCAAAATCGCAATCTGAAAACTCTTGTATGGGCTTGCCTGGCCATGCTCAGTCTGGGTCTTAGCCCAGTCATAGCATCTGCGAAAACCATTATGATTGTGGGTGACAGTATTAGTGCAGGTTATGGCCTACAGGCAGGGCAAGGCTGGGTAGCATTATTACA
Source organism: Acinetobacter sp. CS-2 (assembly GCF_016599715.1). Classification (NCBI taxonomy): domain Bacteria; kingdom Pseudomonadati; phylum Pseudomonadota; class Gammaproteobacteria; order Moraxellales; family Moraxellaceae; genus Acinetobacter; species Acinetobacter sp. CS-2. The sequence continues at coordinate 2,304,259 of NZ_CP067019.1, forward strand.
GAAACGTCTAGACCAACAATATCCGAAACAACATAAAGTGGTCAATGCCAGTGTCAGCGGTGAAACCACCAGTGGTGCTGTGGCGCGTTTACCGAAATTGCTGCAAACACATAAGCCACATATTGTGGTGATTGAACTGGGCGGAAATGATGGTTTGCGCGGTCAGCCACCGCTGTTGATTCAAAAAAACCTGACGACTTTAGTACAGCAAAGTCAAAAGGCAAAAGCAAAAGTGATTGTTTTTGGAATGAAAATTCCGCCCAATTACGGCACAGCTTATAGCAAGGCCTTTGAGAAAAATTATAAGATTGTCAGTCAACAACATAAGGTAAAATTGTTGCCGTTCTTTTTAGAAGGGGTTGCTGGCAAAAAAGACCTGATGCAAACCGATCTGGTTCATCCCAATGCATCTGCCCAAAGCATCTTGTTGAACAATGCTTATCCCTATATAAAAGGCGCTTTATAAAGCGCCTTTTATGAATCATGCTTTTTACTTAAAAATCAAAGAAAACCACTTCACCCGTTTCAAGTGAATACTCTGCACCTACTACTTTTAATTTGCCTTGGACAATTAGATTTTCCAATACCGCAGACCCGTGACGCAACTGATTCACAGATGCAAAAACGTTGGAACGTACTGCATGTTTAGACAGTTTATCCAGATCATCTTTAAGTTCAGTCTGCATTAAAATTTCAACTGAAGGACGTACGCGGTTGACAATCGACATCAAGTTTGCTGATGGTGGAGCTGCTGGATTGGTCAAGGCATCAATGGTGGAATGAATGGCACCACAATGCGTATGACCCAATACGATCACTACAGGGCAATGAAAACTTTCTGCTGCAAATTCGACACTTCCCACTTGAGATGGCGCAACAATATTACCCGCTACACGAATAACAAATAAATCACCCAGCCCCTGATCAAATACCATTTCAGCCGGTACGCGGGAATCTGAACAGCCTAAAACAATCGCAAATGGGTCTTGGCTTTCGGCCATTTCTGCGCGCTGTTGGTGAGTCAAAAGCTTCAAATGGGTTGTTTCACCGTTTACAAAACGCTGGTTCCCTTTTTTTAAACGATCCAAAGCTTCTTCTGCTGTTAGCATGCTGGTCTTCCAATGTTTTAAGTTGCAATATTTTAATGCCATCAAAACCGAAAGTCACTTGCAAAAAACATAGCTCTACAGTTTATAATGACCTGAGAAAATATTTTTATTTAGCTTCAAAAAACGACACGGTTCACATTTTTAAAGCTTTCAGGTTACCGAGTTCAAAAAACAATTCAGTGACATTTCTTTAATAATACTTACAATAAACTACAGACATTTTAAAAAAATAGGACTTACGCACTATTATTTATAGATTCTCTGTGGTAGCAGATGATTTTTATCGAGAATAAAGTCATCAATGAAGTTTTTGATCATTGGTCTAAATAATTTCTTCTGCCAACGATATACATTTTCAAAGATCCGCTCAAACTGGTTCTTTTGTATCTCGACGTAGGCCATCAAGGCTGAAAAAATATGATTCAAAATCAGTTTAGATCGTCTTACTTGAAACTTTTCAATATGACAAACCTGTTTAATCACTCGGTGATATTGCTCTATTTTCCAATGACTTGAATGTAATTCATGAAAACCCTCAAAGGACAATAAATCATCTTGATCTTGATGCACAATATAAAACCTCTGCTGTTCTTTTAACTGAGTCTTAAATAATTGTACAAAGCCAAAATCTTTGAGCCAGACCACTTGACCCTGATGGAAATTTGGCAATAAACGCAGTTGAAACCATTGTCCTTTTTCTGGGGAAACCTTACGGTTACAGTCGATACCAAACATAAATCGAATACCATATTTTCTTATGGTTTTTAGATTTCCAGTCGATGAATACCAACTATCACCTGTAATAAATTGAATCTTTGCACCCCAACTGAGTACTTCACTTAACATATCCATAAAGTAATCATTCTTGGTTTTACTTTCAGATTTGTCATAAATTCGGAAATTAATTGGAATATTTTGACCATTTTGATCTGTCGCATACAAGGTAATGAGATTAATACCCTTGACGGATCGGTGGTGTTTGCCTGACCAAAAATAGCTAACTAAGTCCATATGCTGACTATACGGTTTATCTAAAACAGTATCATCAATACTGACTATAAGTTTATTATTATCAATATGTTGAATTGCTTCTTGATATAGGTCGTGAGGTGTGTAGTCTTCACGCTCTAGAAAGCGATTTACACTATCATGCGAGATGTTATAAGTCTCGGCAAGTTGTGTGCAGCTAATAGAGTTCGGTTCTGTCATGAGAAAGCCCATATAAATGGGTAGAGTACAAGTTGCTGTAGAAGCATGTTTAATTCGTCTGATCACAGATACTTTATAAAGCATTTTAATACTTTTTTGAATCTGTCAATGCGTAAGTCCTAAAAAATTAAATGCTGTCTGAAATTAAATATTTTTATTCCCGATTTATAAATATTATCGTCATGAGTCTTCAAGGATGATCGTCAATGACACAGTCTGGTTCAAATTTTGCTCGATTTGTACGCAACCTCTGTTTGGTGAGTGCCTGCTGTTTTACAGGCATGACTATGGCTCAAAACAATAAAGTGAATATAGAAAAAATAAATTTACAAAACTATCTGATCCAGGAGCGCAGTGAAGCGGGTTTAAAAGCTAAAACCATTAAAGTCGGTGAGATTAGCTGGGCCTATAATGAAGGGGGTTCACGGCAAAAACCGACCATTCTGCTCATTCATGGTTTAGCCGGAAATCGCGACAACTGGAATCGGGTGGCTCATTTTTTAACGCCTTACTATCATGTGGTGATTCCCGACTTACCCAATAATGGTGAAACCAGAACACCTGAAAATTTTGATGCTTCTGTACCCAATGTAACAGAAAACTTGCGTCGTTTTGTCGAAGCCATTGATGTCGAAGATAAGTTGAATGTGGCCGGACATTCCCTGGGTGGATCGATTGCCACTGTGTATGCATCACAATATCCGTTTGATACGCAAAGCCTGTTTCTGCTCAATAGCGCCGGTATTTATACCCAGGCCAATACCCGTTATTCTAAAGATCCGCTGACCCTGAAACAGCTGATTGTGTCCAAACCTGGCGATCTTGAACAGGTGATGCATCGGGTCATGCAAAATCCACCCAGCTTACCTAAGGCCGTAAAATCTGCCCAAGAGAACTACCTGATTACTCAGGCAGCAAAGAATGGCAAACTGATTGATCAGCTGGTGGCACTAAACCGCATTTATACGCCAGAATCCTTTGCCCGTCTGACTCGAACGGTGGAAGCACCTACCCTGATTCTTTGGGGTAAACAGGACAAGATTATTAATGTCGAAGTGGCAAATGAATTAAAATCGTTATTGAAACGCGCCGAGGCTCCTGTCATTCTTAACAATGTGGGACATATGCCAATTTTGGAAGCAGAGCAGGAAGTGGCAGCACATTATTTACCTTTTCTTGCCAAAACCCAGAAGATGAAAAACCCGCTTGCGGATAAACTTATTCCATTAAATTAATTTTTTCGAGACAGTATGCAAAAACATCCGATGATTGAGCAGTTAATTGAAGCTCATCTTGACTTTTTAGAACAAGAGTTTTCACATACTGCCACGATTGAAACCGAATTCCTGAATTTTTATCAATGGTTTAGAAAACAGCCACTGCAACAGATCTGGTCCTTTGAGCAAATTAATACACTTTTGCAAAAGCAGATTTTAGCCACGCCAGCGAGTAGCTTTTTGATTGAACAAATCGCTGAGCATCTGCATTTTGCCTTGGTTCATCCGCTTAATGAAGATACTAAAATCGCGGATGTCATTCCGGTTTTAACCATCGACAAAATTGCCCAATATGTCGCGGGCAAAAGTGATCACCGTCAACGCTTGATTAAAAAGGTGGTCAATAATCCTGCTTTTTCCGCCATGATTACCCAGCTCATTCAGCACTCCATTCAAGACTATATGGATAATTCAGTCATGGCCAAACGGGTGCCTGGCGTGTCGCGTTTTATGAAAATGGGCAAATCGGTGTTAGAAACAGTGACCGATTCAAATCTGGATGAAACCATTGCACATTATTTGCAAAAGAATATTTTAAAACTGAGCCAAATGAGTGAGCATGTTCTGAATCAGCACTTTGATAACGAAAAGCTCTATCATTTCCAGGCCAACCTTTGGCATAAAGTCAAGGATATGCCTTTAACGGTACTGAAAAATTATATTGAAGTTCAGGATCTCGGTAACACGGTGAATTTAGGCCATGAAATCTGGGATCACATCCGTCAAACGGATTACCTGAAACAGCAGGTTCATGATGGTGTCTATGCCTGGTATATCCGCAATCAGGAACGCCCTTTTGATTTATTACTGCGTGATCTGAATATTGATGAAGCCCTGATTCAACATGAATTGCAGCAGTTGCTGGCACCTGTCGTGCAAAAACTGGTTTCATCTGCCTATCTACGTGAACGTGCCAGAGCCTATTTAGAGAAATTTTATTATGCCGAAACTGCACAGAAAATTTTAAATCTTGATGCTTAATAAGAACTATATAAATAAAAAAGTCGCATGATGTAGCTTTCTTATCCCCCATATAAAAAATAACCTCCATTCTGGAGGTTATTTTTTGAAATTATTCGGTCTTATTTAAAATAAGCACCTTCGGTGTTGCTGTGGTCGGTTTGGTCAACCACACGCATCAATTCAGGAACATGCTGTTTCAAGGTGGTTTCTACACCCTGTTTTAACGTTAAATCAATTGATGAACAACCCTGGCAGCCACCACCAAATTTCAGTACTGCAGTTAAACCGTGTTCTTCATCTTCAACCACTTCAACCAGTGCACAGTTACCACCATGTCCTGCAAGTCCCGGGTTAATTTCGGACTGAAGCACATAAGTGATACGTTCTTCTACCGATGCATCCGGACCGACACGTGGTACTTTTGAATTAGGTGCACGGAAGGTTAATTGACCGCCAAAACGGTCTTTATTGTAATCAATTACAGCATCCAGCAAATACGGAATTGACGGAGTATCAATAAATGCCGGGAAATCCGGGTAATCCTGTTTATAGTCGGTTGGCACAACTTCGTCAGGTGCACTATATGCCATGCAACATTCAGCACGTGGCGTACCAGGATTTTCCACAAAAACACGCACCCCAATACCGGGTGTGTTTTGCTTTTCTAACAAATCCTTTAAATACTCTTGAGCAGTCGGAGTAATCAATAAGTTTGGAATCTCTTCTACAACTGCAGTGCTGGTGTTCTCAGTCGACATAACAATTTTTCCTCAAGCTGAAGTGTCCATTTTAACTGAAGATGCGGGGTAATTTCATAAATTCAACTAAAATTGTCGGATTTATTGTGAAAGTTCCACTTAAGCTGCCATTTAATGGCATTATGAACGATAAATTTTGAAATGTAGAACTTGCTTTTATGTTGGATTTACCTTTTAACCATACCGTTACACTAATTCTTATTACCGTTATTATCTCGCTGATTGCATTTTCAAACCAGAAAGTCATGAGCCGACTCATTTTCTGGCCACCCGCGATGCAGCGTGGACAATATGATCGTTTTATTACCCATGGTTTTGTGCATGCAGATGGGACTCACCTGTTATTCAACATGATTACCCTGTTCTTTTTTGGCAGCGTGATTGAAAGTTTTTATCGGCAATATATGTACGATCTAGGCTTTGTGCTGTTTTATTTGGGCGGGCTGATTGCAGCAATTATTCCAAGTTATTTAGAACATAAAAATGATCATCGCTGGGCCAGCTTGGGTGCCTCTGGTGCAGTGTCTGCGGTCCTTTTTGCCTATATTCTGTTTGAACCGTGGAAATTGATCTTTGTGTTTTTTATTCCCGTACCGGCGATTATTTTTGCCGTCCTGTATGTCGCTTATAGCGTCTGGTCAGGTAAACGCGGCAATTCCAATATCAACCATAGTGCACATTTATGGGGCGCAGCTTATGGCGTAATCATGACCATCATTATTGAACCACGGCTTATTGGCCACTTTTTGAATAAATTGATGCAATTTCCTTTTTAAGGATATTGAGAAGGATAGAATCACCCTGCATATATGCTTAAAAAATTGCAGGTTTGCTCAATAAGGCGTATTGCTGACATTTAACTATTTAGGAGCGCAATGCTCCTTTTTTATTGTTTATTGCTAAAAGAATATTTACATAATTTTGTCATTAAATGCTACCCCTCAAATCAATTTGGCATAGATAATGTAGACATCTGTATATTAATGCGCAAAAAAAAGAGATCTTTTGCATGTCCACTTCATTAAATGGTCTTCAATTCCCGATTAATGCCACCAGCAAAAAGGCCAGTACCTCACAAACAGGCAAAGAAATTATTGCTGAAGCCCTGTCTATAGTCGACAACAAGTCATCGATGTATGCACTTGCCGAAAAAAATTGGCGCAAGAACTATCCGATTTACTTCAAGGCCTTGGTGGAACAAGGCATTCACACCATCAACAACTCTATTACCATTGCAAAACAAGGCTTGCATAAAGCCCATCATAGCTTTGACTTTTATCGTGATGGTCAACGCTATTTATTGAAAGACATCATGAAAGATGTTGATACCGCCACCTTGTATACCATTCAGCTCAAAGGTGAAAGTGATGCTGCACCAGAATGGTATGTCCCTTATAAAGGGCAAAAATTACAAGGCCAGGCTTTACTAAATCAAATCCAGATCTGGCAAGATGCAGGCATTATCGAATGCAGCCATGCCGATGCCCTGCGTACGGCACAGGCACATCCGGAATGGTTTGATCTTTCTGACCGTACCATGGTGCTATTTGGTGCAGGGTCTGAAGCCGGTCCGCTAACCTGGCTGGCACGCTGGAAAGCCAATATTGTCGCAGTAGATTTACCCAATACCCGGGTGTGGGACAGAATCCTCAACACCATTCAGCAAGGCAATGCCACACTTTATGCACCTTGCACGGAAAAACTGGCAGAAGATACTTCAAGTACAGTGCTGAAAGAAAAATTAGGCGCAGACTTGCTCACTCAAACTCCTGAAATTGCCCATTGGTTAAGCCAAAGTGAACGTCAGCTTGACCTGGCTGCCATTGCCTATCTCGATGGTGAAAAGCATGTCCGTGTTGCCATGGCCATGGACAGCATCATGGAATATGTCAGTGAGCAAAAATCGGATACCAGTTTGATGTTCATGTGCACGCCAACCGATGTCTATGCCATTCCGAAGGAAGTAGTTGAAGCATCTTATGACAAGTTCCAATGTCGTTCCAAAGTCCGGCAGCTTATGAGTAAAGGCATTTCAGCCGTTACCGCTAAGCACTTTTTCCAGCAGAATCTACATATGCTCATTCCTTCCGACAATGGTCAGGAATATGGCATTGCGGACTGTCTGGTGGTCGAGCAAGGCCCAAACTATGCTTTGGCCAAACGGATCCAACAATGGCGTGCAACACTGGCGCGTCATTATGGACAACGGGTCAGTATCAATATTGCGCCGTCTACCACGACCCATTCAGTTACCAAAAATCCGTTATTGAAAGCGGCCTTCAATGGTGCAAGCCTGTTCGATGTGGAATCGTTTAGCCCTGAAACCACCAATGCCTTAATGGCTGCCTTATGGATTTATGACCTGCGTCATCCAGAGTCGGTTGCCAATCCGGAAACCCATCTGGATCATCCGCTGGAACTGATGATGAAAGGCGCCAACCATGGCGGATTGTGGCGTGTGCCTTATTTGGCCCGCACCGCTCTGCCTTTTGCCGCACTGTATGGCTTTGCCAACGAAAAATTGCCGATTAATAAGGTGCTACGCAAGTTAAAGAAATAATCACAAAGCTTCCCCTCTTCTTTAGGAAGATGGGAAGTATGGCTTTAAACCAAGGTGCAAGTGAAGGTCAAACAAAAACAAATGAAGGATATTTGCAGTTTGATTTTCTTTTGATAATAAAACACTGAAAGACATAAAAAAACGCTGTAATTGCAGCGTTTTTTGTTTCTAACAGAAGTCTTAAACGAACTGTAAGAATAGCCAGTACAAACCACCAGATAAACAGATGGTCGCTGGTAAAGTGAAGACCCATGCCGATAAAATCGTACGTACCATTTGCAAATTCAAACCTGATTTATTGGCTACCATGGTACCTGCAACTGCACTGTTCAAAACGTGTGTGGTTGATACCGGCATACCAAAACCATCTGCTGCAGCAATAGTAGTCATCGCAACAAGTTCGGCTGACATGCCTTGACCATAAGTCATATGGTTTTTACCAATACGTTCACCTACAGTGACCACAATACGTTTCCAGCCCACCATCGTACCCAGACCTAATGCCAGGGCAACAGCCACTTTCACCCAGGTTGGAATGTACTGCAGGAATGAATCCAGGTTTTTACGATATTCTTTAACTAGCTTGCTTTGATCTTTTGACATTTCAGGAAGCTGCTCAGCTTTATCTAAACGCTTAAATGCAGTCGTGCTGAGATACATATCATTGCGGATCGCAGAAACTTCAGCCTCTGGAATAGTGTGAATATCACCATATTTGGCAACACGTTCGCCCAAATGATCTGTCAAGCTCGCTAAAGCAGGAACCACTTCAGGGTTCACTTCTTTGGTTTGAATATATTTGGTAATCACAGCACGAGCTTGATCATCCGTAATATTTTCATGCTGAGGATAAATAGCAGCAGCCGTTTGCTGAGACAATTGCTCAAAAGACTGAATATGTGCACTGTCTAAATTCTTATTTAAAGAATAAGCCAATGGTACACAACCAATCAAAATCAGCATAATCAAGCCCATGCCTTTTTGACCGTCATTTGAACCATGCGCGAAACTCACACCAGTACAGGTGAAAATCAAAATCGCACGAATTAAAGGGGGTGGCGGCTTGTTACCTTCAGGCGGATGAAAGAGCTCTAACTGTTTACGGAAGATTTTTTTCACCAGTAAAAACAGGACAGCAGCAAAAGCAAAACCGATCAGCGGAGAAAATAGCAGTGCTTTGCCTACTTTCATCACCTGTTCCATATCTATACCGCTTGCGCCAGCGCCTGAATGAAGCAGGTAGTTCATAATACCCACACCTAAAATCGAACCGATTAGAGTATGTGAGCTTGATGCCGGAATACCCATGAACCAGGTACCCAAATTCCAGAGAATCGCAGCAATCAGCATGGCAAAAACCATGGCAAAGCCTGCGCCAGAACCGACATTCATAATCAGTTCTACAGGTAATAAAGCAATAATGCCGTAAGCGACAGCACCACTTGCCACCATTACCCCTAGGAGGTTACAGAAGCCTGCCCACATTACGGCAACAGGTGCAGATAAGGCATTGGTATAAATAACAGTTGCGACTGCGTTGGCCGTGTCATGAAAACCATTAACAAATTCAAAGCCTAAAGCAATTAATAAAGCAGTCGCCAAAAGAATAACGGAATATGAACTTAATGCTGGCACATGCGCCAAATCGGTCGAAAGCTGAAAACCGATATACACTAAAGTTGAAATAATAACCGTGAGAAACACCGGCATAAAAAATTTCGGTGTAGCAACATGCACATTCGTCGATTTCGCTGGTGCTGATGGCACCTGATTTTGGACGGGAGGAATATTAGAATTCATGCAGACGGTTCAAAGGGATAATAAAATCCCCTTATTGTTCAATTTAATTGTGACAATTATATGACAAAGAGCTGTCATATAAAGCAGTTTTTCATACTTTATTTACTGTTATGCACTCACCAAAACCCATCAAATTATTTCACTTTAATAAAATAAATCAATTGGTTAGAGCACATAATTCACTGTTATTTATTTTGAAAATCAATGTTTCAGCTTATCTGATATAAATTCATATTTATTGTCATATTTGCTCCTGCCTATTGCCCATTTTCCATCATGCCTGATTAATATGACAAATTCGTGAAGCATTCCAAGCATTTATATTAGGGTCTGTTGACAATTCGTCTATGTTTGCGACTACGAGTATTTTTTAGAGGATACGAGGCGTGAAATACGAAATTTAGTCATTCTAAATGCGTAGTTCACAACGACGTAGCATCAAAAATACTCTAGTTCCTAGCTGCGCCTTGCGCTGCAAACAAAGCAGTGCTTTGTTCTGGCTCAGGTTGTGGCTAAAATTATCTCAGACTTCGTCATGAAATTTAAAAATGGAACCACCATTCTTTGCATTTCATTCCTTGTCTGCTCAATTTTAGCCTACAACGCAAGCCATTTATGAAATGTCAACAGACCCTCATTATACTTGGCAATAAATATGTCTAATTATTCAACAACCTAATATATAGTGCGTGCCCCTGGCCTGCGAATATCAATAAAACTGGATTGAATTCTGTTAATATATTTGCCGATTTTATATTCCACCGGATTGGGGTTATTTATGTCCACGCTTGCCACCCTAAAAGAGCTGCTCGCTCAACGGATTCTGATTATCGACGGTGCGATGGGCACCATGATTCAGCGTCACAAACTCGAAGAAGCTGACTACCGTGGTGAGCGTTTTGCTGACTGGGCATCTGACCTGAAAGGCAACAATGACCTTTTGGTGTTGACCCAGCCACACATTATCCAGGGTATTCACGAAGCTTATCTGGAAGCGGGTGCCGACATCATTGAAACCAACAGTTTCAACGGTACACGTGTTTCTATGTCGGATTACCACATGGAAGATCTGGTTCCGGAAATTAACCGTGAAGCGGCACGTATTGCCAAAGAAGCCTGCCAAAAGTATTCAACCCCAGACAAACCGCGTTTTGTTGCCGGTGTACTTGGGCCGACATCGCGTACCTGTTCGATTTCACCGAATGTAAACGACCCTGCTTTCCGTAACATCACCTTTGATGAATTAAAAGAAAACTATATCGAAGCGGCGCATGCGCTGATTGAAGGCGGTGCAGATATTCTGCTGATTGAAACCGTATTCGATACCTTGAACTGTAAAGCGGCGATCTTTGCAGTAAAAGAAGTCTTTAACCAGATTGGCTATGAATTGCCATTGATGATTTCAGGGACGATTACCGATGCTTCAGGCCGTACATTAACAGGCCAAACCGCAGAAGCATTCTGGAACTCGGTTCGTCACGGTGATTTGTTATCAATTGGCTTTAACTGTGCTCTGGGTGCAGATGCCATGCGTCCACACGTAAAAACGGTGTCTGACGTTGCCGATGTATTCGTATCTGCCCATCCAAACGCAGGCTTGCCAAATGCCTTCGGTGGTTATGATGAGACTCCGGAACAAACTGCTGCCTTCCTGAAAGAATTTGCCGAGAGCGGTTTAATCAACATTACTGGCGGCTGCTGCGGTACCACACCGGATCATATCCGCGCCATTGCCAACGCAGTAAAAGACATCAAGCCACGTCAGGTTCCTGAAACCAAACCAGCTTGCCGTTTAAGCGGTTTAGAACCATTTAACATCACAGAAGAATCTTTATTCGTCAACGTCGGTGAACGTACCAACGTCACCGGTTCGAAAAAATTCCTGCGTTTGATTCGTGAAGAAAAATTTGCTGAAGCATTAGAAGTCGCACAGCAGCAGGTTGAAGCCGGTGCGCAAATTATCGACATCAACATGGATGAAGGCATGCTCGATTCACAAGGTGCAATGGTGCACTTCCTGAATCTGGTCGCCTCTGAACCGGAAATTTCACGTGTACCCATCATGATTGACTCATCTAAATGGGAAATCATTGAAGCGGGCTTGAAATGCGTACAAGGCAAACCGGTCGTCAACTCGATTTCCTTAAAAGAAGGTTATGACGAGTTTGTCCATAAAGCACGCCTTTGCCGTCAGTACGGTGCAGCCGTGATCGTGATGGCATTTGACGAAGATGGTCAGGCCGATACTGCCGCACGTAAACGTGAAATCTGTAAGCGTTCATACGATGTTTTAGTGAATGAAGTCGGCTTCCCGGCTGAAGACATCATCTTTGACCCGAACGTGTTTGCTGTGGCAACTGGTATTGAAGAACACAATAACTATGCCGTGGACTTCATTGAAGCGACCGGCTGGATTAAACAGAACCTTCCGCATGCCATGATTTCCGGTGGCGTGTCCAACGTATCGTTCTCATTCCGTGGTAACGAGCCGGTACGTGAAGCGATTCACTCGGTATTCCTTTACCATGCCATCAAGCAAGGCATGACCATGGGGATCGTAAACGCTGGTCAAATGGCAATTTACGATGACATCCCTGCCGAATTGAAAGCTGCAGTTGAAGATGTCATCCTGAACCAAAACCAGGGTGAAAGCGGCCAAGAAGCGACTGAAAAGCTGCTTGAAGTGGCTGAGCAATATCGCGGTCAGGCTGGCGCACAAAAAGCTGTTGAAAATCTTGAATGGCGCAATGAGTCAGTTGAAAAACGCCTTGAATATGCACTGGTCAAAGGTATTACCACCTTTATTGATGAAGACACCGAAGAAGCGCGTTTAAAATCAAAACGTCCGCTGGATGTGATTGAAGGTCCACTGATGGACGGCATGAACGTGGTCGGTGACCTGTTCGGTTCAGGGAAAATGTTCCTGCCGCAAGTGGTGAAATCTGCCCGCGTGATGAAACAAGCCGTAGCTTGGTTGAACCCGTACATCGAAGCAGAAAAATCTGGCGGTGAATCTAAAGGTAAAGTGTTGATGGCGACCGTAAAAGGCGATGTTCACGATATCGGCAAGAATATTGTTGGCGTGGTATTGGGCTGTAACGGTTATGACATCATCGACCTTGGGGTGATGGTACCGTGCGAGAAGATTCTGCAAACGGCAATTGACGAGAAGGTTGATATCATCGGTCTTTCTGGCTTGATTACCCCATCTTTGGATGAAATGGTCTTCGTTGCCAAAGAAATGCAGCGTAAAGGTTTCAATGTACCGTTAATGATTGGCGGTGCAACTACATCGAAAGCGCATACTGCGGTGAAAATTGATCCGCAATATTCAAATGATGCCGTCATTTACGTAGCTGATGCTTCACGTGCGGTGGGTGTAGCAACTACCCTGCTGTCTAAAGAGATGAAACCTGCCTTTGTGGCAGAAACTCGCGCTGAATATGAAAAAGTGCGTGAGCGTATTGCCAACAAACAGCCGAAAGCAGCCAAACTGTCTTATGCAGAATCGGTAGAAAATGGCTTGAAAATTGACTTTGCAGCCAACGCACCTATGAAGCCAAACTTCATTGGTACGCAAACACTGACCAATTATCCTCTGGAAACTTTGGTTAAATACTTTGACTGGACACCGTTCTTCATTTCCTGGAGCTTGGCAGGTAAATTCCCTGCAATTCTGAAAGATGAAGTTGTGGGTGAAGCAGCAACTGATTTGTATGAACAAGCGCAGAAAATGCTGAAAGACATCATCGACAACAAACGCTTTGATGCACGTGCGGTATTTGGCATCTATCCTGCCAACCGTTCAGGTGCAGACAGTGTTGAAGTCTATGATGAAACTGGCGCAACTATTACGCATACTTTCCAGCATATCCGTCAGCAGTCTGACAAAGTCACCGGTAAACCAAACTTGTCATTGGCGGACTTTGTTGCGCCTAAAGGTGTGGCGGATGACTACCTGGGTGGTTTCACCGTTTCGATTTTCGGTGCAGAAGAATTAGCAAATGAATACAAAGCCAAAGGCGATGACTACTCTGCCATTCTGGTGCAATCTTTGGGTGACCGTTTTGCCGAAGCTTTTGCAGAGCACTTGCATGAACGTATTCGTAAAGAGTTCTGGGGCAACCAGGCATCTGAACAGTTGTCGAATGAAGAGTTGATTAAAGAGAAGTATGTCGGTATTCGTCCTGCACCGGGCTATCCGGCTTGTCCTGAGCATTCTGAAAAAGCGCCGTTGTTTGACTGGTTAGGTTCTACTGACAAGATTGGTACGCAATTAACTTCAAGCTTTGCAATGTGGCCACCTTCATCAGTGAGCGGTTTCTACTATGCGAACCCTGAGTCACAATACTTTAATGTGGGTAAGATTGCAGGTGATCAGCTTGAGGATTATGCGAAACGTAAAGGCTGGACTTTAGATGAGGCGAAGCGTTGGTTAGCGCCTAATTTGGATGATTCGGTTCAGTAATTATTAGATGAATAAAAATCCCCTCATTCGAGGGGATTTTTTTATTTGAATCTTTTAATCCCCCTAAATCCCCCTTTGAAAAAGGGGGACTTTCAAGTATCAATAGAATCAAGAGAAAAACTGCTAAAAGTATATGTCGGAAATTTTTACAATTTATGATCATGAACCCCTAGCAATACAAGCTTAAACAGCAGGCTTTAAGTTTAACTCTAAATAATTCCGCACCTGATTACGTCCCTTTTGTTTAGCTAAATAACCTGAGTTCGACATAAAAAAGAAACAAAGAAAAAGCCTTTGAAGTTGTAAGATTTTGGTTCTAAAGACAAAAAACTGCAACAACAAAGGCTTTCCCGTGGATTATATTACTGAAATATTCTGTTTAATAGATGACTTTTGCAAAGATTTTGAATCAACATTAAAAACGGCTCTCATTTCCGACCAACAACCAAGACGACAGAGAGCTAAAGCCCTGTGTTTATCTGAAATCATGACCATCACGGTACTGTTCCATCAATCAGGTTTTAGATTCTTCAAATATTATTACAACCATATGATTCGACCCTTCTGGAAAGAAGCATTTCCTACACTGCCCAGCTATAACAGAATGATTGAATTATTACCTCAATGTCTGACAGCATTAACGTGTTTCTTTCATCAAATTAAAGGTCAATGTACAGGAATTAGCTTAATTGATTCAACTAAACTGATCGTTTGCCATAATCGTCGTATTGCAAGGAATAAGGTTTTTAAGGGCCTGGCAGGACGAGGAAAAAGCAGTACGGGTTGGTTTTATGGTTTTAAATTACACATGGTTATCAATCAATTAGGTGAAATTATTAATATTGCATTTACATCAGGAAATGTTCACGATGTCAAAATGCTGGATGTGTTAGGTCAAGGCTTAAGTGGAGTTTTACTCGCAGATAAGGGATATATCAGTAAAGCTAAAGCCGAAGTTTTATCACAGCGAGGGCTTAAGATTTTAACGACTGGACGTAAGAATATGAAGAACCTGCCTCAATATAATGAGATGGAGAAGCAGCTTCTTTCAAAACGGGGATTGATTGAAACCGTGAATGATCAGCTAAAAAACTTGCATCAGATTGACCATACCCGACATCGCTCGGTTAACAATTTTATGGTCAATCTAATGGCAGCAATCATCGCTTATTGTTTATCACCAAATAAACCAACATTTAAAAACATGCTTAATTATCAATCAAATTAAGTCGAACTCAGGTTAAATATAAAGCCCGGTCTGCCATACGAATGATGTGTTCTTTTTTGGCATTTTCCTGAGAAAGAGCTACCCCAAAACTGGCACTGGTTTTTAAAATTTTCCCTGTTTCCAGCTCAAATTCTTCCTGTTCAATAATTTTTCGGCAGCGTTCTGCAATCTCGATTGCCTGCTGCAAATTTTGATCTTTTAAAATCAGGATAAACTCTTCACCACCAAAACGCCCCACCACATCCTGTATTCGCGTTGTGGTAGATAAAATGGTGGCTACACGCTGCAAAACAGCATCTCCGGTTTCATGACCATAATCATCATTAATTTTTTTAAAATAGTCCAAATCCAGCAACACCACGGCATAGGTCGCTTTTTTCCTGCTTTCCAACGTGCTGAGCTGTTCCCCAATATAACGACGATTAAAGACATTGGTCAGCGCATCGGTCTGACTCATTTTTTTAATCTTCATTTCACGACGGCGCCACTGCGAGAGCAAAATTTCAAAAAATAAAATTGAAGTGAGCAAGATAGGCAGATAGACCTCAGCCATACTTTTGATCCAGAACGGATTATGATAAAACTCGCTATGTGTCAGGGTATCACTGAACACAGGTGCATAGCGAATGACCCCATTAAAAGTTAAATAGCTGATAACAATAGTAAAAATAGAAGCAAAAAGGGCGATGCCATAGATCATTTTACGTGAATAATAGACCAGGCCAATCAGCACAATATTGACAAAACCGGCAATGGTTGCAGGACTAAACATACCCACGGTATAGCCTGCATAAATCATCACTGCACCAAAAAACACCGGTGAAAAATAGGCAATAAATTGACGGAATTTTGCATTGTGTTTATATCTGTAGCTAAGCACAATCATGCCGATAAAAACAATTAAGGTGGCAACTACCGTACTAATACGGACGAAAAAAAAGTCATGATTAATCCAGACCCGATTTTCTTCTGAATAGCAACTAAACAGATACCATTTAATCGCGCTGACTTGGCAAAATGCTCCAAAAAAGCAGAGCAATATGCCCTTGTCAAAATTGGACCAGTTAATAATTAAATTATCGGATTCAAATAGATGAAACTTGACTCTGCCCCAGGAATGAAAAGTCAGCCTGAATATTTTTCTAAAAAATTTCATGTTCGTTATTGTATCTTTATAATTTATAGATTTTTTATTAGCTCAAAATTATACCAAAAGTACAAAAAACAAACAATATATACTTATATCCTGTCGATAAACAGCACTCCATCCAAATGGTCCACTTCATGTTGCACAATTCGGGCAGGAAAACCACTCAAGGTCGTTTCTACCACTGTACCCTCTAAAGTGCAATAACGCAGCTTAATGCTTTCAGCACGAGCGACTTGCCCACGCTCATCCGGTACACTTAAACAGCCCTCTTCACCCAAAACCGTCAACTCAGATTTTTCTAGAATTTCAGGATTTACCATCACCAGCGCATCCATTTCAGGTGCATCGGGATAACGCGGGTTCGGACGTGAGGCCACAATAATGACCCGTTTTGACACATAGACCTGAGGGGCTGCGATCCCTACGCCGTTGCGCGCCAACATGGTGGCATGCATGGCTTCCGCAAGTTCTTTTAGCCAAGGACTATTCAACTCAGTCTTTGCCACTTCTGCCGCTGTTAACGTCAAAATGCTTTCACCACGTTGTGCAACAGCTAAAATGGTGCTCATCTATTTTTTCCTTACCCAGCGATAACGCCAGAATCACTATCTTTTTCAATTCAAAATTCTATAGAAATATTAACCTCAAAATGTGCTGGGTGATATTCAGTTTTAAACTTTCTATTGCATATTTATGAATGATTTATGCTGTTCGAAATGCTCAAACTTTTAAGCCCCTTTTAATTTTTCCTGATTATTATTTGCCAAATTTCTTTATCAATAAAAAATATGACAACTGCCCAACTCCTGCTCGGTGTGCTTTTTAGTTCTATAGGCTTAGGCTATTTTTTGTATGGGAAAAAGCAAAAAGCGGTCATGCCCTGGATCTGTGGCTTGGTTCTGATGATTTTCCCTTATTTTATAGAAAGTACTGGTCTATTGACCACAATCGGTGTTGTTCTATCTATTGCCCCCTATTTTATCCGGCTTTAATTGAGTGACAGATCAGAGTGATTTTATTGATAAAATGAAAATGCCGTGAGTTTTGAGCGTTCCGATGCGTTTAATATATAAAGACAGCTATCATCATGCAAAAGTTTGATTCATATTATTACAAGTTGATTGGCAGACTACATGAGAACGGAAAAAAGTGAGGTTATAGCGTTATTTAGCTAAAGATTAACTATAAAAAAAACCTTCAGTTGAAATAATGCTGATCAGTTAAGGAGTTTAGAAATAAACTCTTTAATTTTTTCGTAATTCATGGCGGAGTCTTACCGTTTTAAATCAAACTCTTGCAGCTCATTTGTTACTTTGGTTTCGCCCTGAGAAGCACTGCTTCGTAAGACCAAAGGCATTTGTCATCCGCAAAACTCGTCAACCACCATCAACCAGAAAATTCGTCGCAGAAACAATCATTTTTTTATGTAGTCCTGCCTCAAACAGTTGCGGATGACTTTCCCACATATCAAATACAGTCATGAATTTAAAAAAGAAAATGCCAATCAATTTCTTAACTGACTGGCATTACTTCAGTTGAAGAGCTTTTTATGGATTAAGCGACTAAACTTTTCTTTAACTCATCTTCCACAATCTGGATTTCCAGCTGGCTAAATTTGCGAATTTCTGTTTCGGCATGTTTTTCCAGCATAGCTGAAATCAAAGGGACTTTTACTTTGACATGCCAATTCAGACTAATGTGAATTTTCTGCTCATCTCCTGTCACCAGACGTTCGCAATTCGCTTCTAAAGGCATATTTGCACCCAAGGTAATATTTGAAGTTAATGCAGCTAAATCGGTAACATCGGTACGTTTGACTCGAAATGCATCTTTAAGGAATTTTTTCGCTATGTCTGGAATGTTGACATCCAAGTTATAGGCACGGCGTAAAGTGTAAATATCACCGCTTGTTTTCGATTCAATAATTTCCAGTTTTTCCCCGGGAATACGTCGGCATACTGCCTCGTGTAAGGCTGTATTTGCTACAAGTCGCTTGAACTGATCAATTGAAACACCCTGAATTGTAGAATTCACAGTAAAACGATGTGCCATATTTTCTAATCCTTTGTTTTTCTAGTGGTTGTTTTAAATTTTTCTAAACCATTCGATCATCACTGATCTAGCCTATTTTTATAGCTCTTTATTTAATTAAATCTTAAAGCTGTTGTCATTGACCCTCTATACCAAACTATTCAGCACGTATGCCACAATGAATGACTATTTTCTCGGCACAGCAAATACTGAGAAAATGCCCACGATATTCAATGATCGCATCAAACTGTTCAGCACCATCATCCAGACCTGTGGCAGTCCAGGTTGTGCCTTGAGGAAAATCCTGCAACCAGGCCGCTTTATAAAAGTCAGAAACAGAATCAAAGTTGAGATATTTTTCCGGCTCGGCTTGAATTCGGGCTGCCAGTTCGTCAAACCTGCGCAACTGATATTGAGTAAAGTCGATCAGCATGCATTACTCCTCAGGGTTTAAACACCTTTGAACTGAGTCAAAGCCTGTTTCTTTTTCACCTGCTCCCACTGCCACCAGCCAAAAGCTGCCAGACCAACAAAAGCCGCATACAAAGCAGCAGTTAAGAATAAGTCTTTATAAATAAACATGCCGACATAAACAATATCGACAAAAACCCACAACACCCAGGTGGCAATATGTTTACGGCTGGTCCAATAGGTGGCCAGCAGGCTAAATGCAGCCAGTTGTGAATCCAGCATAGGCACAGCGGCATCGGTAAAATACTTTAGCGTTAAACCGAAAATTAAACCGCCAATCGCGGCCAGCAACATTTGGAAAATCACTGTTTTTGTGGCGATCGGCTCAATCCGAATTTCATGATCTTGCTGCTTGCCTTTCAGCCAGTGATAGAATCCATAAAAGTTCACCACGATGAAAAAGAGCTGCAAGATGGCTTCGCCATAGAGCTTGAATTGATAAAAGAGATAGGCATATAGTACAAAAGCTGCAAAGTTAAACCACCAGCACCACATATTGCGTTTAATGGTGAGTGTCACCCCAATCAGACTAATAATAACCGCAACAATTTCTAGAGGTGACATGACAATAATCAAACAGCGAATAGGTGTTGCTATTATGAAAAAAAAAGCCCTGAACGCAAGATAAATTATGTCTATTTTGTCCCATCCCTCGCCTATCAATACTGTGCTTTCACCTGCACATTGTGTCATTTCAAAAGTATTGAAAAATTTGCCTGCACTCATTTGACAGTTTTCTAACAAGCGTTTAAAACCTAAAAAAACAGTTCATCTGGAAAAATAACCATGTCACCACAACAAGGAAAAGTCAGTCGGGAAATTCGCGGGTCTCTGTTCCTGATTGGCCTCGACCGTACTGCCAAAAGAAATGCCTTTGATAGCCATATGATTCATGATCTGTCACTGGCCTTAACTGAATATGAAGATGACACGGAATTACGTTGTGCAGTTATTTTTGCCCATGGTGATCATTTCACTGCCGGACTGGATTTGGTTGAATTACAACCTAAACTGGAAACAGGCGTATTTGATTTTGATCATGCGCAAATTAACCCTTGGGGTACCAGCTCAAGAATACGCAAGAAACCGGTGGTTGTTGCCGTACAAGGGATTTGTTATACCGCAGGTATCGAGTTGATGCTGAATGCCGATATCGTCATTGCACAGGACAATTGCCAGTTCGCACAAATGGAAGTACAGCGTGGCATTTTACCCTTTGGCGGTGCAACCGTGCGTTTTGTACAGGCTGCGGGCTGGTCCAAAGCCATGCGCTATTTACTGACTGGCGATCACTTTGATGCAGCAACAGCACTGGATTTAAACCTGATTAGTGAAATTATCCCTGAACCGCCATTACAACGTGCCATTGAACTGGCGGAACATATTGCCCAGGCTGCTCCACTGGCCGTTCAGGCAACCTTAGCTTCTGCCAAAGAAGCAGCTGAACAGGGTGCTGCAACTGCATTTGCCCATTTACAGCAACATCTGGCTCCATTGCTTAAAACTCAGGATGTACAAGAAGGTGTCATGGCCATGCTGCAACGCCGCGCCCCTGAATTTAAAGGCCGATAATTAAATAGCCAAGTGTCGTCTGACTCCAGTCATAACACGAGTTTGCCATGCCAAATCACAAGCAGCAGTGATAAAGCAGTCCTTTTAATCTCACAGTCCAGCTGCCTGTTCAGCGATATCAACAGCAGTATAAAAAGCATATAATTTTGGGGATTTTTATTTTTGTGTATTCAAGTCAAGAGGAATAGTTTCAGTCAGGCATGGCTATGCTGTTCCTTGAATTCACATTTATGCTCACAACCGAAACGGTCAATATGAGTATAAAATACCCCATAACGTCCGACATAATATTCTAAAGACTGGTCATAGAAAGTCCAGTAAACCGACCATTCGCCCAAGTCCAGCTGACGAATCCGGGTTTGGGCTTTGGCAGGCAATTTTCTTAACACACCTTCTTGAACCCCGATGGCCTGACTTAAGTTGCGTTCGGTCAGATGGCGTTCAAAAAATATCTGGCAGACATCATCAAACAGCTGTTGTTCATATTCTTCCACCTCATCTACCCGCGCTTGTGCTGTGGATAAGGGCTGTGCCGAGGTCGCATCGGGTTTGATTAAATCGGCGAGCTGCTTAATTCTAAATTGCTGTAAATGTTGATTGATCTGAATTTTTAAAAATATTTTCCAAAGGACAATCAGCCCAATGCAAACACATAGCCCCAAGAGTATTTTCACCATAGCGTCACTCTCATGAATAAATAATTATTATTTTTATATCATATAAACAATTTGAATAAAAATTATACGATTTTTAAAATTTTATGTTATAAAAAAGAATGCCAAGGAATTTTACTCATGTTCCCTATTTCTTCATCTGCTCAATATACGCTTGTCACTTGTCTCACTTGGGATCTTCAGGTCAACCAGGCCGGTTCACGACGTGTGGAGTTTTTACATGAGGTGCCTTGGAAACTGTACCCTGATGATGATTTAGAATAAATCACTAAGTAAAAAATACCCCAAGGTCGCCTCAATAGCGGCCTTTTTTATTGCCTAAAAACAAGGAAAAAGCTGATGAATCATCCAATTAATAAAAATGGATTCCCCACACCACTGTCCAAACCGGTTGTAGCCCCTTTTAGCCAAAACTCACGCTTTGCTACAGCCGGTCAATTTATTACTGTTGTGCTGATTTGGTCACTCACTCCGCTTTCAGCAGTCTGGACAGTGCATGAAATTCATTGGGCGTGGGGTTTATTTATCCGGTTTAGCTTGGCCATACCGATTGCACTAGCCTGTCAGGCCTACTTCAAGGTCAAAGTACCGGTGCACCCGCAAGCTTTGCTCAGCTATGCCGCGGGTGCTCTCGGCCTGTTTGCCTCCATGGCCTTCTGCTATATGGGCGCCTCCAGGGTACCTTCCACGGTGATTTCAATCATTTATGGTAGTGCTCCCTTTGTCTCGGGTTTAGTGGCCATTTATATTTTTCGCAGTGAAAAGTTTAGTGCCTATCAATGGTTGGGCTTGCTATTGGGTATGTTGGGCTTATATTTTGCACTGGGCTTAAACGAGCAAAACCTGTTATTGGATAGATTTGGCATTGGTTTGGAAATCGTGGCCATGCTTTTGTATGTATTTTCTGCATTTGCTGTGCATGCGGTTGCTGCAAATATCCATCCGATCAGTCAGATGACCGGTGCTACGATTGTGTCATGGCTGGGTTATTGTAGCTTGCTGCCCTTTTTCTCCTCCGACATGCCAGATGAGCTGCCGTCGTTAGATACCGCTATCGCAATTGTCTATAGCGCAGTATTTTCATCTGTACTGGCAATGATTTTTTATTATCAGCTGCTGAACAAAGTCAAGCCCACTACACTGATGCTGATGAACATCATTTGCCCCGTACTGGCCACGCTGTGGAGCACATGGCTTAATCATGAACTGCTCAGCTCACATTTCATCCTGGGGCTGCTGTTACTGTGTATGGGTTTAGCCTGCTATGCGTTGCGCGTACCGGGCAAATAGCAGATAAAATAAAATAGAAAAATCCCGGGCTGGATGCCAACCCGGGATTTTCTTGGTTCTGGATACAGATAAAAATCTGTTATTCAATATGAATGATTTTGCCGTGTTCATCATGATGAACCACGCTGACCTTTTGCTGGCGTCCCTGTTCGATTTCTTCCACAGCCAAACCAAAATGCTGTCCATAATCGGCAATATTTTTGGCAGAGCTTGTCTTTACTGTTTTTGCAGGAACAAAATTTGCCCATAGCAGCAAGCCCACAGCACAGGCCAATAATGCACTCACGCCATGTTCAATGCCCAAACCAAAGGCAGAAAAAAGCTGATGCAACACATGCTGTTTTTGCAGGCTCACAATCCCCAGCACAATCAACAACGGTCGCCATAACAACAGCCATACCGCCCACATCATGGCGGTAGAGGTATGTGATGCATAACGTTTATGCCATGGCAAGCAATGACGTAAATCAATAATTAAAGGATTATTTTTCATGGATGACTTCTTCATTATTGAGTTTGGAATTACGCATCCCGCGGTCTGGACTGACCCAGCGTGCGCGCTGGCCATTGCCGCGTAACAATACTTTAGGAAATGCCACGATACTGGCCGTCAGAGTGATCAGCCAGAATACAAAGGGATACCAGATCATCCAGAAGTAATTTTTGCCTAGCGAAGGTTCATAACGGCTGTCCATCCATTTGCTGATCGCAAACTGCAGCAGGCAGGTCACGCCCAAGAGCATGCCGGTGCCATAGGGTAAAAATGGTGAACTAATGCCCGATATACCCAATGGAACCACAAAATGGATTAACCAGAGGACGGCCATAAACAGCATCAAATAAGACCATACCAAAGTCAGCACCAGCTCACACAGCAGCGGCCATAAAAAATTCAGTTTCGGTTGAAACAGCACATCTATATTTTTAATCAGCACCTGTGCCCCGCCCATGGCCCAGCGTAGCCGCTGTTTCCACAAACCCTTGAATGTTTCCGGCATTAAAATCCAGACCAGGGCATTCGGTTCGAAGTGAATATTCCAGCCTGCCCGTTGCAGCTTCCAGGTAATGTCGATATCTTCGGTCAGCATGTCAGGTGACCAGTAGCCGACCTCATGTACCGCACTTTTACGAAAGGCAGTAATCACACCAGAAACGGTAAACAGCCGACCAAAGCTGCGTTGTGCCCGTTTAATCATGCCAACAATGGAGGAAAATTCTCCCACCTGAATACGTCCAATCAAAGTCGAACGGGTACGAATTCGCGGATTACCGGTGACCGCAGCCACGGTTTCATCCTGCAGAAAATGCCGTAACATCCAGGTCGCTGCATGCGGATCAAGCAAGGCATCACCATCAATGCCCAGAAGATATTCAGCATCGGTGAGCAAGCTTCCCGCCTGCAGTGCCATGGCTTTGCCCTGATTCTGTGCCAAATGCACTACACGCAATTTTTCATACCGGTCTGCCAGACGGTTTAACACGGCTGCGGTGTTATCGGAACTGCCATCATTGATCGCAATGACCTCAAAATTTGGATAATCCAGCGCAAGTGCATGACCCAATGTTTCTTCGGCATTATCACCTTCGTTAAAACAAGGTACCAGTACAGCCACCTTAGGATAATCAGGTAATGCCTCAGGCTGCTGATACGGCGGATCCTGTCGTTCTTTCCAGTAGAAAATCAGTGCACCGATCATCCATAAATACGACATAAATAATGGATAATAAAAAACAAAGTGCAATGCAGAATGCCAAAAATGCTGCAGCGTTGACATATGGAATTCCTTTAAGGAATAAGTTTGCTGGATTTCATATCAAAGGCTTTGCGTAACACGCCTGTATCAGGATAGTCCTGAATCGGATCATCCGGATAATACGCTTCATGCATCACCCCTTGGGTATATAAAGACTCAATGGTTCTGGCTATTTCATCGGAAGGAACACGTTGATTGGTTCGCCAGTTCACTGACTGCAATTCAAACACCGTTTTCTTTATGCCATTGGGATATTGCTTCACGCGATTAACAATGTCCCGATAAAAAGCATCGCTATCTGCGGCCTGCTCCATATAGGGCATTGCCATGATTGCAGTGAAGTCATAACGGTTGATCGACTGTTCCAGAGACTGTGAATACCAGTTTTCAGCATAAGGCCGCAGGGCAACCTGAGCATATAAATTGCGTGCAGTCAGCAAGAATGGATGATACTGACGGACTTCTTGCGCCAGTTGCATGGCAAAGTCATCAATGTATCTGGTTTTAAAGCCGGTCCATTTTTCCAGCTCGGCATCGTTATTACGGATTTTGGCCAGATCGGTCGGTAAGCCTATCGCAGCATAGGCTTTTAAAGCATCAGGGCTGGCATCTTCATAGTCCGATAAAGTGGTGTCATCGTGGAATAAAATGCCGTTAAATGGCACTGATTTGGCCAGATCCTGATAAATACCGGCAATGGTTTTACGCGCATCGGCAGAAAAAGGACTTAAACGATGATAGCCCATATTCAGATGGTTGGAATCATCAGCTTGCTGGGTCACTACCACATCTTTGGACACCGGGTTATCTTTTGGTAATTCCCAGGCCAGTAATGGCATCCAGGCATAGACCCGGCTGACTTGGGTACGGGTTTGAATTTGCCAGGCAGCACGGTTAAACAGGTCGGCACGCATGGGCAAATAATGGTTCGGGAAATACACCATATCCGCAGAACCATTGGCATCCGGATCAGAAAAGGCTTGTAAATACACGGTATTGACTTTCATCGCCACAATCCGGTCAAGCAAGTGATCCAGATTACGTTCCTGCTGAATAGGATCTTTGTCGTAAATGTAATCCAGATCGATATGCATGATTTTTTGCGGACGGTTATTGTCGCCTAAATGTTGCTGGCGATTTTGAATTTCCTGAGCCAAATCTGCCGTGGTCATATTGCCTTCAATCAGAATACGGTTGAGCTGCCCTAATGAATCTTTAGCCGAATCTGCACCATCGTCCAGACTAATGGCTACAGGCATACCTAACTGTTTGGCAATTTTTACGGTTTGCATATTATAGTGACCATAGGGCCAAACCATCACACGAGGTGATTTCAAACCATGTGCAGTCAATAACTGGTTATTCTGCTTTAAGTCACCTGTAATCCGTTGCTGATAATGACGTTCGGTTTCATAACTGGCAGATTTAGGATCGTATAACCGTGTCACTGCCGCCGGTTCCATATTGCCCTGCGGATTGCCCAAGATGCCGCGATGCAGGTTATAGCTATGACTGGCAATTTCGACCAGACCACTGTCCTGCATCTCTTTCAATTCAGCCCAGGATAACATTTGACTACGCTGAATTTTCTCACCTGAAAAGTCAACGCTTTGACCTGCTTTAGGCTCTAGCCATGAACCCACGACCGCCAGCACCACGGGAATTTTATTGGCTTTGGTCACCGGATAGGCACTTTTATAAAATGATGCATAGCCATCATCCACCGTTAATAAAACCGGTTTGCTCGGCAAGCGATATTTCCCTTCGTGCGCTTTAATCAGCTGATCGACATTAATAAAATGAAAACCGTTATTTTTAAGCCAGCTGATATGTTGCTGAAACTGCCGGGTCGTTACCGAATAGTCAGGAATCAGGGCCGATTGTCTATCGGTAATTTCATGGTAGCCAATCACCGTAAGGGTGGGATTGCTGGATGGTAGTGTTTTACTCCAGGCTAAATGAGGCATCTGACATAAAACGGCGGAAAGAGAAGCAGAAAGCAAGGTGGACAGCAAGCGAGTCTTCATTGAATGGTGCTCAAAAAACATTTTATGCTCTGAACACGTAGCATCATTGATCAATAGAAAACTACCCTTTTCACGATTTACGACGTTCAGAACTCTGAATCTGTCTTTTTATCCAATCAAGCTGAAATGAAGCTTAAAAAATAATAATTTTTTGAAAATTAAACGTTTAAAAATAGAGGAACTGTGATTAAGATCATCATACTTTAACTGGCATGCCTGCTTTTTATTTTAGTCAAAAGAGCTAAAAAAAAAGCTTAAATATCCACAAAATTTAAACTAAGTTCCAGAGGGCTGATATTGATCCCGTCCGGCATCCTTGGCTGCATAAAGCTGGATATCGGCAGCTTTCATCAGTTCATGAATATCGCTATAGGGATGATTTCGATCCATCCATGCCACACCCATACTTAAAGTCACATACTGTTTTTGATCAGGCCGGTTTAAATGTTCAAATTGAGCATCTCTGACTGCATTTAAAACCTGCTGCAACACATTCAAGACCACTTGACTCGGAATATTATGCAAAATAATGGCAAACTCTTCCCCACCGTAGCGGGCAACATAAGCAGATTCAGGCAAGGCCTGCTGGATCAGCTTGACCAAATCTTGCAAAATTACATCCCCCTTCAAATGCCCATAGTAATCATTATAGTTTTTAAAATAATCTACATCTAACATGGCAAATGCCAGACTATAATGGGTATGATTTTGTGTCAGGGTAAATAATCGCTGAATTTCAGCATTTAAAGCCCGCCGGTTAAAAGCCCCGGTTAATGCATCTATTTGAATTTGTCGCTCTAGCTTCTGGTTCAGTTGATGTAACTGTGAAGTGCGCTCCTGTACTTTATGATCCAGAGAACTATTCAGCTCAAGTAAGCTATTATTCAATTGCTCAATATGCGAGGTATGCTGTGCATAGTTTTTTGACTGCTGAAACATAATCAGCAAGGCATAGAAACTGGTTGAAATAAATGAAAGATTAAATGAATCGAGTAAATTTAAGGTCAACAAGAAATCATGAAAAAAGGTCACACATAATAAAATTATCGCCCATACATTGACGCTAGAATATTGCTCTTTTGATTTCAGGGTCAGATAAAAACCATAGCCAAAATTTACAATGACAATCGGGCTAATGACTGAACTATAAAAGGCAAACCGCTGAAAGATTTCAGGCACAGTAAACAAGGTCACCATCATACCCATGATCAGTATGCACATCGCCACACTGTAAACAATCGGATGCAGATAACGCCGACTGAGTAAAAACATATAACTGATAAAAAAAGTGACTGCCAGATAAGTAAACAGATATTCTAAACGCTCTCCCCATAACCAGCTGATATTGGTAAAGGTGGTATAGGCATAAGGGGCTGAAAATAAATTATGCAAGGCCAGAAACAGAATAAAAACACCAAACACAAAAACCCGGATACTGCTGCGATTAATCACTCCTTGGAATACTGAAAACATTAAGGTAAACATTCCAATACCCAAGACTGCTCCACACACCAGGCCAATACTCATCATCATCTGCTGGAACTGGCGACCAATGGTTGTACCTATGCCTATCCGCATCGGATTTTCAAGACCACCATGCTGAGGATCAAAATTGGATGCCTGAATGGTGATGGTGAAATACTCTTTTTCCACCACAAAAAAGGCAATTTTAGGTGCATTTTCCGTTTGATGATGGCTTGGGTCTTTTCCAACTTCTCCTAAACGCAGTATAAAATCACCATTCAAGAACATTTTATAAGCCCCATATTGATTGGGAATAAAAATGGCTATACGGCGCCCTACAAATTGCTTAGGTATTTTAAAATGGCCAATAAATGTGCCATAAGTCTGGTTAGTTCCAGTGATTTCTTTAAAAGAGACTGGCAAAGTTACGCTAGTCGATTTTAAAACTGAACTGGGTTGGGTGATGAATTGCTCAGGATAATACTGCCATGTCCCCTTAAGAGGCGTAGAGCTATCTTCAGTAAACTGAACATCATTCAAGAATTTTTGATGTAAATAATAAGATTCGGGTGCGGCTTCATAAAGTGCCCAGACCTGCTTCTGCCCCAGACCTATGCATAGACATATTGCTAGAAAAAGTTTTAAAAATGAATTAATTTCTGAATTTTATACAAAAAGCGAATCATCCTTAAATACGCTTAGCTATTTCTTAATGTAGTGGTAAAAAAATAAAATTCAAACTATTTTTCACCTATCTGCAAGATTCATCCTTGTCTCTTGCAGAATATTTTTTAACCGATAATCAAGGCGCACTTAATCACGTGTTTTTACGTCAAATAGTTCAATTTCAAAAATAAGGTTTGAATTGGCAGGAATAATTTTACCCATTTTACGTTCACCATAAGCCAGGTGTGCCGGCACCATTAATTTACGTTTACCACCGACTTTCATGCCCATAATGCCCTGATCCCAGCCTTTAATCACACGACCGGTACCAATCACGGTTTCAAAGTAGTTGCCACGGTCAATGGATGAATCGAATTTGGTTCCATCTTCCAGCCAGCCGGTGTAATGGGTCGTAATCAGCGCACCTTTCACCGCTTCTTTACCTTCACCTACTTTTAAATCGATAATTTCTAATTCATTTATCATGATCATTTACCTAAACTGAGCAGCAATTTTTCAATGCCTAGTATAACCGGATTTGGCTGCATGCTTTAGAATTTAAGAGGTATCCGTTCTTAGCTGTATTTAAAAGCTGAGCTCATGGATATTTGAATCATTCAATAAATAAGCCGTCAATTTTTTATGATTTTCATCTTTAAAAATCACCCCTGCCCGGACAAATCCAGCCCGGTCAGAATATTGGCAGGAACTCAGATGACCATAATCATGGTTCGAAGGCCGGCCGATTTGCTACGATATTCTCGCTCTGCACCAATAATTACCCCAATACCGAGGGCAATCAGCAAACAATAGAGATCCGGATACATATATTTTCCCTTTATTCATTTTTATTGTTTTCAGGTATAGGCAATTTTGTGATCAGGATGCAAGCTTAAGCCTGCAACCTGTATCTATTTATTGTAATTGTTCCCACTCCACCACGACTTGAGCGTGATCCCCAATCAAGGTCCATTCACCATCCATAACATTTAGCTGTAACTGCATAGTACGCTCGCATAATTGTGGCAAGGCATCAGTAGCCGCAGTAGAGAGTTTCCACACTTCGACATTGCTTAAGGTTTTTAATTTGCTGTTGCGTTTGTACCATTCATCTACAGCTGAGCCATAAGTAACCACAGCCACCTGCTTACAACGCGCACTGGCCTTTTTCACCTTATCTTCATCCGGACAGCCCACTTCAATCCATTTAATCAGTTGGCCGGTCAGATCTTTTTGCCATAACGCCGGCTCATTAGTTTCAAACAAATCTTTGGTAAACTCCAGAGCATCATCAGCAAAACGCGCATAAGCCAAAATACGCACCATCAAACGTTCAATGGTTTCTGAAGGATGCAAAGCCATAGTGAGTTGATAATCACCATATTGATGGTCATCCATATTGGCAATATTCAAATCTGCCTTATAAATTGTTGCTTTTAGCGCCATAAAAGAGTCCTCAAATTTGGCGCCTAGCATATAAGATTTGGGCGTATTTTGCTGAAATGTTTTTTAATCCTGATCTGGATTAATCTGGCACTGAAACAGTTGCTGTTCAAATAACTGCCAGTCATGCGGATGCTGCACAATAATTTCAATACGGTTATCCACGCCTTCTTCTACAGACTGATAGTTAAACTGCTCGGGATTAAAATTGAAGGTTTTCCAGCCCTGGTTGGTATTAAAAATCCCTTTAATCCGCAGCCACTGTTGCTGTTCACACAGTAAATCCAGCAAGGCATAAAAGTCGAATTGCCAGCGCTTGGGCAATTTCCATCCCGCTACACTATAGCCTTGTGCAGTTTCAACATAGTGATAAGGCAACTGTTTAATTTCTGGTAGAGGCTGTCCAGCTGAAAATGTTTTTTGGATTTTCAATAAAGGCTGAATTTTACGTCTGGTTCCCACATAAGGCAGGTCAATTTGTTGCAGAGGAATTTTATCTTGCCCACTCATCAGCCAGGTTTGCTGATAAGCCTGATATTCACGCTTTAATGCCTGCAAAGCCTGATCATCTGCAAAACTCATAGTATCCGCATGGGACACCACAATGATTTGTGCTGCTTTTAACTGATCGGCATATAAATTCTGCTTGCTCCAATCACTATCATGCAAACGGGAACCATCGACTACAGTCACCAAGGCACGCATGGCAATACTCGGCTGCCAGTGCGGTTCGGTCAGCTGTTCCAGCAATTGTGCAGGATGTCCTAGCCCTGTGGGTTCGATAAACAACCGGTCCGGTTTGCTTTCTGACAATAATCGCGACAAGGCAATCTGCATCGGTAACTGGCTGCTACAGCAAAGACAACCGCCCAATAGCTCTTTCACTTCATAGCCTTGGGTTTGCGGTAACAACTGCTGATCGACCCCAATTTGCCCAAACTCGTTCATCAACACCGCCCAGACCTCATTTTCTGGCTTCTGACTGAGCAAATGTTGAAGCAAGGTGGTTTTTCCAGCCCCTAAAAAACCAGAAATAATATGAGTCGGTACAGCTTGAGTAGGAGAAATCAGTTTCAAAATCAACTCGCTTTCAGATAGATATAATCAGTTCATCAGTGAGCACAACTCACCCACCCATACGGATCATGATGATGCTCACTTTCATTTTTTCCGTACTGTATAGTAAAGCATCCAATTTATTTTGAATCCGTCATCATTCAATTTTTATTTTTTGACGTTTTTAAAATCTCACTGCAAATCATTCACTCCATGCTGTTGCATGCAAAGCAAGATTAAGTCAAAAAGCGGAATGAGGTAAACTCTTGCGCTTTTTATGTTTAGCAAATATTTATATATGATAGAAAAAAATGATCATTAAGCCCGAAAACCATATAGTAGACAATTTAAATAAATATTTATTTTCAATATCTTATATAATAATATATATTTCCGCTGTTTTGTTTTCATTCAACATATCTACTATGGCATAGCTTGTTTAGACCCTCAAATTCACCGTTAATACGCTTAAATGTGAATTGATTGAATGGGCATTCGCTATGAGCAACAAAACAAATTACACCACTGAAGTGGCAATCTTGGGCGCAGGCCCTGTGGGTTTGACTATTGCGAACTATTTAAGTAAACAAGGCATTCAGGTCACTGTAATCGAACAACTGGACAGTTTGATTGATTACCCGCGTGCGATTGGTATTGATGATGAAGCATTGCGTACTATTCAGTCACTTGGCTTAGTGAATCAAGTTTTACCGCATACCACACCAAATCATGCCATGCGTTTCTTGACGCCTAAAGGTCGCTGTTTTGCTGACATTCAGCCACTCACCCGCGAATTCGGTTTCTCACGCCGTAATGCTTTTATTCAGCCTCAGGTCGATAATGTCTTGCTGCAAGGCTTAAAGCAATATGAAAACACTCAAGTACTGTTTTCACGTCAACTGGGCGAATTTAGCCAAGATGCCAACGGCGTAACGCTTAAAATTCAAGATAAAAACCAGAAAGAAGAAATTGTTCAGGCAAAATATTTAATTGCATGTGATGGCGGTAACTCAATTGTACGTCGTACTTTAAATATTGGTTTTGATGGTAAAACCGCACCAAACCAATGGATTGTAATTGACATTGAAAATGATCCTTTGGCAACACCGCATATTTATCTATGCTGCGACCCGGTACGTCCGTATGTATCTGCTGCCCTGCCTCATGGTATTCGCCGTTTCGAATTCATGGTGATGCCAGGTGAAACTCAAGAAGAGTTAAGCAAACCGGAAAATATTGCCAAATTGCTGTCTAAAGTATTGCCTAATGCTGAAAATATCGAAGTAATCCGTCAGCGTGTTTATACACATAATGCGCGTATTGCCGATAAATTCCGTGTTGACCGCATCCTACTTGCCGGTGATGCTGCACACATTATGCCAGTATGGCAAGGTCAGGGTTATAACAGCGGTATGCGCGATGCCTTTAACCTGGCCTGGAAAGTGGCATTGGTTGTTCAGGGCAAGGCGACTCCAGACCTGCTGGATTCTTACCAGATTGAACGTAAAGACCATGCTAAAGCTATGATCGATCTTTCAGTGATGGCCGGTCATGTACTTGCGCCACCGAAAAAATGGCAAGGTTTCGTGCGTGACGGTATTGCCTATGCATTGAATTACATCAAGCCAATTAAACAGTATTTGCTTGAAATGCGTTTTAAACCGATGCCGAAATATCATGACGGTGCTTTGCTGGCAGACGGCAAGAAAGAGTCTCCGGTCGGCAAGATGTTTATTCAACCGCAAGTGAAACTTGAGTCGGGTGAACAAGTTTTACTGGATGAAGTGATTGGCAACGACTTTGCGATCATTGCTTGGGGAGTCGATCCTCAATGGGGCATCTCGGATACCACCATGCAAGTCTGGAAAAAATTAGGCGTCAAATTTATTCAGGTCATTCCTGAAGTTCAGTTTGGCAATGAAAACCGCAAGAACATTGATGGCGTGATTACCATTGGCGATATCGGAACCGATATTCGCAGCTGGTTTGGTAAAACTTCAGAATCGGTGGTAATTCTACGTCCTGACCGTTTTGTGGCGGCCTTGGCGATTCCACAAACTCTGGATCACGTGAGCCAACAGCTGTTTAAAAAGCTGCATGTAAAATAATACAGATATAAAAACACATTGACTGAATCATATTCAGAGGCCTGACCACGCGAAAGCGTGGTCTTTTTTTATTTTTCACTCATATAAATCTTTAAATTTAAGGTCAATTATTAGACTTCTTCCATACATCATTTTAGAAACTAAAAATTGTTCGTAAAACCAAAATTAAAAAATAGATTTTAGTCAATATCAGATTCATGAGTGTGGCATGGATGCCCAACGTTTCCCATCCCTTACGCTACATTTTAAAGCAGTGCTTAAAACTGGCTCAGGATGTCGTGTATGGGAAATAAAAGGTTTTTCCTGCGGACTCACAATATATTTTGAGATCCTCATTTTGACCTTTCAAAAGTAGAGAGATTGCCTACGAGAAGGTAAAAAATTAAATCAATCAAATGAGGCAGTGCTGATTTAAAAAAATCGAATATTGAACATTTTTTGATTTATGCAAGAGATCTATTCAAGAGAGCTTCAAAATAAATCTATTCCTTTAACTCTTCAAAATCAGCTCAATCACTTTAATATCTTTAGCAATTTCAATTAAAAATTAACAGTAAAAATATTAAGCATTAATCTTCTGCAACCATGGCACACCTTTCATTGAATCACGCTGTGCCAGAAGCTGAATAAACGGCTTGAACTCATCCAGATAAGGCAATATTTTGAGAGAGATAGCAAAAATTACCCAATAACCCAGAAATAAATCTGCTGCTGAAATTTTATCACCCAGCAAATACGGATTTGCTTCTTGCATACCCTTTTTTAGCAATGCCAATACACTCTCTTCATGACCAAAGGTCAGGCTTCGTTTTCTTTGCTCAATTTGCTCGTCCGATACGCCTAGACCTTTTAAATCCATAAACTCAGTCAAAGGACCATGCGCAAAGAACATCCATTTCAGATATGCACCTCGCTTGGGGTCATCCAGGGCAGGCGCCAAACCTTTTTCCATATATTTATCTGCCAGATAAGTAAATATGGCCGCAACTTCAGAAATCACTACGCCCTGATCAACCAGACAGGGGACTTTTCCCATGGGATTAATAGTTAAATATTCAGCCTGATGCATATTTTCATATGGGCACGTTTATCTCTTCAATCTGGTCTTCTATACCCAGCTCTTTTTAATAAAAGCATCACGGTCATGCCACGCGACTGAGCATTGTTATACAGCTTCATCATTTTAATTCGACCTCTGTTGTTATTCTAATTTTTAAGTATAAAGCGCTTTGATTATTTGATGGTGATTATGTGATACATGCACTCTCCTTAACGATGCTTTTTATCGCCTTTAAAAGCATCGTGTGATATCAAACAATTATTTTAAAAGAAACCCATATAAAACTGTTCTTTCAAGATTTTTAAAATAAGTTCAATCAGCTCATTTTTTTGCCCTTTACGATAACTGGCATACAGGTTAATCATCGGTAAGGGCTCAATAGTATTTTTCACGATAATTTTATCGCCCAATAGCGGGATCACATAAGCCGGTACCAAACTCCAGCCGACCCCCATGCCGACTAAATTGACATTTAATAGAATATTGGTCGAGTGCTGGACGATGTTGACATCCAGTTTAGCCTGCTTAAAGAAATCGGTAATAATCTTGTGCAACTGCGGTGAAGCATCTTCATCACTAATAACAAAGTCCTGATGATTAAAACTTTTGATACTAATATGACGTTGCTCGGCAATAGGTGAATCCTTGGGCACGATTAAAGCCAGAGGCTCACTAAAAATCTGTACATGCTCCAGTTCATCCGATTCATCGACATAGCGGGTAAAGGCAATGTCAATATCACCTTTTTTTAAGGCTTTAAGTTGGTGGACATCGGTCAGGCTATGAAAGTTAATTTTGATGTCAGGGAAATGGGCCCGTATATTCGGCATGATATAGGGAAAAATTTTCATTTCTGCCACAGGGACAAAGCCAATATTCAACTGGTCTTTGCTCAAGTTGGCAATTTTCCGTGCAGCATCAATCGCTTTTTCTGCATGCTCCAAACTCAGCAGCGCTTCTTTCAGAAAGACTTTTCCTGCTTCAGTCAACTCAACTTTACGGTTGGATCGAACCAATAACTGAACACCCACCTCATGTTCCAGATCTTTAATCTGCTGGCTCAAAGATGGTTGCACCGTACACATGCGTTGTGCCGCCTTGGTAAAATTCAGTTCTTGTGCAACTGCAACAAAATAGCGTAAATGACGTAATTCCACGTGCCGGACCTCTCTTTATTTAGGTTGCTTCAGTGATGCCGAAACTGTGTATTTATAAACAAATAAAGTCAGCACAGTAATTACAGCACAGAATAAATAACTCAGTTGATAACCATAATAGGCAATCATCAATCCCAAAATGACTGAGCCGATTGCCATGCCCAAATCAAACAGGGTAAAGAATGTGGAAATTGCATGCCCCATACGCTGTTTTGGCACAGACTGAATAGCAATGGTTTGAAAACATGGAAACAGGGAGCCATAACCAATGCCAATAAATATAGCAGATAACCAGAGCAGCCATTGATTGGAGATAAAACTGACCACGACCAGGCCTATGGCAAAGAAAATAAAGGAAGGATAAATGACTGCACTGGCACCTTTACGGTCATAAATTTTGCCTACCCACGGCCGCACTACAATCATGGAAATGGCGAAGACAATAAAAAACAGGCTGGTATACGCGAGTAGAGCTTTAGATTCACTATAAGCGGTAATGAAACTCATAATGCTGGAATAGGCAAATGCAGTCAGCAAGGCAACAAAGCCAATCGGTATAGCACGTGTTTCAATAATATCATGCCAACCCAAACATTTTTTTTCTTGAGTCTCAGCCGTGAAGGCAACCTTATCCTGCTGTTGTACCGGAATGATTAAACAAAAAATAAAACCCAGACTGATCACAGCAGTTAATAGCGCAAATAGCATCTTAAAATCAGTAAACTGCAACACGGTCAAGGCAATTAAAGGCCCAAATACCACGGCAAGATTGGTCGACATGACAAAATAGCCCATGCCCTCGCCCTTACGCCGATCTGGAATAAAATCATTTGCTATGGGCACGGTGACCGTGGTTAATATGCTAAACCAGATGCCATGAATAAAACGGATCAACAATAAAGCCCACATACTGTCGGCAAATAAATAGCTAAAAGCAAACAGTACAAACAGCAATTCCGAGCCGCGGAAGGCTATTTTTTTGCCTAATTTTTCCACAATCAGTCCGGAAAATGGACGAACCGCAATTGAAGAAACCAGAAATAGGGTCAGTGCCAAACCTGCTTCCTTCACCGTCCCGCCTAGATCCTTCATGATATAAATCGGCAAGACAGTTAATAAGGCATAATAATAGGTAAATAAAAACAGGTTATTGCATAGACATAATATAAACGAGCGATTCCATAGACGCTCAGTGTTTGTTGCAGACATAATGACCAACTTAGCGGTAGCCTGGTGCTACTTTTGAACCAGAACAGGTTGCATCACCAAACGTACAAGATTGTGTATGTAAGTTTCATCTGGCATGCAATTAAAGAAAATAATCTGATAATGAATCGGCCCATACAGCGTATCCAGCATCAGTTCAAATGGATAATCGGCAATAATTTCATTACGCTCTATGGCAAGTTGAATCAACTTGCGTGTTTGCTCACGACGCGGTAATAAATACAGCCTGAAAAACTCACCGGCTGCTTCACGATGCTCGGCCATCACCACCAATAAAGCTCGCCCTAACGGATGATTTAGCGCGAGTGACAATTTTAACAGCTGCTGGTTCAGATTAACTTCCAGGCTCTGCTCGAAATCCAGATCAAAGACCGAAGCGGTGTGCTCTTTAAAGGCATCAAAGACCAGATCAGATTTATGCTTCCACCAGCGATAAATGGTCGACTTTCCTACCCCTGCCCGTGCAGCAATATCTTCAACAGTTAAATGACTGTAATCCTCATCTTCCAATGCAGCAGTCACTGCCTGCAAAATACATTGCTTACGACGCGAAGTTTTTTCTAGTTCAGTCATTCATCACCAAAAACGAAACGATACGTATCGTTTTATATTAGGCTAATTTTTGCCTGCTGTATAGTTCCAATCTTCCCGTTAAAATCAAAAAAGACCGCTTTAAAGCAGTCTTTTTAACATCAGCGTTCAGTCTGTTTTAATACAGCATTAGCATTGCGAGGTTTTTTTATAAATACTGCATGAAGGATGATGGCTTTCTTGCAAGCGTGCCACTTTACGATGTTCAGCAGCCTCAAAACGGCAACGTTTCCAGTCATTGTCCAGCTTCAATGGCGGAATCTGTTTCGGTTGACCATTTTCATCTACAGCTACCATAGTGAAGTAACAACTATTGGTATGACGTACGGTACGTTTTTGAATGTTCTGCGCTTCTACGCGAATCCCGATTTCCATTGAGGTACGACCGACATGGTTGACACTGGCAAGAAAAGTAACGAGTTCACCCACATGAATCGGTTCTTTGAAATTTACTTTATCCACAGACAAAGTCACCACATAACTGCCTGAATAACGGCTAGCACATGCGTATGCGACCTGATCCAGTAATTTTAAAATTGTTCCGCCATGAACATTTCCTGAAAAGTTCGCCATATCAGGAGTCATTAAAACTGTCATGGTTAATTCAGACTGGTCATCTAATGCTGGAGCAATTTGATCTAATGGGGACATCGCGTTCTCTAGACTCTTTTACAGACAATAGTATAAGGAATGATTATATCGTTTTTCTATGAAATAAAATGTCGAAATTGCCAATAAACCCATCATTATTATTTATAGTGATTTTGGTATCATTCAAAAAAATATATATCAATTTTACCAACTCACTGAGATATAAACATTTTTCTTATAGCATGATTTTAATAGAATATTTGTTCTAAAAATTAAATTACAAAAAGATGACTATATATTTTAAAACATATCGTGTGATTATTACTTGAATACCTATGAATCAAACAAAATTTAAATCTATTTGGGCACAGGGCTAGTGTTTAACGTGTCATATCAGACCAGTTAAATCTCAGCTTAAACTAATATCAAGGTGTTACATTGCGCAGCATTTCTTTGGAAATATTGCCATAGCTCAATACATTTTGCTGGTCGAGCTGGGTCTCAACACTATAGGTACCATCAGTATTTTCTGAAATCACGGTAAATACCAGATTTTCCATACTCGCCATTTTAACTTTTTGACCTATGGCAAATTTTTCTATGTTCATACTACTGTTATGCATTTAACCATCCTTACAGAAATATGCTTTTATGACTTTAATAAACTCCAGTGTAGAGAATTTTTATTTACTGGTAAACTTAAATCATTGAACAAACACATATTATATAAAAATTGTATAATACAAAAGCTTTCATCACTTAGTTGATTTTATTGAATAATATCAATTGATTAGTTTATCTTTACAGTTAAATTCCATTCATCTTGATTGATTATCCCTCAAAACCTAAATAACGACAGACTAAAACCTAACAGCATTGCAATAATGAATCTGAGACTCTTAGGGATTCGGTTTCATCATTGCAATTGATTGAAGGACTTAATCCTGTGCGCTTAATTGCTGAATGCTATGACCAAATGGATAATGCTTCTGTTTCAATAAAGTGGTAATTTCATTTAACTGACTTTCTGTTGCATCTATTCCGGCTTGCATGGTCATTGCACGACCTTTTACATCAAATATATGCCCTTTTTCCCTTAAATCTGGCTGAATCACAATATCTGCATGCTTTAACTCTTCTTCAGCTAAACGGCTTTGCATGATATTAATATTTTGATTGAACATTCCCCAAACATTACTGGTTTCGGTATGCATTGGTTGCGCCAGAATATCCACAGCAATCACAATATCCGCCCCCAAATCACGTGCCACGCCTACAGGTACCGGGCTCACCAGACCGCCATCCACATATTCATCCGCACCAATTTTGGTTGGAATAAACATGCTGGGAATAGACACGGAAGCGCGTACCGCCTGTCCGGTATTGCCATAGTTAAAGACGACTTTTCTGCCTTGTTTTAATTCCGTTGCGACCACATACATCGGGATTTTTAATGCCTCTAAAGGCGTATTATTGACTTGCTGATTGACATAATTTTCAACTTTTTGGCCATCAAAAAAGCCTTTCATGTCCAGCTTTACATCACGCACATCATTGGCTTTCATGCTTAAAGCAATATCACGCAGTTCTTCTGCTGTTTTACCACTGGCATAAATGGAACCCACAATACTGCCCGCACTGGTACCTACAATCAAATCCGGGTGTATCCCTTGCTGCTCCAGTACCTGAATGACCCCGATATGAGCATAGCCACGAGCGCCACCACTGCCCAGTACCAAGGCAACAATAGGACGGTTTTCCTGCTGTTTGAGTTTTTTAAAATTAATACGCTCTGCCCGAACTTGAGCATCTACAGCAGGTGGCTCTGATAGTCCTGTCGAACCAACAGTAAGCTTAGGTTGGGCAACCGTTTGACAGGCTCCCAACCCCAATACTGCCAAAACAATAAAACTAAATTTGATATTGCTCATGAACCACCTAAAGATAAATAAAGCTGTTCGCAAAAAGGCGTATATTTTAAGAACGATCTATGTGTAACACTGTATTCTTTCGTAAAGTTATCCTTAAAAGCTCTCAGTTTTTAAAAGATCAGGGCTCATATATTTGCCGCCTTCCTCTTAATATTATCTCATCTTTTGACCTTTTTTATAGCCGGCTTTTACCCATCAAATCAGGGCTGATGATTCTCATACGAATGAGATCTCTTAGGTATTAACTGGAGATGAAAAATAATTTTTCAAATAAAAAAAAGAGGCGAACCAGTCGCCTCTTTTTTAAATTTCCAGTTTTGAATTAGAAATTATATTTAGCCATCAAACCTACACGGTTATCTTTATATGACTGACCAGCAAAGGTTTCACGCTTACCATTGATATATTCCACACCTAAATCAATTGGTGTAGCCGGTGAATAGATAATATTCATCCAAGCTTGTTGTACTTTTTCATTCGCATTTGTAGTCAATGCATATTTAGTGCCATCATCTGCAAACAAAGCGCCATAGGCTAAAGTCGAACGTAATTTAGGTGAAATTTTATAGGTTGCACCGACTTGGGCAGCAGTAAATTCATTTTGCTCAATATTATTACCATCAAGCACATAAGCTGAATTGCTGCCATATAAATAGTTGCTGTTACCCACTACATGCGAAACATCAGCAGACACTTTTAAAGGATCAGCAACTTGATAATTAACCCCTGCCGCTACACCCCAGCCAGTTTTATTATCATCAGCTGCTGTTGATTTATAATTTTCAACCAAAGCACGTGCAGATACTAAACCTTTACCCTCCGCAAAACCTTGCACTAATTTCGCAGTTAAATTAGGTAAACGATATTTAATAGTATCCCCTGTAGCCGAACTATCTGCTTCTTCTGCAGACAAGAATAATTGGGTAGCAGGAGCCAGTTTAAGACCATAGCGTACTTGAGGAACACGCAGTGTACCTCCACCCACGTTCGTTGCAAGGTCAATCATTTCTGGTGCATGACTTGACAGGAAGTTTGAAGTGGTTTGACCGAATAACCAGTCATTATAGGTTAAGTAAGCATGACGAATACGCAATGCTTCATTGGTTCCTGCAAAATCAACTTCAACTTTACCACCAACTTTTGCATCACCCACTGGCGTATTAAAATCTAAGCCTAAACGGGTCATTTTTCCGGTAGCACGAAGCTTGTCATTAACTAATGCAGTTGCTCCACCAGATTTGTGTACTGCGTTAAAGTCGTCATCTGCACCTTCAATAATATAGTTAGCATCACCACGAACAAAACCGTATAGGTTTACACTGGCGCCCGCTTTAGTTTTAAAGCCAGTTAATGCTGATTCAGACTTCGCTGCAGGTGCTGCTGCAAGTTGAACAGGCTGTGCCTTGACTTGCTCAATTTGAGTTTGTTGCTGTTGCTGCACTTGCTGTTGTTGTTGGATTAAAGATTTTAATGCTTCAACTTCTTGACGTAATTGTTGAATCTGTTTTTGTTCAGCTGTGCCGGCATGTGCTGTACTAACCATGACTGCTGTAACTGCCAATGCTAAACCTTTAGCAATAAATTTACCGTTACGTAATTGACTCATTCTTAAAATCTCCGATTTGTTAAATTTCGCATTCCATGCATTCAGTGATTTTTTAAAAACCCAATAAATCTATGAAAAAATACCCTTCAAAAATTAATAAGCTTAAAAAACCATTGCATTTTCAGCTTCTGAGTACAGTAAAAAACTTAAAATATTATAATATTACAAATATGTGACATCCACATATCGTGCTAAATCTAGCAATTTTCAGACTTTATTAAAATCAGTTTTCCCGAACATTGATTGAAAAATAATCTCATTTTCAGATCTAATA
Source organism: Acinetobacter sp. CS-2 (assembly GCF_016599715.1). Classification (NCBI taxonomy): domain Bacteria; kingdom Pseudomonadati; phylum Pseudomonadota; class Gammaproteobacteria; order Moraxellales; family Moraxellaceae; genus Acinetobacter; species Acinetobacter sp. CS-2. Next base: position 2,345,774 of record NZ_CP067019.1, read on the forward strand.
AAAAAATAATATGGATATTCTTAGACTTAGAAAAATTCATCCTAAAGCCAAACAACCAGACATTCGACTAATGTATATAACTACCCAGCGCTAAAAAACTCATTTCAAAAGACATTTTTATAAATTTACAGCTCATTTCAGCATGTAAACGATGCCATAACGGCCCGCCATGCGGTACGGGCTTTTTGTATCAGACAGGTTGATCCATAAATCATTAAAACATTTTAACCGTGGCAAGCCGGGCCCCCTTAAGAAAACCTTTGCCTAGTTATCCGGAAAAATGAATATTGCCGCGTTTATGGATAAATAAATAGCTTGAATTCAAGCAGACCTTTAGCACGAATAAGTTTAAAGGTCTGTTTTGCTATGCAGATATTTAAATATTTAAACTTTTATCCTGCAATTGTCTGCTGAGCTGTAGAATTGCGAGCAAAGTCACTGCCACAAAGATCAACATCAGAATTCCCATATTGAGCAGTGAATCCCACATCAGAAAATTCAAAATCACGCCGCCGAGCAAACCACAGGCAAACTGCATACTTCCCATAATCGCACTGGCTGTCCCCGCTTGCGCACCCTGTTCCGACATGGCCAAAGCCATCGCATTGGGACCCGTAAAACCAATTCCTGCCACTGCCCAGAACATGCCAATCAATACCAGCCATAAGGGACTATGACCGATTAAACCTGCACTGAATAAAATGCAGACCCCAAGCAACTGGATGATGCCGCCTATTTTCAGGCGACTCAGGACCGAAAATTGCTGGCCAAGTCTTTTATTGAGCGCAGATAACAGCATGATACCAAAGGCATTCAGCCCAAAAGCATAAGCAAATTGCTGTTGCGCTAATCCATAATGATCCATCAGCACAGCAGCAGATGAACTGATATAACAGAATAAAATGCCGCCAGAAAAACAACCAGCCAGCATTGGCCATGTAAAACTCGGGTCTTTAAAAATACTACCGTACAGCTGGATAATCTGAGCAACATTCAGCTTTAAACGGCGTTCAGGTGGCAAACTTTCTTTAAAGAAAAAGTGCACGCAGAATAAACAGATCAGTCCGATCAAGGTTAAAAAGACAAAGACTGCATGCCAGCTAAAGAACGTCAATACCATTGCCCCGACACTCGGCGCAACAATCGGCGCAATCCCCATCACAATCATCATGCTGGCAAAGGCCTGTGCAGAAGCCTGCATATCCAGACGGTCACGAATGGCAGCCCGGGCAATCACCACCCCTACGCAGCCTCCGACAGCCTGTAAAATCCTTGCAGCAATTAAGCTCCATTCATTGCTGGCAAAAATACACAGCAAGCTTGCAACAACATACAGGGTTAATCCAAAATACAATGGTGTTTTGCGCCCAATCCGGTCACTCAAAGGTCCATAGATCAGCTGCCCTAAAGCCAGTCCCAAAAAATAAGCCGGTAAAGTATTGGCTACCATTTGCGTACTGACGCCAAAATCCTGTGCCATTTGCGGCAAGGCTGGCAGGTACATATCAATAGAAAGTGGACCAAGTGAGGTCAATAAAGCCAGCAGCATGATCCATGCTGTGGAATACTGCCGTGTAGATTGCTGTACAGACATAACGATATTCAATTTTTAAATGGGGGCTTTAAAGACAAGCTTACACTGTACATAGTATTATTTTAAGGATTGAAAATGAAATTTCACATAATTTCATTCCCTGATGCATACATCCTTTAGTGATTAGGACATAACTTGAAATCTTGGCTGACGCGTCTTAAACAAGCGACTTACAATACCACCTTCATGTATAACCTGCGCATGATTATTGCATTTGCAGGTACTGCCTTTGTGCCCTATTTTATGGGACAACAGCTTTTTACCATTCCCTTGACCTTAGGGGTAGTGGCTGCCGGTTTAAGTGATATCGATGACCGCTTTTCAGTGCGGATCATGAACCTGATTTATACTTACATCGGTTTCTTTATTACCGCCGCCTCGATTTATTTTTTATTTCCTCATCCCGTTTTATTTGCCATAGGGCTGATTGTGTCCTGCATTGGCTGGATTCTGCTCGGCTCATTAGGACGGCGTTATGCGACCATTTCCTATGGCTGTCTAGTCATTTCAGTCTATTCAATGCTGGGGGTTGGACTGTTTGATCAATGGTATATGCAGGCTGGACTGTTGGTTGCCGGTGCGATGTGGTATGGCCTGCTTTCTACCATCAGTTTTCTGCTATTTCCGGTTCGGCAGGTTCAGGACAAACTGTCCCAGTGCTATTCATCACTGGGAGACTTTCTGTTTGCCAAATCGAACCTGTTTGATGTTGACATGACGCCAGAAAGTTATCAGCAAAGCATGATTGAGCTGTCTTTGGAAAATGGCAAACTGGTCGGTATTTTCAATGAAATGAAAACTGCCCTGTTAACCCGATTAAAAGGTGACCGTGGACAAAAAGATACCCGTCGCAGCCTGCAATATTATTTTGTGGCTCAGGATATCCATGAACGTGCAGATTCAGCGCATATTGATTATCAAAAACTGGTCAAAGTTTTTGAACATAGTGACATTTTATTTCGCTTTCAACGCATTCTTTCTATTCAGGGTAAGGCCTGTAAAGACTTGGGTCACAGTATTTTAAATCGTGAAACCTATCAGCATAACAAGCGCTTTAAACATGCCTTTGCCAACTTAAAAATATCCCTGGAAAAACTCCGTGCCGAGCAGCAATACGATCAAGTTTGGGTCAATGCCTTATTTTCTCTTTATCAAAATTTAAAGTCGATTGATGCCCAGCTTCGCAACGTAGAAACAGAGCGGCATATTAAGTTAGATAAAAGCAAACATATTGAAAACCAGCTAAAAGATGATGATCTCAAAGGCTGGGATGATATTGTGATTCGGATCAAACAGCATTTAACACCAGAGTCGGTGCTGTTTAGACATGCAATTCGTGTCTCTATTGTCTTGTTTATTGGTTATATTTTTGTCCAGATTACCCAGATTCAATATGGCTACTGGATTCTATTAACGGCGCTTTTTGTCAGCCAACCCAATTTTAACGCCACCAAACGTCGCCTGCGTTTACGGATTGTTGGCACCTTGGTCGGCATTATTCTCGGCTATGCCATTTTGTATTTTATTCCTTCGATCGAAGGTCAATTATTACTGCTGATTTTAAGTGGTGTACTGTTCTTTGAATTACGCAGTAAGCAATATGCCCAGGCCACCGCCTTTATCACGATTTTGGCATTAATTAACTTTAACCTCGATGGATTGGGTTTCGCCGCAGCCCTCCCGCGCATGATTGATACCTTGATTGGCTGTGCCTTGGCCTGGTTTGGGGTGAGTTTTATCTTCCCCGACTGGAAATTTCGTCGTTTACCGCGCAATATCCGGCGTTCACTCAACGCTCAATGTGAATATTTGACCGAAGTGATTGAGCAGTACAAAAATGGCCGTAATAACGGTTTGAAATATCGTGTGGTACGTCGTGCTGCGCATAATAACGATGCAGATGTGGCCTCACTGATTTCGACCCTGGCCACAGAACCTGATTTTGATCCGACACAAAAAAGCCAGGCTTTTGAATTTTTGTGCTTGAATCACACCCTGCTCAGCTATATTGCTGCACTGGGCGCACATCGTGAAAAAATTGCAGATCAGGAAGTCTTGCAGCTCCTCGATCAAGCGCTGGACGACATTCAAGGGGCATTGCTAAAAGATGAAGTGCCCGACCTGACGGCACAAAATATGCTGAATACCATACGCCAACGCTTAAACCAAAATAATGAAGAGGATCAAAAATCTCTGATTGTTTTGCAGCAATTATCGTTGATGCTCAGTATTCTGAATCAGCTCAGTCGTTTAAAGCAAAGTCTAAGCCATGACCGTGATGAAAAAGCCACCGAATTAGCCTCATTATAAATAGGATGATTTTGGAACAATATACTCACTGAATTGGTATAAATAATGCTAAACTTTTTACAGTTCTAAATTTGTTATTTTCATTATGACCGCGAAAAATTTATACGCTTATACCTTACAGCCTGTGAACTATGAAATTTCTGAGGCTGAACAACGTCAAGCGCAACTTGCCATCTGGCGTAGCACCAATAAAATCGGCACCAAAGCCTGGATCATCATGGCAGCTGTTGCCCTACTTTCCATTGTCGGTATCATCTTGCTGAAAAACTATTCCACCATTTTCTGCTGGGTGGCTTTGGTCTGTGTGCTTGCATATTTCCTGATCCGTAAATTCGGCCTGGAATGGTATGTAAAACGCAAGATGAATGAATTTCCGGTACAGGAAATTAAAGGTATCCGTTTGGGCGTACAGCCGCACGGCATTATCATGCGTCAGCAAATGGGTGCACAGGAAGGTGTTGGTGCCATTGGCTGGAAAGATATTTATGAGTGGTACAATACCCCTGACTTTATGTTGATTAACTTCAAGGTTAAAGGTCAACAAGGTGCTTATATCTTGCCAAAGCGTATGGATTCAAAGAATTTTTCTTTCAAGACTATCCGCAAGCACTTGAATGAAACTGTGGGCGAAGCAAAACAGATTTAAATGCTACTGCAAGCTAGACATTAAAAAACCTCCAGACTGGGGGTTTTTTAATTCCGATAAAATTAAATGATAATGAGAATAAATATTACCTACTAAATCGATATCATTTTGGGAAAGTTCAGCTATAATTCAGGTTAATTCTGTTTCTCACCCTGTTTTTCGGCTATGTTAAAAAAAATCTTTTTCCAGATTCACTGGTTTCTTGGTATTACTGCCGGGTTAATCCTCTCCATTATGGGGATAACTGGTGCCATTTATTCATATGAACAGCCTATCCAGAAATGGCTCAATCCGGCTAGCTATACCGTCCAGATTGAAAAACAAGATAAATTAACCCCTGCCGAACTGTATCAGCATTTTCAAAAAACTGATCCGGAAATGAAAATTAATAGCATCACCATAGCCAAAGATCCGACAGCATCTTCAAGCATTAATATTGTCAAAGAAGGTGCACGTAAAGGCTATACCATGATGATTAATCCTTACACAGCCGAAGTGTTACCTGAGATTAAAGGACGAGAATTTTTCAAGTTTATCGAGCAGTTGCATCGCAATTTAACCGTTGGACCCGTCGGCAAGCAGATCACCGGGGCCTGTACCCTCATGCTGATCTTTTTTGTACTCAGTGGTCTATATCTGCGCTGGCCGAAAAAACATTCTGTTAAACAATGGTTCATGCTCAAGCCTCAACTAAAAGGCCGTAATTTCATTTGGGACTTACATGCCGTGGTGGGTACCTGGGTGGTGATTTTCTTCCTGATTATCGCCTGTACCGGTTTAACCTGGTCTTATGGCTGGTGGCGTAGCGGCTTGTACACTGTGATGGGTGTTGAACAACCGCAAGCCAAGGGTGAAGCTGAAGCGCCAAAAGGTGGTGAAACAGTCAGCAACAATGAGGGTTCGAGCAAAGCATTACGTAATGCAGCTACAAGCAAACATGAAAAAGCTACTGAAATTCAACCTGTTGAAAAAATTGAGAAAAAAAGCTTAAGCCCGGAACAGATTCATCTGGCTCTTAGTCAAAGCTGGAAAGGCTTTAATGCTCAAGTGGGCCGTGATTATTCAAGCATTACCCTGAATATCACGAAAAAAGCCAATGGTGAACTTGAAATTAGCTTTGTCGATGCCATTCCCCAGCATGAACGCGCACGCAACAAAGCCATATTTGATTATCAGGCATCTAGCATTAAAGAGATGGAACTTTACGAAAATAAAAAACTCAATGAAAAAATCATGAGTAGCATGCTGCCGGTGCACCGTGGTAGCTTCTTTGGTCCGGTTTACCAGTTCTTGGCTATGCTGGCTGCTCTGAGTATGCCATTGTTCTTTGTTACAGGCTGGATGCTTTATCTGAAACGTCGCAAACAGAAGAAACTAACCCAAGCTGCACGTCATGGCTTAACCGCGGTTAATATTGATGGTAATGCAAAACCCTGGCTGATTGTCTATGCGTCACAAACTGGTACGGCAGAACAGCTAGCATGGCGTACAGCAACCAGCCTGCAACAGGCTCATCAGCCTGCTAGCGTGAAATCTGTACAACATTTGAGTCTGGATGATTTAAAAAATACTGAACAGGTTTTATTTGTAGCCAGTACTTATGGTACCGGTGAAGCACCTGATTTAGCAGCGGGTTTTGCCAAAAAAATACTGCGCAAAAAAGCTGATTTAAGCCATCTGCACTATGCAGTATTGGCCTTAGGATCTCATGAATATGCCGACACTTTCTGTCATTTTGGCCATGCAATTGATGACTGGTTAAAACAGAATGGTGCACAGCAGCTGTTTAATATCATTGAAGTGGATAATGCCAATCAAGAGCAGATTCAGGCATGGAATACAACTTTAGCAAAAGTAACCCAGCTTGAATTGCAAACCATGAATATCGAAAAAACCTTCGATTGCTGGACTTTAACCCAACGTGATCTGCTCAATCCGAACAGCCTCGGTGCCCCAGCCTTTAATATCGAGTTAAAGCCGGATCATGAAGTGAGCTGGCAAGCCGGTGATATCGCCGAGATTCAACCCGGTAACAGTGCTGAACGTATTGCCCGGTTTATGCAGCAGCATCAAATTCAGCCGAATACCTCTGTAGATTCGTTAAAGATCAATATTGAACAGGCCTTATGGAACAAAGATTTGACCGGTGAAGTTGAACCTTTTGCCAATATGGATCATTTACTGGAGCAACTTCCGATGCTGCCTTCACGTGAATATTCCATTGCCAGTATTCCTTCACAGCAAGTTCTGCGTTTAGTGGTGCGCCAACAGTCCGATGCTCAAGGCCAATTGGGTCTGGGTTCAGGCTGGCTGACTCGGCATGCCCCGTTAAATAGCAAGATTGCGCTGCATATCCGTAACAATGAATCTTTCCACCTGATTGATGACAACCGTCCTATCATTTGTATTGGTAACGGTACCGGTCTTGCAGGATTAATGAGCTTGCTACATGCACGTATCCGTCAGAACTATACGCAAAACTGGCTGATCTTTGGTGAACGCCAGCGTGAACATGACTTCTTCTATCAGAGCACGATTGAAGCCTGGCAAACCACTGGCATGTTGCAACGCCTGGATTTGGCTTTCTCACGAGATCAGGCAGAAAAAGTCTATGTACATCATAAACTGCGTGAACAGGCACAGGAACTAAAAGCCTGGGTTAAGAATGGTGCGGTGATTTATGTGTGCGGTAGCATCAACGGTATGGCCAGCGATGTCGATCAGGCTTTAACCGACATTCTGGGTGAAGCTGTAGTTGACCAGCTACGCCAAGATGGACGTTATCGTCGTGATGTCTACTAATCATTGAAGTCAATAAAAAAACCGGGTCTCAGAACCCGGTTTTTTTATACTTAAAGTATCCAATTTGTTTAAACTAGCAACAACATTCACCCAGAGTAATTTTATGTCCAGCAGCTTCAAACGTCACCTGAGCTTGATTATCGGCAGTATATTGACTCTCGATGGCTTATGGTTACTGTCACTGGATAAAATTCATCTCGGCATTATTCTTCCGTTGATCATCGGTATTGGACTCATGCTCTATGCCCTGTTTTTTAACCGGATTCAAAGCTTTATTCAGCGCACGCAATTAAGACAGACTTTATGGCGCTGTGCATGGGCGGGATTTTTTCTCTGGCTCAGCACATTGGTGATATTTTTCAGTTATCTGCTATATAGCATTCAGCAGTCCAATACAGTTCAGCCCGCCTCTGCAGTCATTATACTGGGCAGTGGAATCGAAAAGGGTCATCCCTCTCCCACCTTAAAACAGCGATTAGATGTTGGTGCTGCCTATGCCAAACGTTACCCGGAAACCGTGCTGGTCGTGACTGGAGGTTTAGGATTTAAAGAACAAATTGCTGAAGCAACAGTGATGTCTGAATATCTGCAACAACAGCATCATATTGATCCATCACGTATTCTGTTAGAAGCTAAAAGTACCAGCACTGCAGAAAATCTGCGTAATGTGCAGCCTTTACTGGCACAGCAGCATATTTCCCTAAAGCAGCCAGTTGTCATTGTCACCAGTGACTTTCATATTTTACGTGCCAAAGCCATTGCTAAACATCAAGGTTATCAGCAGATATTTACCCTTAGCGCCCCAACACCGCTTTATATTCGCTATAACTCCTGGTTACGCGAATATTTTGCCTTTATCAGTGGCTGGCTGTTACAGGAATACTAAAATCAGTTCAAACGAATGCTACGGGGTAAAGGCAGTTTTTCATCTTTAAACAATTCAGGTTTTTGCAGGTAAATCTGATACAGATAATTTTTGATATCCAATAATAATTTTTCTGGTGCCACCAGCACATTTTGCCCTTCTGGTGTCAAATCCATCGATACACAGGTACTTTCCTGACGTAAAAAAGGAATGACTTTTTCAACAAAATCTTTAAGTGAAATATTCTCAACATGATAATTTGCCCAATTGTCTTTCACCAGCAATTTTGCCAGCCCTTTGCTTTGCCAAATAGCAAATGCACGCTGACCGGTAGGCGTTGCACATAATGCCCAACCATCATCATACAGGGCATGGACGTAACCTTGGCCTACAATCATTTCAACAAATTTTTTATAGATTTCTTGGGCATTATAAGTATTATTTTGGGTCTTAGACGCAGCCTTGCGTTGATATGGATTTCTCATGATTTTTCAATAGTTAAAATTATTATTAACTAAGGATTTTAGGAGAAAAATAGAATTTGATCAAGGAGAATATATGGTGGGCGCTGACGGGATCGAACCGCCGACATTCTGCTTGTAAGGCAGACGCTCTACCAACTGAGCTAAGCGCCCTTGGTGGGCGCTGACGGGATCGAACCGCCGACATTCTGCTTGTAAGGCAGACGCTCTACCAACTGAGCTAAGCGCCCTGAAGAGTAAAAATAACATCGTTATTTTTTATGACGCAAGACAAGCGAAGTGCGTAGTCTTGGTATTGATATCTTAAACTCAGGGATTTAAGACATTTTAAAAATGGCGCAGCGGACGGGACTCGAACCCGCGACCCCCGGCGTGACAGGCCGGTATTCTAACCAACTGAACTACCGCTGCACTAAAGTGTCTTAACGCTAAAGAGCTTGGTGGGCGCTGACGGGATCGAACCGCCGACATTCTGCTTGTAAGGCAGACGCTCTACCAACTGAGCTAAGCGCCCTCAAAAGGTCTATCATGTAAATGGCGCAGCGGACGGGACTCGAACCCGCGACCCCCGGCGTGACAGGCCGGTATTCTAACCAACTGAACTACCGCTGCACTAAAGTGTCTTAACGCTAAAGAGCTTGGTGGGCGCTGACGGGATCGAACCGCCGACATTCTGCTTGTAAGGCAGACGCTCTACCAACTGAGCTAAGCGCCCTGAAGAGTAAAAATAACATCGTTATTTTTTATGACGCAAGACAAGCGAAGTGCGTAGTCTTGGTATTGATATCTTAAACTCAGGGATTTAAGACATTTTAAAAATGGCGCAGCGGACGGGACTCGAACCCGCGACCCCCGGCGTGACAGGCCGGTATTCTAACCAACTGAACTACCGCTGCACTAAAGTGTCTTAACGCTAAAGAGCTTGGTGGGCGCTGACGGGATCGAACCGCCGACATTCTGCTTGTAAGGCAGACGCTCTACCAACTGAGCTAAGCGCCCTTTAAACGTCTTCATCGTTTGATGAGGTGCATTATAGAGAATCCTGACAGACTGTCAAACGCTTTTCTGACTGTTTTTGGTTTTTTACGTTTGAGTGATTAAAAAATAGGTTGTTTGCTATAAAAACAAACAATTTCGATAACTTATTTACTATTTTCCGTAAAAACCCAAAAATCACCGAGTCATTTTTAAGCAAAATATTGCAATATTTTTTGAACTGCTGGCGAATACCGCCATTTTTTATCTGCTATATATTCAGCTGGGTATTAAGCTTTTAATACTTTATCACATTATTAATCGGCGATTGCCTGTGTACCATCCTTCAAATTCAAACGCTGTTCTGAAATAAACACCAAAGCATCCTCAGTGATCAGTTCGAATAATTCAATCACATCCTTATTACGCATCCGGATGCAGCCATGTGACAACGGAATCCCCATAGGCTCTGTATCGGGGGTGCCATGAATATAGATATAACGCTGAAAGGTATCACAGCCCTCACCCTGATTAAAATTTTCTTCCAGACCACTTAACCAAAGGATACGCGATAAAATCCAGTCACGTTCAGGATATTGTGCAGCCAATGCTGCATCATAGACTTCACCAGTTTGCTGCCGTGCTTTAAACACCGCATTTTTCGGAGCATTATGACCAAATTTAAGCGCCACTTTATGCCAGCCCCGAGGAGTCTTGCCGGAATTTTCCTGCTCGCCAATCCCGTTTTTGCCTGTAGAGATGACATAAGTCTTGTCATGTTTCGGTAAGATCAAACTTTGCTCAGCTAAGTCAATCCATATATCCGCCTGTTCTAAAGAATATGCCATAACAAAATCACTCACCATCTTTGATTGGTTCTGCTGAAGGTTCAGGACGTAGCCATAACCAGATGGCCACTGTCAGCATGGTCAGGTCAGTGAAGATTTTCACCAAAAGCGGTGCATTGGTAAATAACATGATGATTCCACTGATCATCATCATGATAGTGGCGAACCATTTTGCCTTGCGTGGTACGGTGCCATTTTCACGCCATGCCCTTAAGGTCGCCCCATATTTAGGATGATTCAGCAACCAGGCATCCATTTGCGGCCAGCCTTTCGAAGCCGACCAGGCAGCTAAAATCAGAAATACTGTTGTTGGCATACCCGGTAAAAGTGCCCCGATAAAGCCCAGGATGACAAAAATCATCACTAAACTTCGCCAAAACAACATTTTCATAGCACTACCCTATACAACTAATTGCGGTAGTATAAAGTGTTTTTGCATATTATCCGTTGTCATTCTGCACTTTTTAATTTATCGCCCGGGGTTGCTATGTTTGCTTTAAATCAAGTCTCTCATATTGAAGAACCCTGGCTGCAATTTAAAAATTTACTGGTTCGGCAACTGGCCTTTTGTGTATGCAGTCCAAATATTTTATCCCACATCCCGTCCGAAATGGTACTCAAGCATGCTTTTCAATTTCATGATGATGCCGTATGGCGTAGCCATTTTCAGAATTATCACTCCAGATTGCTTTATTTAGATCAGCATCCACAAGAATTAGAAAGCTTTTTACAGCAGCTGAAAAGTACACGTTTGGGTCTGCGTTTTGAAATGCTGGTCTGGTTCTGGTTGCTCGACCAAGACTATCATCCGTATCAGTTAATCGGTCATAGCATTCAGAAAATTGCAGGACCCAGAACTCTGGGTGAACTCGATTTTCTGTTATTGAATACCGAAACCCAAGCCATTGAACACTGGGAAGTGGCTTTAAAATATTATCTGGCAGAACGGGATTGTTCTTTGCCCTACTGGTATGGCTTAAACCGCAGCGATACTTTATTGCGAAAATTAAATCACTTTAGCCAAAAGCAGTTTCAGTTTGAGGATGCACTGGAACACAACATTGAGCAGCGTTTCGCAGTACTCAAAGGGCAACTTTATCTACCTATTGGAAGCACAACAAACAGCCTTCCCAACTGGGTCAATCGACAGCGACGTTTAGGCTGTTGGGGAAGCGATATTCCTCCGCAAAATGCTCAATTTTACCGCTTACAGCGACTCGAATGGATCTGTCCAGAGCAGCATATCAGTAGCGATACCGCACAGTGGTGGAGTAACGGCTTATATCTGCAAAAAGATCAAAATAATTTCTATATGTACCGCAATCCACCTTTACTCTCTCAAGCAATACATCGCCAATTTTATGAGAATTGTCTATTTTTATAACAAATGCCTCTGTACACGACAAATTTCACAGAACTCTTATCCTATCAGGCTTTTTCTTTCTTAAAATTGCCAGAATTTCCTTAAACTCTTCTTTTTTCCCAAAACCAATTAAACGCTGAATCGCCATTTGAACATAGTCTAAACCATAGCGAAATAAACTCATTGAGAGTCGTCCATGCTTCTTTATTTTTATCGCTTTTTTTTGATCATGTTGCCATTCACCCGTTAAGTAGCACCAACAGAAGCTTATAGCTAAGACCGCAATCAATTTTTTCACTCGTCTAGGGTCTGTCAAGCGCGTATTTTCAAGATTGAATCCTCGTCCTTTGAGACAACTGAATAAGGTTTCAATTTCCCAGCGTAATGCATAATCCTGAATAGCATTGGCATTAAACTGAGGAGAAACGACGAGTAAAAGCTCTCCATTTTCTAACTGTAGTGCACTCATATATAGTTTCACCCGACCAACCAAAATCCGTCGTTTACGACATTCAATTTGACCAAGTTGAAGATGGCGAAATAAATCACTAATTTTATGATTCTTCCCTAAATGATTGGTGACAATGAAGTTTTTTTAACACGAATGCAGAAGTTGATGTCTTGTTCAATTAACCATGTAAACCACTGCTCACCGATAAACTCTCTGTCTGCGAACACATTCACAATACGGTCTTTACCAAAAATGGATATAAAGCGTTGAATCAAAGCAATCCGCTCTTTCGTATCTGAATTTCCACGTTTATTAAGCAATGTCCAAACGATAGGTATCGCTATTCCACGATAAACGATCGCAAGCATCAGGATATTAATATTTCGTTTTCCCCATTTCCAATTGGTTCTATCTAAAGTCAGTTGCACTTTGTCGAATGAAAACATATTGAAAATCAACTGAGAAATTTGACGATAATCAAAATACTGACCTGCAAAGAAGCGCTGCATACGTCGATAAAATGATTGTGGTAAGCACTTGATGGGCAAGGCTTTAGATGCAGAAGAAAGATTACATGTTTGCTTTAAAATGATCACAAGCATGATGAGCGCAAAGCACTTTAAATGTGACTTGTTCCATTTTAGAGATTTGTTTAAGATAAGATATAACTCATTGAGATGTGTCATAGTATTCGTCGTTAGAAAACAATTATTGTGACATTATTTCAATGAGTTATCTATTTTTGTCGTGTACAGAGAACAAATGCTTACTTTTCTACCATCAAAAAACCCTATTGTTTAGACTGTGTATTAATTAACCTGAATTCACATCAAAATAATGAATGACTTGGAGATGATGATGAAAAAAATTCTTGCTGCTTCCCTCATTATTGCATTTGCTTTAACTGGCTGTAATACGTTTAAAGGTATGGGTAAAGATGTATCTAAAGCTGGAGAGGCTGTAACCGATACTGCAGAAAAAACTTCTGAGGAAATCCGCAAAAACTAGTTTGTCTTCAGCACACAGAACCCTATCCAAGATAGGGTTTTTTTATGCCAATTTTAGGGCAGTCATTCACATTCAAGGACATATTCGCCTATTATAGTGCAGACAAATTTATCGACTTATGAAAATCGCATGACCTCTTCCGCTACCCTTGATTTAAGCCTGCAACTGCTACGTCAGCCTTCTGTAACACCAATCGATCATAACTGCCAAAATATCATGGCGGAACGTCTGGAAAAAATCGGCTTCAATATTGAACCGATGCGTTTTGAAGACGTGGACAATCTGTGGGCACGTAAAGGTACTGAAGCACCTGTTTTATGTTTTGCAGGCCATACCGATGTGGTACCTACCGGGAGTTTAGATGCCTGGAATTCGGACCCTTTTGTACCGGAAATTCGCGATGGTAAACTGTATGGACGTGGCAGTGCCGACATGAAAACAGCACTGGCAGCGATGGTAGTGGCTTCAGAGCGTTTTGTGGCAAAACACCCAGACCATAAAGGTTCTATCGCATTTCTCATTACTTCCGATGAAGAAGGTCCATCCATTAACGGTACCGTGAAAGTTGTGGAAGCTTTAGAAGCCCGTAATGAAAAAATGACCTGGTGTTTGGTTGGTGAACCATCCAGTACCAAACAGTTGGGTGACGTGGTCAAAAATGGTCGTCGTGGTTCATTGAATGCTAAATTAACCGTGAAAGGTAAACAGGGACATGTGGCTTATCCTCACCTTGCCATCAACCCGATTCATACTGCCTCTAAAGCCCTGGCTGAACTGTGCGATACGGTGTGGGACAATGGCAATGAATATTTTCCTGCAACATCTTTCCAAATTTCCAATATCAATGCAGGTACCGGTACAACTAACGTGGTTCCGGGCAGTATGAATCTTTTATTTAACTTCCGTTATTCAACTGAAGTGACTGCTGAACATTTAAAAGAACGTACCTTAGAAATTCTAGACCGTCATAATCTTGATTATGATATTGAATGGACATTATCTGGCTTGCCATTCCTTACCCCAGTAGGCGAATTGGTCAATGCTGCTAAAAATGCCATTCGTAATGTCACCGGTATTGAAACTGAACTTTCTACCAGTGGCGGTACTTCCGACGGTCGTTTTATTGCCCCTACAGGTGCACAGGTGCTGGAACTCGGTGTATTAAATGCCAGCATCCATCAAATTGACGAACATGTAAATGTTGCTGACCTGGAACCGCTTGCTGAAATTTACGAACAAATTCTAGAAGGCTTATTAGCTCGCTAAAACAGTAACCACATAAAATAAAAAAGGAACTGAACAGTTCCTTTTTTATTACCCACCTTTTATAAATGCTTCAACATTACAATCCTAAAGAAGACTGAATGTGTTCGAGATTAGGCACATAAAACACCTGATCTCCCATCCGTACATACTGGAATACATCAGGGTCTGTTGCCGTGCGTTCTTCATCTACCACTTCAGAAATACGCAGACGAATCGTTTTTGGCATCTCATTACACATCAGGGCAAAACGCTGACTGACATCATCGCCTTCAATGACCAATGCTACACCCGTTTTGCGCTCCGGATCATTCACAGCATACACTGGCAGCTTCAATTCATGCCATTCCACAAAAGGCACCTGTGTAGCGCTATCCAGCGCAGACAAGACAATGTTTTGCGGAAGAATCATCGCTTCCTTACCATAACAATCGATAATATAGGTATCGATAAATCCGGTAGATACCGTAATAAGGTGGTGTAACTCCTGTTGTGAAATTCGGTCAACAGCAGAGTTTGAAACACTATTTTGGCTCATTGAGTTATCCCTGACTGATTTCTAACAAACTTTCCACATTTTCCAGCAATTCCGCTTCCTGGAACGGTTTACCCATATAGTGCGTTACCCCAAGACTGAATGCACGTTCACGGTGCTTCTCGCCTGTTCTTGACGTAATCATGATAATAGGCAAGTTTTGATGCACGTCATGGTGACGAACCAGATTCGTGACTTCAAAACCGTCCATGCGCGGCATTTCAATATCCAGCAACATCAAGTCTGGTTTGACATTTTCCAGCTGCTCCATGGCATCAATACCATCTTTGGCCGTCACCACATCAAAGCCTTGACGTTCAAGTAAACGTGAGGTCACCTTACGTACTGTCACCGAGTCATCCACAATCATGATCAGGCGGCGTGTATTACTGTAACGCGAATGCTCACGTTGATCAGACACATGTTTAAGACGTTGGGTGTTCTGAATTTGTCGGGCAATATTCTGACCATCCAGAATCAGACAGACTTGACCATCACCTAGAATAGTCGCTCCGGCAACAGCGCCAACACTTGAGAATTGCTGACCGATCGGTTTCACCACAATTTGTGCACGCGAACCAATCAGCTGATCCACAAGTAGTGCAATAGTTTGACCACTATTGCCTTTAATCAGCAATACAGGTAAAGAATGGGCAACATTACTTAAACGTGGTAAAGGCTGATTGGACACAAATTCGGATAAATAACGCAGTTTGTAACTGGTGTTATCAATTTTAAAGAAGTCGTCTTTACTGTTGAAATATTTTTCCAGTGCTGATGGTGCAATACGTACAATACGGTCAATTTGTGCCAGTGAAATCGCAAACTGCTGGTCGCCTGATTTAACCATCAAGGCGTCACTCACCGCCACCGTAGTTGGTACGCGAATGGTAAAGGTGGTCCCTTTACCCAATTCAGAATCGATGGAAATATGCCCGCCCAGCGCCTTAATTTCGCTTTGCACCACGTCCAGACCTACACCGCGTCCGGAAATTTGGGTCACTTCTTTGGCAGTAGTAAATCCAGGATGGAAAATTAATTGCAGGATTTCCTGCTTATCCATGGATTGATCGGCTTTAATTAAACCCAAGCTGAGTGCTTTTTCTTTAATTTTTGTTTCATCAATCCCTTTACCGTCATCACTGAATGACACCAGTACATCTGTACCTTGACGGCTAATATTGAGAACAATTTTCCCGACTTCAGGCTTTTGTAACTCATGTCGTACGTGAGTGTCTTCCAGACCATGGTCAATCGCATTACGCAGCATGTGCTCGAACGGTGTAACCAGACGCTCTAGAATGTTACGGTCCAATTCACCTTCGGTGTTTTGCACCACCAGCTCGGCCGGACGGTTCAGGGTCGATGAGGTTTGATGCACAATCCGTTGTAACCGTGGCAATAAACGATCAAATGGTACCAGACGGGTACGCATCAGGCTTTCTTGAATCTCGGCTTGAATACGGGATTGTTGTAACAGTAAACCTTCCGTATCACGAATCTTTTCTGACAGGGTCGTCTTGAAATCGACCAAGTCAGATGCAGATTCCGCCAGCGATTTTGACAACTGGTTTAATGATGAATATTGGTCCATCTCCAGGGGATCAAAATCGGCATAACGTGAATTATCACCATGTTTGGCAATAATTTGAGACTCGAGCTCACCTTCCATTCGACGTAACTGGTCAGCCAGACGCTTGATTGCCAGTTCCATTTCGTTCAGGGTATTACTAAACTGTCCCAAGTCCATTTCAATACGTGAACGGTTAATCGCATTTTCACCAGACAAGTCGATCATTTTCTCGACCAGATCGGCAGAAATACGGATCATTTCATTGCTGTTGTCCTGTTGATTACTTGTATCCCACTCACCCATCATTGCTGGAGGTTCGGTACCATCACCCTGAACAAATTCAAAGACTTTAGCCGTAGACAGCGTATCGGATTCGGCCACGCGCTTAGGTAACTGCGCAATGACATCAACAAATTCAATCGACTCTAAACTTAATTTGACGCTGTCAAAATTACTGTAATCATGCTCGAAAATGGCCTGCTTTAACCATGCCAAAGTCGTTTGCAATAACAGGTCATAAACATTGGAGTTGAACTGATGCACCGCAAAGCGTTCGAAGGTGGTTTCCAGCTGGTAAGCAATTGCCCCTACCGGTTCATTTTCCACCATACGTGCGCCACCTTTCAAACTGTGGGCTGCACGCTGTAATTGAAGCAGCAAGCTACGGTCACTACGCTGCTCAAACCACTGTTTCAACAGGCTATCTGTAGACTCCAGAATTTCTTCTGCTTCTTCCCAGAAGGTTTCTTCTGCAATTAAACGGATACTGTCATCTGGCTCTTCAACATGGTCTGGAGTTGCCAAGGCAACTTCAGCAGCTGCTTCAGCTTCGACTTTAGCTTCCACTTCAGTTTCAAGCTGAATCTCAGGTTCAATTTCTGTTTCTAATGTCGTTGCAGTTTCAAGTTCTTCAATTTCAGCTGCAACTTCAGGTTCAGCCTGAACTTCGACTTCCGCAACTGCGGTGCTTACAGCCACACTACCTTGAGCGATCGCCTGAATATTACGCAAAATTTCAATCGATTCAGCACCAGAATAATCAATCTGCTCATCGCGAATGACTTGAATACGGTCTGATACATCATCTTGTACTAAGCGAATAATACTGATGAGTTGTGGATTGACCTCAATTTGATGACGGATCACGCGTTCATAAATGCTTTCCAATTCATGCGCAATTAAGCCAATATGAGTCGCCTGAATCATATTGGCACCCCCTTTAAGGGTATGCAAATAACGCATTAAATTATTCAGTGCTGCAGTATCGGACGGATCTTTCGACCAGGTATTCAAGTCTTGATCGATCCCGCCCAGTAATTCTTCTGCTTCTTCCAGGAAGATATCCAACAAATCTTCATCAAAATCACGATTTGCATCAGCAGCATGCATGTGTTCGCGGTCTGAACCAATTTTTTGTGAAATCTGTGCCAGATCTACAATACCTGAAGCAGCAGCTGGTGAGGCTTCAGCTTGAGTTTCAGGATTCGGTTCCTGAACTTCGAACTGTTCAAGATCCTGCTGAACAAAGGCTGCCAGATCATTCAGAACTTTCTGGATATCTTCCGTTAAAATAACGCGCTGACCTGCCGCCAGTGTATCAAACAGATGAATGAACTCTTGATGTGCCTGCCCAAACAGATCATATGCATAGTCGATATTGAGCAGTTCCGGTTTTAATACCAGAGCTTCATAGCCAGACTTCAATTCATGGGTAAATTGATAGATGCCCATCGCAGCACGATTATCAGTATTGTCCAATAATTGCTGTGCCTGCTGGCTTAAGGCCTGAATGTATTCCGGATATTCTACTTTGGCACGTTTTTCAAATTCGAATTCGGCATCCAGAAGTAAATCAATATTCAATTCGACCAGTTTGGACACCAGACCTTGCGGATTAACGTCCTCATCCACTTCTGCAGAACTGAAACCATAGTCGTCCCATGCCGAATTAAAGGTGGCATATATCGCATCAAGTTTCTGAGTCTGACCCTGTCTTAAAGTATGTAAATAATCACGGACAAATTCAGCATATTGAATTAGCAACGCAGTCTGGCTGGAGGTAGAGACAATTTCTTCTTGTAAAAGTGTTTTAAATAAGTTTTCAACCTTGGTACTGGCTGCAAAAATCTGATCAATATGTGCCATAGAAGAGCTGCCACGCAAGGTATGCAAGGCACGGATCAGGCCATTATAATCCTGATATTGTTCCTGTTCATTTTTCAGGAACTGGTCAATCGTGAGCAGATGTTCTTCTGCTTCTTCAATAAAGATCGCGACCGTTTCTTCAATATCATTGTTGTCGTCTGCTGCGACTGACGCTGCTGTAGCAGTAGTTTCGATTGCCATTTCAGGCGCTGCTTCACTAAATGATTGATCCTGCAATTCCAGACCAGTAAGACTATTGACACTGGTCAGTGTGCTAGACAGTTCAAGCAATTCTTCTAGTGCAGGTTCTAAACTGACCTGCTGCTGAATTTGCTGCCCCAATAATACTAAAGGTCTTAAGTCGATATCAGCATTTTGAACAGTTTTAAAAATTGGGTATAACTTGTATTGATAAATATTAAATACAGTTTGGGCAAATCGTTGAACTGTGCTGTCCAAAGGTACTGTGCCGGAAATAACCCGATTTAAAGTATCTTCAACCGCCCATGCCAACTCACCCGCAGATTTTGCTCCAACCATACGGCCAGAACCTTTAAGGGTATGAAAATGACGGCGAATGGTCGTTAAAGTTTCTTGGTCATTCGGATTTTCCAACCAAGTTGTAAATAAAGTACTTAATTCAACGAAGATTTCTTCTATTTCTTCAACAAAAATTTCTAGAATTTCTGCATCTTGATCAAGATAACTATCTTCAGGAAGCGTAGTCGTTTCAACTAAATTTTTTAATATTTCTTTCATAGCTTAGGCTTCTTACGTTTATCTGCCACCAAGAAGGTTGCTCAAACTTAATTGTCACCATCACGCGAGACCTAACTTTGAAGTTAAGTTCATCTTGTCGATGCTTGATCTGTGTCTTATAGATATCCCCTGCCCAAAAGCAGGGAATATCACTGCAACGCTTTTTAATTAACTTAGTCAGGTAATTTAAAGTCGGTTACAGATTCACGTAATGATTCGGCCATATTTGCCAGTTCCGATACCGAACGTGCTGTATCGAAGGTTGCTGTTGTGGTTTGCGAGGTAATTTCTTGTACGACATTCATCGTTGTCGCAATGTGACCAGCAGAAGCAGACTGAAGTTTTGCAGCATCCGAAATGTTGGCAATCAATCGCGCCAGGTTGGTCGATACGTTTTGAATTTCATCCAGTGCCACACCGGCATCTTTGGTTAAGCTTGCACCACGAACAACCTCGGAAGTGGTTTGCTCCATCGAAATTACGGCTTCGTTGGTATCTGTCTGAATGGTTTTTACCAAGCCTTCAATCTGTTTGGTTGCAGAGGCTGAACGTTCCGCAAGACGCTGTACCTCATCGGCTACCACGGCGAAACCACGACCAGCCTCACCCGCCATAGATGCCTGAATTGCAGCGTTCAATGCCAGAATGTTGGTTTGGTCGGCAATATCGTTAATCAGGGCAACGATGTTACCAATTTCCTGAGAAGATTCACCCAGACGTTTAATACGTTTAGATGTTTCCTGGATCTGCTCACGGATGGTGTCCATACCTTCAATAGAACGGTTTACAACCTCTGCACCATTGGCAGCAATTTGTACCGAACGCTCCGCAACCACTGCAGATTCTTCCGCGTTTGCAGATACCTGGTCAATAGACATCGCCATTTCGTTAATCGCGGCAGATGCACCGGCAATCTCTTGTGCCTGGTGTTCAGATGCTTCAGCAAGCTGGTGGGTAATGCCTTGGGTATTCGCTGTATATTGCGCAACTTCTTGAGACGTTTCAGTAATACGTGATACCAGGTCACGTAACTGGTCAATCGCGAAGTTAATGGAGTCGGCAATTGCTCCGGTAAAATCTTCCGATACCGTTGCATATGAACGCAAGTCACCATCCGCCAAGTCGGCAATTTCATCCAGTAAACGTAAAATCGCATTCTGGTTACGGTCATATTCTTCTTGCAGGTTTGCCACGCGCTGTTTATCTGACTGGCCACGTAATGCAAGCAACTTGAATACAGAAAACAGGAAAGCAACCAGACACAGGATTAAAAGCAAGGCAGGAAGCGCAATAGCCAAGCTCGAACCACCAGATAGCTTATTCAGGTTGGCTAACAATTCATCCGACTGGGCAAAAATTGCAGCAGAAGCTTGACGTACTTTTACAATTTGCGCCGAGTTTGAAAGAATTGTTGCAGAAGCTGATTTTAGTACATCATCATATTCGCTTTTAATGCCTGTCAGTGATTCACGCAATGCCGGATCATCAATACGTTCTACACCCAGTTCTGCACTACCATTGAGCTGGGCATTGAGGTAAGAACCGAAAGTTTCAGTATCGGCACTGAAGTCATCCGCAGATTCACGCGAGTTATCGTTACCTGTGAGTACCGAACTGATCGAACGCAAAATACGTTCCGCAATGAATACCTGGTTTTTGGCAATAACCACCTGGTTAGACGGCATGTTTTGACGCGCCATTTGGTCAACCATCAGGTTATATTCTGCCTGAATTCCCGGAATCGACTCACCAATTGCAATATTGGTATCGTACAGCTTGTTAATCATTTTCTGTTGAGACGAAATTAAATCAATCCCTTCTGATAGCGATTTCCACTGCTTTTCCACCTCAACCAATGCAGCTGTATGTGGATGAATATCTTTAACCGTTTCCAGGTTTTCAGCAAATTCTTTTTGCGATTTCTTTGTACACGACAAAAAAAGATAACTCATTGAAATAATGGCATAATACTTGTTTTCTGACGACGAATATGATGACACATTTCAATGAGTTACATCTCATCTTAAACAAATATCTAAAGTGGAACAAGTCACATGCAAAATGTTTTACACTGATTATGCTTGCATTAATTGTAAAACAGACATGTAATCTTTCTTCTGCATCTAAAGCCTTACCCATCAAGTGCTTACCACAATCATTTTATCGACGTATACAACGCTTCTTTGCAGATCAGTATTTCGATTATCGTCAAATTTCTCAGTTAATTTTCAATATATTTTCATTCGATAAAGTCCAATTAACTTTGGATAGAACTAATTGGAAATGGGGAAAACGAGATATTAATATCTTGATGTTAGCCATCGTCTATCGTGGAATAGCGATACCTATTGTTTGGACATTGCTCAATAAACGTGGAAATTCAGATACAAAAGAGCGTATTGCTTTGATTCAACGCTTTATCTCCATTTTTGGTAAAGATCGTATTGTGAATGTGTTTGCAGACAGAGAATTTATCGGTGAGAAATGGTTTACATGGTTAATTGAAAATGACATTAACTTCTGTATACGTGTTAAAAAAACTTTATTGTGACCAATCACTTAGCCAAGAATCATAAAATTAGTGATTTATTTCGTCATCTTCAAGTTGGTCAAACTGAATGTCGTAAACGACGTATTTGGGTTGGTCGAGTGAAACTGTATATTAGTGCGCTACGATTAGAAGATGGAGAGCTTTTACTTGTTGTTTCTCCTATGTTTAATGCTTCTGCTATTCGTGATTATGCATTACGCTGGGAAATCGAAACGTTATTTAGTTGTCTCAAAGGACGTGGATTCAATCTTGAAAATACTCGTTTAACAGACCCTAGACGAGTCAAGAAATTGATAGCAGTGCTAGCTATCGGTTTCTGTTGGTGCTATTTAACAGGTGAATGGCAACATGATCGGAAAAAAGCGATAAAAATAAAGAAGCATGGACGACTTTCAGTAAGTTTATTTCGCTACGGTTTGGACTATGTTCAAATGGCTATTCTACGTTTGATTGGTTTTGGAAAAAAAGAAGAATTTAAGAAAGTGCTAGCAATTTTAAGAAAGAAAAAGCCTGATAGGACAAGGATCCTATGAAATTTGTCGTGTACAGAGTTGCGATTTAATTAATTTATCAATCGACTCTTTGGTTCCTGAAGCAGTTGCATCAGTTGCCTGACGTGAAATGGTTTGTGACAATAGACGCAAATCACCCACACTACGTGTCAATTCATTATTACGCGGTACACTATAGAATAAGTACAATAACAGGAAGAGTGCTACGACCAGAGAAAATGCTGCCCCCAAAATTAATGGTTTGGACTTTTCACTGTCACCAAATACACGTGATAATTGCTCTGTTTGTGATTGAATCTTTGCGACTAAAGCATTCCCGCCATTATGGCTGGTGCCTTCACCTGTATTTTTCTTTTTAAGTTTAAAGCCCATCCAGCTTCTCCCCGAGTTGCGCTATCATTCTTTAGCTTGCGACTATTAATTTATAAATTTTATAGAGGCATTCATGTATTTTGGGTTTTGCAATAAACGACTAAATAAGAAAACATGCCAGTGCTGATTATGCTGATAAAAATAACCCTGACAATATTCTTGTAAATTGCTATCTAATTCACTGTTTTTAGAAAAGAAACTCTTCTTATTAAAGTGTTGAATCCCCAAAACCTGATCTACCACCAAACCGACATAATGGTCATTATGACTAATACACAATACTTTTTGAGTCGGTGAAAACTGACTTCGATGTCCTGAAATATAATGCGCCAAATCAGCGACGGAAAGTAAACGTCCCCGAATATTGGCCAGTCCCATCACCCATGACTGAGTATTTGGAACCGGAGTATATTTTGGTGGATATATCACTTCAGATACTTCACCCAAAGGGGCAACAAAATATTGCCCCATCATCTCAAAAGCAATGCCTGACCATCGGTTTACTTCATTTTCAGTTGTAACGTAGTTTTTGTTACCACGTTTAGCAATCCGAAGTAATTCGATAAATCCATTTGCTGCCATAGAGCTTATCCTGCATTGAGGTGTTGTTTAATCACATCAATTAATTGGTTTTCGTCTACAGGCTTGGTCAAATAATCACTTGCCCCCTGACGTTTCCCCCAAACGCGGTCAGTGGCTTGGTCCTTGGTACTGACAATCACAATCGGAATGTGTTTAGTAGTAGCACCACGGGCAATCTGACGTGTTGCCTGAAAACCGTTTACACCAGGCATGACCACATCCATGAGCACTAGATCTGGCAATTCTGCTTGTGCCATTGTGACACCATCAGCACCATTTGCTGCTTCAATCACCTCAAAGCCATGCTTGGTTAAAATCTCTCTAAAACGAAATGTTTCCGTAGGTGAATCATCAACGATAAGGATACGTGACATGCTTTTCCCCAATAAAAATAAACTTATGCTGTTACGTGATTGCGGATTGCGTTTAACAATTCATCTTTACTAAAGGGTTTAGTTAAATACTCATCCGAACCAACAACACGACCTTTTGCCTGGTCAAATAAACCATCTTTACTTGACAGCATAATGACTGGAATATTTTGATAATTCTGCGAATTTTTAATTAATGCACAAGTTTGATAACCGTCTAAACGTGGCATCATAATATCTACAAAAACAATATCCGGATTTGCTTCAGCAATTTTTGCCAAAGCCTCAAACCCGTCTACTGCGGTCACGACTTCACAACCTTCACGTTGGAGTAATGTTTCTGCTGTACGACGAATGGTTTTTGAATCATCAATCACCATCACTTTTAGATTTTGGAATTTTTCGTCCATTTAATGATCCTTCCCATTTTTAGAATGTACAAACAATTTTAGTCAAAAATTTTATTACAAGTTACAAACATTTTTAACATATCTTTACTTGCCTTTTCAATGAACATTTTCCGCACGAAGACTCACTTTAGTCTATTTTCAATAACGACTTCACACTTTCCATCGACCAATGATTTTTTTTTGACAGACAGAGGTTTTTTATTACTTATTTTGAGTCTAATATAGCTCATTTATTACTTTTAAAATAAGTAATTTAGTCAACTTTTATTCGGGGGTTACAATGCAAAGTCAGTTTAAATACAAACTTGCTTTCATTGCACAAAAAAAAATGAACTTTAGATTCATTTTTCTTTCTTTTCTGGTTTTGCAATCGGCATTCGCATATGCTGAAAATCCGCCACCTAAAGCCACCTGGTATCGCTATTATGACAGTAAGGGTATAGCCAATATTAGCACCAATGTCACCCCCAATCATATTCGCTATGGCTACGAAGCTTTGGACCAGAACATGCAGGTCATCCGGCGTAATCGTGCCTATAATACTGAAGCCGATATTAAACAGGCACCGCAACGTGCAGCCCACGCCAGACAGCAGGCAGCGGACTTAAAACTAAAAAAGGCTTATGGTAATAGTCAAGTTGCATTCGCAAAACGTAATGACGCATTAACCGGCATCAAAAAGCAAATTGCCTTTCAGCAAGACCAGTTAAAGCAATTACAAACTGACCGTATTTATTTTAAGCGTCAACAGATTGAACATTTACGTAAAGCTGAAGACATTCCAGCCAGCTTGAAAAATACAATCGAGAATAATCAAAAGAATATTGAAGCAAAAAAAGCAACGATTCAATCATTACAAATTAACTATCGAAATACTCAAGCAAAATACGACAATATTATCGCTCGCTTAAAAGCGCTTGAATAAATTGTATTTAGGCTATGAAGCACTTAATTTAAGTCACAATAAATAAAAAGGATGAAGCTACATGCTATCTGGACAGCATATGAAAAAATCTAAATTAAGTGACCATAAGCAATATTTAACCGGCAGCGTTCTGTGTTTAATTTTATTTCTAACAGCTTGCAAAAAAAATGAAATAGAAAAACCTGTAGAAACCACAACAAAAATTGAATTAATTGAAAAAGATCTAGTTTCCGTGAAGAATGGCACTTCTGTCGCAAAAAGTGCTTTTACCGGCACGCTTCGTGCAGTCAATCAAAGTAGCATACAGGCTCAGGTCACTGCCACTGCAACCCAGGTCTATGTCCAGGTCGGACAGTCAGTCGCTAAGGGACAGATCTTGGTTCGCCTGAATAATCAAGATAATGCTGCACGTTTAGCGCAAGCTCAGGCCAATTTGTCAGCAGCACAAGCGCAGGCAAATCTGGCTAAAAATATGATGCAGCGCAAACAACGCTTATTGGATCAAGGTTTTATCTCCAAAGTTGAATATGAACAGGCTGCTGTTGACTATCAGGCGCAACTGGAAAATGTGCATGCGCAACAGGCCAGTGTCAATATTGCCCAAAAAGCCGAGCGTGAAGGGACTATTTATAGTCCCATTTCCGGAGTAATTACACAGCGCCAAGTCGATGCTGGTCAAACCGTTGCTGCTGGCCAGACCCTGTTTGAAATCGTGGATCCGAGTCAGCTAGAAATTCAGGCCAAATTGCCAAGTGACATGCAAGCCGCTTTAAAAGTGGGACAGCATATTGAATACACCATTCAAGGCAATCCAGCTCAACTGACTGCTGTTTTAACACGCATCTCCCCTATTGCCGATCCTGCCAGTCGCCAGATTGAATTCTTTGCCCGACCGAATGAAACCATTAACTCACTGAGTATTGGTTCTTTCGTGGAAGGCAACATTCTTGCTTCGACTCAAGTTTCAGGTCAGCTCATTCCGCTCGATGTGATCCAGAATATCAAAGATAAACCCTATGTCTGGGTGATCCGCCAGAACAAAATTGAAAAGGTCAATCTGGTCATTCTGGAACAGCGCTATCGGGACAATTTGGCTGTCGTGCAAGGACTGCAAAACGCCGACCAGATTAGCCGTATTAAATTTAATGACCAGGACATTCATCAAGCGGTCGTCATCAATAAATAATAAAAAATAAGTACAGGATTGTTCTTATGTGGTTTACCAGAATTAGCGTTAAATATCCTGTTTTCACCATCATGATGATGTTGTGTTTACTGGTACTGGGGCTGGCATCTTGGCAACGCATGGGCATAGAAGAATTTCCCGATGTCGATTTTCCATTTGTTGTGGTCTATACCTCCTATCCGGGTGCCTCCCCTGAAACCATTGAATCTGAAATTACCAAAAAAATGGAAGACCAGATCAATACCATTTCAGGTTTAAAACAGATTATTTCCCAGTCTAGTGAAGGGCTGTCGACCATTATTGTCGAATTTAATCTGGATATGTCTTCTGCAGTGGCCGCCCAGGATATTCGCGATAAGATTGCTCCAGTTACCGCCCAGTTTCGAGATGAAATTCAGGATCCTGTTGTTGAACGTTATGACCCTACTGCCAATGCGGTGATGTCGATTGTGTTTGAATCGGAGACCATGCCGTTACGCGACTTGAGTTCCTATTTAAGTCAGCAGATTGTCCCGCAACTTCGAACCATGCCGGGCGTGGGTACAGTCAATTTACTGGGCGATGCACAACGCCAGATTCGTATTGAAGTCGATCCGCAAAAACTGCAAAGCTTTGGTATTGGTGTAGATAAAGTCATCAATACCTTGAAAGGTGAAAATATTGAAGTTCCGGGAGGCACCTTAAAACAGCCGACGTCTGAACTGGTGGTGGAAATCAAATCCAAAGTGATTCACCCGCAATCGTTTGGTGACCTGATTATTGCCAATAAAAATGGTACTCCTATTTTTCTAAAACAGGTGGCAAGCATTGAAGATGGTCAAGCCAATCTGGAATCAAGTGCTTATTTAAATGGTAAAGCTGCGGTCGCGATTGATATTCTGCGCAATTCGGATTCCAATGTAATTGATGTGGTCAATGCCAGCTATAAAGCCCTAGCAAAAATCGAGCAACAGCTACCCGAGGGTACTGTGGCTAAAGTTGCCGTCGATGGTTCCAAAGGCATTCGTGGCAGTATTAAAGATGTGGCACGAACCATTATTGAAGGTGCGGTTCTCGCTGTTCTGATTGTTTTACTGTTCTTGGGGTCTTTTCGCTCTACCGCCATTACCGGGCTGACCTTACCTATTTCCCTGTTGGGGACATTAACCTTTATTTGGGCTTTCGGCTTCACTATTAACATGATGACCTTACTGGCATTATCTCTCAGTATTGGCCTGTTGATTGATGATGCAATTGTAGTGCGGGAAAATATTGTCCGTCATGCCGATATGGGCAAAGATGCTGTAACGGCAGCACTCGATGGCACTAAAGAAATTGGGCTGGCGGTTTTAGCCACGACACTGACCATTGTTGCGGTATTTTTACCAGTTGCATTTATGGGCGGCATTATCGGTAAATTCTTCTATCAATTTGGAGTAACGGTCAGCGCTGCCGTGCTGATTTCAATGTTTGTCAGTTTTACCCTCGATCCCATGCTTTCTGCACACTGGGCTAAAAAACATAATCCAAACAAGAAACCCAGCAGAATAAAGCGCTTCTTTAACTGGATATCCAATAGGCTTGATCATTTAAGCCATTACTATGAAAAACTGTTAAAACTGGCACTACACTTCCGTATTTTAACCCTGATAGTGGCCGCAGCTTCACTTTTTGGTGCATTGGGTTTATCTAAATTGATTGGTACGGAATTTGTTCCTGTTCCAGATAAAAACGAAATTCGAATTAAATTTGAAACGCCTGTAGATGCCTCACTCGAATATTCACAAGCCAAGTTGTTGCAAGTGGAGAATATTATGCGCCAGTATCCAGATGTACGTAATACCTACAGCATTATCAATGGGGTAACGGATCGTGGTAAAAACCATGTCAGCATACGCGTCAAGGTCACGCCTCGTCTGGAGCGTGATAAGACCCTGACCCAACTGAATAATGAGTTTCGCCAGCGCTTGCAAAGTGTAGCGGGTATTACCATTACCTCGGTGGCTTCGGCAGATGAAACGGTTTCGGGAGGGCAAAAACCGATCATGATTTCCATTAAAGGTACCGACCTGAACGAACTGCAAAAAATCTCCGATCGCTTTCTGGCAGAAATTTCCAAAGTCGAAGGTATCGTCGATCTGGAAAGTTCACTTAAAGAACCTAAGCCCACCTTGGCGGTTCATATCAATCGTGTCCTTGCCAGTGATTTAGGTCTTTCTGTCAATCAAATCGCCAGTGTCATTCGTCCCTTAATTGCAGGCGACAACGTTACCACTTGGCAAGATGAAAAAGGCGAAATCTATGATGTTAATCTTCGCCTGACTGAAAACAGACGCACCTTACCGAGCGATATTGAAAATCTTTATCTGAATTCACAAAAAACCGATGCTTCTGGCCAGCCTATTTTAGTGCCTCTAGCCAGTGTGGCAAACTTCGAAGAAAGTTTGGGGGCATCGCAAATTACCCGCCGTGATTTGGCCCGCGAAGTCCTGATAGAAGCCAATACAGCAGGCCGCCCTGCAGGGGATATCGGTCAAGACATTAAAAAAATTCAAGATAACTTTGATTTACCACCCGGTTATAGCTTTGCCACGCAAGGTGCAAATAAAGACATGGCCGAATCGGCAGGTTATGCCTTAACCGCCATTACCCTTTCCATTGTGTTCATCTATATTGTACTGGGTTCACAATTTAACAGCTTCATTCATCCTGCTGCGATTATGGCTTCCCTTCCCCTCTCGCTGATTGGGGTGTTTCTGGCTTTATTCCTGTTTAATTCCACCATGAACCTGTTTTCCATTATTGGCATTATCATGCTGATGGGATTAGTGACCAAAAATGCCATCCTGTTAATTGACTTCATCAAAAAAGCCATGGATCGTGGGGTTGATCGTTATGATGCCATTATAGAAGCGGGTAAAACCCGTCTACGCCCTATTTTAATGACCACCAGTGCCATGGTGATGGGGATGATTCCTCTTGCATTGGGTCTGGGTGAAGGTGGCGAACAAAGTGCACCCATGGCCCATGCCGTGATTGGGGGCGTAATCACCTCCACCCTATTGACTCTGGTTGTGGTTCCTGTGATCTTCACCTACCTGGATGACTTGAAGAATTTTATGACGCGCCAAATCCGAAAAATCATGGCATAATAAACCCACTTGACATGAGGTGACATTCTGAAATGTTCACCTCATTTTTTATCGTATAATCTTATGCTTTAACGCTTAATTATTAGGACAGTTTCCATGCGCGCGAGTCGCTTTTTATTTGCTACGTTAAGAGAAACCCCAAATGATGCTGAAGTGATTTCACATCAGCTCATGTTACGTGCGGGGATGATTCGTAAATTGGCTTCGGGTTTATACACTTGGTTGCCGATGGGCGTACGCGTGCTAAATAAAGTTGAAGCGATTGTCCGTGAAGAAATGAACCGTGCAGGAGCGCTGGAAGTATTCATGCCAGTAACCCAGCCTTCAAGCCTTTGGGAAGAATCCGGCCGCTTTGTGCAATATGGTCCAGAGTTATTACGTTTTAAAGACCGTCATAATAACGATTTTGTGCTTGGTCCTACACACGAAGAAGTGATCACCGATCTTGCACGAAATGAATTGAAAAGCTACAAACAGCTGCCAATCAATTTCTATCAGGTACAAACCAAATTCCGTGATGAAGTCCGTCCACGTTTTGGTGTGATGCGTTCACGTGAATTTATCATGAAAGATGCTTATTCTTTCCATATCGATCAAACTTCACTACAAGAAACCTATGACGTGATGTATGACACGTACTGCCGTATCTTTAGCCGTTTGGGCTTAGACTTCCGTCCAGTACAGGCCGATACTGGCTCAATTGGCGGTTCAGGTTCACATGAATTCCACGTTTTGGCATCAAGTGGCGAAGATGATATCGCCTTCTCTACCGAATCTGATTATGCTGCCAACGTTGAAATGGCTGAAGCAATTCTTGTCGGTGAGCGTGCGGCCGCAACTCAGGAATTAAAACTGGTCGATACACCAGCTCAAAAAACCATTGCCGATGTATCTGCTTTCTTAGGTACTGATGCTGCACAATCTGTAAAAGCATTGCTCGTACAAGGTGTTGCAACTGAAGAAGGTAAAGAAGCACCTGTTGTTGCTTTATTCCTTCGTGGTGACCATGAACTGAATGAAATTAAGGCTGAAAAGCATCCGTTAATTGCCGCACCTTTAACATTCGCAACTGAAGCTCAAATTCAAGCCCTTGGTTTAACCACTGGCTTCATTGGGCCACAAGGTCTAGTTGAAAAAGGCATTACTGTGATTGTTGACCGTGCAGCATCTGTACTTTCTGATTTTGTTGCCGGTGCCAATGAAGCCGAAAAACATGCAACAGGTGTCAACTGGGAACGTGATGCAACATTTACTGAGGTTTATGACTTACGTAATGTGGTTGAAGGTGACCCATCTCCAGATGGTAAAGGGACACTGCAAATTAAGCGTGGTATTGAAGTCGGTCACATCTTCCAGCTGGGCCAAAAATACTCTGAAGCTTTAGGCTGCAAAGTGCTTGGTAAAGACGGCAAACCGACGATTGTAACCATGGGTTGCTACGGTATTGGTGTAACGCGTGTGGTAGCCTCTGCCATTGAACAGAACTTCGATGACAAAGGGATTATCTGGCCTTCTGCAATTGCACCGTTTGAAGTTGCGATTGTTCCAATGAATGCACATAAATCACCACGTACTTTGGAAGCTGCTGAAGCACTTTATGCAGAACTGCAAGCTGCGGGTTATGATGTGATTTTGGATGACCGTGACGAGCGTCCAGGGGTGAAATTCTCTGACCTTGAAATTACCGGGATTCCACACCGTATTGTAATTGGGGAGAAAGGTTTGGATGCAGGGACTTTTGAATATAAAGGTCGCCGTGATGCTGAATCTGTCAATATTTCAAAAGAAGAATTACTCGCTAAAATTGCAAAGTAGTTGTTCTTAAAATAAAAAATCCCGCTAAGTGCGGGATTTTTTATTTCCTCATTAGCAGAATTTCAGCCCACCAAAGCAGTTAGACTTAAAGTTCTGTCCTTGCAAAGTTAAGTTCTGTAATGGAAAATCAATAAGTGTTGGATTTTTAATTTCACCCACAGATAATCCGGTACCTGCAACACATCCAAACAGTAAATCGCCACATGCACGTGGCTTAGAGGTTAAGTCGTGATTAATTCCTGCAATCGTTTGTTTAAGCACTTCATCGGTAATTTTTACATTGGTTGTTGGACTGATACTCCCTAAATCCACTTCATCTTCAATTGCTAACCACCACCCTCGATTTGCAGCAACCGATGCACCCGGCCACAATATTTGCTGGGTCTGTAGTGATAACGAACTTGCATTATTTAGATACAAAGAATGAATCAAACCTAAATTTTGATTTACTGTAATATCAGTCTTTAAACCAGTTAAATAACCATCGATTTGTTTATTCAAAGTAAGATTTAAACCTAATGCTGAAATCTGTGCAGCTAAAGGTCCAGAAAAATCTATTTGATTTACTGTTCCTGTTCCTTTTAGGACAGCCTCTGTCATACGTGTTCCAGATACGATCGTCGATGGAATGGTAAAAGGTGCAGTTGTTGAAGATAAGTTAAATGAATAATCATTTGACTTGTAATGCAATTCTAAAGGAATACCAACCAATGTTCCCGTTACAGCACCTTCGATATATTGACCCGTTGCTGCATAATCCATAATTCGAGGGTCTGTAATTACCACCCCAGAAGAGGCCTTGGTTTTCATATAACCACTAAAGGAGTTAATACCATTAGGCGTACTACTGTTTTCTGTTCCTATTGTCATTAAGCCAGCAATTTTTTCAGCACTTAAACGAAAGCCAAGAACCTCACGAGTAGAAGCAGATTTTGGATTTTTAATAGCAAACTCAACAAATGGATTGGTAATAAGGGCTGAGCTTGCGGCACGATCATCAGAAGTATAGTTTGCGCCTTGCAAACCACTTAAAGAAATATTATCAATATCAATATCACATTTGCCAATACCATTCACCCCACCACAACCTAATTGCAGCTTTTTAATATTGGCGTTGATTTCCATTTCAGCTTCTAGGCCCAATTTATAAAATCCCAGATTCGTCTGGTCTACATTTTGTCCTTTAGCATCAATAACGTTATAACCCGCGTTATATTCCATAGACAATAATGCTTGACCACTTACATCAGATAATGAATCATCATCCATAGCAACCATTGCATGACTTAAACTTGGTATTGCAATAGATGAAGTAATCAAACTTGCCAATAATAATTTTTTCATAAAATTCTATCCCTATTCTTTTATTTATTCTCAAACAGGTTAACGTGGAGTAATACCTAAATTACTTCTAATACTTCCCCCTGTAATTGCAATATCTGCCATTTTCTGCATTTGATTCGGCATGGTAGACATCGATAATTCGGTTCTGAATACCTGATTCAAAGATTTGGCCGGATTAATATCCACTTTATTATCAAATACCACAGTATCTTTTTGCATCTTGACTTGTGATTCAAGCGCTAGGACACCTTGCAATTTATTCAAATTAATACTTGAAGTTTTCACAACCGTGTTATTCGCATCAACATCTTCGTTAATCAAACTAAAGTAGCTTCCCAAAATATTGGGGTTCAATTTATCTGTGTCTGATAATGCATTAAATTCAAAGTTAGCACGGAAAGATAAGAAGTTATTTTCTGCATTATCATTCATACCGGGAATAATAAACAAATCACCTTTACCATCCAGTTTAAAGGCAATGGAAGTCAGCACATCATCTTTGCGGGCGAAATTATCAACAGGAACGACACTGCCACATTTAACAGAACCACTGGTACAGTTATAGAGCGAACCAGGTAATTGACCAATCGCCATTTCTGCACTTGCAGCGACAAGCAAATCATCGGCGCTAATGTAGATTCCTTGCTCTTCGTAACCAATCACGCCTTTGGCTTTGACAAATGCATCAATATTACGTAAACCGGCATAGTAATTTACTTCTTCATTGTGCAGCCCTTTTTTTCCATCTATTAAAATTAATCTCTGTACACGACAAAAATAGATAACTCATTGAAATAATGTCACAATAATTGTTTTCTAACGACGAATACTATGACACATCTCAATGAGTTATATCTTATCTTAAACAAATCTCTAAAATGGAACAAGTCACATTTAAAGTGCTTTGCGCTCATCATGCTTGTGATCATTTTAAAGCAAACATGTAATCTTTCTTCTGCATCTAAAGCCTTGCCCATCAAGTGCTTACCACAATCATTTTATCGACGTATGCAGCGCTTCTTTGCAGGTCAGTATTTTGATTATCGTCAAATTTCTCAGTTGATTTTCAATATGTTTTCATTCGACAAAGTGCAACTGACTTTAGATAGAACCAATTGGAAATGGGGAAAACGAAATATTAATATCCTGATGCTTGCGATCGTTTATCGTGGAATAGCGATACCTATCGTTTGGACATTGCTTAATAAACGTGGAAATTCAGATACGAAAGAGCGGATTGCTTTGATTCAACGCTTTATATCCATTTTTGGTAAAGACCGTATTGTGAATGTGTTCGCAGACAGAGAGTTTATCGGTGAGCAGTGGTTTACATGGTTAATTGAACAAGACATCAACTTCTGCATTCGTGTTAAAAAAACTTCATTGTCACCAATCATTTAGGGAAGAATCATAAAATTAGTGATTTATTTCGCCATCTTCAACTTGGTCAAATTGAATGTCGTAAACGACGGATTTTGGTTGGTCGGGTGAAACTATATATGAGTGCACTACAGTTAGAAAATGGAGAGCTTTTACTCGTCGTTTCTCCTCAGTTTAATGCCAATGCTATTCAGGATTATGCATTACGCTGGGAAATTGAAACCTTATTCAGTTGTCTCAAAGGACGAGGATTCAATCTTGAAAATACGCGCTTGACAGACCCTAGACGAGTGAAAAAATTGATTGCGGTCTTAGCTATAAGCTTCTGTTGGTGCTACTTAACGGGTGAATGGCAACATGATCAAAAAAAAGCGATAAAAATAAAGAAGCATGGACGACTCTCAATGAGTTTATTTCGCTATGGTTTAGACTATGTTCAAATGGCGATTCAGCGTTTAATTGGTTTTGGGAAAAAAGAAGAGTTTAAGGAAATTCTGGCAATTTTAAGAAAGAAAAAGCCTGATAGGATAAGAGTTCTGTGAAATTTGTCGTGTACAGAGAAAATTAATGATGTAGTACTCGCTGCACCCGTTTTTGTGTCAATTCCATAACCATCGGTAGTTGCCATTACATTGTAGGCAATTCCTTTTTTAGTCCCACCATCCACTTTTGATGTATATTCTGTGCCTGCAAGCGCAATATTCGCATTCAGATTATAAACAGGGATACCAATTCCCCAGCTACTGGTATCATTGGTAATTTCAGCTAAAGAGTTATCCGCAATAAACCGTGCTTTACGTGCAATCGATTGAAAATCCATACTACGTATAGCGATTAATGCAAAGTCATTACCTTTTTCAAGCGATGATAATTGCTGCGTCTGAACTAAATTGCTCACCCCTAAAGTCTTTTTAATTTTATCGTTAATTAAAAAATCTAAACTTTTTGCTTGTATTGCATTAATATAAATGTCACCAAAATCAATATAGGCATTTTTGGTATTTAAATCTGTTTTAGAACTCGAATTACGAACAGTTAAAGGTGATAAATTGGAAAATTCAATGGCATAACTTCCATTACCTGTATGACCAATCTCAAGGGTTGTTGGGGGCTGATTCGTACCTAAAAGTGCATTCCCTTCACGGGTAAAATCGGCAGAAATACCAAAATGCAGCCCGCCTAGCCCTACCGCATCATAACCTGTTAATGTCGCTGTTGAAGTACGGCCAAAATCTGTAATCCCACTTTGATTGGCATTTAAGAAAATTGTGGCATTGGTTACCGCGCCCGATGCCCCCATACGAATTAAATTTCGTTGCTGATTCGGATCACTGCCATGACGCAGGTCAATATTTACCCCTGGATTGGTTGCCTTGGTTCTTGATGAATGTACGGTATCACGACCAGGCAGTGAATTTGCACTGGCGACAGGATCGCTGTCATCTACTCGTCCCAACATTACAACATGATCCGTCACACCATTACGACTCTTTGTAGTCAGAACAATCCCTTCATCCATGTAACTGCTTGATGTTCTTTCTTGATAAGAGTTCAGATACATATAGCCATCACCAGAAAAATTGAAGTTAAAATCTTTCAAAGTGAGCTTTTGCCCGTTTAAACCATGACTGATACTGGCATTTTGCAATTGAAAATTAAGGTGTGCCGTTTCATCTCGATTAAATAATCCTGCTTGCGTTTGAAGAAGTAAACGAAGTGGTGAACTGGTTTTGATATCGAGAGAACCCAAACTTTGTTCAGGAGTCTGACATTTAGTTGCATCAGTACACAGTAACATGAGGTTGTTAACAGCTAATTCAAATGGAGAAATATTGGCTTCTATGCGAATCCCCGCCCCTCAATCAGTTGCCCCCACATCAAAGTCAAGCGTAGAAATAATCGATTGATTATTGACACCTGACAGGGTCACATCTTTCAGCCCCATCTTCATGGTATCAGGACGTAGTAATGAATCGTTGGCATTGCTTTTTGAAGAAGAATCAACCCAATTGACAGCATTTATAGTTGCCTTGGAGATCTCATGTGTAATGCTGATACCATCTTGCCCGGTTACTGAGCCAAGATAATCATCGGAAAGTTGCTCAAATGCATGGCTTTGTTGTGCAATCAAAATGCTTGCCGTAAGTATTTTTAACTTTGTTATTTTTTTCATTCTTATATCCCTATCTGGCTTTATTCAATTAACAGCGCGCAGTTCCTGCACCTGTACAGTTAAAACTGAATATTTTTAAATTGCCTGACATATGCAAATTGCCATGCATATTTAAGCCCATAAAGCCTTTTTCTGTATTTTTATCAAACGTCGGCACATCTAAGCCTGCAACTGTTGTTCCATCAGATTTTTTTTCTGTATAGGTGCTATAAATCATATTATTGGCATACCCTTCAACACCTGCATCACCTGTTTCGACCGCCAAAGTATTAAAACCTAAATTCCTAATTTTCAGTGGCTTATCATCAAAAAAAGAAATTTGTAATGCAGTCTGAGGATTACCATCACGGTTAATAATGGTCGCACCATCTAATGAAAACTGATCAATTTGTAAGGTGCCTTGAATGCCTTTAAAAACCAACCATTTTTTATTACCCGCAGCATCTTTATGATTATTCGGTGCGATCGCTAAACGGCAAAATACATTATCAGTACAACTATAAGTATAAAATGCCTCTGTTGCCTTACCTGTTGCATCAAAAACTGAAATATTTTTTAGAGATAAATCTTTAGCATAGCGATGATTTAACGATAGAGTCCAACTTAAATCTGCACCACCTTGTCCAGATATATCAGTCATCTCATCATTAGCCATACCTACTAACTGTGCATTTGCAATAGGGGTAAAAGCCAACATAGAAATTGAACAAACCAGGTTCAGGATAGAAGTTTTAATACTTGGATACATAGCCTATTCTCCTATAAACCTGTTGTTTTTATTTTTAGGTGCTGAATGAGTACACCATCAATTGCAACTGAGCCTAAATTTGTCGCCTGGCCATTAATATTTTTAAAGACAACACCGGTTGCATCTGCAGTTTTGTTGGCGTTTAACAAATTACCTGTAGCTGACCGTTCTACCGTACCAATACTGATACTACTATGGGTTGCATTTCGACCTTGATAAGTCGTAGTAATATTATTTGCCGTCGTGGTAATTTCAGTACCACAACTATAAACATTACAGGTTGAACCTTTTAAATAATCAGAAAGTTTCGTGTAGGTCACTCCATCTTTATCGATCATCGCAATATTCTGATTATTTTTATCTTTCAATACAGTTGTTGAGTCTGTATCACTGTAATAGGTATAAATTTGTGAATATATTTCTGGCACATTTGGAATACGGGTAATTTCTAAAATAATATTGTTACCTTCAGAACCTAAAATAAAAGGCTGATACATATTCCCCAATACCAAGTTAATATTGGGACTATATAAATACATCCCTTCCACATCATTAAATATAGGAGCTAATGAGCGGTCAATCGCTGGAGTGACGGCGGTACCATCATATAGATCAGGAGTGCTGTCCGGGCCTTTTTTTGCAGCAGTACTCATTCTAATTCCACGAGCATCCAGGTCAGCATCCGTTGCTTTTAGCGTGGATGGATCATCATGAGTATTTAGACGTAAAATTGCAGCCATGCCTAAAGTTTGATTGTAATTGGCATTGCTCGTTGCTGGTAATGTTTGGAATAATCGAACTTGTGACCCATTTAAATTCAAGCCATTGGCAATAAACTGGGTTCTCAAACGATAATCTTTATCTAGTCCAGAAGTGGGTGCTCCAGTTAACGGATCCACCATATTACTTGAATTTAATTGGCGTGAAAAAATATCGCTCCAGAAGCCTAATTTAAAAGTATCACTGGTATCTGTTCCTTTTAGCTTTAAAGGTGCCTCCAATGCAATATAACCGACATTGGCCTTATTGCCTTTTGCAAACTGAATCGTATCCACATTACCTGCACGAATCAGCCATGGATTTGCTGCTGTTCCCCAATTAAAACCTTGATTACTGTACCGGGTACTCAAGGACCCATCACTTTTAGAGAGGGCCAGGCCATAAATAAAAACGTCTGCTTTGGTTCTTAGACTTCCCACTGTAGCTTGAGCTGCTGCTAATTTTGCCAATCGAATGGCTTCAGCTTCAACCTCAGCAAGTGCAGTATTACTTGCTGTAGTGGCTACGCTTTTCGCATATTCAGCGGCTTGTTGATTAAGTACTGCTTGGGTTTTAGCTTCCAGTTGATTCGCAACAGTGGTGTCGATCGTATTTTGCCTGGTTACACTTTGTGAATAGGTAGTTGTAGGTATACTTTCAGTTGAACGATTGCCATAAAGCAATTCAATCATTTCTAATGTATTTTTTGTAGCATATTGTTGGGATTTGTCTTTTAACCATAATGTCGATTCGGCAGACCCCGGTTCAGTTGTACCATCATCTTTTACACTTAATGGCCACAAATTCCCATCATAATAATCATCATAACGTTGTTGATAATATTGCTTCATCAAAGGAGAGTCGACATAACTTTGTACCACATTCCCCCGATATTCTGCTGTATAGTTATTCTTTACAGTTGTGTTAACAGTCGTATAATTATTTGTTCTATAAGTATTATAAGCAGATTGATAAGTATTTTCGTAAACACCGTTATAATTAGCAGCCTTCCCGCTTAAGTAAGCATCCGTATAAGCTTTATTATAAATTTTAGTATAAGCACGCTGACCAAGCAGCTCATAATTTTCACCGGTCGGAATAATTCGGATAAAGCCCGTGTCATACTGTCCCGGATCGACAATTCCTTTGCCATAACTTGAAGCTTGTGAGATTTCGTTTGGACCTTGAAAGACCATCTTAAAATTTTCAAGGGCTAAAGCAACGCCTTCACCTGTAGTTTCAGAAAGATGATCATCTGACAAAGATTCAAGCGCATAAACTGATGGGCTAAGTAAAGCTGCGAGCATGCTCGCCAAACAAGATTTTTTAAATCTTGTATTATTCCAACTCTGAGTCATCACGACCTTCCTTTTTATCAGATGCTCCGCATCATTATTTTTTAATTCGTCCTATGCTTGGTATGTCGAATTTTTATTTATTTGTCATGACGACAATGTTCTGACCAAGTCTGTTCAACTTTTTATTATGCTGAATATTATTGCAATTGCAAAAAAAACTGGGCGAATGAACACAGTTTCCGATGAATGAAGCAAGCAAAAAATAAGCGGACCAAAATGATCCGCTTATTCAATTATTTGTAATATTTATGCTTTTGGCAAAGTCACACCAGTTTGTCCTTGATACTTACCACCCCGGTCTTTATATGAAGTTTCACATACTTCATCAGATTCAAAGAACAACATTTGCGCAACGCCTTCACCTGCATAAATACGTGCTGGCAAGTTGGTGGTATTTGAAAATTCCAGTGTCACATGTCCTTCCCACTCTGGTTCAAGTGGAGTGACATTCACAATAATACCGCAGCGTGCATAAGTCGATTTACCAAGACATACAGTCAAAACATTACGCGGAATACGGAAATACTCTACAGTACGAGCCAAAGCAAATGAATTGGGCGGAATAATACAGACATCGGATTCAATGTCGATAAAGCTTTTATCATCAAAGTTTTTTGGATCGACAATTGCTGAATGAACATTGGTAAATACTTTAAATTCGCGTGCACAACGAACATCATAACCATAGCTTGAAACACCATAAGAAATGAGTTTTTCACCAGTTTCATCATAACGTACCTGGTTTTCCGCATACGGTTCAATCATGCCGTGTTTTTCGCTCATTTCGCGAATCCAACGATCAGACTTAATTGCCATTATTTCAATCCAAAAATAGTTAATTCGATTATTGCGCTGTACTTTAACTGAAATTGGCTACAATGAAAATAATGATCAGGCGATGAGGTGTTTTTTTACAAAATGTATATTTTCATCGCCGTAATTTCAAGACTTAAAAGTTTAAAGACTCAAAATAGCAGAATAACTTAATGGAATTGAAAAACTGATTAAGATGATAGAAGCAGTCTTTTGCAAATTGGATTGATTTAACCAGCGTACTTTATTAGAAGCCAGAATTGATCCAATAAATGTCCAGAACAAGGCAATCGGGACAATGAGAACCAGAAACATTGCAATATGCGCAGCATAATTATTCACACTGAGCCATGCCGTACTTGGAAAAACAGCCGAAGCAAATAGTAAGGCTTTAGGATTGAGTAAAGTTGCACAGAACAATTCGCGGGCACGGATGGTCGGCAGATTAAAACTTGCTTCAATATCGGCAGTTTTCCAAAGTTTAATGGCGAGGAAAATAATATAGAATGCACTCAGTAGCTTTAACAAGGTCGGAAGCATGGGAAATTTAGCTGAAACGCTACCAATGATCATGCCCCAAAGCGTAATTGCAATTAAATAACCAATCGCTTCAGCAGGAATCAATCGTAATGATTTACGTACACCGACCTGAATGCCGGAAGATGCAAGCAAGGTATTTGTTGGACCAGGCGTCAATAAAATGCTAATGACTAAACCAATGAATAACCATGAAATCATATGCGATCTCTCTATAGAGTGCACGAAGAGTAAATCAGTTTATTGTACTTGGCAAATCAGAAATTTCACATCTTTTAAAATTGCCCAATCTGTTTTATTAATTTATTAAATTTCAATAAATTAAAGTTATTTTTGTAGTTTAACTCCTGAGTCATTTGTTAAAAAAAATTTCAACAAATACTATTTTAAGGTTGATCATTTATATTTATCTGGCTTGATCTGTCTCTGAGGGATCGATTCAGGCACAATACATCATCATTTAAGCGGCCTATTTTTATGGCAAAACAGTTCTTTCAGTCCTGGCTTCCCTCACCGCAAAAAGTTGCAGGGATGAAAGTAATGAAAATTTTTGGTGAGCGTACCTTAAATCCTTTACTTTGGTATGTGAACAGAAAGTCCATTTCAAAAGCTGTTTTTATTGGCACGTTTTGGGGCATGCTACCTTTACCATTTCACAGTATTTTGATTGTATTGACGGTATTGCTATTTGAAGTCAATTTACCTGTGAGCTTATGTCTTGCCTGGCTGACCAATCCTTTTACCCTGGTTCCAATTCTGTATCTGGGGTTCTGGTTAGGCAGCAAAATTTTCCAGGTCAATATGATTGATCAGGATATGATGCTGGGGGTGTTGCATCAGATCAGCCACGCTATCACCCACTTTGGGCATGGACACATCGACTTGAGTCTGGCGAAAATTTTATTATTCGGGTTGGTACTAGAGGCTTTCATCTTTGCAATTATATTCTTCGTGATTACCCGATTATTGTGGCGATGGAATATTATTCAGCACCATAAACGGCGCCGATATTTTCAATAATCATTGCATCTTTTAACTATATTTCACTATTTAGCCTATTCATATTCGCTTTAACAATAGGTGGTGTTTCAAAAAGTATGCTGAAACAAAGCAGGTTGAATTTTGATAAAATAGAGAAATGCGAATAACTCTAGAAATCAAATGTCCAACCTGCCTCAGTGACAGTATAAAGAAAAATGGCATCAAAGTAGATGGGAAACAAAACTATCAGTGCAAAGACTGTAAACGTCAGTTTATTGGTGACCATGCTCTGAGCTATCTAGGATGTAATTCAGGCATTACTCGAAAAATATTACAGTTGATGGTCAGAGGTAGTGGTATACGAG
Organism: Acinetobacter sp. CS-2; assembly: GCF_016599715.1. Lineage (NCBI taxonomy): Bacteria > Pseudomonadati > Pseudomonadota > Gammaproteobacteria > Moraxellales > Moraxellaceae > Acinetobacter > Acinetobacter sp. CS-2. Next base: position 2,387,706 of record NZ_CP067019.1, read on the forward strand.
ATATCGCTGAAGTTGAGCGAATCAGTATCGGTAAAGTTTTACGTACTTTAACCGAATCGACCTACCAAATTCAGCCTAAACAAAGTCATTATGAGTCTCTTGAAGTTGATGAGTTTTGGACTTTTGTGGGAAATAAAAATAATAAACAATGGCTTATTTACGCCTACCATCGAGAAACAGGTGAGATTGTTGCTTATGTTTGGGGTAAAAGAGACTTAGCTACAGTTCAACGATTGAAGACAAAGCTTAAACAATTAGGTATTCACTACACCCGAATTGCAAGTGATCATTGGGACAGTTTCATAACTGCTTTTAAAAACTGCAAGCAAAGTATTGGTAAATTTTTTACTGTAGGTATTGAAGGTAATAATTGCAAAATAAGGCATCGAATTAGGCGCGGTTTTAGAAGGAGTTGTAATTTTTCAAAAAAGATTGAAAACCATTTTAAAGCTTTCGACTTAACCTTTTTTTACATCAATAATGGCTTCATTTAATGTCAGCATACTTTTTGAAACACCACCTAACAATAAAATAAACTTCTGTCTAATTGTTGATCCCCCGATTTATTTCCTCCCATCAAGAGAAAATTAAAGGAATTAAAGCCCAAACAACATTGGGCTTTTCGAAAATATTGCTTTAATCAGACAGTAAATTTAAAAAATTCTATTGTGTGGTTTTTCTACTTTCGGCAATTGATCGGCAATTTTTTGCGCAATCGCCATATAACTTTCAGCTGCATCATCCCCCACGAGTACAGAAGGTTTACCAGCATCGGCATTTTCACGGATTTGCACATTGAGCGGTAAACGCCCGAGTAAAGGAATATGGTATTGTTCAGCCAATTTGTCACCTCCACCTGTACCAAAAATCTGTTCCTCATAACCACAATTAGAGCAGATATGGGTCGACATATTTTCCACTACACCAATTACCGGAATCTGGACCTTATTAAACAGTTCAATGCCTTTGGTTGCATCCAGTAAGGCAACATTTTGCGGGGTGGTGACAATCACTGCCCCGGTCACCGGAATACGCTGCGCCAAAGTTAATTGAATATCCCCTGTCCCTGGTGGCATATCAATCATCAATACATCCAGGTCTGGCCACAAAGTCTGATTAAATAATTGCATTAAAGCGCCAGTCGCTTTGGGACCACGCCAGGCAACCGGGGTATTGTTATCTCCGGTTAGATGTCCAATCGAGAGTACTGCCATACCGTAGGCATCCAGCGGAACAAAGTTTTCTGCTTCAATCATGGGCGTACGTCCGGCATTGCCCAGCATGGTTGGAATACTCGGCCCATAGATATCTGCATCCAGAACACCGACTTTTAAGCCAAGTTTCTGTAAAGCCAATGCAAGATTGACGGTGGTGGTCGATTTGCCCACTCCCCCTTTACCTGATGAAACCAGGATCACATTTTGAATGCGTGGATGCTTGGGCACATCTCTTTGCTGCGGTGCCGGTTTCTGGATTGGTGGGTTATTCGGATCTTCTGCAGCTTTGCTTTCAGCTGGAGCAGTTTGTCCGGCAGCATCTACCACAGGGGGAAGTTTTTGCGCTGAAGCTGCCGTTGAAGCCTGTGCATCACTTGCACAGCTATGCCCCTGTTTGCCATGCTCAGGATTAGAACAGCTTTCATCCTGTTTATGCTTTTGTTGAATAACATGCATATTCAGTTCCCGGATGCCGCATTTTTCCAGTGCATCGGCCAAATCATCATGAATTTGTTGTAAATGATCAGCTTCTTCAGGATAAGTATGAAGAGTGATTTGTAATACCTGACCTTCTACATTGACCTGAGTAATCCGGTCTTTCAGGGCATGCTTGGAATTGGGCAAGATATAGCCCTGTAACACATTCTGGATTTCTTCCTCCTTCACCTCTTGCGCGGGTGAAAACACAGATTTAAGCGAAGAAAGCCACGACATAAGTTTACTCCAAGTACGGACATACAGCTGAATAGTATAGTTTAGCTTTAAATGCCTCGAAGGTTAAGCATAGTTCTCTATAGCTTGATGAATGTATGAATAAATCCAAATAAATCGATAGCTTGGACTATTTCATATTGTATTTTTATTTATGTCTTCAAAACCCTTGTTTAAGTCGTTTACCTAGTAAGCATATAGGGCGGTAAAACAGCTTCAGGTCAGATTAATTTATCCAGCATCCAGCCTTATTTCTGTTAATAATTCTGCTACAGACATGCTGCTATTTTGTTCTTTATATTGATAAATTGTTTTGATTGTCATTTTATTTTGGGGATAACATGTTACTTAAATATATAATTCCAGTGATTTTTTTGTCAGTAGTGTCATTTAATCACGCAGCGAATGAGACATCATCCATCCACACGCCTTCTGGTCAGTCCATCAGTTTGGGAGATTCTTATTCCGACATGCAAAACCGTATGTCTTTATCCCCCAACTCCATGAGCACACATGAAATCAAAGAAGGAAAAAACCATTATCTAGCCATGGACTATACCTATACAGTTGAAAATATGCTTTACACCATTACCATCGTGAACGATCGGGTGAAAAAAATTGAATGGCTGAATACCGATCAGGATATTAATAAAGATCAAATTACAAAAGAATGATGCAAAATCATTCATAGAAATGGCGACACTGGATAGTCCTTAGCGGTAAAATAACTTTAAAAACAAGCAAATCCAAGTCGCATCATTTTTTAATTTGTACAGGTCTTGGTGGCTATATTCTTTAGCTCTTCCAATTGACTACAGGTATAGGTGTTAAGTTCATCACATCTAATCGCAGCGGCATGTTGCAGTCCTGAACGGGATTTAAATTGCAGCGGCATACTCAGCAAACCGCTGCAATACAAGATAAAGTGTTTATCTCCAAAGATAATCTGCGTTTAAAGAATCATGACCACGACAGCGCACGATGACCTTTATTTAACCGGAATCATCAAGTGCTGATAAGGCGTTCCGGGCCACATGACATAAGGTACGGCAGTATCTGGCTGGGCATTTTGGGGATACATGTTATAAAAACCAGATTCGGCACCGACAATCATGACGTGTGGGCCGGTCTTGATCCAATGGTTACCTTTGGTGGGTTTTTGGGCATATGGGTCGGTATTACTGGCATCGGTTCCACCCGCCAACATATACATAAAGCCGATTTTACCTACATTTGGCGGTTTGTGTCCCATCCAGGCTTCTGCCCATTTCAGCGCATCCTTGTCCATGCACATTGGATCTGGACCGGGGGTAGTCGGATTATCAGGCATACAGGTAAAACCATTATTGCCTTTGCGCAAAGTGCGCATCTTGCCATCTTTGCCTATAACCACAATGGTGGCTGCTGCACTGACTTTTTTCGGTGCTGCGCTCATGGCGCTGGCGATAGCCTTCTGGTCAGCTGCGGAGGTACTGCCCGGTTTGCCACCTGTGGTCTCCGCTGCAAGTATGGCCAGTGTGGATAGAACTATCCATCCGCTCATCATTAATATTTTAGCGATGTTCATGGTCTTTTTCTCCAAATAGGAGGTTATGTTTGGACCCCTCACTCAAGTTATAAGATCCAATATTCGCCTTATAACAAAAATAGCTAAAATGGAGAAAAGCATCATTATTGTTTTATGGATTATTTTTAACCACATTTAATTATTCCATCAATATGATGTACCGCAATGCACAGATTTCATAACAAATGAAATCACTAGGACACAATAATTTACCAATATAGAAACCATGCCACTCACGGTATCCTGAACATAAAACGATCTTATTTGGACTGTCCCCAATATTGTGGAAAAATATTGTCTATTCTCTTTTTGAATAGGGAAAGAACATGATAAGTGATCATCACTTCAGATGTAGTGACAGCTTAAATTTTTCATTAAAAACGCAGCTTCAGCTGCTTTAACCTGTGCTAAAAATTATAGAAGGCTTTAATTTTGCAGCTTCTAATCAGGCAACTGATAAAAATTCTCGAACAAGAGTTTTCTAATAAAAGTTTTTTAATATTTGATTTGGTTTTTTAAATATGGTTCTTTTCAACATGTTTTGAGTTGCCCCATCTAAGCAAGCAGCCACAACTTGAAGGAATTGCCAGCTCCTGCCCACATCTCAAGCACGAAATGCGGCTTCTATTACAGAAATGTCAATTTTTTTCATGGTCATCATGGCATCAAATGCACGTTTGGCAGCCGCACGGTCAGGACTGGTATAAGCTTTCGTTAGGACGATTGGGGTAATCTGCCAAGAGATTCCCCATTTATCTTTACACCAACCACATTCGCTTTCCTGACCACCATTTCCGACAATCGCATTCCAGTAGCGATCCGTTTCATCCTGATCCTCGGTCGCCACCTGAAATGAGAACGCTTCGTTGTGTTTAAATGCTGATCCGCCATTCAGTCCGATGCAGGCAACGCCTAGCACGGTAAACTCCACAGTTAAAATATCCCCTGCTTTCCCTGATGGATAATTTCCAGGTGCACAATGTACTGCACCGATCGATGAATCAGGAAAGGTCTCAGCATAAAATCTTGCAGCGCCTTCAGCGTCATTATCGTACCAAAGGCATATGCTATTCTTTGCAATATTCATCATTTCACCTCTTTATAGAGACTAGAGTTGATGTGATTCGTCATCACTGTCCAATATGTCCAATATCGGTCTAAATATGCTATTCAACACTTTTCTATATTTAAGCAAAAAATGGAATAGGCCTATTTCATAATTGTATTTTTATTAATCTAAACGTATTTTTTAGTGAGCAAAACTACTAATTTTTCATAGGATTTAATGAATGATGATAAAAAATTATGAGATAGGTTTGTGGTATTCCTCTATCACTAAAATATTTTCATTTTGATAATTAACGATAATTCATGGGAGTCTGAGAGACGATCATTTTTAGGGGGATTACCGATAATTAAATGATTACTACTTTCATTAAATGCTGATTTAGAGTTAAACATAATTTTCACAATATTTTTGGCGTCTAAATCCCTATTTTTATTCATGAAAACCGTATTAGACTTAAGTAGCAAAAGATAGAGGATATTCGTCAGGAATTGATTAATGTGGGCTTTTTGATAGTTTTTTTTGATGCTGCCATGGTTAGAAAAATAGCTAAAGTTGCTGAATTTGAACGATGGTTGATGATTTAAAAATAAACGATTTATCAAAAGAAATAAAAAACGAGCCTCTGTACTCCTCCGGAGTTCCTTCATATTCACCTAAAGGATAAATTAGCTTTATATCCATGACTGAAGCACACGTTCATCCATACTCAAAGACACAATATAGCCCAGCAAAATAGTACATTCTCAGCTCACCCCGATCGAGATAATAAAGGTTAGACAGGATATTCTTGACCTTTTGTACAATATTGTGCCGAATGCCCTAAGCTTTTAGTAAAGTCAAAAACCGCGTTGTGCAGGGTCAAGTACCCATTTAAGGAAAATACATTTTCCTCAGCAAACTCCTCTTTAGGTTTGATACATTATGGCTTTTCACATCAATGCCTTATTCCTCATCTTTGATTTATTGACTAAGAGAAGTTCACCTCTTCAGCAACGCTCATAAAGTAATGGAGGCACCATAGTTTTATATAACCGACTCGCCGAGTAATAAAAAATCTTACACCTAACACCTAAAAAAATATGCCCACCTTAAATATAAGTATTTTAGTAGGAATTACTACTTTAATTATAATTGTAAATACAAAAATTAAAATAAAACAACACATCCAAAATATGAGTAATTTAGTAGGAATTATTCCTAAAAAACAATGAAAAAACATATCAATAAAAATAGATAATATTAAATTAAATGTTTGTAAATAAACAATAAAAAATTGAAAAACAATATTCTAGTTAAATAATATTAATTAAATTAAAAAAACACACTTTAAATACTATCAATTTAGTAGGAATTACTAAAAAAAATACGTTCATTAAATTAAAAAACAGATTATAATCACGAGCAATTTAATAGGAATTATTACCACAATAATAATCCATTAAATATATTAATTAAAATAAATAAAATATTTCCTAAAATACACCCGAAAATTTCATCATCGTTGAAAAGTTAAGTCTATTACTTTGTGCCAAGATTGGTCGCAGGAGCTTTTCATGAGTGGAAAAATTGATGTGCGCGAAATCGACGCTTTAGTCGATGCACAAAATGGACGTATTACTCCATCTATTTATACAGATCCAGATTTATACGAATTAGAACTTGAACGCGTGTTTGGTCGTACATGGTTATTCCTTTGCCATGAAAGCCAGATTCCTAAAGCAGGTGACTTTTTTAACACCTACATGGGTGAAGATCCGATTATTGTGGCACGCCAAAAAGACGGTTCAGTTAAAGCATTCTTAAACCAATGTCGTCACCGTGCTATGCGCGTAAGCTTCGCAGACTGTGGTAATACCCGTGCGTTCACTTGCCCATACCACGGCTGGTCATACGGTATTGACGGTTCTTTAAAAGACATTCCGCTTGAAGAGCGTGCTTACCCACAAGGGGCTTGCAAAAAAGAATGGGGATTACTTGAAGTAACCCGTGTTAAATCCTACAAAGGCCTGGTATTTGGCTGCTGGGATGAAACAACGCCTGACCTAGAAGAATACATGGGCGATATGGCTTGGTATTTAGATGGTGTTCTAGATCGTCGCCCTGGTGGTACAGTGATTGTTGGTGGTGTACACAAGTGGGAAATCGAGTGTAACTGGAAATTTGCTGCTGAACAGTTCGCATCTGACCAATACCACGCATTGTTCTCTCATGCATCTGCAGTACAGGTGCTTGGTGCAAAACCGGACGATGATGCGTCTAAACACCTTGGTGCAGCACAAACGGCCCGTCCAGTGTGGGAAACAGCGAAAGACGCGATCCAATTCGGTTCACGTGGCCATGGTTCAGGCTTCTTCTTCACCGAAAAACCAGATGCAAACGTTTGGGTAGATGGTGAAGTAGCAAACTATTTCCGTGAAACTTATGAAGAAGTAAAAGAACGTTTAGGTGAAACCCGTGCACTGCGTCTAGCAGGTCACAACACCATGTTCCCGACACTGTCTTGGTTGAACGGTACTGCAACACTTCGTGTATGGCACCCACGTGGTCCAAACAAAACTGAAGTTTGGGCATTCTGTATCTGTGATGCTGATGCACCACAAGACGTGAAAGATGCATTTGAACGTTCTGCAACCCGTGCTTTCGGTCCTGCTGGTTTCCTTGAGCAAGATGACTCTGAAAACTGGGTAGAAATTCAAAAAGTATTACGTGGTTATAAAGCTCGTCAAAACAAACTGATCGTTGAGATGGGTAAAGGCAGCGAAAAAGTACGTGAAGATGGTGTCCCTGGTATCACCAGCTATATTTTCTCTGAAACAGCAGCACGTGGTTTTTATCGTCGTTGGGCAGACCTGCTGATTCATAAAGAATGGGAAGATGTTGAGAAAGCAACTGAAGCATATGAGAAGGAGCTTGTGAAATGAGTCAAATCAGTGTGGAACTTCATTACGAAATCAGTCAGTTCCTTTATCGTGAAGCAAAATTGCTGGATGACTGGAAATTCCGCGAATGGCTGGATGTTATGGCAGACGACGTTTCTTACGTCCTGCGTACGACGCCAAACGCGCAAACCCGTGACCGTCGTCGTTCAGTTGAGCCACCAACAACTTGGGTGTTCAACGACAACAAACATCTGTTGGAACGCCGTGTAGCACGTCTGGAAACAGGTATGGCTTGGGCGGAAGAGCCTCCATCACGTACCACTCACATGGTGAGCAACGTGATTGTCGAGCCAACTGAAGTTGCAGGCGAATACGACGTGTACGTGACTTACCTGTTATACCGTTCTCAAAAAGAGAAAGATATTACGATTTACTGTGGTAAACGTCACGACAAGATCCGTAAAGTTGAAGGTGGTTTAGGCTGGCAAATTTTTGACCGCAAAATCACCCTAGACCAAGTGACTTATACCTCACATAACCTGAGTGTGTTCTTCTGATGAATAAGATTTTTGTTTGTCAAGTTACAGTCTAGATATCCGTAGTTTACGTCAGCTGTATGCTAGATGCTTTGATGAATAAAAATCTAGTCTGATCAAAACGGACTTATCGGCAGCCTGTTCTTAGGCTGCCTTCCTTTTAAGGAGTCTCTTATGGCTATTAAACTTATTTGTGCATCTCATAGCCCTTTAATGGAATTTGCTTCACCTCAGGAAAAACGCAAAGAACAGGTTGTTCGTGATGCCTTTGCCAAACTGGCAGTTGAAGTAAAAGCTTATGACCCTACCCTGATCATTACTTTTGGTCCTGACCATTTTAATGGTTTTTTCTATGACCTGATGCCAAGCTTCTGTGTCGGTGTTCGTGCCAAGGCTGCAGGTGACTGGGACTATGGTAAAGATAATGACCACCTGAATGTACCTCAAGACAAGGCACTGGCTTTGGTTCGCAATGTACTGGATGAAGGTGTGGATGTTGCATATTCTTATCGCATGCAAGCCGACCATGGGGTAACCCAGCCTTTACATTTCCTCTGTGAAGGTCAGCTTGACCGTTATCCAACAATTCCGGTTTTTATTAATGGCGCTGCAGCACCCATGCCCACCACCAAGCGTACCATCGCTTTAGGCCGTGCTGTAGGTCAGTTTATCAAATCTTTAAACCTTGAAAATGAACGTGTACTTGTACTGGGTACGGGTGGCCTTTCACACGATCCACCGACTCCGCAAACGGGTTCTGTGCCACCAGAAGTGGAAGAGTTCCTGATTGCGGGCCGTAACCCGACACCTGAAGCACGTAATGCCCGTCAGGCGAATGTGATTTCTGTCGGTCAGCGTCTGGCTGCAGGCGACAAGAGCATTTCTGTGCCTCTAAACCCTGAGTGGGATCTGGCATTACTTGAAAAATTCAAAAATGCAGATTTCGCTGCACTGGAAGCCATGACTGAAGCTGAAATCCGCCGTGACGGTGGCCGTGGTGGTCAGGAAGTTCGTGCCTGGATGGCTGCATTTGCTGCCTTGAGCGAACTGGGCGAATACGACATGACGACACATTGCTATGAAGAAATCAGTGAGTGGATTGCGGGCTTCGGCATCGTATCTGCTGAGTTAAAAGCTTAATGACATGAGCAACATCGAAACCATCCGTGGCAATAGCGTAAATAAAATCAACGCTGAAGCGCATACGGTTGAATTTCAAAATGGTGACGGTGTTGCTTATCACAAGCTGTTGCTTGTAACGGCTGGTATAGGATGTCACTTGGTAAGCTAAGGATACGTTGAGTAAACATATTTATACTCTGCTTAATCTGGAAGAATCACCGGCACTGGTTCCCATAGTGCAGCCAGGCCGCCCAGACTTTTCAATTTGCCGAAAAAGTTGCCTGAAGGCGAAGGTATTGATTGGAATGTTGGGATTATAGATGCTACAAAAATTCTAATCTAAAGGTCTAAAACAGAAGAAAAACTATAGTGACCAGAAAAAAACGCATTTTCAAACAGCTAAAATTTTTAACAACTGTGCAACTCCCTTAAGAGATGTATTTGAAGTGGCCGTAAAGAATAATATTATTTCTAGAAATCCAATGAATAAAATCAAAAACCGTAAGGTTCAAGTTGAAATACCGGACCCCTTTACAAGAAAAGAAATGGAAACTCTTCTTTCATGGCTAGGATCAGAATAATTTTAGCCAATAAAGATATTTGGCAGAAAATCAATTCCAGTTATTGATATAGACAAATCATGTTGCTTAAAAATATTTTTTAACTGCTGTGTGAGTTAAGTTTAAACAGTTTTTATTGTATAAAAATCAGCCCTGAATGGGCAGGGCTGATTTTTAACTGGTTGATGTAGCATTTATTATGAAGATAAATCTACACACAGATATTTCATTTCGAGATATTCATCAATACCGAATTTAGAACCTTCACGTCCTAAACCAGATTGCTTCACACCACCAAATGGCGCAACTTCATTAGAAATGGCACCGGTATTAATTCCGACCATGCCATATTCCAATGCTTCACCGACACGCCATTGACGCGCTGTACTCTGTGTGAATACATAAGTAGCCAAGCCAAACTCGGTATCATTTGCCATCGCCACCGCTTCTTCTTCCGTGTGGAAGCGGAATAATGGAGCCAATGGACCAAAAGTTTCTTCTTTAGCCACTTTCATGTCCTGGGTTACTTCAGTCAGCACGGTAGGCTCAAAGAAAGTGCCGCCTAGACTTGAACGCTGGCCACCAATTTTAATCTGTGCACCTTTGCTCGCTGCATCTGTAATATGCGACTGCACCTTGGTAATTGCATCTTCATCAATTAACGGGCCTTGAGTGGAACCGTCTTGACGGCCATCACCCACTTTTAAATTGGCTACAGCGGCAGTCAATTTCTCAGCCAGCGCATCATAAATGCCATCTTGCACATAAATACGGTTGGCACAGACACAGGTTTGACCGCTATTACGGAACTTGCTGACCATAATGCCCTGAACCGCCTGCTCCAGATTGGCATCATCAAAAACCAGTACTGGCGCATTGCCACCCAGCTCAAGTGACAGTTTTTTGATGGTTGGCGCACATTGCTGCATCAAAATGCGGCCGACTTGAGTCGAACCGGTAAAGCTCAGCTTTTTCACTGTGTCGCTTTCGCACAAGGTTTTGCCCACTTCAATGGCATCGCCACTAATGTGCAGCAATACATCTTGTGGTAAACCTGCCTGTAAAGCTAGCACTTCCAGAGCATAGGCTGTTAATGGCGTTTGCTCAGCCGGTTTAACCAGCATAGAACAGCCGGCAGCAATTGCAGGCGCAGCCTTACGGGTAATCATGGCTGCAGGGAAATTCCACGGCGTAATTGCAGCGGTGACCCCAATTGCCTGTTTGATGACCAACAAGCGCTGATTCGGCAACGTTGGTGTCAGCACTTCACCGTCAATACGGCGCGCCTGTTCAGCAAACCAGCGGATAAAGGAGGCGGCATAAGCAATCTCACCGCGCGCTTCAGCTAAAGGTTTACCTTGTTCAGCAGTCAAAATCTGAGCCAATGACTCTTTATTTTCCTGCATCAAATCAAACCAGGCCCACAGCACATCAGCGCGTTGTAATGCTGTTTGTGCTTTCCATGCCTTCTGTGCCGTCTGTGAACGAGCAATTGCTTGTTCTACCGATGCACGGTCATGGGATTTCACCCATGCCAGCGTGTCATGTGTTGCCGCATCTTTTACTTCGATGTAATCGCCACTTAAGGGCTGATCCAAGCAAACATCCGGATGCTGTAATAAATATTTCAAATGATCTGGAAGCATTTCAATCCCTCATTCATTCTTATGCAGTTAAAGTTGCAAATCCCTGTTCTAAAATAGCCAGGCCTTCACGGAATTGCGCTGTTGGAATGGTTAAAGGATATAGGAAACGAATCACATTACCAGAACGACCGCAGGTTAAAATCAGCAGGCCATTTGCCATTGCATAGTTTTGCACCGCTTTGGCCTGTTCAGCCGTTTCCAATTCTACTGCAACCATTGAACCCAGCGCGCGAATATCAGTGACTACATTGCTGCTGGCTTTAATGTTATTTAATACCGAAACCAGTTCCGCACCCAAGACATTGGCACGATCACACAGACCTTCACCTTCAATCACATCAATAACTGCATGTGCTGCAGCAACGGCGATCGGACTACCCGCATAAGTACCGCCTAAGCCGCCAGGATTCGGTGCATCCATAACTTCAGTACGACCAACCACGCCAGAGATCGGGAAACCACCGCCCAGGCTTTTTGCCATCGTGATCAGGTCTGCTTTGGTTTCGTAGTGATTCATGGCAAACAGTTTACCGGTACGGGCAAAGCCTGTTTGTACTTCATCTGCAATCATCAAAATACCATGCTGATCACACAATGCACGTAAACGCTTTAAAAATTCTGCCGGTACAACATTAAAACCGCCTTCACCTTGCACAGGCTCAAGTACGATTGCCGCCACATCATGTGCAGCCACATCTTCAGCAAAAATGTCTTCAATGCTTTGGATGGCATCGTCCACAGTAATGCCTTTTGACTCTACCGGATAACGTGCATGGAAAACACCCGCCGGCATTACCCCAAAGTCACGTTTGTAAGGGGCAGTTTTACCCGTCATGGCCATGGTCATGAATGAACGACCATGGAAACCGTTACCAAAAGTTACAATGCCGTGACGGCCAGTATAGGCACGGGCAATTTTAACTGCATTTTCTACTGCTTCAGCACCAGTAGAAAAGAATGAGGTTTTTGCAGGGCCGTCAATTGGTGCACGCTCATTAATACGCTCAGCAAGAGAGACATAACTTTCGTAAGGTACAACCTGATAGGCTGTATGGGTAAATTTTGTTAATTGTTCAGTAACAGCAGCAATAATTTTAGGATGACGATGACCGGTATTCAGTACCGCAATACCACCTGCGAAATCGATATATTGATTGCCTTCAGCATCCCAAATTGTCGAGTTCTCTGCTTTCTCCGCGTACCATTGACACATGACACCAACACCACGAGGCGTCGCTTGCTGTTTACGTGCATTCAGTGCAGAGTGTTTACTGTCCATTTTGTATCCTCATTCTTGATTCATACAGTGTAAAATTTTGGCATCCATATCATGTGATTGATGATATGCAAATGACTGGTTGATCTTCCTCATTTTGCGCTTTTATCGGCCTGACACGAGAGCCACTTTGAATCAGATAGACAGGGCCAATTCACCCTGTCCCGAAGATTTAAAAAATCAAAAAACAGAATAATTAAATACAAATCATAAACTTGAAATTACACCATAAAAAAATAGCACCTTTTTATAAGGTGCCATTTTGATAACTGAGAGCAAAAATTTAGAAATTGTACATAAACAGTAAATTCAGCAGTCGGCTATGGCCTGCTGCATCTCCTTGCGCCAAAGAACCGGCATCACCGCCAATGAATACATCATTTTTACCGATGATATATTCGGCTGCCAGCGAAAACTGCTTAACATCCAGCTGAGCACCCAAAATATTGCGTGTAGATGTGGCGAAACCGGACTTGTCTTTATCAAAGACGGTATAGCTGACATAAGGCGTCAGATCGTAATCCTTATAAAAATCAGTCATTTGATAATCCAGATTCGCCACATAATAATTGGCTTTATTGGCCACATGATACTTCGATTCAAAAGAACCTACCGTCGCATAATTTGGATTATCTACAGCCTGGGTATCTGCGCGATTCTGTCCGGCAGTCAGGGTCAGGTTTGCATTCTGGTAGTTTAAGCGACCAAACACATTCCATGCATTGCGATGCCCAGTTTGACCATTGCGGTTATTTTCCAAATCTGAATACCAATACGAGCCGCCAACATTCAGTTTAACCGGGCTGTCCTGTAGTGGAATCTGCTGATTGATACGTGCAACCCACATGTTTTTTTCTTCAATGTCATCGGTGCTGGCATCTTCCGGCTTGACATAATTGGCCGCATAACGCGCAGCATCGTCACCAGTGCCGGCAAAACTTCCCCCATCACGCACAAAATAAGCCACATTGACTTTGGTATTTGTACCTAGCTGCTGCTGCCAGTTAATACCCAGATTATGCACATCTTCCAGTCCGGCATTGTCCATTGAACTGCCGTACCAGCTGCTGCTCCAGAAGCGGCCAATACCAAAAGGCATATCTTGCAGACCCAAGGTGATGCGGCTGTCATCATTCAGCTTATAGCCCAAGTTGGCATTCACCAAAGTTGAAAAATCACATAGGGTATCATTTTGATAGCAACGGTATTCCACATCGCCGAACAATGACTTGGCATCATATTTCAGGCTGAGTTTCGCCGCATTAAACTTTACTTTATGGTCACTGTCCGAATAATCCTTATCCTGATAATTCGCTCGTAGCCACCCCGATACGGTCAGTTTGCCTAAATCGGTATCGGCATCTCCCCAAGAAAGCGAATCTGCCTGCACGGTGGCAGACATCGTAACGGCACTGGCGACAAGCGCACAGAACGAAAATGGTTTTACTAAAAAACGTTGCGACATTATAGAAGCCCCAAAAAAGAAATAATAATTTTCAAAACCAGGTCGCTGGCAAAAGCAAAGTTTCTGACCAAATGGAATCAGCAAAGGCGTTAAATATCCAAACTTATGCCGGGTCAAATATTGCATCCTGCAAGAGACCCTACCCTTAACCTGGATAGATGCCGCGCTCTTGGCGAGCCATCAGAATTCGTTCACATGCTAAAATATAAGCTGTGGTACGTAAAGAACATCCGGCCTGCATGGCTTTGAGCCAAACGTCATGCACAGCATTTTTCATGATCACATCCATGCGCTGATTGATTTCTTCTTCTGTCCAGAAATAGCTGGCAAGGTCTTGTACCCATTCGAAATAGCTGACAGTCACGCCACCAGCATTGCAGATCACGTCCGGTACAACAGTGATTTGACGCTGACTCAGGATTTCATCCGCTTCAGTGAGGGTCGGACCATTGGCCCCTTCCAAAATGATCTTGGCTTGAATAGTTTGGGCAACATGCACATCAATCACCCCTTCCAGCGCCGCAGGAATAAACACTTCTGCGGGAATTTGCCAGAATTTTGCCATCGCGATTTCGTCGCTTGCAGCAAACCCCTGAATCTTGTGATAGGTGTTTGAATATTCCATTAACTTGGGAATATCAATCCCTTGTTCCTGATATAGGGTTGCGGAGTGATCCTGTACGCAAATCACTTTGCTGCCATTTTCATGAAACAGCAAGGCGGCTTCGCTGCCGACATTACCAAACCCCTGCACACACACCCGGGCATCCTTTAAATCCAGGTCAATTTGCTGCGCCACTTCACGCCCGCTAATATACACGCCACGTCCTGTGGCTTTACTGCGGCCTAAAGAACCGCCAAGATGCACGGGTTTCCCGGTCACCACACCGGTAATGGTAGAACCGGCATTCATGGAAAAGGTGTCCATCATCCAGGCCATAATTTGCGGATTGGTCCCCACATCCGGTGCCGGAATATCCTTTTGCGGCCCAATAACCAAATTGATTTCTGCGGTATAACGCCGTGTCAATCGTTCTAGTTCACGCTTGGATAACTGGCTTGGATCAACCCGTACACCGCCTTTGGCCCCCCCAAAAGGTAAATTCAGTGCCGCACACTTAATCGTCATCCATGCCGACAGTGCCATCACCTCATCTAAATTGACATCAGGATGGAAGCGCACACCGCCCTTGCCCGGACCGCGGGTCAAATTATGCTGAACTCGATAACCTTCAAAATGCTGAACGCTGCCATCATCCATAATCACCGGAATATCCACAATCAGGCTTCGCTTCGGACGTCGCAACATATCCAGTCTTTCGCTGAGTTCACCCAGATAAGGAGCCACTTTATCCAGCTGTTTCAGATAATTGTTCCAGGCCGTCGTACCGTGCTCGGTATAGGTGAGCCCCTTCATCATTGTGTTCATTGCATGATCCTGTTTTTTGTATGCAGACGCATTTCCTTGCGACCGCAAAAAGTATAAATTTATCTCTGCTTGTCGGCATTTATTGATTCAGCTCTGTAGCCAGCGTGATCTGAGCTAAAACATTCAGCTTGGATTTTTCGCTTTGGCTTTAACCAAGATATGTGTATATTGCCTGCCGTTTACAGGCCCGTATTTACATGCACTGTGCAACAACGGGATACTTTACAATTACTGCCTGACCAGATTATTTTGCACATACCGATATCGCTCTCACGAGAGCCACTTTGAATTTGTAGGAGAGAGCCAATTGCGTAGCTTGCTTGGAGACTATTTGCTGCAGCGATTACAGCAAGATATCGATGGAACATTGCAGCTACGATTATTTCGCTGCTTACGTAATGCCATAATTGACGGCGTATTGGCACCCAAGACTCGTCTGCCGGCATCCCGCGATCTGGCCAAAGAGATCAAGGTTTCCCGTAATACGGTATTAAGTGCGTATGAACAATTACAGGCACAAGGGTATGTCGATGCCCGCACAGGACAAGGCACCTGGGTCACAGATAAACTGCCCGAATCCTTTTTAATCAAGGCGGAAAATAGCAACGCCCCTATTCAAGAAAAAAAATCTCAGCAAAGTTACAGCTTGTCTCAGCGTGGTTCTTACTTAATCGGCTATTCAGCAGCCTCGCCTTATCAATGGGGTGCTTTTGTTCCCGGTGCACCGGATGTGACAGAGTTTCCGCATCACATTTTTAGCAAAATTCAGACCCGTTTGAGCCGTGAACCGGAAATTACCCGCTTGATTTACAGCAATGCTGGCGGCTGTCTGGAACTGCGCCAAGAACTTGCGGAATATCTGAAAATTGCACGTTCGGTGCAATGCGATGCCGATCAAATCATTATTACCGAAGGCACGCATCAGGCGATTGATTTAGTCTCGCGTACCTTGAGCGACATTGGCGATGAAGTCTGGATCGAAGATCCAGCCTACTGGGGCGCCCGCAACATTTTGCGCATTAACGGGGTCAATCTGCGTTCACTGCCGGTCGATCAGGAAGGCATTATTCCTGATCTTGATCCGAAAGTACCCCCCAAGCTGATCTTTGTTACACCCTCCCACCAGTATCCGCTAGGTTCACATCTAAGCCTGGAACGACGCAAACAGCTGATTGCAATTGCCCGGCAGCATAAAAGCTGGATTGTGGAAGATGATTATGACAGTGAATTCAGGTTTTCAGGCCAGCCCTATCCGTCTTTACAAGGATTGGAACCTGATTCCCCGGTCATTTATATGGGCACATTCAGCAAAACCATTTATCCTGCACTGCGTATCGGCTATCTGGTGGTTCCGAAGAAACTGTTTTCCCCGCTGCGCATTGTGGCCGCAGAACTCTATCGCGGTGGACATTTAATTGATCAGAAGGCACTGGCAGAATTTATCCGTGAAGGCCATTATGAGGCGCATATCCGACGCATGCGCTTACTCTACAGTAAACGCCATGCATTTCTGATTGATTTAATTCACCGTCATTTAGGTGAAGATTTTCTGCACGAATACAACACGGCAGCAGGCCTACACCTGATTTTAAAACTGCCAAGCAGCAGTGATGATGTCCTGATTGCATCGAATGCACTTGATCAAGGTATTAAGGTCAGAGCCCTATCGCAATACTATACCAAGCACTATTCTACCCGGCAGAAAGGATTACTGCTCGGTTTCGCCTGCGTGAGGGAACAAGAAATATTGGTGGCTTTCGGCGTACTGTTGAAATGCTTGCGCGACAATGGAATTCATACTTTAAACTAGTAAAATTCCGATTCTAATTAAAATTTTATTTTTAAAATCAATATATTATAGGCCAGTTTTTAAACAAGGAGTAAAACCTTTTATGGCCACTTCATTTTATTTAGTCTTTATTTTTCTGTAAACATTTCTTTCTGTAATTTTCACCTTTTTAAAGCAATTGGCTCCCTTCAATAGCTAAAAAATGGCTCTCGTCACCTGACAACAAAAAAGAGAAATTAGCAGCATACATAAACAGCATGTAACAGTTTTGTAATCAAAGTGTGATTTTTCATGTGTTTATAGAAACATCAGCTTTATTAAGTTTAACTTAAAATTAATGAAGTGATTGCGAATTCGGTTACAGTTTCAAAGGATAGATAGTGTACACAAGGTAGAGAGCTCTATTGCTGTTACACTATGGATATTAAGGGAAATTATATGGCAGAACATCAACATGTCTCCACGCCCGATTCATCACACGGCTTAAAAAGTGGACTTAAGTCACGTCATCTTACAATGATCTCGATTGCCGGGGTAATTGGTGGCTCACTGTTCATTGGCTCTGGTAATGTAATCTACTCGGCAGGTCCCGCTGCAATTTTGGCCTATGCTTTTGGTGGGTTGCTCATTCTATTAATCATGCGCATGCTGGGTGAGATGGCCGTTCTCAACCCGGATAGCGGTTCATTCTCAACCTATGCTGATCGTGCAATTGGCCGCTGGGCAGGTTTTACCATTGGCTGGCTGTATTGGTGTTCTTGGGCCTTACTGATGGGCTGGGAAGCGTATGTCGCAGGTAAAATTCTCAACAGCTGGTTTCCGTTTATCCCCATCTGGGGCTATATGCTCCTAGTGATTGTGTCATTGGTTGTAGTTAACTTACAAAATGTCAAAAACTATGGTGAATTTGAGTTTTGGTTTGCACTGATCAAAGTGATTGCAATTGTTATTTTCTTAGTCATTGGTAGCTTGGCCGTCATGCACTTATGGCCATGGAGCCAAGCAGGTGCGACAGGTATTACCCATTTAACCGCTGAAGGTTTCATGCCCAATGGTTTCTCTGCGGTAATCACGGCATTACTCGGAGTTATGTTTGCCTACATTGGCGCTGAAATTGTGACGGTGGCTGCCGCAGAATCACAAAACCCTGCACGTGAAATCCGTAAAGCATCGAACTCAGTGGTATGGCGTATCATGTTGTTCTATGTTGGTTCAATGCTTATTACCGTCTGCCTCATTCCACATAACAATCCACTACTCAAAGACCCAACTTGGGGAACCTATAGTGTGACCTTAACTGCACTTGGTATTCCAGAAGCAAAACACATTGTCAATTTTGTGGTTCTGACTTCAGTGTGTAGCTGTTTTAACTCTGCACTCTATACCTGTTCACGCATGCTGTTTTCATTGTCAAAACGTTGCGATGCACCGAAAAGTTTTGGTTTAATCAACCGTAATGGTAGTCCTTGGATGGGTGTTCTGGTGTCATCATCATTCGCTTTATTGGCAACCTACCTGACGGCCACTGAAAGTATGAATGTCTACGACATCTTTATGTTAGCGACAGGTACAGCGGCACTCTATGTCTATCTCACCATTGCTTTTTCTCAATTACGTATGCGTAAGAAATTAGAAGCGGAAGGACAAGTGATTGACTTTAAAATGTGGTTATTCCCCTGGCTGACTTATCTGGCAATTTTCTTTATTATTTGTGCCCTGATTACCATGCTGGTTGAAGGAACATATTTCAAAGAAGTGACTTATACCAGCTTGCTTGCACTCTTTATTGTGGGATTAGGCATCTGTGCACAAAAATTCAATTGGGGTAAAGATTCACAAAAAAAAATTTCGCAAAATAGAATAAACCTGAGCGACAATATTTAACGCTCAAGCTGATAAAATAAATCTTGGGGACAGAATCAGACCCAGCTGGTAGGTGAATCGTTAATCTAAACTTTCACCTACCAATAACAATAAAAGATCTTTTATCATTCAAAAACTGCTCTTCTTTTTATCGGATATAAATAGTAGCAACGTTCTCAATAGTCGGGCATCATCTGCCTAAAATGCCTTAAATAATCTCCCATTTTATAGATCTTTTTTTCTTGGATAACATGGCGAACAAAATCAAGTTCCCGATAGTCCTTATCTTCAGATTTTAGATTTTC
The DNA here is from genome assembly GCF_016599715.1 of Acinetobacter sp. CS-2. Taxonomy (NCBI): domain Bacteria; kingdom Pseudomonadati; phylum Pseudomonadota; class Gammaproteobacteria; order Moraxellales; family Moraxellaceae; genus Acinetobacter; species Acinetobacter sp. CS-2. Next base: position 2,407,140 of record NZ_CP067019.1, read on the forward strand.
TAATACTGGATCTGATAAAGGGCGCTTTTTAATATCTGAACGCTTTATTGTGTATCACAATGGTTTCAATTACTTATCAATAATACACGATATGATCAAACTCATATACTCGGTTAAGCTCAGTTATATACAGGCATAAAAAAAGCCTAAACCATTGAGATTTAAGCTTCATTTACTTATATATCGTCATTCAACAACATACAAATTTAAGAGGTGGCGTCTACTTAACTTGACAATAATTAATTGTTTTATATATTTTTATTTTTTAATTCAATTCTAAATTGTACATTCAATGTACAAGCTAATTCCCGTGTGAATGGGAATTGAACTGAGGATTTTTTGTTAGATTATTATGTAACAAAACATAAATTTTCATCTTGATTTTAGCATAAATAGCGATGTTTGATCCATCTAAGACCGAACAGGTTATATCACTTGAATCCTGTACTATTTAAGCTCCTAGATTAAAAAAACTAAAAAAACTTAAGTAAACTGATATTAAGGGATGACCATCCCTTAAACAACCACCTCACATTCAACTATACTATCTTAGGACTTACGCATTGACGGATTCAAAAAAGTATTAAAATACTTTATAAAGTATCTGTGATCAGACGAATTAAACATGCTTCTACAGCAACTTGTACATTACCCATTTATATGGGCTTTCTCATGACAGAACCGAACTCTATTAGCTGCACACAACTTGCCGAGACTTATAATATCTCGCATGATAGTGTAAATCGCTTTCTAGAGCGTGAAGACTACACACCTCACGACCTATATCAAGAATCAATTCAACATATTGATAATAATAAACTTATAGTCAGTATTGATGATACTGTTTTAGATAAACCATATAGTCAACATATGGACTTGGTTAGCTATTTTTGGTCAGGCAAACACCACCGATCCGTCAAGGGTATTAATCTCATTACCTTGTATGCGACAGATCGAAATGGTCAAAATATTCCAATTAATTTCCGAATTTATGACAAATCTGAAAGTAAAACCAAGAATGATTACTTTATGGATATGTTAAGTGAAGTACTCAGTTGGGGTGCAAAGATTCAATTTATTACAGGTGATAGTTGGTATTCATCGACTGGAAATCTAAAAACCATAAGAAAATATGGTATTCGATTTATGTTTGGTATCGACTGTAACCGTAAGGTTTCCCCAGAAAAAGGACAATGGTTTCAACTGCGCTTATTGCCAGATTTCCATCAGGGTCAAGTGATCTGGCTCAAAGATTTTGGCTTTGTACAATTATTTAAGACTCAGTTAAAAGAACAGCAGAGGTTTTATATTGTGCATCAAGATGAAGATGATTTATTGTCCTTTGAAGGTTTTCATGAATTACATTCAAGTCATTGGAAAATAGAGCAATATCACCGGGTGATTAAACAGGTTTGTCATATTGAAAAGTTTCAAGTAAGACGATCTAAACTGATTTTGAATCATATTTTTTCAGCCTTGATGGCCTACGTTGAGATACAAAAGAACCAGTTTGAGCGGATCTTTGAAAATATATATCGTTGGCAGAAGAAATTATTTAGACCAATTATCAAAAACTTCATTGATGACTTTATTCTCGATAAAAATCATCTGCTACCACAGAGAATCTATAAGTAATAGTGCGTAAGTCCTATATCTTTTAAAAATTTGTATAAATTAAATCCAGATATTTCAGAGGGTCCATGTTAATTCACGAAGCAGAAAGCTTACTTAAACAAGCTCTTAGCAATCCAACTGCAAAATTTAGAGATGGGCAATGGGAAGCTATTGAAGCACTAACAAATAAACGTGAAAAACTTCTAGTCGTTCAAAGAACTGGTTGGGGAAAAAGCTCAGTTTATTTCATAAGCACTAGAATCTTTAGAGATCAAGGATTAGGCCCAACTATTATTATTTCCCCTCTTCTTGCTCTAATGAGGAATCAGGTTGAAGCCGCAGAAAAATTAGGAGTCAGAGCAGCTACAATTAATACTTCTAATAGAGCTGAATGGAACTCAGTAACTCATCAAATTTTAAACAACGAAATTGATTGCTTACTAATTTCACCTGAACGACTCGCCAATGAAAATTTTATAGAAACAGTATTAATGCCTATTTCAAATACAATTTCCATGCTTGTTATTGATGAAGCACACTGTATTTCAGATTGGGGACATGACTTCAGACCCGACTATAGAAGAATTGTGAACATTCTTAGAAACTTACCAAATAATCTACCTTTATTAGCAACAACTGCAACTGCAAACGATAGGGTTATCTCAGATATTCAGCAGCAACTAGGCGATATAAAAATAATACGAGGCACCTTAACCAGAGATAATCTTGCACTACAAACTATTAAATTAGCCGATCAGCCAAGTAGATTAGCTTGGCTAGTTCAAAATTTACCACTCATACAAAGAACAGGTATCATTTATGTATTAACAAAAAATGATGCTGAATTTGTATCTCAATGGTTAAACTTTAATGGTATTAAAGCTTTACCTTACTATAGTGGTATCAAACACAACGACTTTAAAAACGATGCTGGACAGCTGGATTCCGACTTATATAGAGAACATCTAGAACAACTATTGATTAATAATGATATTAAAGCATTAGTTGCTACTTCAGCCTTAGGAATGGGTTATGACAAACCCGATCTAGGCTTTGTTATTCATTATCAAGCACCAAACTCAGTTATTTCATACTATCAACAAGTGGGTCGTGCTGGACGTGGAATCAACTCAGCTATTGGAATACTTTTAAATGGTTATGAAGATGAACTGATTCATAATTTTTTTAGAAAAAATGCATTTCCTAAAGAGTATGAAATAGTGGGTATATTAAAAGCTTTGGTGGTGTTTTAAAAAGTATGCTGACATTAAATGAAGCCATTATTGATGTAAAAGAAGGTTAAGTCGAAGGCTTTAAAATGGTTTTCAAGCTTTTTGGAGAAATTACAACTTCTTCTAAAACCACGCCTTATTCGATGCCTTATTTTGCAATTATTACCTTCAATTCCTACAGTAAAAAACTTACCAATACTTTGCTTGCAGTTTTTAAAAGCAGTGATGAAACTGTCCCAATGATCACTTGCAATTCGGGTGTAGTGAATACCTAATTGTTTAAGCTTTGTCTTCAACCTTTGGACTGTAGCTAAATCTCTCTTACCCCAAACATAAGCAACAATCTCACCTGTTTCTCGATGGTAGGCGTAAATAAGCCATTGTTTATTATTTTTATTTCCAACAAAAGTCCAGAATTCATCTACTTCGAGAGATTCATAATGACTTTGTTTAGGCTGAATTTGATAGGCCGATTCAGTTAAAGTCCGTAAGACTTTACCGATACTAATGCGCTCAACTTCAGCGATATCTCGTATACCGCTGCCTCTGACCATTAACTGTAATATTTTACGAGTAATGCCAGAATTACATCCTAGATAGCTCAGAGCATGGTCACCAATAAACTGACGTTTGCAGTCTTTGCATTGGTAGTTTTGTTTCCCATCTACTTTGATGCCATTTTTCTTTATATTGTCACTGAGGCAGGTTGGACATTTGATTTCTAGAGTTATTTGCATTTCTCTATTTTATCAAAACTCAACCTGCTTTTTTTTAGCATACTTTTTGATACACCACCAAAGCTTTAGACAATGTCGAAAGCTTATCATTAGAAAAACTAGAAAAATCAGCTAATTTGCCAGCTAAAAGAATTGAACATGCTTTAAAATATTTACGTACGGAAAATCCATCCCCTGTCTCTAGCTCTACAGGTAAATCCTGGTCTAGAAATCCTGTTCATTATAAATTAAATACAGATCATATTAGTAAGATAACTGCTATTAGAGAACAAGAATGGCAACAAATGCTTCAATTTATCAATACTGATAAATGCTATATGCATTTAGTCAGAGAATATCTGGATGACAAAAATACTGATAAATGTGGAATTTGTTCTAATTGTATATCCGAGCCTCTTATAGATATCAAGATTAATTCAAATCTCGCAAATAAAGCTGCGAGTTTTATTAAACATACCGAACAACCTATAGAACCACGTAAGCAAATTGCTACTTCAAATGAAGAACATATAAATACTTTTAAAATATATACACTCCCTAGACAGTTAGGTTCTTTAAGTGCTCAAGAAGGAAGAGTTTTATCTCGCTGGGGTGATGCGGGCTGGGGACATCTCGTTAAAGAAGGTAAAGAAAAAAATTACTTTAGTGATGAATTAGTAAATGCTGTTGCTGATATGATAACTCAACGATGGAAACCTAGTCCTACTCCTCAATGGATATGTTGTGTACCTTCGTTAAATCATAAAACTCTTGTACCTGATTTTGCAGCAAAATTAGCCAATAAGCTAGGTATTCCGTTTATTGATGTTATTTCTAAAATTAAAGAGAATGAACCTCAGAAGTTCCAAAACAATAGATTCCACCAATGTAAAAATTTAGATGGTGTATTCGAAATTTCGAGTAAAATTCCTAATAGCCCTGTTCTTCTTATAGATGACATGGTCGATTCCCGATGGACCTTCACCGTTATTGCTGCTCTACTTAGGCAGCATGGAAGTGGTGAAGTATTTCCTGTCGCTCTAGCATCCACTTCGGTAAACGAATCATGAATTTAAGCAAAAGCTCTCAAGCGATTATTCTATTAACTAGTTATTTTACCAAAGCTAATGACTCTGAGCATAAACCGCTGACACCTACTGAATGGGGAAGATTCGCAAAGTGGCTTCATGAGAATCAGCATACTCCTGAAGATTTACTTACTCGTGAAGTAAAAGATATTTTAATAGAATGGCAAGATCCAAAAATTTCTAGTACTCGCCTATTATATCTACTAGGCCGTGGTCATAGTATGGCATTAAACTTGGAAAAATGGTCAAGGTCTGGACTCTGGGTAATCACTAGAGCTGATAGTGAATATCCTTGGCGCTTAAAACAGAGACTCAAGCAGGATGCACCACCTGTATTATTTGGGTGTGGTTCAAAAGAATTATTAAATTATCCTGGACTCGCTGTTGTTGGCTCAAGAAGTGCCAATGTATCTGATTTGAAATATGCTGAAACTATTGGAGCGAAAGCATCTTTCGAAAGTGTCTCCATTATTTCTGGTGGAGCTAAAGGTATTGATGAAAGTGCTATGCTTGGTGCTGTAAATAATCACGGTATGACCGTCGGTGTAATGGCTGACAGTTTACTTAAGCATATTACAAGCAAAAAATGGCGCTCTGCACTGATGAATGAACAAGCTGTTCTCATCTCTCCGTTTTATCCTGAAGCAGGATTCTCGACTGGAAATGCAATGGCAAGAAATAAGTATATTTATTGTTTAGCAGATTCAAGTTTAGTAGTGCACTCGGGGCTTAAAGGAGGAACCATTGCTGGTGCTCAAGAAAACCTGAGAAAAGGTTGGGTTCCTATATATATAAAACCTAATGATGATCAAAACTCAGCTAATACTTTCTTGATCAATCAAGGTGGTAGACCTATAAATACTACTCTCGATAATTTATCAATTATAGAACATCTATTCAAACTTGATCTACCTATAGAATCCCACCCTCCTGTTGATGTGATTAATCACCAGATTGATATGTTCAACCCAAACCCAAACCCAAACCCAAACCCAAACCCAAACCCAAACCCAAACCCAAACCCAAACCCAAACCCAAACCCAAACCCAAACCCAAACCCAAAAGATTTTGTGAAAAATTTTGATTTTTACAATTATTTCTTGGATTTTTTACGAGAAGCAAATTTAGATGAAAGCACTGTCGACGAAATCATTCAACATTCTAAATTACATAAATCACAAGTAAATGAATGGTTAAAAATAGCCATTAGTGAAAGAAAAATTCAAAAAATGAACAAACCCGTAAGATATAAACTTTTATAACCATCTCTACCTCCTTCCTCTTTTTATATTAAAGAGGAAGGAAGAAAAACCTAATATCAAATATAACCTTTTACATCAAACTAATTTTTTGATAAAAAGCTCTCTTTTCTAGAAGGTTTATATCATTAGGGTTTAATCTTAGCGCCAGCTTAAGATATCCAACAACAGAATTATAGTCCCGTAATTGTTCACAGACTTGAATAAGTTGTTTGATGATCTTAATTTGACGTGGTTCCTTCTCATTTAAACATTCTAGTAAATTTCTAGCCTCTGAATATTGTGCATCCAAACCCAATGAAATAGCTTTCAAATGCATATATTCAGAAGAATTTGAGGTAAATTTAACTTTTAAGTGCTCAATCCATTTATTTGCTTCAGAAAGATTTCTTTGCAGTAATGAAACTTTGATGATGAGCTCTAATAACTCTAAGTCATCATCACCTCTATTTTGTATTATGTAAGCTTGATACTCTTTAACAGCTTTAGAAAATTCTAAATACCTTTTATCTTTGTATAATGCACTTAAATGCTGATGCAAAGCCAATAGATCTCTTTCTGTATCAAAAACTTGCTTCGATAGATAAGCTGCTTTCGAGTATTTCCTTTCTGAAATTAGCTCTAAAACTTGAGAAGACCAATCTCTATTTTCACTTATTGGTTTTATAGCTGAAGAAATAGTATTTATTTTCTGAAATTTAACAGCCTCTTCAAACTCTTCCTTTAAATCTTGGATAGTTTGAAATCTATTTCCAGGCTGTTTTTCCAAACATTTGAGAATAAATAAGTCTAATTTCTCATTAATCGATTTATTTAACTCTGATGGTTTAGGAAAATGTACATGTCTGTATACTGCTGCTGGAGTATCGTGAGGTAATTGACCCGTTAAAAGTTGATATAGCAAAACACCTAAACTATAGATATCACCTAACAATAGATCCTGGGCACTCCCTTTACGACTCGAAACATAAGAGAATTCTGGTGCAGAATATAAAACTGTACCACCATTCTCTCGCGTACGTACATAAATTTCTTCTGGCAGTGCTGAGCTACCAAAGTCAGTCAACTTTACTAAGTCATTATCACCAATAAGAATATTATGAGGTTTAATATCTCCATGAGATATTGGAACATCAAGTTCAGCTAGATATTGAATCGCATTTAAAACTTGTCTATAAATCTTAAAAATACGTTCATAACTTTGACCGAACTTACAACCAATGACATCCATTTTCTGAGCCAATGTCTGGCTCGGAAAATATTCCATTTCGATGTAAAACCACTCTTTTTCAATGCGCCCCATAGCATAAATTTTAATAATATTGGGATGAGGATCTAATCCTAATAACTCCTTACCTTCTGCTAACTCTCTATCTTCCTTGGTAATGTCTTTGGGAATTTTAACAGCGACAATTTCACCATCTACTAGACGTTCAGCACGCCATACCCAACCATGACTTCCATCACCTAAGCATTCTAGTAGCAAGTATTGATTACCTAGCTGCTTTTGGTTTCCGGGTAGAAAATGTGCTGAACGAATATTCACTTTAACAACTCACTTTTAATATCGTGCAAGCTAATACTAGTGCCATTATCAACAAAATAAAATCGATTTAATATCACTGTAATTGTTGATGGCAACTGAATCTGAAGGCCTTTAGAACTTGTAAACCCACGATAAAATATGTTTTTCAAAGCCGTTAAGTCGGGAGAAGTAACTATGCCTTTGCTCCAAACACTCAAAATGAGTACTTTTGGCTTGAATTCCCAGCGACTACAAGCATCCATCAAGTTTTTAAGCTTGCATTCAATTTTATATTGGTCTTGAATCCCTTGATAGCGCTCAAACTCTATTAAGTAGCTAGGATGACTCTGATGCTTATTAAACCATCCAGAATCAGAGCGTATATCTGCGGCATGTGTATTTGGCGCTGGACACTCAACAATAGCCATATAGCCCTGTTCATGCCCAAATGTATTCCAAATACTGCAACCAATGCTATGAACTAATACATCACGATCGCCCAACAAGCCACTCGTAGTGATGGGAAAACTTTGTTGCACCCATTCAAGCGAAGGGACATTGGTTTCAACCATTAAAACTACCCCAAACACGTAATACTTCTGGAGACTCACCACCATGAATTAATGCTTTACTTCCCACCTTGACCAATAAAGGCGCAGGGATTGAGCGGCCACACACCAAGGCTTCACCAGTAGATAAACTTGGTAGTTCATCTAAATCAGCCTTACTCACCATATCAGATGCTTTAGCAATAAATCGTTGGTCATCTGGGTTTTTTAATCTCATTGTGATTAATGTATTACATTGAGATGTGACATCGGAATCAAGTTTAGATGGTCGCTGACTCACGATTCCAAATCCAACACCAAACTTACGCCCTTCACCTGCAATCTTTTTGATGACTCGATGACTTACAGCATTACCACCTGCAGGTGCAAAACTATGTCCCTCTTCGTAGATAATAAAACATGGTCGAAGTGGATCCGTTTTACTCGATGCAGCTTTCAAAATTTCACTAGACAGCAAAGCACATACAACCTGTTTTGCTGTATCACTTAAGCCCTGTAGATCCACTACAACGAGGCGACCTTGTTGATTTGTAGGACGTCCAACCATTTTATAAATATCTGTTGGCTCTTTCATTGTCGCAGAATAAAAACTCTGTGCTTCGTTAAGTACTCGAGATAACTTCATAGACGCAACGGCGGCACTACGTCCAGAAAGGGCTTTTGCTTCAGCTTCTGATAAATCATCCCATTCTTTTAACTCTTCAATACCATCCCCTAAGAAATATCTTAAACGATTAATATCTCTAGGTTCTGTCTTATCAGTCGCTCTCCAATAACGAATAGCCACATCAAGTACACGTTGTTGTGGCTCCGTTAAACCCGGTAGAATCTCGGCAATATCATCCATTTCAAAATGGTCAAATTGCAAAGCAAGTGGAATATTTTTACTGGCGTATTTGTACTTAAATGATTCTTGCTGAGGTGAATAAATCTGAATCCCTGCTCCAGCTTTTTGTAATTTTTCAAAAGTTTCTTTAATTTTAGGCAAGGTTTCTTGATCTCGTACATCATCTATATCATCAAAATGATTTGAGAACTGCAACTCGCCTTTAGATAAGGCTTTTCCATATTCGCCATGCGGATCAAATACAACCACTGTGCCATTATTTAAGGTCACTAATCTTTCAATGATTCGACCTACGGTATAGGACTTACCTGAGCCTGTCATTGCTAAAATAGCCATATGCTCAGTTACCAGTTTATTCACATCAATAAATACAGGTACCGTATTTTGGCCTTTGTCATAGCCGACCAAATTGCCTAAATGTAAGCTTGTATGCTCATTAAATTCATAAAAATCACTTAGAAACTGGAAATCAACAGTTTCAACTGCTGTACCTGGATTTAAAGGACGTCGAGGTATTTTAATTTGACGCGTCTGAGGGTCTCGATAACCTACCAACTCGACTTGGGCATAAATATTTTCACCCGTGACGCTAGCACCTGGTAATAACTCTAATTCAGTAACACCATCACCAAAACCCAAGTTATACAACATATTAGATCGGTTAATTTTAACGACACGACCTAAAACAGCCACGTCACCTTCATCCTGACGTTCTTGGTGCATGATACGTACAAACTCGCCACGGCGCACAGAAAAAGAGTCTTGAACAACCATAGTTAATTGGCTTGCATCACCCGTATTTCCAACTAATTTACCTAGTACTTTATAAGCCATTTTATTCTTCCCCTTCTAGACTCTCTAACCAACCCGATTCGACTTCATTTTGCTTCACAGCATTGTGTAAGCCTTTACGATAAAACTCCGCGAATTGAGGCAATATATTTAATTGTTGATAACCTAGTAATTGTGGCAATGGCATAGCTTTGCCTTTATTTTGCATATCCAGTGCCATTAATCTTGATGCGACAATATCAAGTGATTCGCTGGTCCAAGCAGGCTCATCCCCAACGAGTTGGACGAATTTAATTTGTCCTTGTCTAGAACTTCTAAAATGAAAACCAATCAAACCTTGTTGTACTTCCTTAACAGGTTCAATTCGGTTTTCTGATTGATGTGACCTAAAGGCAATGGTTCTTGTAAAATTACCAAGTATTCCATTAATAAACCTTAAATCACCAATCCCTATAAGCTGTTCTTCAATTTCGTCCAATTGCTTAATCATGAGCGCATCAAATCCATCATTTTCTAGGATCTGGCTCCTACCTTCAGCAGTTCGTAAATCTTGCTTAGCAATACTTACAATTGCTGAGAATCGCTCAGCCAAAATACTTGCAACGACTGGTCCATTTGGATTCCAAGGAAAAATTGACTGACGAAACCGATCCCAAAAGCTTTCAATCACTTTTTTAGTTTTTTCATACTCTTGCTTATGTTTTTTATGTCTATCAAGTGGAGCCATATCCCTTGCTAGAAAAAAAGGTGTATCAATCAAGATAAGATTATAGCTATGAGCAGAATTGAAAATCTTTTCCAGCAAGGAATAGGTTTGTCGAATCTGTATCAACTCTAAACGTTTAGCTTGGGCTTCAAAATCAATATCATCTAATTCAGAAATGCTGTCTGTTGCGCCAGAACTTAATTTGTTTTGCTCAATCAGTAGATCTACACGGAGCGCTGCACTGACATAAATAAAGCCACCTAGTGCTTTTGTGACGCAAGATCGTGTAGAGATACCCGCTAGATTCATATCAACTATGCTTAATTTCGGTACAGGTTTAACCAACCCCACATCACGAAACATTGGAGCAATTTTCTCAATATCTCGAATATTTTTTAATATTCGTCCAGCACTTCCCGGTAATCTTAATTGACTGTCAATCGCAAGAGATTGAGCAAGATTTATTGTTTTCAAAATAGTTTAGTCCTTTAATTGCTGAGCTAAAGGTTCGGCATAATTCCAAATAGAGGAGTCCTGCAAGGCACTAAGACCTTTTTGTGTGAGATTTTTATTGGCTATAAACTTCTCATTCTCAAGTATCCCGTATCGTTTGAGAATATCTAGCTGATTCAAATCAAAAACCCCTAGGTACTCAATTTTTTCTCTAATCTCACTTGATGAATACTCAGGTAAAATATGCACCAGTAACAAAACGGTATAATCTAGTTGATTCAGCGTATAGGTATTAACAGCCTCAATAACAGGAACTTCATCTGACTTGGTACCACAATGATCAAGAAACCAAGTCAACCACGCTTTCACTTGATTCGCCGCATCAAGTAGGTTCACTGACCATAGAGGTAAAGTTGTCACCGCAAAGACACCACTATTCGAATGTCTTCGTATATAACGGGTATGAACTAAATCACCTATATGATGTTGTGCTGGCTCATAACTACCACGATATCCACTTAATGCCTGTAATATTTCTGATTGCAATATTTGAAACTCAAAGGCATCATGTTCACAGATCGCATGTTCACTATATTCAAGCGTCCAATCTAATCCCAAAGTCGTTTGCTTACAGAGTTCCATCAACTGTTCATGAGGTTCAAGTATCAAGAGTGCACAGCCTGCCTGTTGAGACCAATCTACATAAAAATGAATATTGTCTATATTCAGCTCTTTCGCACTAACGAGTAATACCCCAGATAGAGGTAATACCTGACCTGCAATTTCAGGCTTGATCAACCGTTTTAAAATACGGCCTTTGCTCACACCTGATAAATATTCAGAGAGAAAAATCAAAGCCTTCCCCCTGACTAATACGCAAAAGATAATTTAATTTTTAAGATCCCAGCTTCAACTAATTTTTGCTGTTGCTCTACGCTCAATGGAATCTGCTCTTGATTGTTTGAAATAGCATCATGTGCTTTTTTCCAAGTTGGTAAATCAAGCCCTAAAGGGTTTAGAACTTCCTCTGCTTGTGTAGCCCACTGCTTCAATTTTTCGTTACATGCTTTTTCTAAATCTTTGAGACTAAGTGCACCTAGCTCATTTTCATCTATAAAGTTTTGATGATTTACTTGCCCCACAAACAATGGCTTTAAGCTTGGAAATTCCTGCCGCAACAAATTAATTTTTTCATTTTTATAAGTTGTACAGTGATTTTCAATTACTAACAATTTACTTGCAACAGAAGAGTTTAATTGCTGCCGAACAGTATTGTAAAAGCGATCAGCTATACCTTCCAAAGAAGAAAAATCCCCTTTTTGCATTTGTTCTCGATATTTTTCACGGTACTTATCTACATCCTCCTCTATATAACTCAGACTTTCTTCCAAAATTGAAATACGGTCTTCAATTTCTTCTAGATTCTCTAAGTCAGAAGAGAACTGGGCTAATGCCTCAGCACCAGACAACTTAACTGTCAATTCTTGAACTTTAGAGCGATGCTTTTCTAAGTTTGAAATAATAGTTTCATGTAGCTCCAAACATTTATTGTAGTTCGGAACTATATAACCAGTCGAAATATGACCAATATCCTTTGGAATATTCGTATAAACATCTAGTCCAACTTCATCCGCAAGCTCTAATAGTTTCTTATCCGCTTCAACAAAATTCATTGTCCGCAGTGCATGGATAAAGGTATCACTACTTGCTTGAATTTGTTTTTTCGCTGTTTCACTAGGATTCTCATTATTTAAAACAGCATCAACAATATTACCAATAGTATTTAGACACTTCTTAAAAATTAATACCGAACAATCATGATGCGCTTGAGCATCTGCTTCCATGATGTCAATCAGCGCCATACTGCGCACTTTGATTTTATAACAAGCGGCTTGTACTTTTTCTGCATAAAGCGTTGCTTGTTGTACTCTTTCATAAAGAGACAACTGCCGATCAGCAATATCTAAAGTATTTACATCTCTTAATGCTGTCTTTTGTAGATATAGTGGTTTGACTTTTTCAACCAAAGAAAGGATTTCCGTCCTTTGCTTTAAAAGTGGTTTAATTTTAAGAACATCATCTTTAGAAACGATACGCTCTAATGACTCGGTTGCAACTTTGAGTTGCCCAAATAAATTTTTCGCTTGGCTTAAGCGATCTTTTGCCTCTACCGTTTGAACCCCTAAGGTTGTACTGTTTAGCGGTGCAAAATGATGTTGAATTTGATCATAACCATAGGTCGTTGCAAGTATCTCTATTTGCTTTGCATAGCTATCTTCTGCCTTACCCTCAAACCATAATTGTGCCTCTTCAATCATGTTTGCAAGCTTTACTACTGGATATGTCTTCCAAATAGCTTTATGTGCTGTCGGGTCCTGAATCTCGATTAAATGTAATTGATTACACCACCACATCCAGTCATCAAAAACATGTTTACTGGTGTTTTTTGTAAATCCGACATAACCAAAATACCAGGCTTGTTCTGCTTTTTCTAAGCTCCACGTGTTCTCAGCTTTATCTAAGCTGGCAAGGTTGGCAAAAAAGATAGGGATATCTGCCACACTCAGTTGCGGTGTATCTAAATTCAAGAACAAGCCAGCATGTTCATGTTTCTGATAACCTTTCGCCTCATAGGCTAACGGTACTTTAAGTTTATTTAAAACATTCTCAACTTCTTTAACATCGACATCCTTGAAGGATGCCGAAAGAATAGCAGTACGTTCTTTCTGCTCTATGGCCAATTGATACCATGCTTTGAATAGAATACTACGCTCTTCTTCTGATAACTTTCCATCTATGCGTAATGGCCAAGCAATTTGACCTTTACTATTCAGATGCTGTCGCCAATTTAAAATAGCCTGTTGAACATTGTCCGCAATACCTTTTAATTTGTTTTTAAACTTTTTAATAAAACTGTCTAAATTCAAGTTAATCTTGTATTTTTTACATACTTCTAGATCTAGACCAATACGTTCCAACTGGTCCACTTCGGTTGGATTTATATAATGCAGCAGTATTGCATCCCGCAATGTGTCCTCGGCATCTAAACGAATGTATTGCTCATACAGATTTACGGAGGCCGTTAAAGCCAAAATAGGCGTACGCCCAAACTGTCTACAATATTCTGCTGAAAACTCATGAAGTGCATCAAGTTCTTGACGATTGCTTGACCAAGCGAATAATGCTTTCCCTTTATGATGCAACTTCAATGAATCTAAGGTAATCAAACCATTGCTTGGTTCGGTCAAAATTACCAGACCATTCGCCTTACTATTTGCTGAGGTTGGATAAATAGATTGATTATAAGACCAATTCACATCCAACAAACGAATAAGACCTGTCACACGTGTTGCAAGCTTTAATAAAGGTTGCTGACTACTTTTTTGCTGCAACTCATCCAAGGCTTTTTCTAGCCCATCACTCATACTCGGCTCTTTAAAAATTAAAGAGTTTTGCTGAGCACTTTTATAACGAATATCTAAATTCATCAGCATCGAGATGCTTGGGCCAATATGTGTTGCTTCCTCTTCCGGAAGTTCCAAAGATTGACCGACAATACTTTGCCACAAAGCATCTGCTGCAAATTCAACAGCAGGATGATCGTAAAGTAGATTTAATAAATACTTAAATTCGATTTTCGATAAAGGAATCAAGAAAGCTTGTTTGCCTTCATGATTCTGCTCTCGGATAGAGAATGTTTTTAAGTTATCCAGTAATGTCTCTAAACTTAAAACTTGCTCAACAGCAGGATATAACCATTCATCGTTCTTTTCACGAACGAACTTTGCCTGTTCTAATGCTTTACGACAATCTAAACGATCTAAGTAAATCAGCTTATATCGTGCTGCCACAGGTTCTTGATGTTCATTCTTTAATGCAAATATTGCATCTGCATTTTTCATTTCAGCAAGCGGTAGTGGCAATTGACCATATAACAATGTTTGGCATTGTTTCAGAAGTTCTTGGTCACGGGATTGTATCCCTTTAATCGCTCCGTTATCGAGTACATGTTTTTCCACACGTCCAGAGCCCTCTAAAACAGCATTAAATAATTCACCGATATCTGCAACGTCTTTATTGGCTTGTCTATATTGCTCTAATACAGCATCAATATTCGCCATGATGACATTAAACCAACCAAAGTTAGCTGCACTCATCGCATAAGCTGCTTCAACCAATCCTATTGGATAGTCGTAGGTGAGTTTCTTTTGCTCTTTAAGTTTTTCAACGTAGTCGGACACATCAGCAAATGCGTTGTGTTCAAGCTCGACTAATTCAAAGCGTCGAGCAACTGACTGAATCTCTCGAAGTTGTTGCCCCAACAGCGGTGAGCATAAAGCAACATAACGTAACCATGGCAGTTTACGGCGGGGATCTTCTTCTTTAATTGCCTTACCAATGAGGCGAATCGCTTGCCCATCTAAACGCTGATTATTGTCATCTTCCAAACCAAATGAAGCTGCTTCAGCAACGGTTTCTAATTCATCTAATACAATTAAAATATATTGGATACCAAATGTTTTAATATATTCATAAGCTTGCTGAACCAAACCTACAACTAGATTCACCTCTTCATAAAGTGTTTCTTCAGAATGCTTTTTATCAAGTTGTAATATCTCAGCTAACTTTTGTGAAGAAAAGCCAATTGGTTTTAAACGCTGATAGGCCTGACTCGCAATTGCGCTTTGAATGGAATGATCAAATTCTTGGGTGGCAAGTGGGAGTAAAGCTTTATACAAGCCATAAGCAAACCAGTTATCTGAGTTTTGATAATCTGATGCCACCTGTGAATAGCGAATATATAACGCTAAATATTCATCACGTTTAGCTTGATCAAACAGTGTTTGGTCCTGTAATTGACCTTTTTCATCACGTACAAACCAACCTTTCGATGATTCGTTAATTTGTGCAATCAGTTCATGACCTAGGCGAGATTTACCACGCCCCCATTCTGCTTCTACAGCAAATACATGAGCAAACTGCTCTTCGTTATGATCGACCGTCTGAATAAAGGTTTTAAAGCGTTTAAAGAACCGACTTTGACCAACCAATGGATCACGCGGTGGATAATCAGACACACCCGTTGCAGCCCAACGATGTTGCTGTACCAAATTTGTGATCATGTCGTTATCAAGTTCTAAACGCATGTTTTTTCCCTCAGAACAATTTCTTTTTAAATGTCTTTAAATACGGTTTAATTTTTTGAAAGTAAGTAGTTTTGGCGTAGTTCGAGCACACTGTCTTTAATGACTTGTTGTATGTATTTGCTTTTACGGCCAAAAATTGGTGATAACGGTAATCTGTAGCAAGCATCACTAAATATAGGATGACTACTAAATTGCCCTAGCTCCCCCATGCCCCCATCCCGATATTGCCATAGCTGGAGTTCAAGTGCTTCTTTAATCAACCCTGCTAAAGTTTGCGCTAAATCGTGTGATGTTGGGCAATATGGATAACATGTTATGCCCACTGTCGTTAAAACTTTCAATATCACATCAGCTAAGGTGCCAACGATAACTTCATCACCTTCTTCACCAATCGCAACGACTTTGACATCACTTGCTGCATAATGGCTCTGACCTTGCGGCAAGCACAAGTTAAATCCTGCACCATGTTCTACTGCCCAAGCATCTTGGGTATAAACGATTAAAGCCAATAACATCAGCCATGGATTAGCATTTAAAGTATCAAGATACGCTTCACTTTGCCGTGCTGTGATTTGTAGTGCCCAACGATGGCGTGAATAGCCTTGATATTGAGGTAATACAATAAGTCTTCCTGCCGACCAATTTGTTTCAAAGGCTTTATGCGTTTGATCCATTTCATACAGCACTTGCTCGTCTTTAGGCGTAGCTTGTAAGTCGTAGGCAAATTTAAGAATTCTCAGCAGAATTGGTAGGGCTAAGTTTTCATGTAATTCACAGCCGAGTAGCTCTCGTTCGAGTTTTGCCAATGGCGTTGCTTCGAGTTGCGTTGTGGCATCCGTATAGTGAAGTAGCCATTCACTCGCCTCTCCTAATGCTTGGATACGTTGTATGACCACCATCGGGTCCTGCATATGTTGTGCTTCTTTACAACGTGCAATGGCTAGATTAATCCAATATTTTCTAATATTTGGATTTAATGCCAGTAAAATCAAATGCCATTCATTCAGCTCCTTCAATGCCGAATGAATTTGGATCAATTTTGGGGTTAGTGCATAAGCTGAGATGTTTTCGCCATCAAACATCGGCTGCAATAACTGCACAAGCTCAGGGAGAAGTAAGTCTTTTTGACTTACCTCGATAGCTGTTTGTTGCCATAGATACTTTTGTGCATGTATGGCTTGTTGTGCTTGGGTGAAAATACTAGAAATAAGTGATGTCATGTTTCACCTACTCAAACTCTTTTGCTTGTTCTAGCAGTTCATAAAACTCATCTAAATCTGCAAAGAGTGGTTTACTACCAGCAACAGCATAACCATCTTCGGTCATTTTACTTAAGATGGCACGATCTAAACTATTATCACCCTGCTCTAAAGCATTTTGAGCTTGGATCAATTCATCTTCTGTAATTGATCCATTAATTAATCCTTCTACGAGAAATTTTGAAATAGAAAGCAAAATTTTTGAGAACCACTGACTTCTATGGTGAACTCTAACTAACTCACCAACAACCTCTTGACTCTCAATTAAAGGAATAATTAATTGTGCAATCCACTCCTGGGTAATATGAGGTTGGGCGACGCCTGTAGCGAAACTTTCCACTTGTGTATTAACAATTTGATGATTAAGCACAAAGTCAAGATAATAAGGATTTAATCGTAAATGTTTTTTTATTCTGAGGCGTGCAATAGTAGAACCTGCGGCCAAATCGTTATTTAATTCAGGAATAACAACTGCTTTACCAATTGTGCCATCTTTCGAAAATGCAATATCTCCTTTTTCAAGATGGATTTGTGGTTGCTCAATAAATTTCTCTCTATCTATTGAAACTAATTTTTCAAAATCAATAACACCATTATTGAATTCAACACCTCTCAACAACCAAGGTCCAGATTTTCTATAAAATTCTGTTGTTAATCCTTTCCATCCGACCATTGCAGAAATTTCAACCAACTCATTTAAAGGAGCTGTTTTGAAAGATGATTTTTTGATATGCCTTAATATAGCTAATCGCTGAGGTGAATTATATTTTAAATCTAAACGATTCTCTAATTCGTCTGGTTTTAATTTACCAATTTTACTAACATTTAAAATTTCAGAAGACCAGTGAATTGAGTCAATAAATATATTTTCAGCTTTAGAAATATAAGATTTGGCAAATAATCTTAATATTTCAGCCTGAGAAACTTTATCACCAATATATTTTTTTATATTGATAGAAAAATTTGGTATCAAATAATTTAATATAGAGTTTTCATCATTATAAGAAATCCCTGTATTTGCAATATGTCTACTTTTTTGTTTCAAAAAGAACCTCTGTACACGACAAATTTCATAGGATCCTTGTCCTATCAGGCTTTTTCTTTCTTAAAATTGCTAGCACTTTCTTAAATTCTTCTTTTTTTCCAAAACCAATCAAACGTAGAATAGCCATTTGAACATAGTCCAAACCGTAGCGAAATAAACTTACTGAAAGTCGTCCATGCTTCTTTATTTTTATCGCTTTTTTCCGATCATGTTGCCATTCACCTGTTAAATAGCACCAACAGAAACCGATAGCTAGCACTGCTATCAATTTCTTGACTCGTCTAGGGTCTGTTAAACGAGTATTTTCAAGATTGAATCCACGTCCTTTGAGACAACTAAATAACGTTTCGATTTCCCAGCGTAATGCATAATCACGAATAGCAGAAGCATTAAACATAGGAGAAACAACAAGTAAAAGCTCTCCATCTTCTAATCGTAGCGCACTAATATACAGTTTCACTCGACCAACCCAAATACGTCGTTTACGACATTCAGTTTGACCAACTTGAAGATGACGAAATAAATCACTAATTTTATGATTCTTGGCTAAGTGATTGGTCACAATAAAGTTTTTTTAACACGTATACAGAAGTTAATGTCATTTTCAATTAACCATGTAAACCATTTCTCACCGATAAATTCTCTGTCTGCAAACACATTCACAATACGATCTTTACCAAAAATGGAGATAAAGCGTTGAATCAAAGCAATACGCTCTTTTGTATCTGAATTTCCACGTTTATTGAGCAATGTCCAAACAATAGGTATCGCTATTCCACGATAGACGATGGCTAACATCAAGATATTAATATCTCGTTTTCCCCATTTCCAATTAGTTCTATCCAAAGTTAATTGGACTTTATCGAATGAAAATATATTGAAAATTAACTGAGAAATTTGACGATAATCGAAATACTGATCTGCAAAGAAGCGTTGTATACGTCGATAAAATGATTGTGGTAAGCACTTGATGGGTAAGGCTTTAGATGCAGAAGAAAGATTACATGTCTGTTTTACAATTAATGCAAGCATAATCAGTGTAAAACATTTTGCATGTGACTTGTTCCACTTTAGATATTTGTTTAAGATGAGATGTAACTCATTGAAATGTGTCATCATATTCGTCGTCAGAAAACAAGTATTATGCCATTATTTCAATGAGTTATCTTTTTTTGTCGTGTACAAAGAAAAAGAACTTAGTTTGTGAATAAGCAATAAAAAATCGTCCATCTAAATCTTTATTTTTGAAAGATAAACGATAACAGCTTCCATTATAAAGATAACCATTTTCACATTCTGAAACTCTAGCTACACCTTCAGGACCATCAATACATGCTCCCTTAATTAAAATAAGAATATCACCTGTTTTAGCTATTGCTCGGCTATCTTTGTAATACTTAGGGACAAAAACACCTATTTCTTGGATATATCCATAACTTAAATCACCACCTCTAATCAAAGGCAAGCCATTATCAAGATATTCATCTGATTTCGGTAAAGCTCCGTAGCCTGACTTTTTTATATCAATTAAACTATTTAGACTTACAGACCCAAAATTATTCAAAATTAATTCATTATCTATAAAATCTTGTTTATAGAAATCAGCATCTAAACGATTTCCCAAAAATTCAGGCTTAATAATATTAATCATTATTAACCTCGCTTATAGGCATTTACAATTGTATCCAAATCATTTGGGACACCTGCGTTATAGTCTTCAATATTATTTTTCACCAAATAACCCAAAGTATCTGCAACCCCCATAAATACATCAGTTTGTGGTTCGGCTAAAAACTCTTCAGGTTTTTCTGGGTTCGCTTCTCGTTTTTGTAAATATAAAATAGAGGTTTTAGCACCTGTACCAGACAGCTTAAACGTATCACTCGGTAGAGAAATCACTGCTTTTACAATCGCTTTACCACCAACAAACTCGCCAGTTTGCTCATCTTTTTTGCCCATAATATATTCACGGACATAACGATCACCAGAGTTACATAATACTCCGTCTGGCAACACAATAAACAAGCGACCACCCGGTTTAAGTAATTGCAAACAACGGTCAATAAACAATACAGCAGGGTCAATATTGGCACCGACAGGTTTCCAAAAACCTTTATTGTCAGGCTTACTTCCCAGAGCTAAACCACTGACTGTTGGGAATAGACCGTAAAGTGGTTTTTTATCTGAACCGCCCACACGGCGAAGGTCTGTACGATACCCAGCCCACTTTGGATTGCCATCCACATCTAACTCCAAAGGACCTGTATTTTCCCAACGCATTTTCACATAGTCGTAATATGCATTGTAGCTGTCTACCGTTTTTTCAGCAGGACGGAAGCCACCTAAAATTTGCTCCATATTGGCTTCATAGACTTTTTTGGACTCACTGCCTTTTTTATCATTCCCAAATTTCGGCGTACCAAATGGTGGGTTGGTACAAATTAAATCAAAAGAACATGGTTTTAATGCAGGTGCCGTTAAAGAGTTATCTGTATAGAAAATTTTGGCTTTAGGTGCACCTTGCAATGCCATATTGACACGTGCCAGCATCACCATACGCGGTGCAGCATCAGCACCAACCAATGATTCATCACGGATTTTCTGTTTTAATTTTTGTTTCTCTGCATCGTTTAACCCAACCAATTGTGTATCAATCAAATGGTCAAATTGACTTAAAGCAACTGAACCAAAACCAAAAGAACCACAGGTTGGATCACAGAAACGGAAATCACCATTCGAGAAACGTGCCATAAACGCATCATCACCTGAAAGATCATGAATCGCCATTTCTACCATAGCCTGCTTAACAGGATTTGGCGTTAAGTAAACACCTAAACCACCTTTAGATTCGAAATTTGCACGTAAGAATACATCGAATACACGACCCAACAAATCACCTGACACATCACCCAAAGTCCCCTGACTCTTCAGCACCTTGCCATCATTAGTCGTTAATTCACCTAAATTTTGAATTGCATCTAACAAATCTTCAAAATTTTTCGGGTTTGCAAGTCTTAAATGCACTTCATCAGAGAAAATTGCATTCTTAGCACCATCATCACTAATCACAATATAGTCTGGGTGAGTTTTAAATGTGTCAAAAGCATCTTTGATTTGCTCAACAGCAGTTTCGCCATGTTTTTTTACATATGTTGTATTAAATACATCTGCAAAAAGATGCGTCTTTCCATGACGGTCTGCAAAGCTAATATCATTGTGGTAAATACGGAAACTTTCTAAAAAGAGTAGTTTTGCAACTTCTTCAATAATGTCATTTTTATCATTGACCTTATCTTTGGTTACACGGTAAACATTTTCATGGAAAGCATCAAAACGTTGCATTAAACGTGTATAGATTTTCATAGACCAACGGAAGGTTGGGTCTCGCTCTAAACGCTCAAAACTACGCATTTCTTCAAGTGCTGGCAGTTTATCAACCGTATGTGTACCTGTTGAGCCATCACTACCAAATAAACTTAAAATAGCTTGATTACTACTGTCTTTTACTACGGCGAATACAGGCCATTCAGTTGTCACATCTTGAAGTAAGGTATATGCAAACTCATCAAATTTTGCAGTATCTGCTACCGTTCCCCAATGCCCATCCGCCAAGGCAACGAGCATAACTTTTGGTGTAACATTCCCTTCGACCATTCCTTGGATCAGCACAGCCTCAGCAAATTCATGTGCCTCTATGCTTTCTTGTTGCGCGTTGTAACTTGAAAAATCTTTTTGCAACTGCTCGATAATGTGTTGCAATTGCTCACGCTGTTCAGTTTGTTTTGTATCTTTAGCCATAGTTCATACATCATTCAATAAAGAGATTAGCCCTTAAGCACAACAAAAGGACCTTTAATTTCAAGTTCAGACATATGCTGAACGGTATTTCTAAGCTGTTGTTCAGACATTCGAACATCGCTTGGTAATCTTTGCAGCATCTGTGCAAGTGGCATTCGCCCACTTGGCGCTTGTTGCAGCAACAATAAAATATGTTGCTCAAGCTTGGGTTTATCATTTTGCTGAGTACGATCAGACTGACCCACTAGCTTTCTCCATAGCTCTACTTGCTTTGGACCCAAAGCCAAACTTTGCCAAAGTGATCTATGCTCATCATAAAAATCATCTAATGGTTTACCATCCACATCAGTAGAATTTAAAATTTTCTGAAGCTGTGTTTTGAGTTGCTGCTGGTCCATATCTATCCAGTCGAATTATTTTACCCTTCGTTACATAGTACAACAATCTGATCATGTCTCATTGATTCCCTAAAGAAAACTGCTTGATTTCTCAACATATAAATCAACCAGCTCACTTCTCGAATGAAGCTTTAACGTGTGTTCTGCCCACATTGTTCCAATAATTTGCGTAGCTTCGCTTGGGCACTGATGAAATTTTGTTCAAGTTCTTGTAACTTCTGATGCTCTTGAACTAAATCTAAACGTTTGACCTGAATTTCATTAATGAAATATTTATTAAAACTCAAGCTCATATCATTAGATCGAATTTCATCAACAGTCACGATCTTACAAACATCTTCATCTACTTTGCCATGAAAAACGGATGCTATATGCTGAAGATCTTCGTCAGAAATTGTTGAACGTAAAACTTTTCGTTTTACAAACTGACTAATATCAATCAACTTAACGCCTTTGTGCTGCTTCCCGGCCTTATTTAATACCAACAATATTGTCTCAATTTTGCTATGTTGCATGAATCCCTTAGGCAATAAAATAATGCTATCAATCCAATCGTTTTCTAATAACTCAGATCTCAAAGCAAGGTCATACCCACCTCTAAACAACCACCCAGATGGAACTTGGATAAATGCTTTTCCAGTTTCATTTAATTGGTAAAATGCTTGTTGAATCCATGCACTATCAGAAGCATTGGTTGGCATAATTTTAGATAAATGTCTTAAATACAGCGTGCTCTTTAACGCATTTGGATTAATTCGTTCACCAAACGGCGGTGTAGAGATAACCAAATCTACTTCATTGGACAACTCATTTGCAGTTAATGAATCTTGCAACTGGCAATCTAAACGTTTACCAGCCAATTTAAATAGAACTTCAGCCATCGCAAGTGGTAATTGATTAATGTCTCGAAGATAGTAATCTTGAGCATTCATCTTAGAGGCAATCAAACCAATCCCTGAAGCACCATCATAGAAACGATTTACCTGTTGGTCACCAACCAGCACTTTAACTAAATTTGCCAAAATTTCATTACTGCTAAAAAATTCATAATTGAATTCATCAGCTAACACCTCAGCTAGTACCTGAGCAACTGCTTTTCCATAGTCTTCAGCATTTCCATAACTCGCAAATGCCTCAATGAAAGCTCTGAGGATGATGGAAAACTCAACTTCATCTAGCTTCTCTGTGACCAAAGCATCGATAAACTTCAGATCCGTTTCACGTAAGAACTGTTTGATTTCATCTTTTACTTTAGTTTTGCTCAGCTTCTCAAGCGAGCGAGCAAAATCTACATCCATAAAACATACGTAAGCGGCAAGAGTGACCAGTTCAGGAATATGCTCCGCTTTTTGGAACATATGTAAAGCATCTAAACTTTGTTTAATACGCACTTTCAAATCGAATTGACTATTTTTCATCTCTGTCACCCTCACATCATTAGTTGCTGTAAGCTAGCTTCAACAGTTAATTTCTGTTGCACTTTCAATTTATCCAATAAACCTAGCGCTTCAATATTTGCATAAAATATTGAAGAGATTAGCTTTTGTTGCTCTGCCTCAGGTACATTTATCTCTAAGTTCTTCAAACTTGATATCGATAAACCACGTACCGTTGAACCAATTGAAATTTCATCCATCAGTGCTTGACCATGACTACTATTAATAAAACTCACAATCACTTCAGGCAAAACACCATCTTTGCAACGAATCACAAAAATATTAGGCGATGCAATACTTGGAATTTCCAAATCATTCTTTTGAAATATTGCAGCACGAAAATTACTACCTCGTGCCATTAACAGAATGTCATTCTCTAACAACACATGACCATCTAAACGACCTTGTTCAATACAAACTTTCTTTAGATCATTTTCATTACATTGTACAAGGCCATTTTCTAGTAAGTTATTCCCATTTAGACATACTACTTCTATAAAACCAGGTTTAACTTCTGTTATTTCTCGATGATTTGCAGCGCTTAATCCAGACTGAATTGTTGCAAAATGAGTGAGAGCTTTCTTCTTATTCATAAACTACTCCTAATACATTTAATTTCGTACATAGTGTACGATTTATAACTTTAATGTATTACGATTTAGGATTATTGTCAATCGTACTTCAAATATTATTTTTAAAGAGTATAACAATAAGCCATAAATTGCTGAATAAATTTATTTTTTTATTTTTAAATAACAATCAGCATACCAGTCTAGATAACAGACATTAAGAATTAGAGCAAAAAACTCTAGAAAATGTGTTCCTTCATTAGCGTATGTAATCTTTCATTTTTATTCTGAATTTTGTCATTATTAGAGTTAGAAAACACAAATCCCTCCCTGTGCTGGCTCCCACTTCAGCCGACTTCCCAACGTCAAAGTAGCGCAGTTATACGCGTCTTGTAAAAAACCACGGCGCGTTTGTTCTGTGAAACCTGTTTGTGCGATGAGCGTCTCTCTCAATGGATGATGGCTGGTAATCAGGTATTCATTACGCTTATGTAAGCGCTCCAATAAATTAACCGAAGGTAAGCGATCAAATTTACCCTGTTGCCCTCGATTACATTCAGGACATGCTAAGACGAGATTTGCCACCCCATTAATTGGCTTTTGAATATCGCAATCTCTTAACTTATGTGGAAAGAAATGATCTACATCGGCTGAATGGGCTTGGAGTTGTTCAATCGTAATAGGGGCAAAACAGTAAAAACAACGGCTTTTCTGATAACCATTTAAAGCTGACTTTGCCAAGGTCACATTCACTCGTCTAATCTTATTGTCTGCGACCAATATTCCTCGATCATCATGCTGAATCTGAACCAAATGCTTTGGGAGATTCATATCCCATGCTGTTTCGACCAATCGCCAACGTGCCTCGGTCTCATCAATCAAATCTAAAGCATTTGGTGCTTCAAACAATTTGAAAACCTCATCGGTGAGGATAATACCTTTATGCGATTTACGGGCATCCTCAAAGAACCGCTTTGGCAATTCTTGCTGATGCACATTATGAAAAGCATCTATCACATTCACAAAACCAAACTGTACCGTCTTATTAATCAGCGTCTGGTGATCGATCTCACCTAAATTAAATGAGCGACAGAAATCCAAATACTTACTCGAACTTGAAGTCGCCTGCTTATCCACTAATTTCAAATGTTCACAGATGTGTCGACTAAAAGGCTCTGCCAATTGATCAAGAGTGACAATGGTATTACCCTGTGCCTTGAGTTCATACAATGACTTGGCTAAAGCAAACTTATAAGATGCGACGTTCCGCCCAAAGAGAATAATGGCACGCCAATAATTTTCTAAAGAGGGTTCAATTTCATAGAATTCGGACATTTATACATTCCCTATTCGCTATGCTGTAACACAGGTACGTTTGCTATGAGACTCATCTGCAATATCCAAAATACGTGCTTGATCAATTGCAGCTTTTCTTAGACAAGACAAGCTACTCTTAAATTCATGCTCATTACCCTTAAGATTTAATGGCAATGAAATTTGCTTCAGTAATTCTTCTTCAACTATCCAAGGTTCAGGCATGACAATGTAAGAAACAGCAGCATTCTCTTGCATCCATTGATCAAGCCATTGCTCTCCCAAATGAGTGAAGGTCATCCTTTTACCAGAACCAACACGACGAAGTGGATACCCACTTTGCTCAGCAAGTAATACCCCAAGAGTCCGTCTTAAGGTTGATCCCTCTGCATTACCAAAATAATGGGTTCGAATACGTGTCTTTAATGTGGCTTTACTATTCGGCTTGCCCTTTTTGTCAGGCGAAATCCCTGCATAGACCAAAGAATACGCCCCATATCGAATGCAAGAATCCAAAGGAATATTTACTGGTAAGTTCTTAATCCACCAAAAATAAACACCATGTTCAGCCGGAATATTTTGCTGCTTTTCTTTGATCTCATGCCTTTGAATAAGATGCGTTGGATAATAGTTAAAACTCATCATTCTTCCATAAAATATTGAGCCACCGCTCCTCTCGATCCGGTCTCTTATCCACCGTAATCCACTGATCAACCAAACTGACCTGCTCAAACTGTGCCAAGAGTTCCTGCGCTTGCCGTTCATTCAGATCAGTAAACTCTCGGCCATCCTTTTCTCGATCTGAACCCCCATATTTAAAAGACATATAAATCACACCAGTAGGCTTTAAGGCGCGAAGTATTTTCTCTAGTACTTCAGCTAATCTACGGCGCTCACAGTGAAGTAGCGAAGCGCATGCCCAAATACCATCGTAAGCAGCGATTTCATTGAGCTCATAGAAGCTTTGATGTTTCACTTGTATACCTGTCAGCTCCGTTGCCTTTTTAACCAGGGCTTCAGAGTAGTCGATTGCAGTGACCCGATAGCCTTTATTCTTAAAAGCTAAACTATCTCGTCCCGACCCACAGCCTAGATCTAAAACATAGGCATTTTCGGGTAACAAGGCTAGAAATGGCTGGTACAGGCTTTCCATATCGACATTGAGCGTTGAGTAGGTAAATTCTTCTGCATGATGGTTGTAATAATCTATTGTTTTCATAAATATATTTAAAAAAATAAATTTAAAAAGCAAGGGAGCCTAAGCCCCCCCTCCATAACTCACTAAACGATATTATCATCCGATAAAGTCTTTCCCATTACTCTAGAAATAATCATAAGCAGTTGCTGTTGGCGAGCACTAATAAAAGCTTCAAAATCATCGGCTCTTAATAAATCGGGTTCAATAAAATGTGTTGCTAGGATTTCGTTCATATTAAAATCATTAATCAACACAGTCTTATGATTTTGCAAATCATTAAGATATTTCGATGGTGCTTTACCTCCTATCATACGATTTGCTTTATACGAAATTGGTGTTTTATTAAGGATAGAATCATATATTTTGGAAGGCTTACCATTTTCTTCACACCATTTTTTCGGGAAAATATGGTGAATGTCCAATGCAACTTCTTCGACATCTAAATTTTGAACAGATTCCTTCCAGAAGAAGTCTTGAGCACCCTCTCTTAATACCAATGTATTTAGACCTTTATATGCAGCACTCAAGCGAGATCTTAGAGTTTTCAGACGTTGTGCCTGGAATGATGCTTCTTGAATTGTTCTAACCTCATGATCTGGATTTTGAACCCAATTACTAAAGTCCTCTAGGTCATTGGCAATACGTGTTTCTACGGCGCCACCATAAAGTTCACCAAGCACCCCACACCAGAACCATTGGCTTAACTTTTCATAGATTTTTGGTTCTAACCATCGCTCTTTAAGCAAAGTGAGAATTGCTGCTAGAGGTACCAACTGCGTGCGGTATGGTAAATCCTTAGTAAAGAAAAAACATTCCTTGCGCAAGAACTTAGCAACTAATATAAAACCATATTCAACATCATTCGACCATTTTTCATAATCAGTTAATGACATCCCCAATATTGCTGCACGCTTTGCACTTACTGCAGAAATAAATTTACCAGTTTTATTGGCTGCAATATCTGCTTTTCTCTGTTCCAATGTACTTAATAAGCTTATGGCTTGTAAGTAATCCGTCGGCTCTACCTGCTTTAATATAGATTCTTTATCACTCAATCTTTTAGCACGACCAATAGGATTACGCTCAGGGTGCCCATACCAATCATCTCTGAGGTTATACCCTTCAGCAGCAAATGTCGCTGTAACAAGTTCAAATACAGATAATGGAACACCCCCTGTATTCACTTTTTCAAATACCAAACAAACTGCTTCTTTAGAGTTCTCTTTATTTAATTTAATAACCGGTACCGCATACTGTCTAAAGCTTTCAAGAATTTTTTCTCTGAAGTCCATATATTCTTGAATTCTGTTTGCATGGTTTCTAAATAAAATTACTTCCCATTCATTGGCATTAAAAATTCGATTACATGGGAAAAAGAATGCTTTGCACTCTTTTTCCGTGGTAGAAAAATCTAGCTCAATCTCTTCGCCTTGTTCATCGACTACCTTCTTAACATCTCGGCCAAAATTTGTTTTAACAATTTTATCTTCATCTACTGAAATAAATGCATCTTCTAAATTTCCACTCAATGCCATTTCAATATCAATATAATAATGACGTTTAATGACTCGACCTTTTTCATCGAAAGTCTTAACTGGTTTATCCAGTTTCAGCACTTGTGTTAGAGACGTTAAGCGTTGTTGCCCGTCCAAGACCAGCTCTTCAGGCTCTATATCCTTTTTGGCAAGCTCTACATTTTCGATTGGACGTACCTGAAATTTTACGTCTCCCCCTGTCTCTAACAGCATCACTGCACCAACAGGAAATGACCTCGCAATACTCACTAATAATGATTTGATATGAGCGTCATCCCAGACCCAGCCACGTTGAAAGTCTGGTAACTGTAATTTCCCCTCAACAATTTTTTTTAAAATTTCACTTAAGTTTTCTTTGGTACTGTCAAAATTACTCATGTATAAAAAATCACGTATTTATGTTTTAGCTTAAAATACATGACATAAAAAAATTATCAATGAATTACAACGGCCTATTACTAAAGTTTTAATCCTAATTCCGTTGTGACTCTTCTTAGGCTATTTCCCTTCATAAAAATAAAACTTACTGCTGCTAACCTACAACAATAAAAAGCACATCAAAACCTTGATGTGCTTTTATGCTTGGACTATTTAAGCTCCAAATAAAGCAGCTCTTGCTTCTTCCTCAGTTCGATCCGATTTAAAACGGTTACAGTAAGGGTGTAAAAGAACTGCATTATCCAAATTTCCATGCCCTCCCATAGCCATCGCAATATAATGATCCACTTCTGTCGAAGGAGAATATAAAAGACCGTCACATATACGGCAAAAATTCTGGTTCTGAATATTAAATTTTTGGCGAAGGATCGTCTTTGTTGTTAATGAGAATTTCTGTGCTTTTGGTCTTTCATCTGGCTTTAATTCCTCTACAAAGTTAACAATGTCTTGGATCGCTTGCTCATCTCTTATCCCATGGAAACCCGCTTCTAAGTGTTCATTAAAATTCAAATAATCGAATGATTTAGACAATGCCAAAATGATTGTATTCAAACTAGATTCATCATCAAAATCAATGGTCACTTTAGAACCAATTTTGATAAACGCCCTATAGACAATTTGTAGTCGATCATGACCTTTGATCCCACTGCCAAACTTACCCACTGTCTCTGTAGTTGCTATTGGAAAATTAGCAATTAAGGTTTCTACGCTTTTACGGACACTGGTAAAATGTTGCAGCTTATTTTCATGATGCGATTCTGCAATGATTGCAAACCACGCTAAAAAAGATGTAATTTGAAAGCGGCTATCTTTAAAAAAATATAATTGAGGATGTAATCCTAAACTTACATTTCGATTATCACCCTGAGGTTTGGCAATTCTGGATAGAATCGTATACAGTGCTAATAATCGATCAAATACGCGTTTAGCTTGACCATCTGATTCATCTAAATCCATATCTGAACCATTAGACAGAATATTAAGCAACTCTGTGACCAATCCGATCCGCTTCCCATGTGTTAAATCAGTATCTAATAAAATATTTTTAAACAAAAGATTATGAATTTTTTCGCCTAAAACAATGATGCGGTTAATTTCATCTTCGCCCAAATCAATTAAATTCGCTCTATTGTCATTCAGATAGCAACACGCATAAATTGCATAAAAAGTATCTCTTCCTCTGTTTTTTAAATGAGACTCTTCCCATCTATCTAAACGTTTTGATTTAGAATTAATGGACTCAAATGCCTTTCTAGCATCCTCTGGAGAACCAACTATAGCTGATTACTTAATTTAGTAGCACATCAAAAACCTTATAAAATGGTATTTTACCAATATATTTACGTGCTACAGCCTTTAGAATTTAGCTATACATGCATAAATCTGATACTTAGTTTTTCGATATTGTCTTTTACTTCCATCAAACTTGGATCAGCCAATATTTTTTGAAAGTCACAACACTCTCCCAATTTATCTCTGATATATCGAAGGTCTGCTTTTTGTTGATCATCAAAATTTGGAGCATTGTCTACCTGCTCATCTGCAAAATAGCGTTTAATCCAGGCAATAAGAAGAGAAACTCTATGACCTCCATCAATCACATAGATATTCCCGTTCTCATCCATCCAATAAAGCACTGTGAGCCATGTATTTGGGTTTGACATGCATTCCTGCATAAATTCTACAATTTCTTCCAGACGCCAGTATTCTGTAGAACGTTGATTATCTGCTTTATACAAGTGCTCAATAATCTGACTATTTTCTAAATCTTTTACTTTTAACTCAAAATGCCGAGGTTCAAGGGCATATTGAGTTGGAAAAGCGACCATTGGTTTTCGGTCTAATACATTTTTTAAAATCGTAGTTGTTCCCATGACAGATCTCCCAGTCACGTATTGCGTTAGATATATTTGATTTAAAATTAAAATGGTCTACTGCATGACAATACGCAGTAGACCAAGGAGATCTTCAAGATGTATTTATAGTAGTATGGCTCATTTTTCACCTATGATTATTTGGCCATTCATTTCACTTTCCTACGGCGAAATGGTGGCGAGCTAAATAAGTTTAGGAAAACCATTCATAGGGATGGCCGGCTCTAGAGCCACTTACCTAGCCCACCATAAAAATGGGCAAAATAAAGCCTATAAGAAACCGTCAGTCTTTTATAACTAATAATTCCTTACCTATGATAAATACAGGTTTCCTACGCCTGGTTACAGATTTCGCTGTAACATCTTTATCTTATGTGCATAAATTCAATTGGTCAAATTTTATGATTAATAAACAATCAATTGATTTTAAATAAACGATTTAATTCTGATAAAACTGTTGCTCCAATCAGATATTGGCTTTATTTATAAAATTAAATCTAATTACCTAACCAAGTTGTAAGGCTCATTATTCACATGTATTTGAATAGACTGACATCCCGCAGTCTCAATATCTTTTAATGCTTTGTGAATTGCTAAATCAAAACTTACGGCTTTTCTGTCAAACTCTAAATATAAGTTGTTGTTAATTGAACACAATAAAGCATCATCACAACATGCTTCAAATAACCGTTCCTCAACATAATGATGTGACGCTTTTAAATCCTTGATATAAATTGTAAATTCAAAATTCTTTATTGTACTATTCATCATTTATTCCTCTTTTTGAACAAAAGTCATTTATGACTATTGCAATAGGCTCAAGCAAACATTTTATTTAGATCTTTACCTATTTAAAAAAATCAGCTCATGTTATCTTTCTGATAAGGTTTAGGAGGCCATTTGAAACTACAAATCTTGTCTGACACACATAATTCAGAATATCAATTATCAAAAGAGGTAGATCTTATCATTCATGCCGGGGATTTTTCGAATCGCCTAAGTGGTGCTATTGAATTTGCAGAAAAATGTAAAAACCTGAATAAGAACTTTATTTTTGTTTTAGGTAATCATGATTATTACTGCTCAAACTACGATTTAGTCGTGGATTTCTTAAAAGAAAACTATCCTCAAAATGCCTTGCTTGATGACAACCATATCAAGATACAGGATAAAATATTTGTTGGCGGTACATTGTTTACGAACTTTCGTTCCAACTCAACTCGTACAACCACTAACGAACTGCAAAAATTTAAAGAAGATGCTGAACAATCTATTTATGATTTTGATCAAATCATGATAAGTAGCGATAATCGAACCATAACAGCTGATGACTACATTGCCCTATTTCAACGATATCATCAAAATATTATGCAGTTTAGAGGCCAAGATCATGTGATCGTTATTACGCATTTTCCGCCGCATTTAGCTTGTCTTGATCCTTATTGGGGTAAGCACCCTGTTGCATCAGCGCTTAACCCTTATTTTATTAATGATTTAGATGTCAAAGGCTTTAAGTTATGGATTTCAGGACATACGCATACATCAATTGATACTGTAGTCGATGGATGCAGATTAGTGATCAACCCTTTAGGGTATCCTCAGGAGCAAGGAAAAAATGGGTTTAGAGAAAATTTGATCATCCAAATTTAAAATTTGGTGCTATTTAGAATTAAATCGCAAGAAAAGTAGGCAAAATTTATTTCAAATGATTTAGTTTTAGGAATTAATACCTAATACTAACTTCCTGATGCAATACCTCATTACATAATTGAGCTTGCAAAAATGTAAAGTAATCCGATTGAAAATGAAAACAGATAAATCTTCGTTACAAAAACTGGGGGAAAAATGAAAAAGTTATTCACTATTATATTATCAACATTGAGCATGCTTTTGGGAACAACTTCTGTATCTGCAGCGCTAACTCAACAACAAGAGAATTCAATAATTGAGAAATATAAGTTAAAACCTCAAATTGATGCAATTGTTCTTGATCTGGTTGGTGGTGAAGCTAACTACGTTACAGGTAAAGATGGGCAACGATATCACATTCCTTCTTTTATCGATGAAGTGGAAGAAGATAAGTTGGAGGCTAAGCTAGATGAACTTGCAAAAAAGTACGGCATTGTTTATCCGTATATAGCTCAATCTAACACTTTCTATCAAATGTTCTATCTCTATTTCAACACACAAGAAGACCGTGAAAAGCTCAATAACGTAAACAATAAGGCAATCTACAAGAGTATCAAAGCTCTAGAAAAATGTGTTTTGGCCAATACTAACTTGTGTCCAAAGCCAAGTCGTGTAGGTTCATCCTATTTAACCGCTGGTTATATTGAACCGAGTCTTAAATGGTTGAATTTCACAGCAGATGCTGGCGATGCTGATTCAGCATTTTTACTAGCACTTCTTCATATAGATAAAATATATATTCCTAAAGACGTTGTAAAAGCTAAAAAATACTATAAGCAGGCATTTGATCTTTATGTAGCAAACAAAAACTTCTCAGGTGCTAAAGAAGTGGATGAACATTACAAAAATACCTTTGAAGATAGTAAAGGTCTTAGTTACTAAACAGGAGCTATTGATTTTACCAGCTCAAACCAGTCTTCTGACTGGTTTATTTTTTCTAGTATGCAAAATATGAATTCTTCTCCATCTATTTTTATTTTCTGACTATATTTCCATAAAAACAGCATCATTGAATCCGCCTCATTAAAAAGGGTAAATAAAATCTATTTACCCTTTTAGGAGCTTAAGCTTAATAGTTATTTATCCCACCAACCATAGAAGTAATCATAATATTGCTTGCCTAAAGTTTTGTTATTCGAATTGGTTGCTGCTCTTTCTGCATAATATGCAGCATTACGCAAGCTTGGGCGAAAAGGCTGTTGCTCACCAAGGCGTTGAATTTCAGCCATAGCTAATAACGCTTTAATATCATTTACACCACCATTAGCACGGCGATATTCATCATTTGCTTTATCAAAATAGCTAGAAGCTTTTTTCCGATTTATGGTTAAGAGTGCATCACCGATCTTCATGTAGCTTGCATAATCACCTTTTGCTTCTAATATTTTAAATTGAGCATCAGTAATTTTTGCATTTGTCTGTGGACTATAGAAAAGCTTGTCCTCCCATTTAGGGTCGCGCTTATTCATAATGGTAGCCCACATAGAATTTGCAGCTTTAAAATCAAATTCACGTAGGTACATTGGGATACTTTTAATGATTAAGTCATCACCCTGTTTCTTTTCTTCCGATGATGAAGCCATTTCACCCAAAAGAATACCCATCAATGATGTTGTTTCACCGTCACCGGCATCAATCATGTATTTTCCGTATTTAGCGGCGTTTGGAAAATCTGCTGCACGAATATAGGCTTCAACCAGTCGAACAGGTTTAGGGCATTGCTTAACATCCATCACCACACAACTTTGCAATGCCATCATTGCTTTGTTGTAATTTGTATTTGATAAAACTCGACGATCTTCTTTTTCTTTACCATATGTTAAGCCTAGGCCTAAGAGTTCGTAATGATCAATTTGTACTATGTATGGATAAGAAATCTGCTGTTCTTCTGCAATTTGGTTCAAGCGTTTAATAATTTTTTCTTCTTCTTTTTCAGCGATCGGCTTAGGGGAACCGGCTTGACCACCGGCTAATTTATTAGCTAAGTCCTCAATCTCAAAACGAAACTTTGATGTTCGCTTGTTAGCTTCATAACCTGAAATTTTTGCTTTTTCTTCTGCAGAAACACTCGAACTAATTAGAAAAATGGACGCGACTATTGCTGCTAAAATCTGTTTTTTCATTCAACCCTCAAGAAATTATTATGAATTTACAACGAAATTATAACTTATACTATTGAGATGTTTTTTTCAGCTTACTAATTATCATATTTTTAAATGCCATACATTAGACTTCCGTCATAAATCAAAAAACGTACAATTTATTTGATCTTAAATTAATCAGCAAAATTATTTAATTCAAGGGATAATCCTTGGATGAAATTCAAAGATATTCAAAAATTATCAGACGTTAAGTTTCGTAGGCTTACCGGTGTTAGTTGGGCTACATTTAACCTCATGTTGGCCGAGCTAAATAAGCATTTACCTCGTCATATTGGTAAAGGACGACCGCATAAATTACCGTTGGAAGATCGTTTGCTCTTATGTATAGAATATTGGAGAGAATATCGAACATTTTTCCATCTTGGTATGAGTTACGGTGTATCTGAAACGAGTGCAATTCGTATCACACGTGTTATTGAAGATACCTTAATCGGTTCTGGAAAATTTAACTTGCCAAAACAACTTCCTAATCGAGATGAAGTGGATTGGGAAGTTGTTGTGATTGATGCAACTGAAATATTAGTTCAACGTCCAAAAAAAACAGAAGAAATGGTATAGCGGTAAAAAAAAGCGACATACCTTTAAATTTCAGCTATCTATGCACTATACAACAGGTGAAATACTGAGTGTATGTGGAAGTCATGGAAGCATGCATGATTTTAAAATATTTAAAAAAAGTATGAGGAAATTAAAATTTAAGCCCTTTTTTATCGTTGATAAGGGGTATTTAGGGATAAAAAAATTGGGTTTTGGATGCCTCATGCCATCTAAAGCAAAGAAAACTGAAAAATTAGATT
This sequence comes from Acinetobacter sp. CS-2, assembly GCF_016599715.1. Taxonomy (NCBI): domain Bacteria; kingdom Pseudomonadati; phylum Pseudomonadota; class Gammaproteobacteria; order Moraxellales; family Moraxellaceae; genus Acinetobacter; species Acinetobacter sp. CS-2. The sequence continues at coordinate 2,442,600 of NZ_CP067019.1, forward strand.
CTGAATTAAAAAAGTTAAATAGAGAGATTGGTCGTAGACGAATTCAAGTAGAGCATGTATTTGGAAGGATGAAATGTTTTAAGATTTTATCTTGTGTATATAGAAATCGTCGTAAAAGATTAAACCTGCGGTTTAATTTACTTGCTGGCATATACAATTTAGATTGGGTGAAAGATAAACAATTAAATTGATTGAAAAATGATTTATGAAGGAAGTCTATTATATTTAAATTCATCCTTCTATTAAATTATTTAACGCCGTAGTTGATCATTAAATCTAACTTCAATACAGATATATACCGACTAAGAAAAATTTACTTTCTATTTAAAAACCCAACCAAATTGTATCACCTGTAGTTGCATACATAGTCTCAGCAGTTTTTTTTAACATGTCACATTCATCAATTTCTATTGCTAAATCATCACACTGAGTATGATCACTGTCATTGATAGAAATTTCGTGCGATTGAACAACTGTACCATGTTGAATGAGTTTAATTCTATCTTGTCTTAAAAGTTGCTCACCTCTGTAACTAGCACGCATTTGATTTAGAGCTTGAAGACGCCTTTCATTTGTAGTCATTATTACTTTTCTCGACATCAATTGTCTCCTTGATTTTTATCTGAAATTAAGATTAATAAATTATGACATAAATTAAAATTGGGTAATGATCTAACTATCCAGCAATCTCGCATTAAAATCACGGCGATCAAATAAAATTCACGCAATTTTTAAAAATCAATCCTCAAAAAACTCATTGATATCTTTCTCAGTTCTCACTTTCTTCATGGGAAGTTTATTTGCTGATTCTAGTATCTTCATGATATGTTCATCCCTTCTTATTTCATCTTGCTGATCTTTTTTTGAGGATTCAGTGGCTATTTTTGCACTATCATTAGAAAAAAAATGATCTACCATAATATATACCTTACTCTACCGATTGCTTAGTATCTTGACCATCCTTAATCGAAGAGGAACTATCAATTAAAGAATGCCCTCGTCTTAAAGCCAGTTCTTTTTGTATTTCTTGATCTTTGGCACTTGTATCGCCATGTTTATGTATATATTCAGCTCTTTTTTCCATAAAGTCCCGCTCACGTTGCTGGACATCAACATTCACTTCATTATTTTGCTTTTGACGAGTAGCTATATAGTTATAGATACCAACGCCGCAAATTACGATTAAAAAGAAACTGAGTTGCTTCTTGATACCTCTGCTCACAAAACGTCCTTAAACTTAACTTTTCAACCGAAATTTAGATGAAATTATTGTGATTAATTCAAAAAAAACCAATAAATACTTACAGCTTATAGCTCAACACAAAAACCGTCACTCATCTCTTAGGTTAAAATCTTTATACTCATGAGCATTATCAGAAAATTTAGCAAAAAAATTATTCCAAAAAAATAGAAAATTTATTTTTTCTGCATTTTGAATAGGTTCAGGTTCTGCATATCCAATAATCCAAAATGGCGCTGTACTACAAATATCCTCAGGTATAAGTTTTTGCTGTGAAGCTGTTTCAGTACTGATAAGATATAAATTATCTTTTAGATGTACAACATGTCCTTTTGAGGCTTCTCGGATACAACGATCAGCATCTATATAGAAACATTTCATTGAGCATTCCTCCATTTTTTTAACTAGGCATCCAATTTCCATAATCGTTAAATTATTTAACGCTGCAATTAAGTCTTAGTTTGATTTATCTTCCATCTCCGATAGACGACTGCTAAAAATAAATCACTCAAAATTTTCTGGCAGGTATTATCTTTATAATTCTTATTACTAATTTTCAGACTTATCTCTTTTTTCTTTTTAGCCAATTTCAACTCAGTTTCAATCTCCTTCCATGAACGTTTAGATATTTTTATTTTTTCATGAAAAACTTGCTTATAAATGACCTTTAACTCGCGACAGAATTTACCAAAATCCTGATGCTCTTTTTTGCTCTTTATATTCACTTCCATACGTGCATCTATAAGATGTACACGGTACTCAAAATAGTCAAGGATGAAATGATTTCTCATTAATATATTGAAAATTTTATAATTATTTTCAACTAGTAAATTACCTGTTCGATTTTTATCAATATACTTTAAGAGCTTGTCCAAAGTGTTATTTGGACTACAGTTTTCATCATGTTGAAAGTGACGATTTGCATAGAGTTTTACAGCTACATCACTCCCTATTGTACTGATTAAAGTATCCACCTCTCTACCTGATAGAGCGTTCAAAATATGATTGAAGCTTGCCATAAGCTGACGTCTTACCATCATGTCTTGATCTTCTTCGATCACCTCTTGCTCTGCGACATAAGTAATAAAACGATCTGGAAATATCATTTCTTGAATTATTCTCGAGCTTGAATTCAATTTTTCTACAATACTTTTTAGAGTAATTTTTTCTGTCACTTGCGATGTATTTAACTGTTTACTAAATAATTTAACCGGCAATAAAGCTCTGACTATTTTTGCAGATACTTTACTCTCTTCTATACATAGCGCATCAGCAACCAATAATGGTCCAAAATGTAAATAATGATTTACCGTCATTTCAATAGAAGAATGCCCCATAAGATGAGCCAGTTTCCTCCATACATCAGTACGAACACCAGTATTATCTAAGCTCGAAAGTAGATAAGTTTTAATTTTGCGAACTTGCTCTGGTGAATAATCAGTCCAAGATTTGATCAGTGAATCTGTTCCTTTCAAAATTAAGGAAAGATTAGTCGCAGCAGTGTGCCTAAAGCTGTGAAATGAATAGTCGTGTCCTTGGTTCAACAATAACTGATCAAATATCTTCTTAATCAATTGACTCACAGATCGAGGTGAAATACTCCCACCCTCTTCAGAGAAAATCAAACAATCTTTGGCACCTAATGTATTTTGATTAATAGGCACCTTCATTTTTTTGTTAATCAAATGAATAACTGACATTAACTCAGCTTTAGTCAGTAATTGATCCAGGCACATTCCCCGTTTTGCATTAGTGGTTTTAATCTGACGAGTATAATTATTGTGGATAAAAATTTTGCAAATTTCATGTTTTTCATTGATAAAATAATAATGAGGATCATAACCAATTGTTTTATATTTAAAATTTATCATAGCTAAATCACTTAACTTTAATCCCAAAATTTCATTGAGTCTTAGCCCCGTTCTATACGCAAGGGTACAAATGACTTTAAGTATGTTCTTCTGGTCTTTGGTCAACTGAGTTTGGACAGCTATTAAATTTTTAAATTGATTAAACATTACTGGAGTAACATAGGACGTTCTACACACTTGCAAATCAGTTGATTGCAGTTGATCTAAATAATTAACACGAGGAGCACCAAAATTACGTATTAAGCTATTGTGAAATTTTTTTAGATTACTTACCGCATGCCCATAACTATTATGTTTAATCTCCCTCCCATTTTGTGAATGTTTTCTGTTTTTCTTGCTACGATCGCCAATGGATTTGACAGCCAAAATATGACTGTAAGAGATGGATCCGGAAATTTGAACAACTCCTATAAGTGATACTCTGCTCCTCAAATGATGTTATAAACATCAATATATGGAGTATTTTATGGCACGTAGACCAAGAAGAAATCATTCAAACGACTTTAAGGCTAAGGTAGCACTTGCTGCGATCAAAGCAGAAAAAACACTTGCTGAATTGAGTTCTGAGTTTGATGTTCATCAAAACCAAATTATTGACTGGAAAAATCAATTGATCTCAGCTTCCTCACAAGCTTTCGATCAATCAAAAGCTCCATCAGAACCTCCCATTGATCTTAAAAAGTTACATGCAAAAATCGGTGAGCAGGCATTAGAAATTGATTTTTTAGAAGGTGTGTTGAAGAAACTGGGCCGCTTCAACCACAAAAGTTAATCGATCACTCACTTCAGATTTCAGTATCTAAACAAGCTAAGTTACTGAAAGTCTCTCGTGGTTGTTATTATTATCGCCCAAAACCTGTTAGCTCATCAGATCTGAAGCTGATGCGATGTATTGATGAATTACATATGCAATATCCTTTTGCAGGCAGTCGTATGATGCGTGATTTGTTGAATCGTCAAGGGCATCATATAGGACGACGTCATACACGTACTTTAATGAAGAAAATGGGTATTCAGGCGTTATATTGCAAACCAAATTTAAGCCAGGCTAATCAAGCTCACCGTAAATATCCATATCTGCTCAAAGGATTGGCTATTCAGCGCAGTAATCAAGTGTGGTCTACTGATATAACGTATATCCCTATGGCAAAAGGCTTTGTTTATTTATGTGCTGTGATTGATTGGCATAGCCGCAAGGTACTTGCGCATAGGGTATCGATTAGTATGGAGGTGGATTTTTGTATTTCGGCTTTAAATGAAGCGATTGAAAAATATGGATCACCTGAAATATTGAATACAGACCAAGGCAGTCAGTTCACCAGTGATGCATTTATTGATGTATTGAAATCAAATGGCATTCAAATCAGTATGGATGGTAAAGGTCGATGGGTAGATAATGTGATGGTTGAACGATTATGGCGGAGCGTTAAATATGAAGAGGTGTATCTCAAAGCTTATAGCAGTGTCACAGATGCGAAAAAGCAATTGAGTGCATATTTTGAGTTTTATAATCTGAAACGACCTCATTCGAGTCTAGACAAAATGACACCAAATGAGTTTTACTATGATCAGCTACCCCAACAAAACAAGGTGGCTTAACTAGAGCGGAATATCACTTATAAATACGCTTTTAGTTGTTCAAACAAGTGGAACCACCTCTGTAGATCTCTTCAAATTCTTCTTCATCTATGGCTTGAAGGTCTAAATCATTACTCACAACATATAGAAAAAGTTCGTCAATAAATGATGATTTATAGGTATCTAAAGAACTCAGCTTAATACCTTTTTTATTTTTACCAGAGTCAATCGATTTTATTTCTTTCAGGCACTCCAAATACCAAGTAATCACCACAATCTGAACACTAACAAGAGCGATATCTTTTGACGAGCTATATTGCTGGGAAGAATAACTGTTTTGAAGCAAGCTAAGATCCTTTGAAAATTCAGCTATAACTTCACTCACACTCACGTTATTAACATCCAAGTTTCTTACTAAACTCTTTTTAATATCTGCAGCACAGTGATAATCAGTATTCAAATTTCGAATCTGCTCCAACTTAGCCTTCTTCAATTCCGTATAGTAAAAATTATCTACAACAGCTTGATTGATGCTCTTTTTTTTAGACGTCTGAGTACTGTGATGTTTATCAATTCCTTCCAGTGCTTTTAAGGATGAATAAGAAAGCGCCGAGTAATTAAAAACTCCCTTAGATAAAGCAATAAGAAAACCATCTAATGTATTTTTCGTTCCAAAATATTGCACGTAATCTAAATGATCAAAAAGCTTATATCTATTCTTTGAAAAAATCTTAATAACAGCATGTTCGTGATCTACATCTTGTAAGCCCGATAAGATTTTTTGATCTAACATTTCCCTATTTAGATTGATTATAGAATCAATCAATTGCACCAATTCTTGATCTACTTGTCTTTTTTCTGGTTGTGTTTCTAACTCAATCTCGTTTACAAGTCGAATCAACATCAAAAAACTCATTGGGGTCAGATAAATTTGTTTAACTTGGTATGATTTTTCATCGTAAATTAAATTTGCATAAGACGAATTTTCTAGAGGATAACTATATAAGCAAGCAAATTTTGAAATATCTTTACCATATACCGATACAAGACCACCAGATAATTCAAATGGGGAAACTCTATCGTTCGAATATGTTTCCCTCACTGATTTTAAAATTGAGAGCAAATCAGCTCGTGTCCGACATCCACAGTCAAAAATTAGAGCCAATAAGAACTGACGAAATAGAAATTGTTTTTGTTCGAATGTCGTATACGGATTAAATTTACTTGTCTTAAGCCAATGCGGTAATTGCTTTTGCCAAAAATCATGCAGCTTTAGCTTAAAATCATGTAATTCCCTTCCACTCTGCAGTTTAGTTTGCGTAGATTCAATATCTTTGATATTAGGTGGGAAAGAGCTGGTTTGAATCAGAGGTATATCATAATTACCAGCCAACCATTGTATCTTTGATTCAACCTCATGTTTATTTTGAACACATAAATCTGACCAATATTGCCATCCAGCTTTTAACTCATCAGCATCCAATTTTAGTGATTTGAAGTATTTATTAACTTTGGCTCTCGCCTTATATATCTTCTCTTTAATTTTATCGTCAAGCTTAAGCTTTAAATTATGCTCCACAACCTCTTCAACTAGCATATTTGAAATACTTTCAAATATGCTCTTTGCCATAGATTCCAATTCTTGCTTTAATTTTGAAAATTTCTCTAATTTTTCATTATTCATAAAGAAATCCCCACAGATATTAATTCAAGATCTTTAAAAAGCTTGCTTAAAGCATCCTGAATTTGAGTTTTGTAAGCATATGGCTGTAAAGATGATGATTTAGAAAATCCAATTTCACCTTGTTGATCATGGGCATACCATGACTTGAAAACTGCATCTGGCAAATCAAGGGTATTTCTTACAAAATGTCGAATCCAATTGGGGTATAACGGCCCTATTTCAGGGAAGTTCCGTGCAAGGTAAGAAGCCACATCTTTCTGAGTTAAAGGACTTATTTTTATATTCATGAATCCTGCATTTTTCTTCCAATAATGAAGATAGTAGTTATCCTCACTTTTAGTTAACATCCCTGAATCCATAAGGTCTATAATGAATTTTTCATAAAGCTTTAATTCGTTAGCAAAAAATTCAGTCAGTGGTGAAAAGCGGCCATGACGTCGTGATTGGCTATTTTTATCATGAATGTAGACTATGCCTGTAATGAAGTCATAGTTCTCCTTGATACTCGATGCAGCAATTGCTGGGCGTGCTCCTGAGGATAAAAGACAACAAATCCAAATCCAGACACTGAAAGCATTAAATCGTTCTTCAATTGATTTCTTATCTCTCAATACCTCAATGACCTGGTTGTTCAGTGAATTTAAGAATTTTTTCGCCTGATTAAATGACCAAGCTCGCTGACTTCCTACACGTTCATCACTTTTAGCTTGAATGAATTGAGGACGATCTAGCACATGACTCTCATGTTTATTCTGAAACCAAAGCCATACGTATTTCTCATACGAATCATTTAACTGTTTATAAGAAAAACCACCGTATGCCAGATCAGGTTGATGTGAAACTTGTTTACCAATGAGAAAATTCTTTTGTAAATCATCTTCACAAATTCGATGTAAATGAAATGAAAGCTGCGAGGCGATATGAGTAACAGATAGATTTCCAATACAATAACCAAAGAAACACTCTTTCAAATACTGATTAAAATCAGTATTTGTGTAGTTATTTAGCTGAGCCTCTTTGATACGATTAATCCACATTGCAGGGATTTGGAATGCCCAACTAGAATGTTGATTCAGCCTATTCCCTTTTTTTGCAATTTCACCATCTAACCTTTTATTAACATCTGCATCAACCGTCCATAAATAATAATCATGACTAGAAGAACGTCTTAATTTCTTAATTTCAAATAGGTAATCGACATATTGAAAGATAACAGGACTCAATCCTGTAGATAAGGACATCAAGAAACAAGCCGCCATGGCAGATTCTTCTATGTCTTTATTGTCCTGTAGTTCGTCACGTAAGACCTGATAAATAACTTTCAAAAAAGGTGGGTCAATATAATAAACATTACTCACAGTCGGTTCGTGTACATGATCGAGGTATCGACGCAATACTTGATGATCAACAAAAGAGGATACTCTGCGTGTACTCTCATCTTGACTAAAATCATATTCACGTTTTTTTATATCTTCATTTTCATCATCATCATCCTTTGCACGAGCATCTGAATAATCCGAGAAGCCTTCTGTGATCAAAGGTGGGGCAATGAAACTTAAAATAGACACCTCTGTTTCCTCAAGTGAGGGTTGAGCTTTTTTTCTATTCACCTGTACTTTTTCATCATAGTAGAGATTTTCAACAGCCACCCTATATTCATCTAAATAGCGATTTAATGATTTTTCAATCTGATTATTTTTCTGTGCATTCAAAACTAGACAAGTAGCAATTGTTCGGTCTTTGTGATGTTTAGCATAATTACTAAATTCTTTTTTCGAAAGCTTTAATGGATCAATATTTATAATTGCTCTAAAATAGAAAACAAGATTGGTTAATACATCATCTACACATTTATCAAAGTTTTTACCCACCACTCTAAGTAATAAGTACAATGTATAGTTTATTCTTTGGACTTTTAATTCTGAATCATCAAGCTTCAAAAGCAATCCAGACAAAAACATTACATAATTTAAAATTTCAAAAGTTTTATTATTTATCTCAATTCTAGTACCATTATTTAATTTTTTAGAATTATTGCATAGTATCGAGATACTCAAAAACCCCAATATATGCTTATATTTAGTTCTTTGCTGATATTCGCAAATATTAAAATACAACATCTCACAGCGATCTATTAGAATTTCAAAACTATCTTTATCTATAAAATTCAAATGAAAATCTTGAACATATTCAAAATTTAAAACCGCAATTCTTTCACCATATCCAGAAATTGTTTTCTCAAAATCATTACAATGATTTTCAAGATCTTCCTGATTTAAAATTTCACCCATTTTAATTAACTCCAAAATAACTCTTAATATTCATTAAAATTCTTAGGCAATTTAAAAAATTTCACAAAATCACTCTTATATAATTTTTCATGATTAGAATATCCACGTTTTTTAAACACCTCCTTATTAATATAAAACCTTATTTCCGTCTTATCTTTTTGGTTTAAATATTCAAAAATCCTGTTAAACAAATAATTTCTTGATTCCTTCTTAATTGAAGCACTTTTTAAATAATGAAAAAGCTCGAACCAAAAAACATAACTTGTTTGAGCCTCAACCCAAACCTTCTGATCTTGCTTGATCGAATCCGGTAAATAAGCACATGCTGTTTTAAAACATTCAATATCGTCACTGATTCGTTTAGCAATTGAAGTAAGTATTTGGCCTTGGACCTTCTTTTGCAGGGTTACACTAGAGCCAGTTTGATTAAGTACAGTCTTAAGTATGTCCAATTGAGTTTTTTCAACCACAATCTTCGAGTGACTCGTACTACGATGTTTGACTTTTTGCTTTGATTTTGAATATTTTTTGGACATTATGAACTCCAAAAATAATGCTCTAAAAATTCAGTTTGGCTTTTTTAGGCGTAGCAAAGCCTAGAGCATAAATTCAAAAAGAATTTAAACTGATGTTATATTTAGAGATTATTAAAATTTATTTTCGGGTTGAGATAGTATTTCTTGTTATTGCCTGCTTTTTTATACCTAAATATAATGAGCTTTAAGAACAGGAAAAACTATCTCAATTTAATTGATTAACGAGACTTTTTTAGATTCTCATGCCATTCAACAATTTCGTTATAATCAAAATAAATTGCGGCTTGACGTTTATCATTTTGCTTTATTGCTACTGGAAAGTTGGGGTCAGTTTCCCTTAACTCTCTAATGGTCTGTGGGGTAACATCAAGCATCTTACATAATGTTGACTGCTTAATACGAAGTCTTTCGTCAAGGAATACTTTACCAGTACTCACTTTGACCTCCACTTTATCTTTCTTCATTAGATCACTCCTAACTTCTCTAAGATCTGCGAAGATTTATACAAATCATTCAAGGTAGGAGTGAACACACCGATTTGATATTTAGGTGACACCTCAGCGTAAACACTTGTTTTATAATTTATTTATTTTTTATCAGTGACAACATATTGGGGTTTTGGATTTGTTATTTTTTCAATCTCTTTTATAAAAGTCTGGTTGATATCATATTTTCTATCTAAATCCATAGCGCATAATTGAAATAAATCTGTATGCTTTAAGTTTTTCTCAGTTTTATAATATTTGTTTTCAACATACATAGAACAATAAGCATCAATTATAACCATTATTTTTTTGGGAAAATCTCCATTTAAATTACTTTTATTAAATTCAGATAATTTTCTCAGATATTCCTCCACATTAGTAAACCCGCCAATATCTTCATCATTTTCAATAGAAAAATTATTATTTATAGCCTTTTCATTCTCCAACCCACCAAGAAGATTTAATAAACATTTTCTTTCAACAAATAAATTATTCATTTTTAAATTAAGATCTAAATTTATTTTTTTAGAAAAAAATTCTCCAAATTTTGCAGGTAAATTAATATTACTTGGCCCATTTAACAAGCAGACCAATTCATCACCATTAATAGCAGTGTTTACTATAAATTCACTCTTTAAATCTAAACTCCTAACAATATTATAGATATTTTTTATGTTAAAAGCCTTGTTATCTAGTTTTAGATATCCTTCATACCTAACAACTTCAAAAATATTTTTATCTAAATCCTTACAATCAACTTGATTATCTGTTAGACCAACAAATCCATCATAATAAAAATATAAGTTTAGATTAGAGCTCTTAATAGCATCTACAATTTCTGCTCCATAAATATCATTTGCTTTTAGTTCTTCTAACTTTTCAATTATTGGTAATAAAGTCATAAAAAAGGTAAGGTTTGTTGATAACCTTACCTTTATAATGCCTATTAGACATTTTGTGAAAATTATTGAGTTTTTTATGCTGAAATTTTATCCAAATGATCAGCATATTCCTGCATTATCACTACACGTTGAGGCAAATACTTCGCTTTATTATATTTACCCTCAACACCGCCTTTTACATGTGCAAGTGAAAATTCAACATGTCGTTCATCATAATCATGTTCATTAAGAATCGTTGATGCGATATGCCTAAATCCATGCGGTGTTTGACGACCTTGATATCCCAAACGACGTAAAGCCATTATGAATACAGTTTCTGAAGCAGGTTCGCTTGGATTCAATCTACTCGGAAACAAATATTCACTTTTAGGATTAAGCTCTTTCAACCGTAGTAATAATTTACAGACTTGCTTTGACAATGGGACTATGTGCTCACGTCTTTTTTTCATTCGCTCAGCTGGAATAGACCATAACTTCTTTTCTAAATTAAATTCACTCCAGGTCGCTTCTCTAAGTTCAGAAGGTCTGCAGAATAGATAGCTTAAAAGCATTAGGCCTATTCTAGTGTCTTCTGTCGGATATCTACGAATTGTTCTAAGCAATTCAGGAACGTCTTCTGTTCGTACATGGGGCATACTTTTGGGAGTAGCTGGTTCTAGATATTTATGTATACCTTCAAGCGGATTATATTCTATGCGCCCTGTAACCTTTGCTAAATTATAAATATCCCGACACATTGTTAAAATTCTCTTAACCTGTTCGTTAATACCTTGCTCAGCTTGGATACTTCTTAAATGATTGAACCATTCAACGGCCAAAATCGTATCAAAAGGCCTATGACCAAACTTAGGAAAAATATGTTTTTCCAAAGCACCTTTATTTCTTACAAAAGTCCCTTCGACCCAACTTCCTTTACGGATTTCCAACCATTCTTGTGCGAGAGCCTTAAATAAATCTTTGCGCTCATTCAACTCTTTTTCTTGAAATTGTTTCTTAGTAAAAACTGGATTTTTACCATCAACAATATCATTAAGTAATTCCCGAGCTTTTTTTCTTGCCTTAGCACCTGATATTAGCGGATAAGAGCCCAAACTAATCCAAGACCATTTTCCATCTTCTTTTTTATACCGAAAAACCCAAGATTTTTTCCCACTTGGAGCAACCCTAAAATAAAGATTTTCGCTGTCTTTAATTCGGTACTCACTTGCCTCAGGTTCTAGATTTTCCAATGCTGTATCAGCGATCGGAAAACGCTTTATTTGTGTCCGCTTCATGATTTGTACACATCCAGTTCAATTTTTCCGCTGTGTACGGCTTTGTTGCACAAACCTAGCATCAAAAGCTTATTCAGCAATATAATTTCAAAATGAATAAGCCTGCCTCTAAAATCTACCGTACAACCAATTGGTCATCCTATAACCGAGCCTTAATTAACCGAGGTAATATTTCCATTTGGTTTGATCCAAAGACTCAGTGGTATGCACAATCACAAGGCAAGCAAGGTCGAAATCAAACCTACTCCGATACAGCGATTCAATGCTGCTTAATGATCAAATTACTATTCCGACTCTCTTTACGTATGGTCACAGGTTTTGTTCAAAGTCTGATTAAACTCTCTGGATTAGATTGGACAGCTCCGGATTATTCCACCCTTTGTCGTAGACAAAAGCATATTGATATTGCGATTAGCTATCAAAAAAGTAGTGATGGACTGCATCTACTCGTAGACTCTACTGGTTTGAAGTTTCTTGGTGAAGGTGAATGGAAACGCAAGAAACATGGGGCTGAATATCGTCGCCAATGGCGTAAGCTTCACATTGCTATAGATGCTAAAACCCTGCAAATACGTGCAGTACAACTCACCACAAATAATGTCAGTGATTCTCAAGTACTCGAAGATTTACTTGCTCAAATTCCCTTGGATGAACCAATTGATTCTGTTTATACAGATGGTGCTTATGACACAAAGCACTGCCGAAAAGTCATTTTAGATCGAGATGCACATGCGATCATTCCACCTAGAAAGAATGCAAAGCCTTGGAAGGATCAGCAAGCGAGGTCTATAGAGCGGAACGAATTATTAAAGACAGTCAAACGGCTAGGCAGATCGCTTTGGAAAAAGTGGTCTGGTTATCACCGTCGAAGTTTGGTTGAAACCAAGATGCATTGCATCAAATTATTAGGCGATAAATTAACAGCGCGGAGTTTTCCAAGTCAGGTGAATGAGATCCATGCACGCATGGCAGTTTTGAATAAATTCACAGAATTAGGTCGCCCTCATACCCAAGTTGTCTCTTAAATTTGAGTAGCTTAAGGGAACTCAGCCTTTCAAACCTTTATGCAACAAAGCCGCTGTGTACACCCTACGTGTACAGCTTCACTTCAAAATGTTCTTAAATGATATGCAATGATCTTAAAACAAAAAAGGCTTGAACCCTTAGGATTCAAGCCTTTAGCCGAAGATCTTTGAAGATCTTCGAATTTACTTTTGAATTTTGGTGGAGGTGGCGGGAGTTGAACCCGCGTCCGCCAGCACTACGCTCGAGAATACTACATGCTTAGATATCGTCTATTGTTTTAACTCTTTGTGACCCGACGAACAGGGTACAAATCGCGATCCTCTAAGTTTAGTACAAAGCCCCGAGGCTTGGCTTTATACGGACTTGTGTGCGTGCGCTTCAGTCGGACTCTCTAACCACAAGTATTCGGAGAGGCGGACAAGCTGCCCTTAGGCAGCTAGAGCGTATGATTCGTCGTTTGCGACTATTAAAATGCAAATTTGATTTACGAGAGAAAATGCGCTCTCGACATGCATCTATGAGTTTCATCACCAGCGTCGAAGCCAGAAACACCCCCAAAGTAGACCGCAATCATAACATAAATGTTCAAACCCGCAGTGCGTTTTTTAAACATTTACACAAACAGATGCGATTAATTTAATAATTGCGTTAATATTTTATTTTTCAAGTCCTATAAAAGAAAAAATTATGAGCTATTTACTTGCACTCGATCAGGGAACCACCTCTAGCCGTGCGATCATCTTTAATGAACAGGGAAAAGTTCAAGCAACAGCTCAGCGTGAAATACATATCTCTACCCCACATTCAGGCTGGGTAGAACAGGATGCACAGGAAATCTGGACCACACAAATTGCAGTTGTGCAGCAGGCCCTCGCCTCGGCCCGTATTCTGGCAAAAGATATCAAAGCCATTGGACTGACCAATCAGCGTGAAACCACCGTGGTTTGGGATAAGCGCACGGGCAAACCGCTTGCCCCTGCAATTGTCTGGCAAGACCGCCGTGCAACTGAATGGTGTAATCAGCTCCTGCAAAAAAATTTACAGAATAAAATCCAGCAGAAAACCGGTTTATTGATTGACCCTTATTTCAGTGCCGGAAAACTGGTCTGGTTGCTGGAAAATATCGAAGGTCTGCGTGATCTAGCACAACAGGGACATGTGGCTTTTGGAACAGTCGATAGCTGGCTGATGTGGAATTTAACCCAAGGTGCAGAACATGTCATTGAAGCCAGCAATGCCTCCCGTACTATGCTGATGAATCTGCAAACTCAGGCCTGGGATGAAGAATTGCTACAGCTGTTGGTGGTGTATCAAAAAGTATGCTAAAAAAAAGCAGGTTGAGTTTTGATAAAATAGAGAAATGCAAATAACTCTAGAAATCAAATGTCCAACCTGCCTCAGTGACAATATAAAGAAAAATGGCATCAAAGTAGATGGGAAACAGAACTACCAATGCAAAGACTGCAAACGTCAGTTTATTGGTGACCATGCTCTGAGCTATCTAGGATGTAATTCTGGCATTACTCGTAAAATATTACAGTTAATGGTCAGAGGCAGCGGTATACGAGATATCGCTGAAGTTGAGCGCATTAGTATCGGTAAAGTCTTACGGACTTTAACTGAATCGGCCTATCAAATTCAGCCTAAACAAAGTCATTATGAATCTCTCGAAGTAGATGAATTCTGGACTTTTGTTGGAAATAAAAATAATAAACAATGGCTTATTTACGCTTACCATCGAGAAACAGGTGAGATTGTTGCTTATGTTTGGGGTAAGAGAGATTTAGCTACAGTCCAAAGGTTGAAGACAAAGCTTAAACAATTAGGTATTCACTACACCCGAATTGCAAGTGATCATTGGGACAGTTTCATCACTGCTTTTAAAAACTGCAAGCAAAGTATTGGTAAGTTTTTTACTGTAGGAATTGAAGGTAATAATTGCAAAATAAGGCATCGAATAAGGCGTGGTTTTAGAAGAAGTTGTAATTTCTCCAAAAAGCTTGAAAACCATTTTAAAGCCTTCGACTTAACCTTCTTTTACATCAATAATGGCTTCATTTAATGTCAGCATACTTTTTAAAACACCACCCAGCTGTTTAATATCCCGCGTTCAGTTCTGCCGCAAATTATTGCTTCGGATAGCTATATGGCAGACACGGCTACAGGTTTATTGGGCGCAAATATCCCAATTATGGGAATTTTGGGCGATCAGCAATCGGCCCTGTTTGGCCAGTCCTGCTTTGAAGTGGGTAGTGCAAAAAATACCTATGGCACGGGTTGCTTCATGCTGTTCAATACGGGGCATCAGGTGCAATTTAGCCACAACAAGCTCTTGAGCACCTTAGCTTGGCAATGTCATGAAAAAACCACTTATGCACTGGAAGGCAGTGTATTTATGGCGGGTGCCATTGTGCAATGGTTACGTGATGGTTTAGGGATTATTCAAAACAGTCGTGAAGTCGAACAGCTGGCTTGTCAGGTAAAAGATACCGACGGCGTAGTTTTGGTGCCGGCTTTTACCGGACTCGGTGCTCCGCATTGGGACAGTGATGCCCGAGCCCTGCTCTGCGGCATGTCCCGTGGGACCAATAAAGCCCATATTGCCCGTGCAGCTTTGGAATCGATAGCCTTTCAGGTCTCCGATGTCCTGATGGCCATGCAATCCGATATTACCCATCCCTTAAAAGAACTGCGCGTCGATGGCGGTGCAAGTAGCAATGACATGCTGATGCAGTTTCAGGCAGATATGTTAAATGTGCCGGTATTGCGTCCTAAAATGCTGGAATCTACCGCTTGGGGTGCAGCAGCCATGGCCGGATTAAAAGCTGGCGTATTTTCCAGCATGTCAGATATTTCTGCATCATGGCAACTGGAGTGGGCTTTTGAACCCAATATGAATCAAGACCAGCGCCAATTTCATCTAAACAAATGGCAAACTGCATTAAAGCGGGCTAAATCAGATATTTAATATCTTCATATCCAAGATAATAAAAAACCGCTTCGAAAAGCGGTTTTTTATTAATGTGCATGTCCACCACCGGTGACACCGTTTTTGGGTTTTGGACATAGCCAGATAATCAGTGCGGCAAAAATAAACACCAGCGCCAGAATTAAAAACACATGGTTAGCAGATAAGGTAGACGCTTCTTTATCGACCAGACTCGAGATATAGCCCAAACTGCTTTCTGGACTCATTCCTCTTTGGGTCAGGATATTTTGCACTTCATCCATATGCAGGCTTCCTGCCATCTCGCTACGTGCCACTTTGCCATGATCATCCCAAATGGTAACGGCAATCGACGCTCCAATTGCCCCGGCCATGGTTCTGAGGAAGTTCATCAAACCGGCAGCAGAAGCCATTTCTTGCGGCAATACTGAAGCCAGAGCCATATTGGAGAGTGGAATAAAGAAAAACGGTACGGCAAAACCTTGCAAGATTTGCGGCAATGCCAAGGCCATAAAGTCGGCTTCAGTAGTCCAGAAGGCCCGCATCAGGGTCACCCCGCCCAGCAGACATAAACCAAAACTGGCCAAAGCCCGCTGATCATATTTGGTCGCCAGTTTGGCCACAATGGGCGACATCAGCAAACTGCCAAAACCCATGGTGGTAGTCAAATAACCGGCCCAAGTGGCGGTATAGCCCAGATTCACCTGTAACCATTGTGGAATCATGACAATACTGCCAAAGAAAGCCCCAAAACCAAAAGCCAAGGCCAAGACGGAAATGGTAAATCCACGATATTTAAAGATCTGGATATTCACTACCGGATGACGCTCGGTGAGTTCCCAAATGGTAAAAACGATGAGCCCGATCAAGGCAATCATGGCCAAAATGACAATAAAGGGATGATTAAACCAGTCATACTCATGGCCTAAATCCAGCATCAGCTGCAATGCCCCAATCCATAAAATCAGCAGCAATAATCCGCCCATATCAATTTTGAGTGTATTGGTTTTCGTTTCAGCAGATTTCAGCAAACGCATAGCAGCAAATGCACAGCCCAACCCGACCGGGATATTGATAAAGAAAATCCAGTGCCATGACCAGTTATCACTAATAGTCCCGCCCAGAATTGGCCCCAAAATGGGTCCCACAACCGTAGTCATGGCCCACATGCCCATCGCCTGCGACTGTTTCTCCGGTGGGAAAATACGCATCAGCAAGGTTTGGCTGAGTGGCATAATCGGCCCACCAAACAGGCCTTGTCCAATTCGGCAAAATACCAGCATTTCCAGACTGGTGGATAAACCGCATAACACAGAAAACAGGGTAAAACCGAACAGGCTGATGACAAAGATCCGAACCGTGCCAAAGCGCCCCGCCAACCAGCCGGTTAAAGGCACACAAATGGCTTCGGCAACGGCATAGGAAGTAATCACCCAGGTGCCTTGCGATGCAGAAACCGCAAGACTGCCGGTAATATGCGGAACCGAAACATTGGCAATGGTCATGTCCAGCACGACCATAAAGTTGGCAAAGGCCAGTACAAATGCCGCCAGAAGCAGGCGGCCGCCAGTCAAGTTCGGTATAGGAGCGTAGTTCTTCATAAATGACTACTTCGAAGACAAATCGATCTTCGCTTCCATAGACAGCCCCACCCGTAACGGATGTTCAGCCAGTTCTTTGGGATCAAGCTTGATGCGAACCGGCAAGCGCTGAACCACCTTAATCCAGTTACCTGTCGCATTTTGTGCCGGAATCAATGCAAAGGCGGAACCGGTTCCGCCAGAGAAGCCTTGTACTGTGCCGTGATACTCGACTGAATCTCCGTACAGGTCAGAGGTTAAGACTGCTTTTTGACCGGGACGGACTTTTTCCAGCTGACTTTCTTTAAAATTGGCATCGACATACAGTTGTGAGGTCGGCACCACCATCATCAAGACAGTACCCGGTGCCACACGCTGACCAACCTGAATATTACGGCGTGTCACGACGCCATCAAATGGTGCCTTGATTTCAGTACGCTCCACATCTAACACAGCCTGCTTTAATTTGGCCTGTGCCACCAAAACATCAGGCGTGCTATTTTCATTGGCGCCGCGAATCAGTGCTTCATTGGCCGCCAAATTGCTTTGTGCCGCTTTTTGGCTGGATTTAGCTTGTGCCAAACCGGCTTGAGCCGATTCATAAACCGCTTTGGCGGTATTCAGTGCGCTTTGTGCCGTACTGAGTTCTTCTTTAGAAATGGCGCCAGAGGCACTGAGTTTTTCACGACGGCTTAAGTCATCTTGTGCCTTATCCATTTCAGCTTTGGCCTCGGCCACTTTGGCTTCAGCACTATGAATGGCATCATCACTGACAAAAATTTGTGAATTCAGTGAGCTGCTATTGGCTTGCGTCTGTTTATATTGACGCTGTGCCTTGACCAGTTCTGCTTTGGCTGCAGCAAGAGCAATTTCTGCATCGCGCTGATCAACACGAACCAGCAACTGACCTTTTTTGACCGTTTGAGTATCACTGACCAATACCTGTTCAACCTGTCCAGTCACCATAGAAGTGATTGAGGCCGTTTCTGCACCTACATAGGCATTATCGGTATCGACAGAATGATTGAAAAATAATGTCCAGATGGCATATAAAATCACAGCAAGGATTAAAATCAGTGCCACAAATCCCAAAGCCTTTTTTCGTTTTGCCTTGAGTTGCTGGTCAGTCACCTGTTCAGACTGTTGAGCATCTGGCGGCGTAATTTGAACATCTGTCATGCATGTTTCCTAAATCCAACAGCCCCCATCAGCAAGCAGCCCTGATCTGCCACCTTGACAATAGGCATCTAGATCGTAGTAAGCTCATCTTGATGGGACGTTATTCTTGTAAAAATTTTTGATGCATTTTAAGAGTAAAAAATCATATTTTGAGAATAAAAATGTAACTCACCAGTTTCCAAAACAAATTCGGTACCAGATTTTCATTCAATGCCACATATTGACCTGACTTCTGCTTAGCTGGCTTCAAACAAGTTTAATAAGCATAAGAAGCGATGGCGGTTGCAATCGCTTTGCCTTCATCATTGACTAAGGTCATGCGCATGGTGCAACCTTTCCGACCTAAACGCAAAGTCTCGGCACGTGCAGTAAAAGAATTGCCGCGACCCGGTGCAAGATAATCGACCCGCATATCAACTGTTGCCAAACGGGATACCTTCTTAATCGTCTCGGGCAAATCATCAGGAGTGGCTTTCTTGTACAGCTCCCCCATGGCCACAATCCCGCCAATACTGTCTAAAATGGTCGCCGCAACACCGCCATGCAAAATCTGAAATGCCACATTGCCAATCATATACGGCTGCATGTCGATATGGGCTTCAATCTGCCCATCTACCACCCGCATGTTCATGCCATTGTGCTGAAAAAAAGGAGATTTATTAAAAGCCTTGCATAACTGGTTCAGCAATACATCAATATCAACTTTCGAGCCGAAATGTATATGACCGGTCCAACTTTTTTCTGTTTCGTTTACCATTCGCTCGAATTTCCTGATTGAATAAAAATCTGTTAAACATCACCCAAAAACATATTCTAGGGCTACAATAGCCAAAGTTTAATACTGATCATTGAGATTGTTATGACCTATACGTTCAATCGTCCAGCATTTCCCGCTACCCGCATGCGCCGCATCCGTAAAAATGACCAATTACGTGCCATGGTACGCGAAACCCAGCTGACGACCGATCATCTCATTTACCCAGTATTCGTCCTTCCGGGGCAGAACCAAACCCAAGACATTCCAAGTATGCCGAATGTACAGCGTCTGTCTGCCGATCTACTGTTAAAAAAATCCGAACGTCTACTGGAATTGGGCGTTTCTAAATTAGCGCTCTTTCCTGTTACTCCACAAGAAGACAAAAGTCTGTCCGCCGAAGCTGCATGGCGTGAGGACGGTCTGGTCCAAAATACCGTTCGCCTGCTAAAAAAAGAATTGCCAGAAATGGTGCTGATCACGGATGGCGCTTTAGACCCGTATACTACGCATGGTCAGGACGGCATCATTGATGACACAGGCTATGTACTGAATGATGAAACCGTTGAATGCCTGATCAAGCAGGCACTCAGTCATGCCGAAGCTGGTGCAGATGTGGTTGCGCCGAGTGACATGATGGATGGTCGGATTGGTGCTATTCGTAATGCGCTGGAAGCCAACGGTCATATCTATACCAATATCATGGCTTATTCAGCAAAATATGCTTCCAGTTTTTACGGTCCATTCCGTGATGCAGTCGGTTCATCGACGAACCTGAAAGGTGGCAACAAGTACAATTACCAGATGGACATCGGCAACCGTGCCGAAGCCCTGCATGAAATTGCCCTGGATATTCAGGAAGGTGCAGACATGGTGATTGTCAAACCGGGCATGCCTTATCTGGATATCGTCCGTGAAGTGAAAGATACCTTTGGCGTGCCGACTTTCGTTTATCAGGTCAGCGGTGAATACGCCATGCTGGCGGGTGCCATTCAAAATGGCTGGCTATCCGACAGTGTGATTATTGAATCACTGATGAGTTGCCGCCGTGCCGGTGCTGATGGCATCTGGACCTACTTTGCCGAAGAAGCGGCTCTTAAACTGAAAGACATGAAATAAGGATTTGTGGTCTAAGCGATGAAAATTGCCATTATTGGAGCAGGCATTAGCGGTCTGCTGTCTGCTCTAGAGCTGGTGGAACAGGGATGTTCCGTGATGATTTTCGATCAGCAGCAGGCAGGAAAAGCTGCCTCTTGGGCGGGTGGAGGGATTCTCTCCCCGATGTATCCGTGGCGCTATCCGCAAGCCGTAAATCAGCTGGCGCAATATGGCAAATCATTGTATTTAGACTGGAATAAAAAGTTAAAGCTTGTTTCAGGCATTGATTTTGAAATTCATGAAAGCGGTATGCTGATTTTTGATGAAGCTGATTTTGAAAGCGGTCTGAATTATGCCGAGCAGTTTCAGGAACCAATGCAGCAATGTGAATATTTACAACAGGAACAGATTGAACAGCTAAATCCTTTTATTGACGCCAAATTTCAACACGCCATTTATTTCCCCCAGATTGCCAATGTCAGAAACCCGCGCTTACTGCAATCCATGGTTGCCTATTTAAAGCAGCATCCACAAGTCGAATTTATTGAGCACTGCCCGATTGAGCAGTTCAATATCGCCAATGGCCAAGTGCAGTCCATAGCTGCTAAAAATGGCAAAACTTATGATGCAGATCAGTTTGTTATCACCACCGGCGCATGGTCGCAGTGCTGGTCTGAACAACTGGATCTTGAGATTCCAGTTCGTCCGGTTCAGGGACAGATGGTGCTGTTTAAAACCCCGGCAAACTGGTTGCCAACCATGTGCATGAATGATGTGATGTATTTAATTCCACGTCTAGACGGTCATGTGGTCTGTGGTTCCAGCATGGCGGATTGCGGTTTTGACACCACCCCAACAGTAGCAACCAAACAGAAAATTTTAGAAGCCTGTTTCGAGATGGTGCCCGAACTGGCAGCGTTCCCTATCGAAAAACAGTGGGCTGGTTTAAGACCCGGCTCCCCAACGGGTATTCCTTACATCGGGAAAATACCCGAGATGAAGAATTTGTGGGCCAACTTTGGACATTTCCGTAACGGCTTATGTATGGGGCCTGCCTCTGCACAATTGCTCAGACAGCTGATGCTGGGCCAAACTCCTCTCGTAAACCCAGCAGCTTATAGCCCTGCTCGTCTCAAATCTGAAGCAGAGTTAATAGTTCACTAATATCTCTTCTAAAGCGCTGTTCAAGGTCGGATATTTAAACTCAAAACCGGCCTCTTGCAGGGCTATGGACGCGACATATTGACCATTTAATACCAGTTGTGACTGCTCACCCAGCATCCATCGCAAAACGAAAGCCGGTAAAAAGAACACAGGTTTACGTTTTAAAACTTGTGCCGCTGTTTTGACAAACTGCACTTGCAAGACTTTTTCAGGTGACACAAGATTAAATATTTGTGCTTCAGTTTCATTGAGCATTAAAAATTCGATGGCACGCAGCACATCTTGCACATGCACCCAAACTACGGGTTGCCGCCCGTGTCCAATCCGTCCCACCAAATTCAGTTTAATGGGGAATAACATACGCGGCAAAATTCCGCCATTTTTCCCAAATACAATGCCAAGACGAATAATCTTGGTTTTTTGCTGCGTAAAACTGAGGGCTGCCTGCTCCCATAACTGGCACAATTCCGACATAAAAATAGACTGTGGTGCAGACTGTTCTGTATATGTTTCTAACCATTGTTCAGTCGGATCTATACCATAGTATCCGACTGCAGAACCGGAAATAATCCGCTTTGGAAAAATCTGTCTTTTTCCCAGGTATCGATAGAGCTGCTGCGTGGTTTCTACCCGGCTCTTCATCAGTTGTTGTTTTCTTTTCGCTGTCCAGCGTCCCTGTCCAATACTTTCACCAGCCAGGTTGATGACATAATCAATGCGGTCGGTTTTCAGCTCATCTAAATGCTGAATCCAGGTCAGATCGGGATGATTTGAGCGTTTATTTTTCTGGCGGGTCAGCCCCACCACGGCATAATCACGAGCCAGCAAATAAGGCAACAGATGCGAGCCGATAAAACCACTGCCGCCGGTAATCAAGACACATGCTTTTTGCATTTTAGACGTACTCATGTTTTTCTTATCTATAGATCAAGATGGTATAAAACTCAAGCCTACATCAGGGTCGTTTAGCCAAACATTTTTTGCGCCATGCGCTGCGCCTGTTTACCATAAAACCAATAGGTCAAAAGATAAAGTGGAATGGCAATCAGCAAAACCATGATCAGCACCATACTCATAAATTGCGGATTTTTGAGATATAAAAGAAAATTCTGCCAAACTTCGGGATCATTCTTGGCAAAAAGGACAATGCCGAGTAATAAAAAGGCCAGGTTATAGCCCCAGAAAATCAGGCTAAATCCCAAAGTAATTTTTTTTTGTTCTTGAGCAGTTGGTGCTCGTCGTTGTTGTTTTAAAAACTTATACAGCACTAAAATCATGGCTGTTAAATAAGGCACGATGGTCAAAATGCCACCCATGCCGGTTGGCAGTAAAGCAGCCAATACACCACAGATACAGGTAAAAATAAAACAGAAGAGAAAAAACCATAAAAAATATCGGGTTAATGACACAATGAGCCTGCATAAGCAACTTTTAGATGATCAGTATAAAAAAAAATGAGTTTTTTTTCATTTTATTGTCAACCAATCTGTAAAGCTCTGCGTTATATAAGGTATGAAGTTCATGAACCGTTAATTTGTACCGGCATCCACAATATTTTCGGTGAACTTTTCTAAAGCAATAAACTTGGTTTCAGGTTTTAGTGAGGAACAGCAGCCCAAGCTAAAACTTGCAACAGATTTTTTGACCGACGATTTCATCATCACTCGAATCGTCGGTCTTTTATTTTCTACATTCTATTTTAATCCTAACGTTCAGTCTGGGAATAGATCTATGTCTTGCATAAATCACTCTTTTTATAAAATAACAAATGAGTAAACCATTCAAAATTGATTTACCCATGCCGTGATTTATTTCATCCCAAAGATTAACTTCAATCCCAACAGCGTCATAATGCCACCAGCAGCACGGTCAAAAGCGGCTTTAAATTTCAAATAGACACGACGTGGCTTTTCCGCCGACAAGGCCACTGCAACCAGTGAGCACCAGGCTGCATCAATAAAGAAACACAGTAGCGGCAACACAAAATAATAATAGGTCGGAATTTCTTTGGGTAAAAGTGCGGTAAAAATACTGGCCAGCACAATCGCAATTTTTGGATTGGAAAGCTGGGTAATTAAGCCCGTGGTGAAGGCACGGCGCAATGACATCTGAGTGTGTGAATTAGGGGCAGATTCAATCGGTTCTTTAGCATGTTTAATAATTTTAAACGCCAGCCAGAGTAGATATACGCCACCGCAGATTTTTAAAGCCAGATAGGCAGATGGCACCGCCAATAGAAATGCCTGTAATCCAAGTACGGCCAACAAGCCAAAAATAGCAGCGCCTGTGCCTGTACCTAAAGCGGTAAACAAACCATGCTTGCGTGAAATCCCAATTGAATTTTTAGCGACATAAATCGAAGTCGGTCCAGGACTCATTGCACCTAACATTAAAGCAAATGCAATTGAGCCCAAAATCCAAAATGATTCCACAAGTCCACCTACTGAAATTAATTCCGCGGCAATTTTACAATTTAAAAGGCTGAATATCTCCCTGAATTTCACCTCTTTTTCAGAATTTCACCGCATCATTCACCAAGAATTAAATAAATCACCTAATAAATCCCTAAGGAGGCAATCAAATCCCTCATTTATTAGATAAAATGAACAGAAGTATGGCTACTGCGTAGCGAGAGATATGGGAGAATATAAAATAAAGGTTTATATGGTAAAAGATCGTTACAGTTACAATGAAATTGGCTGCATACATATATTTTTATGACAGTACTCAAATAGAAAAAAAATCCGCCCAGCATTTCAGTAATAATTTTTTAGATACATATAAATTCAGACCTGCCAATTGGCAGGTCAAGCTTGATTTAGCGCGAGATTAAATATCGGTTTCAGCTCAGTTTACTCTTGAGCTATTGGCTGTATTTCACGTGCGCCAAGCGGCGCAAGCCTATAATCTTGATCATGCACCGGCACACCGCCAATAATCATGCTACGAACTTCGGTTTTTGGCTTGTTATAATCATCTTTCGCATCACATGCTGTCAGCAATAGCAGCACGCAAACAAATAAACCCACGGATAGCGTCTTCATCACATATCCTCTTTTTCATCATTGTTATATCTTTTAGATTAACACTAATGAGTATTTTTCAATCATTATTTTTATCATTTTAATTCAATCATTTAAGATATATTTACAAATAAGATCTCTATAAATATGAGCAAGAACAAAAATCTTCAATAACTATTGTCAGGTCACTCCTTATATTAAAATATCACTTTGATGATCCTGATGAAAACAGCGTGCCATAGATCATCCTATTTTACGTACAATACAGTCTCATATTTATGGACCATAATGAAATGTTTGACCATATTGCCCAGTCAGTCACTTATCAGCACATTCAGCTGAATGCCCCCGTTACAGTGACTGTGAAGTGTTTGGATCAGATTCATCCTCAAATTTCGGGCAACAAGTTTTTTAAACTGAAATACAATTTTCTGGAAGCAGAGCAGCAAGGCTTTAAAAAAGTCCTAACTTTTGGCGGTGCCTACTCCAATCATATTGCTGCCACCGCTTATGCAGCACATTTGTTTGGCTTTGCCAGTGTAGGCATTATTCGCGGTGAAGAACTCAAAGATAAAGCACTCAATCCTACCCTTGCCACAGCGCAACAATCTGGTATGCAACTGCATTTTGTCTCCCGCCAACAATATCGTGAAAAAACCAGTTCTGAATTTCTCGAACAATTACAACAAAGCTATCCAGAGCATTACATCATTCCCGAAGGTGGAACCAATTCTCTTTCCATTCAGGGCTGCAAGGAAATTTTAACAGCCGGAGACCAACACAATTATGATGTGATCTGCTGTGCCGTTGGAACAGGCGGAACAATTACAGGATTAATTGAAGCCAGTGCTGCTCATCAAACCGTGCTGGGTTTTTCAGCCTTAAAAGGCGATTTTTTAAAGTCGGATGTCAAACAATGGACGACAAAGAAAAACTGGAAAATCACCGATGCCTATTGCTGTGGCGGTTATGCCAAAACCAGTCCTGAGCTATTACAGTTTATGCAGTGCTTTGAAGCCGAACACCACATTCCTTTAGAGCAGGTTTATACTGCGAAGATGATGTATGGACTGATGGATTTAGTTGCCCAAAACCATTTTCCGGCAGGCAGCCGCATTCTGGTCATTCATACAGGCGGTCTGCAAGGTCGGCATCCAGATGCAGATCTATCCTGAAATTGAGCGCAAAATTGTCTATAATGCCCTGTTTTTATCTCCCGCGGGTTGCTCATGTCTACAAATCAGTATGATGTCATTGTTTTAGGTGCAGGTGCATCCGGTCTGATGTTGGCATACATGGCAGCCCAGCGTGGTCGTAAAGTTTTAGTACTGGAAAAAGCCAACAAGGTGGGTAAAAAAATCCTGATGTCCGGTGGCGGTAAATGTAATTTTACCAATCTGTACGTCGAGCCTGAAAACTACATTTCACATAACCCGCACTTCGTAATCTCGGCCTTAAGCCGCTATACCAACTGGGACTTTATTGGTCTGGTATGTGAACACGGTATTGAATATGAAGAACGTAAACACGGTCAGTTATTTACCTTAAACGGCGCCAAAGAAATTTTGGCCATGCTGCTGGCTGAATGTGACAAAACCGGCCTGGTCGACATTAAAACCAGCTGTGAAGTCAAAGCAGTGACGGCTGTGGATGAGCAAGGTTTTCAAGTCGCGACTACTTCAGGTTATTTCCAGGCTGAATCTGTGGTTGTGGCAACAGGTGGTTTGTCTGTTCCTACACTTGGCGGCTCGGGTATTGGTTATGAGATTGCCAAACAGTTTGGCCATCATGTACACCCGACCCGTGCAGGCTTGGTACCCTTTACTTTTTCCGACCAGTTTAAAGAAGTGACCACCCGTTTAAGCGGTAATGCGGTCGATGCCACCCTATCCAATAATTTAAACAGTTTTACTGAAGCCTTGCTGTTTACCCATCGTGGATTAAGTGGTCCAAGTTCCTTACAGCTTTCTAACTACTGGAATGTCGGTCAAAGCTTTAATATCAATTTTCTGCCTTACCTCGACTTGGTAGAATTTTTTAAAGCTAAAAAATCCAGCCAGCCTAAAGTGCTGCTACGTACCCTGTTGAATGAGCATTTGCCAAAAAGTGTGGTGCTGGAACTGCAAAATCTCATATGGGCAGAACTTGCCGATACAGCGATCGGTAATTTGAGCGACGATAAACTGGAACAGATTGCCAAACATCTACAGCATTTTGAAGTGAAACCGTCTGGAACTGAAGGCTACCGGACTGCGGAAGTGACTTTGGGTGGTGTCGATACTACTGAAGTATCATCAAAGACCATGGAAAGCAAGAAACAGAAAGGCTTGTACTTTGTCGGTGAAGTTCTGGATGTGTCAGGTCATTTAGGTGGTTTTAATTTTCAATGGGCATGGGCGTCTGCCCATGCCGCATCACAATACGTTTAACACGAAGATAATCTTATTCCAGATAATCCGTGCGTAATAAATAAACCTGTTTATTCTGCTGTATACGTGCAATGGCAAGATCCATTTTTGCAATTGTTTCAGTTACATCAGCAGGTTTATTTCCCAGTATTATTTGAGTCGCCAATTTATTTATGACTTTAACTAATAACATTACTTTTCTCCTTTTATTATTAAATTCATACATCCCAGTATGAGCGGCACATATTTCATTAATATGAATCTAAATATTTAAATTTTATGAAATAGTTAATTTATAAATAGCATAAATAAAATTTAAAAACGATTGTTTTTTAACTATTTCTCATTTTTTTATGGATTGAGCTGCTCACTCTGCCTGCTGCATCTGTTCACCTGCCTGCTTGGTTTTGGTAAGGACAAACTTATAGGCACTGATAAAGAATCCTACGGTAATGCCAGCAATGACAATGGGTGCAATAAACTTATTGGCTGATTTTTTAGTCATTTAGATCTCCTGTTACCAATTAGCGGGAAGCATTTATCCAGAATTATGACAACGCATTTTTTAACGGATTTAAAGCTTAAAGTAGAAAATCAGGTCATTTTACTGACTGCTTCTTAATAATAGACTAGCAAAAAGCATGCCCATCTGTTGTGCACAAACAAAGCCCAGCTTTGTTTGTGCATTTGTAGCGGATTTTTCTGCTTCTAGCGATTATTTTTTATCATCACTGGAGCTAGGATTATTTGGACCTTTGTCACTCTTAAGATCGACATCAGACTCTTTTTCCCCTGTGGATCCAAAAGGATTATTTACTGGCGGGTGCTTGGGATCAACACGGACAGAATCTGGAACACTCTGATCTGAATCAATTTTTTGTGCCTCTTGTGGTGCAGTGGTTAATGAGGCCGGAGTTGGGTTGGATAAATCAGGAGTCAAAACATTTTTTTGATCAGCCTCTGGAAAGTCGGGCTCTGTAAGCGGTTTGGACAAATCGGAAGATGGTGCCGCTCCCCCGTCCATTTCCAGTTCAGAAGATTTATCTACCGACGCACCAGAACCTGATCTTGAACTTTCCTGATGCGGATTAGGCTGCTTCGCCTCTTTTTTGCATTTATCAATCAAGTCGGTCAAGACACGTTGTGCTGGATCTCGCCCACCTAAACCAAAAGCCAATGCGAAGGCAACAGCGACGGCTCCCAAGGTTAAACCGAAGGCCAGATTGACGATGGAATCGGCAATACCCATTGCACGCAACCCCATAGCAATCACCAGTCCCATAATCAATATACGAACCAGATTTGCCAGCCAGCGTGAACTGACATATTCACCTCGTCCAATCACTTGGGCGACCAGATTAGCAAGCCAGAAGCCAATCATCAGAATCACTGCACCGAGCAGGATATTGGCACCGAACTGGATAAACATCGAAATCAGTGCACTGATCTGCTCAAAACCAAGCCGGTTCGCTGCTTCAGATACCGCAAACAACATGGTAAAGAACACAATCAGGTAACCAATAATTGAAGATACTTTGGTCTTGCCTAAAAAGCGTTGTGCATCCATTTTGGCAGGAATTTCATCCACGCCCGTTCCAGAGACAATGTCTACCACCAGTTTAGCCACAAAGCGCGATACCACATAAGCCAGAATAAGAATCAGAGCCGCTGCAATAATATGCGGAATGGCATTCATGATTTCGTACAACATGGCTGTGGCCGGTTGTGAAATTGCCTGAATGCCTAAAGCTTCGAAGGCAATAATTAGGGCGGTAATGATAATAATCGCAAAGACAAATGAGCCCAGTACCTGTGACAGATTAGAATTTTTAAACATCCCGATTTTCTGGGCATGTTGCTGGAGATTCAAACTGCCCACCAGACCTTCAACAATACCGCATACAATTTTTGCCAGAATATAACCAACAAATACAATCACAGCAGCAATAAAGATATTCGGCAAGAATGAAACAACTTCATTCACCATGTTCTGTACTGGAACAAGCAAGCCGGTTAAGCCTAAAATAGACAGTACAATTGGCAGGAACAATAACAAAATCAGCCAATACACAATCTCGCTAATGTTTTGGCTAATAGGACTGATGCCCACATCAGCACTTAATTTTTCGTCCAGTTCAGTTCTGTCCAACAGTTTTTGTAGCCCCATCTTGACCAGATTTGCTACAATCCAGCCAATAAAACCGACCGCAATAGCCGCCAAAAGTTGAGGAATAAATAACAGGAATTGCTGAATCATATT
This sequence comes from Acinetobacter sp. CS-2, assembly GCF_016599715.1. Lineage (NCBI taxonomy): Bacteria > Pseudomonadati > Pseudomonadota > Gammaproteobacteria > Moraxellales > Moraxellaceae > Acinetobacter > Acinetobacter sp. CS-2. Next base: position 2,471,900 of record NZ_CP067019.1, read on the forward strand.
GCTAAATGGCCCACTCACGCTGGTGAGATTCAGCACATTAAAAGCACCTATAACGGCAATGATCATCACGATCCAAAAGACAATACGCGAAACAATGCTTTCAATATTGGCGCGATGTCCTGTCGCACCCGAAAGTCTTTGATTTGTTCCAAGCTTTTGTAAAACTTTTTTAATTCCTGCCGCAATAATAAGGGCAACAATCCAACCTATGATTAAAATGGCGATGGCAGCGAGAATAGGATGAAACTGATTCCAATAATACATCGCATCAAATTCACCCCCTCTAGGGCCTCCAGAAAAATACTCATTCATATTGTCATGTCCTCTTGTTATTACTTATTGAATTTCTATAGATGAATACTGGGTTATGTTGGCTCAGTTCACCCTAAAATGATGAAGTTAAGAACACATTAGAATTCGATTATTTTTTATTCAATACAAACCAGCATAAATACAACAAAAGCGCACATTAGATTGCAAAAAAGCCCTAATCCTTTCAAATTAGAGCTTTAAATGAATGATTTGAATCCCTACTGATTTTTGTTACTAATGCCTGTCCCCACCATTATCGGCAGCCTCACCTATTGCACTTTTTTCACCCGGTTCTGTTACAGTATCGGCATCTGTAGCGACTGCCTCATCTGTTGCCGTTGCAGTACCGGTAGTGGCGGTATTATTTGGTGTGGCAGGTTGGGCACTAGGGTCAGGATGTCCTGGAGGAGCATTTGATGATTGCGGTTTAGTATAGGCAAACATGTAAACCAGTACGGCAATGAAGAATACACCCACAAGAAGGAGGATATACACTGGCAAACGTTTTTTCTGAGATCTTTCTTCTTCACTCGTAACATGAGGCGGTTTATTAAAATCATGTGTCATGTTTTTTCCCCTTTTTTTATCTCATTCCATGTATTTATATTAACCATATTTCCTGATGAATTATGTATAAAAGCATAGTGACATGGTGAAGACTTGTAATTTTCACTTAAAAAACAGCAATTCAGAAAACAGCTGTTTAAATATTTTAAGGCAAGAAGATTGTGTCGATTCAATTTTCAGTCAGGCTATCATTCTTTTCTATAGCTCTTTTAATATTACTGCTGCTGTTGCTTTTATCGCAGTAAAGAGGACTTTTATTCCATTTTTATATCTGGAGCAAGACACTATTATTTTACTTTAAGCCCCAGCAAAATTTAACCATGCAAAAGATAGGGGTTTAAGTTGCGGTTTTTAAAATAAGAAAATTAACCGATTTTTAAACCTGTCTAAGCTTTCATGATGAAACATGCTTTAGGTGCTGAAAGGCTTAAAATGAGCTATAATTATGCACCGTTTTTCATGCTGCTTAACTTTATGGCGTATCGTCAGCAATCTGTAACGCTTGATTTGGACACTGACGTCACTCATCAATGTTGTTTGCATTACACTCGTGATGAACATCTCATTGGAATTATTGAATTTAGTAAACCAAGTTATGTGCTTAAATGGGGTGATCTGGAATATTTCCGCCGTCGTACCGAAGAATTTTCTGTGATGCCGTTTCCTGAATGCATCAATGCCATGGTGATCGACATTCGCAATATTGCCCCGTTCATAGACAATGAAGTACCCATTATTCCTTGGCGCTTACTAGAAGAAGAATGTCCGATCCGTCTGGTGGTTCCCCAAGAACGACTTGAACATTATGCCGGTATATTTGAACCTACCTGGCTGACCAGCGATGTGGAAACTGCAATTCAGGAAATCCGCGAATTTATTGATATGTTTGTCCACTAAACTACTTCAATCAAAAACCTCCTGTACGGAGGTTTTTTTATGCCTAAAGAAAGTCCCCCTTAGAAAAAGGGGGATTTAGGGGGATTCAATTTTCACGAGATAAATTATTCCTTTTAATCCCTCCTAACCTCCCTTTAAAAAGGGAGGAACTCTAAATGCGATTACCAATAATTTTCGACCGCAATATTACCTTCACCACGGCGGTTCATTTTCAAGCCACGTGCTTTTAATGCTTCTTTGGTATCTTCCACCATTTGTGGGTTACCGCAAAGCATCACATGACTGGTATCTACATTGAATTGTAGCCCTACCGCTTTTTCCAGTTCACCATTTTCAATCAATACCGGTAAACGGTCATGCAACGTTGCATCGGGATTCCGGGTAATAATCGGGACAAATTTAAAGCCCGTATGACCTTCGCCAAAGGTTTCAGCTATTTCCTGAATACGCTCGACATAAGCCAGTTCGGCTTCCGTACGCACACTATAAACCAGATTGATCTTTTGATATTTCGACCAGGTTTCAAAGTCTTGTAGCATGGAAATAAACGGTGCCAAACCTGTGCCAGTCGCGAGTAGCCACAAGTCATGCGGTAATGGGAGCTGATAACGCGCCAAGGTTAAAAAACCATAAGGAATTTTTTCCAGGTACAGCTCATCACCGATCTGTAAATGTTGCAGGTTAGATGTAAATGCACCATCTGGCACCACAATTGAAAAGAACTCCAGGGTTTCATCAAAGGGAGATGACACCACGGAATAAGCCCGAACCACCAGTTCATCGCCCACTTTTAGGCCAATACGTGCAAACTGCCCTGCAGTAAATTTAAAATGTGCAGGTCGTGTCATGGTAAAACTGAATAAGGTATTGGTCCAGCGATGTACAGATAAAACTTTTTCTAAGCTAAATTTTTCAATTGACATGATTTCAACGTGGCATGAAAGACTGTGCTCATGGTAGCATGACCATATAATTTATTAATATTTTTTAAATGTTAAGGCTCTATTCATGCGCATGACCTTACGCCAGTTGGCTGTTTTTGTAGCAGTTGCACAAGAAGGCACAGTAACCAAAGCCAGCGATGCTGTCAAACTCACGCAAAGTGCTGCAAGTATGGCTTTAGCAGATTTGGAAGATGGCTTGGGTGCACCTCTATTCGACCGTCTTGGTAAGCGTCTGCAACTCAATGATTTAGGTCGTTTTCTACTTCCTCAAGCACTAGAAATTTTAGGTCGCTGCGAAGCTTTTGAACAGGCGGCTAAAGGTGAATTACAAAGTATTGACCTGCGCCTGGGGGCAACCTTAACCATTAGCGATTACCTGATGCCAGACCTGATGGCAGACTTTTTGCAAATTCAGCCGCAAGCACATTTGCAGTTGCAAGTAGGTAACACCCGTCAGATGATTGAAGCAGTCAACCAGTTCCAGCTGGATTTAGCCTTAATTGAAGGGTCCTGTCATTTGCCACAGCTGCAGTGTATACACTGGCGCGATGATGAACTGGCGGTATGCTGTTCACCAGAGCATCCATTGGCAAAACTGGACCGCGCAATTACCGCTAAAGATTTTGACCATGTCGAATGGATTTTACGTGAAGAAGGTTCAGGGACCCGTGAGGTGTTTGACAATGCCATTTTAAAAGACCTGCCAGATGCCAATATCCGCCTCACTTTAGGCCATAATGAAGCGATTTTAAAAATTGTGGCGGGAGGTATCGGGATGTCTTGTATTTCCAAACTCGCCATTGAACCTTTACGTGAAAAAGGTCAGCTGGTCATTTTAGAAACCCCTTTCTGGCAACTGACCCGTCCTTTATTCATGCTAGTACATCGTCAGAAATATCAGGGACCTGGCCTTAAAGCCTTTATGAAATTCTGTGAAGAATAAAAAACGATTTAAAAAAAGCTCCATTTAGGCGCTTTTTTTATTACCAGCGTGAATCATTTTCACACGGTATACCGTCACCATCACCATCCATCTTATGATGTGGACAGTTTTGTACATACCACACAGCTTCTGCTCTTGAATTCATTTGACTGCAATGTTGCCGTTCATCACATTTAAATTGTGCTGTTGCTAATCTCACCCCATTTTGCTGATCAATACTGGCATTAATTTTTTCCGAGCGCGGTTTAGTGGTATTGTAAGTTTCACCTGCCAGATTACGCTGCCCCTGCTCCGACAAAACTGCTTCCGGTAAATCCCCCAGTGCTTCTCGCTGTTCTGACACAATGCGCTGTTGCTCTATAATCAACTGTTGCGCTTTCAGCTGCTCTGCCGTGCGATAATCCTGATATTGACCATAACCGATCACAGCAAGCAGTGCCAGAATGATCAAGGCAATAGCGGACAAGATTCGGCCTTTATATGAAACCTTATTATAACGTGGTGAAGCAGTTTTCTTTTTTGCACCTGCTGGTTTGGTAGCTATACTCTCCGCTGAGGCAGACTGTAGGTCCAGTCGTACAATACGGTCGGCTTTAAACTTGCCGTCATCTTCCACAATAATAAATTTTAGCTTCTCTCCGACTTTAGGTTCGATAGTGCTATTGGGCACATCTTTAATGTGAAAGAAAATATCTTTCACTTCCCCTTCCTCTACTGCAATAAATCCAAAACCGCGCTCTGCGTTATAAGTTTTGACTTTCCCCTGAACAAACATAAAACACTCTTTTTCATTTATATTTTTCATTATTATAATAAAAAAGAGGCCCAAAAGCCTCTTTTCCAATGATTGTCAAAAGCAACCCTGAACATCATCATGCTGCAATCAAAAGCAGAAGCCTCAACCTCGAAAATTCGACAACAAGGCGGATGTAATCGATTTATTATGTTCAGATACTTTCGATTTTTTTGCTTTTGCTGAGTGATCTGCAACACGTTCTATACGAACGGCCTTAAACTTGTCACCATTCTTAACAGCCGCAAATTTTACCCGTTCATTACGTTTCGGTTCGCCTTCTGCCGCAGGGAAATCTGAAATATGAAAGAAAATATCCCCTTCAGCCGAACCAATAAAACCAAAGCCTTTTTCAGGGTCATACTTTTTGATTTTACCCTGATGTAATTCATCTTTCATGCTGCTGCCCTATGCTAAAAAATGTCATGTTTACAGTATATAAAAAAAGAGGCCTGAAGCCTCTTTTAATTTGTCTTCCAGGCTCAGTCTTTTTGCACTGAACCGAAAATTTTATCGCCTGCATCGCCAAGACCCGGAACGATATAACCATTTTCGTTGAGACCGTCATCAATAGCTGCTGTGAAAATAGTCACATCCGGATGTTCTTCTTCTACTTTTTTAATACCTTCGGGTGCAGCCACTAAAACCATGACACGAATATCTTTACAACCACTTGCCTTCAATACATCAATGGCTGCGACCAATGAAGAACCGGTTGCCAACATCGGGTCGATAATCATCGCCAAACGGTTCTGTACATCGGGAACCAGTTTTTTATAGTAAGTACGTGCTTGCAAAGTTTCTTCATCACGCTCAAGACCCAGTACAGATACTTTTGCGCTTGGAATCAGGTTCAGGAAACCATCTAACATGCCAATACCGGCACGTAGAATTGGCACAACGGTAATTTTTTTACCCGCAATACGGTCTACACTCACTTTGCCATTCCAGCCATCAATTTCATGCTCACACATTGGTAAGTCTTTGGTTGCTTCATAAGTCAGAAGCATGGTCACTTCTTGCGCTAGTTCGCGGAAATTTTTTGTACTAATGTCTGCACGACGTAGCAAACCAAGTTTATGTCGAATGAGCGGATGACGGATTTCATGAATAGCCACGGGAGAGCACCTAAAAGATGAGATAAAATTTCAGCTATTATAAATGTTTTTTATATCTCTTATAAACCAAAAAGCCCCCTATGAAAGGAGGCTTTTTCGAAAAAACTTATAGTTTTTTTAGATTACTGTTGAGATAGCATGAAATGCAATGGAGATAAAATCTCCGCTTGAAGCGCCAATTTGATGATTGGATCAGGATAAACACCAATGATCAATACAGCCAATGCCGCAGCAAGCACCATAATACCACCCACTTTCTGACCCCAATGTTTGTCGGCATCAATACGTGGCGTATCTGGCGGAGTCATGTACATCACCACCATCACACGAAGGTAATAGTACAGACCAATACCTGAACCTACTACAATCATGGCAGCAAGGAACCAGTGCTGGGTTGTTACCGCAGCCATCACCACCAGGAACTTACCAATGAAGCCTGCAGTCAATGGAATACCTGCAAGAGACAACATCATGACAGTCAAGGTCGCAGTCAATACTGGACGGCGCCAGAACAAACCACGGTAATCTGCCAGACTTTGTGCTTCATCTGCATTGTTATACGGACTAGACATCAACGCGACAACACCAAATGCACCAATCGTCGTCAATACATAAGTGATTACGTATACAGATACGTTACCCAGGCTTGCATAAGTCATGCTGATTAAACCAATCAGCAAATAACCAAAGTGCGCAATTGAAGAGTAACCCAGAATACGTTTCAGGTTGACTTGACGTACTGCAAGGAAGTTACCCACCAGAATAGAAAGCACCGCAATAATCGTGATGATCGTTACGATTGAATCTACCAGGATTGCGCCTGAAGCAAGTAAATAACGTACAAACAGACCAATGGTTGCCACTTTAGCCACAGTCGCAAGGAATGTTGCGATTGGCGCTGGAGCACCTGCATACACGTCTGGCGTCCATTTATGGAATGGCGCAAGAGACAATTTAAATGCCACGGCAAAAACGATTAAGCCTAGACCTAAAATCACCATTGGCTGTTTGATGGCTTGCATCAAGGCCTGAACATTGTCATAGAAAGACAATGAACCGGTATAAGCATAGATATATGCCATGCCCATCAACAACATTGCAGAAGCAGTTGCTGAAAGAACAAGGTATTTAATACCCGCTTCTAGCGATTGTGAACGTTGGTGTGTATAAGCCAAAAGACCGTATACAGGAATCGACATTAGCTCAAGGCTAATGAAGAAAGATGCATAATGAGAACTTGCCACCATCAGCATTGCGCCCGCTACCGAGCACAGCATCAGGATATACAGTTCTTCACGGTTATCTTGATAGCTTTCAATATAAGCATGTGACAAGGTACAGCAAGCCAGTGCAGCAATCAGAATGACCAATTGGTACAGCAAGGTAAATGGGTCAAGCATAAACATGCCCATCACGTTCGCTGGTGCAAAAGCACCACCGAACATTGCAATCAGGACATAGGCTGCAGCAAGGTTCAAGCCGACTACAGAGGCTGTTGCAATTAAATTATGGTTACGTTTAATTGCAATGAGAAGCATCACTACGATCGCAGTTAAAGCCACGATCATCACAGGAGCTAATGGCATAAGCTCGGAAAATGACATTGTGAAGTTCATGGCTTATTGGATCTCCACATTTTGTTGAGATACGACCTGTTGAGTCGCATCGACAACTTCTTGAACTGGGATATAGCTGTTTGCTAACCACGCCATGCTTGAATTTGAAATATCAAGGAAGCTTTGTGGATAGATACCGAGCCATAGTAGACCAAAAGCACACACTAACAAAATAACAATCTCACGCGCATTCAAGTCTTTCAATGGGCTTGTATAATTTTGTTTTTGCTCTTCATTTGGCGTACCAAACAATGCTTTGTGAATCAGGATCAAGCCATAAAGACCTGCCAATACCAAGCTGGTCGCTGCCACAATGGTAAAGGCTGGGAATTTGTTGAATGAACCCATCAAAATCAGGAATTCACCAATAAAGTTACCTAAACCTGGAATACCGACAAGCGCAGCAATAAAGAACATCAGGAAGAAAGCAAGGTACGGGAATTGACCGCGCATACCACCCATTAAACGTAAGTCGCGCGTATGAACACGCTCGTACACTTGACCACACATAATGAACAAGGCAGCAGATGACAGGCCATGTGCCAGCATCATGATCATTAAGCCTTGGAAAGTCAGGATATTACCTGCGTAAAGTGCAAGTAATACAAAGCCCATGTGCGAAATAGAAGTATACGCCAGCAAACGTTTCATATCGGTTTGCTGGAAAGCACACCAGGCACCGTAGAACACACCGACTAAACCGAAGATGATCGCGATATCTGCAAACTGTGCAGAAGCCGCCGGGAAGAATGGCATAACAAAACGAAGCAGACCGTATGCAGCAGTCTTAATCAGGATACCTGCCAAGTCGACAGAACCGGCTGTCGGTGCTTGAGCATGCGCATCTGGTAACCAGCCGTGCAATGGGAACACTGGAAGTTTTACAGCGAAACCGATGAACATACAGATCATCAAGGCATAAGCCACTGATGGCAACTGTGCATCAAGCGTATTCGCCACACCTAACAGGTAGTTGTAATCGAAGCCGATCATGCCCGTCATCATGTATCCGTAAACCACAAGGCCTAGAATACCGATCAACATGATCAAACCTGCTACCTGGGTATAGATGAAGAACTTGGTCGCAGCATAAACGCGTGACTTACCGTCTGCTCCCTTATGACCCCATAAGGCAATCAGGAAGTAGATTGGTACCAGCATCATCTCCCAGAAGAAGAAGAACAGGAACAAGTCAATCGCAAGGAATACACCGATCACACCACCCAAAGACCATAAAAGGTTTAAGTGGAAGAAACCAACGTTCTTTTGAATCTCACCCCATGAACAGCCCACTGCAAGTACACCCAGTAATGCAGTCAAGCCAACCATAAGAAGTGAAAGACCATCCACCGCAAGGTGAATGTTAATGCCAAGGGTGGAAATCCAAGGCAGCATGAATTCGGCAGACCAAGTTGGAACTTTTGCGCCGAGTTCATAGTGATAAGTACCGGAATTCCAAAGCGCAACGGTTAAGCCCAAAGTAATGAGCATACCGAATAACGCAATGTAACGCGGTAGTTTGTCGTCGAGCTTGTCGACGATCCAGCATACAAAACCTGCAATGAACGGTACGAGGATCAGCGCGGGTAAAATCCAGTTGTTTGTGATTTCCATCTTATTTCCCCACTACCTGAATCACGATCAGGATCATCAGCAATACCACTACACCGAGTGACATACTTGATGCGTATTCACGCAATGAACCTGTTTGACGTGAGCTGGTGAAGCTATGACCACCTTTAACAATGGCAGGAAGCACTAACCACAGGCCGTCAATCGGATCACGACCTAAAATTTTCGCGATAAGCAAATATGGTTGTACAAATACGATGTTATACAACGCATCAAAACCAAGTGCATTACGGCAGATATTGGCAAGACCGGCACCCAATGAAGTACGGGCAAAACCTTTCACTGCATTATAAGCAAAGACAAATAATACAATACCTACTACAAGACCAGCCAATGCAATACCCACAGCGGTATATTCAGCACCATGTACACCTGCTTCAAGCGCTTCAGGAATAACGAAAGCTGGAATATTGGCTTTGGTTAATGCAGCTTCTACTGGTGCTTTCAAGAAGTAAGCCAAGCCAGTTGAAAGTACCGCCAAGATACCCAACGGAGCCCAATAAGTTGCACCTTTGATTTCGTGATAAGGCGTGTTTTCTTTACCAAAGAATACAACCCAGATTAAACGGAATGTATAGATTGATGTTAAGAATGCACCCGCAACACCTGTCCAGTATAAACAATTATATATAGGAAGATTTGCAATGTGGCTTTGTGCCCAAACTGCACCAAGGATGGCATCTTTCGAGAAGAAGCCGATGGTCAAGAATGGAATGGCTGCCAATGCACCACCACCAATTGCGAAGCAGGCAAACAGGAATTTGTTATGTTTGAACAAACCACCCATTTTGAAAATGTTTTGTTCGTGATGGTAAGCCAGAATCACCGCACCAGAAGACAAGAACAATAATGCCTTAAAGAATGCGTGTGAAAGCATGTGGAACAGACCCGCTTGGTATGCTTCAGCACCTACAGCCATAAACATATAACCGAGCTGACTCATGGTTGAGTAAGCCAAGATACGTTTGATGTCAGTTTGAACCAAGGCAGCAAAACCAGCCACAATCAATGTTACCGCACCAGTGATCGAGATAAACATCATCACTTCTGGTGTCATTTCAAACACCGAGAACATACGGCAGCACAGGTAAACACCAGCAGTAACCATTGTTGCAGCATGGATCAACGCAGAAACAGGTGTAGGACCTGCCATTGCATCAGCCAACCATGTTTGTAATGGAATTTGCGCAGATTTACCGGCAGCACCCAGGAACAACATTAAAGATGTCCAGATCGCAAGTGAATGGTCACCCGCTAATACTTGAGGTGCATTGGCAACGATTGTACCGATATGCAAAGTACCGAATTGTTGGAAAATCAGGAACAATGCAATCAGCAAGAATACGTCACCGATACGAGTTACAGTAAATGCCTTGATGGCTGCAAAACCATTTTCCGGGTTTTGATAGTAGTAACCAATTAGCAAGTAAGAGCAAAGACCTACGCCTTCCCAACCCAAGAACAATAACGCCAGGTTATCGCCAAGAACGAGCAGCAACATGCTGGCAACGAACAGGTTGAAGTAAGAGAAGAAACGTGCAAAGTCTTCTTCACCGCGCATGTACCATGAGGCAAAGATGTGAATCAGAAAACCTACACCGGTGATCATGCCGGTCATGAGTAATGACAGGCCGTCTAGGTGCAAGCTCATGCCTGGTGCAAAACCACCGACATTGAACCAGGTCCAAAGATGTTGAACCTGAGCTACTGAACCATTGTCTACAAAGCCCATGCCAGCAATCAGTGCAAATAAAGCAGATAAACCGACTGAACCCACACCAATAATGGCTGCCACATTTTCAGGAAGCTTATTGCGCCCCGCCGCCAAGAGGACAAAACCAATGAGCGGAAATAAAATTGTTAAATATAAATAACTCATCCGCGCATCTCACTAGCAGCATCCACATCCAAATGATGGAAGCGATGGTAGAACTGAAGGACGATCGCAAGACCAATACAAGCCTCTGCAGCTGCAAGGGTCAAGATCAGGATGAACATGATTTGTCCATCTGGCTGTAACCATGCACTACCTGCAAGAACGAACGCAAGCGCCGCTGCGTTCATCATGATTTCAAGGCTCATCAACATAAATAGTAGGTTGCGTCGCACCATTACACCGTAAAAACCCAGTGCAAAAAGAATGGTTGCAACGATTAAACCGTGTTCTAAAGGAATGTTGCCCATTATTCTTTTTCCTCTTTTGCACTTGGTTCACGTTTACCTAAGTGGAATGCTGCAACGAGGGCTGCAAGCAATAACATTGCGGCAACTTCTACCAATAGTAAGTAGTGAGTAAAGAGCGCTGTACCTACAGCTTTAGGTCCCACAACTTTAGTGCCCATCACCGGACCTGCGGTTGTGTAATCCGAACCAAGCATCCAGACAAGCACCAGGCCCATCAGGAAACTCATCAATGCTGGATATGCCCATGCAGATGAAGTCAGCCATTTACGTTCCTGTTCAACCGTATGTTGACCAAGATTTAGCATCATCACCACAAACACGAACAACACCATGATCGCGCCGGCATAAACAATAATTTCTAGTGCGCCAGCGAATGGCGCACCAACGATCATGAACATCCCTGCCACAGCAAGGAGGGACACGATCAGGCTTAATAAAGCATGCACAGGATTCGCGTTAGTCACCACACGAACCGTAGAAACAATGGCCACAAGTGCCATCAAATAAAATGGCCACATCATGGTAATAAGCTCCGTACGTCAACTGGTGCACTTTCACGTTGTGCCTGACCTTTATCTTTACCTGCCACTGCCATACCGGTTACACGGTAGAAGTTGTAGTCAGGATATTTACCAGGACCTGAAATGAGCAGGTTCTCTTTTTCGTAGACCAAGTCTTGACGAACGTATTCACTTAACTCGAAATCTGGTGTCATTTGAATCGCTGTCGTTGGACACGCTTCTTCACACATACCGCAGAAAATACAACGCGAGAAGTTGATACGGAAAAACTCCGGATACCAGCGACCATCTTCTTTTTCTGCTTTCTGTAAAGAAATACAGCCAACCGGACAGGCAACCGCACACAGGTTACATGCCACGCAGCGTTCTTCACCATCTGGGTCACGTGTCAATACAATACGACCACGGAAACGCGGCGGAACAATTTGTTCAGCTGGCACTTCTGGATAAAGAATAGTGTCACGTTTACGTGTCACGTGGCTGAATACCATCCACAATGAACGTACGATTGACCCGAATCCAGCTAGAATTTTATACATTTTGTACTCCCTGCTGTCCTAGGCCTGATTCATCAGAATCACAGCACCAGTCACCAACAAGTTGACCAACGCCAATGGCAAACAAATTTTCCAACCAAAGTTCATCACCTGATCGTAACGTGGACGCATTAACGAACCACGAGCCAAGACAAACATCATCACAAAGAATGCTGTTTTGATAATGAACCAGAATACTGGTGGAATAAATGGAATTTCTAGGTTAAATGGTGCTAACCAACCGCCAAAGAATAAAGTGACGATCAATGCTGAAATAAGAACTACGTTGACATATTCCGCAACGAAGAACATACCCCATTTCATACCGCCGTATTCGACGTGATAACCTTCCGCCAATTCTTGCTCAGCTTCCGGTTGGTCAAATGGATGACGGTGCGTTACCGCAACACCTGCAACAATAAAGATAATGAAACCTAGGAATTGTGGAATCACAAACCATACATCGCGTTGTGCTTCAACAATTTCACGCATGTTGAATGAACCGGCAATTGCCACCACACCCATCAGCGAGATCCCCAGGAACACTTCATAAGAAATGGTTTGAGCTGCAGAACGCAGACCACCCAATAACGCATATTTGTTATTTGAAGACCAGCCACCGAATAGCACGGCATATACTGCGATACCAGCCATTGCCATAAAGAACAACAGGCCGATGCTCATATCTGCTACGCCCATTGTCGGACTTACAGGAATCACCATGAACGAAAGTACCGCAGTTGCCATGGCAACTGCAGGTGCTAAACGGAAAGTCAGCTTATCGGCAAACTTAGGCGTCCAGTCTTCCTTGAACATGATTTTCAGCATGTCGGCAACGATCTGGAACATCCCCCCGGGACCAACACGGTTTGGACCGTAACGGTCTTGCCATAACGCAAGTAAACGGCGTTCGATGAATGACATCAACGCAGCGACAAGCACCACTACAAGCAAGATCACAATCGCTTGAATCACAGAATAAGCGATTGGCCAGTTCTCAGCCCATAGCGGTGTTTGACGTATAATTTCTTGACTCATGAATTACACTCCTACCGCGACGGATACAGGCTCTGCAAGTGAAACCGTTGGTGCAAGACCAACTGGATAACCGATATAACCTGTCGGTAAATATTCGATCACTTGAACTGGAAGGCTAATTGTCGCCTCACCTGCTTGCACAGTAATTTTTTGACCATCTTGAACGTTTAGACGCGCAGCATCCTGTTCACCTACTGCAAACATGGCTTCAGGAATACGTGATTCCATGGCCGGAGTTTTCACCGTAAATTCACCAGAAGCGAAGATATGATGCATTGGCACTAAACGGAAGCTTTCAGCATTTGCAAGTACTGCTGCTGGAGCAACGAAAGTACGTGCAGGGCGTTTAGCCAAACGATCAAATAAACGGATACCCGAATCGCCACCTTTTAGGTGACCACCCACGTGATCCTGGAATTTGTTCCAGGCTTGTGGAGAGTTCCAACCTGCAGACCATGCAAATGGAACCAGTGAAGATGGGGTTTCATTACCCACATAACCTTCCATAGAGAACGTTAATGCAGAATCGACATCGATTGGCTGTTTAGGTTCATGAACAGACAATGGTGCACGCATAGAGGTACGACCAGAGTAACGACGCGGTTCACGCGCAATCTTCAAGCCATGGACACGGTAACCTGCATCTGGTGCTACATCCTGAATGGCTTCAAGTGCCGGAACATTTTTCACTACAGATTCGATCACGTCATCCAGCAAGGTCCAGGAAATCGCTTTGCCTTTTACACCGGTTTCAATGGCATGTAACCAGCGCCAAGATTCTTTGATTGCAAGTTCCGGTTTGTAGTAGCTTGGGTCATACACCTGGTAGAAACGTTGTGCACGGCCTTCTTGAGATACCACAGTACCATCACCTTCCGCGAAGCTTGCAGCAGAAAGCACGATATCTGCTTTCTTCACAGTTTCGGTTTCAGAGTGATCAAGAACAATCACGTCTTTGCCTGCAAGTGCAGCGTTGACTTGAGCAGCAGGTAAACGACGGTAAAGGTCATTTTCCACAATGATAACAGTGTCATAGTCTTGCGCAAATGCTTGCTCAAGGCTGTTACCACCGAAGATTGCAAGACCCATTGAGTTCACTTCAGGAACAGTCAAGGTCAAACCAGCATTACCCAGGTTCTGTGCCACTTGTGCAGCAGCTTCCATGATGGCAGCATCTTGTAAGCTGGTACCAGAGATGATCAATGGTTTCTTCGCCGCTTTTAAAGTGTCAGCAATGGTTTGAGCAAATGCTTTGGCATCGTCATCTAAACCAGTAACCGCTTCACCTGCAACTGCCGCAGCAACCGCAAAGCCTAAACGTGCAATATCGTTTGGAGAAGCAACCACTTCGCCAGTCGCGACGTCAGCTAAACGCGTTTGAGTCGCAGCAAGAATGTAGATTGGGGATTTTGCATCCTGACCAATACGTTGTACCGGTTCAGCCAACCATTCTTGGGTGCGGCGTTCTGCTGCCATTTCTTTGGCTTTGTTTTTCGCAGCTTGGCGAACAGATAAAGCCATACGTGGCGCAGTTTGGGTTAAATCTTCACCCAAGATGAGCACTGCATCATAACTTTCGATTTCACGCATGGTCGGGTTATAAACACCCTCGGTTTGCATGATCGATGCAGCCAATTCAACCAGGTTTTGCTCTTTTTGAGCCATACCAGTTGAGTAGTTGTCTTGACCAACAAGCTCACGCAATGCGAAGTTCGTTTCAAGCGATGCACGTGGTGAACCAATACCCAGAACTTTTTTGCCCTGAATCTTTTCAATCACGGTATCCAGTGCTGTATCCACTGAAACAGTCGTTACGTTTGCACCATCACGGAATTGTGGCTGACGTGGACGGTCTGCACGGTTCACATAACCGGTACCGAAACGGCCTTTGTCACACAGGAAGTATTGGTTTACATCGCCGTTGAAACGGTTTTCAACACGACGAAGTTCGCCATAACGTTCACCCGGAGAGATGTTACAGCCTGAAGAACAGCCTTGGCATACGCTTGGCGCATACTGCATGTCCCACTTACGATTATAACGTTCAGAGTGAGTTTTGTCGGTGAACACACCTGTTGGACATACTTCAGTCAGGTTACCCGAGAATTCAGATTCTAAAGTGCCTGATTCTGGACGACCAAAGTACACACGTGATGCATTGGCATACACGCCAAAGTCAGTACCGCCCGCATAGTCTTTGTAGTAACGTACACAACGGTAACACGCGATACAACGGTTCATCTCGTGTGCAATAAACGAACCAAGTTCCTGGTTGTAATGCGTACGTTTGGTGAAACGGTAACGACGGCGGTCGTGCTGAGTCATCACAGTCATATCTTGTAAATGACAGTGACCACCTTCTTCACAGACTGGACAGTCGTGTGGATGGTTGGTCATCAAGAATTCAACAACAGATGCACGGAAATCTTTTGCTTCTTTGTCTTCAATCGAGATGTAGGTATTGTCAGCTGCTGGCGTCATACATGACATGACTAAACGACCACGCGTATCTTCAGGATTCGCGTATTGAGTCACGGCACATTGACGGCAAGAACCGACAGAACCTAAGGATGGATGCCAACAAAAGTACGGGATATCAATGCCCAAAGATAAACATGCTTGTAGCAGGTTTTCTGAGCCATTGACTTCGTACGATTTGCCATCGACATGAATTGTAGCCATAGTCGAATTCCTTAAGCTTGTTCTACGGAGCTAACTTGAGCGGCAGCATTTACGACTTTCGCTTCAAATTCGCCACGGAAATGTTTGAGTGCGCCCATAAGCGGTTCCATTGCACCTGGAGCATGGGCACAGAAAGTCTTACCAATCCAAAGCTTACGAGTCAGTTCTTGTAAGTGATCGATATCTTCTTTCTTGCCTGTACCATCTTCCAGTGCTTTAAGCGCTTTTACCGCCCAAGGTAAACCGTCACGGCAAGGTGTACACCAGCCACATGATTCACGCGCAAAGAATTCTTCCAAATTACGAGTCGCAGACACCATACATTGAGTTTCGTCTACCACCATCAGCAAACACGTACCTAAACGTGAACCCGCTTTCATGATGCTTTCTGCATCCATCGGCAGGTCAATGTGCTCTGCTGCCAGGAAGTCAGTCGATGCACCACCTGGTAACCACGCTTTCAGTTTAAGACCGTCACGCATACCACCGGCATGCTCTTCAATCACTTCGCGTGCAGTGGTACCGAATGGAAGTTCCCAAAGACCTGGGAATTTCACCTTACCCGATGCACCGTAGATTTTGGTACCTGGATCTTTTGATTTACCTTCAGATAAACCCACATACCATTCTGGACCACGTAACATAATCGCAGGTAAGTTGTTGTAGGTCTCTACGTTGTTGACAATCGTAGGGCGACCCCAAGCACCTGCAACTTGCGGGAATGGCGGTTTGGTACGCGGATTGGCACGGCGACCTTCAAGCGAGTTAATCAATGCAGTTTCTTCACCGCAGATATAACGACCTGCACCGGTATGCACATGCATTTCGAAGTTCCAGCCAGAACCCAGGATATTTTCACCCAGGTAACCTTTGGCACGAATTTGCTCTAATGCTTCATTCAAGTATTGAGCAGCTTCGATGTATTCACCACGGATGAAGATATAACCTTGCGTTGCTTCAAGGGTATAGCCTGCAATCAGCATACCTTCGATCAATTGATGTGGAAGTTTTTCCATCAACAAACGGTCTTTAAAGGTACCCGGTTCCATTTCATCGGCATTACAGATCAGGTAACGAGGGCCGCCATCATTTGGCGCCATCAATGACCATTTAATCCCTGCCGGGAAACCTGCACCACCACGACCTTTTACAGTCGCAGCTTTAATGACTTCAAGCACTTCTTTCGGTTGCATGCCAAGGGCTTTTTTAAAGCCGGCATAACCTTCCAACGCTTCGTAATCATCTGCACTACGAACGTGTTCCTGTTTGCTCAAACGCCATGTTAATGGGTGAGTTTCTGGGTTACCGTCGCCATAAATTGGTTTTGGTTCAGTATTCATACATACTTCTCCAATAACTGTTTAATTGAAGTTACTTCAACCAAACCGTGCGTGTCTTGATCAATCATCAGGGTTGGACCTTTGTCACAGTTACCCAGACAGCAGATTGGCAATAAAGTGAAACGACCATCAGCGGTGGTTTGACCAAACTGAATCCCCAATTCACGCTGGAACGCTTCTGCCAGAGTTTCCGCACCCATCAAGAAACATGCGATTGAATCACATAATAAAATTACGTGACGACCGACCGGTTGACGGTAAATACGGTTATAGAAAGTCGCAACACCTTCAAGATCTGCAACACTCATGCTAAGCATTTGAGCAATTGCATTCATTTGTGCATCGTCTACCCAACCATTACGGCGTTGTACACACTTCAGCGCATCTAAACATGCAGCACGCGGGTACGGGTAGTGACCCATGTGATGTTCAATTTCATGGATTTCTTCCGAAGTTAAAATCCCTTCAACATTCACACGTGGCTTTTTATCAGTCAAAATCATCATAATGCGTTTACCCCTTAGCGATCCACGTCAGCCATTACGACGTCAATTGTCGCTAAATAAATGATCAAGTCAGATACAAGACTGCCATTAATCACGGAAGGCATTTGCTGTAAGTGCGTGAAAGTCGGTGTACGGATACGGGTACGGTAACTCATGGTTGACTTGTCTGAAGTCAAATAATAGTTAGACGCACCTTTTACCACTTCCGCCATTACAGATGCTTCACCTGCAGGCATTACAGGACCCCATGACACGCTTAAGAAGTGCGTAATCAAGGTTTCGATATCTTGTAGTGTCTTGTCTTTCGGTGGTGGAACAGCCAGTGGATGGTCTGCTTTGTACGCACCAGACGGCATGTTATCTAGACATTGCTTGATGATTTTCAGTGACTGTTCGATTTCACGGAAGTGAACCAGAACACGTGCATAAGCATCGCCTTCGTACTCAACCGGCACATCGAAATCATAGTTTTCATAACCGCTATAAGGACGGTATTTACGTACATCGAAGTCAATCCCTGTTGCACGTAGACCTGTACCGGTTACACCCCAAGCCAATGCTGATTTTGCATCGTACTGAGCAACATTACGGGTACGACCGATAAACACCGAGTTTTTCAATGCTGCTGTGTAGTACTCGTTCATACGCTTCGGCATCCAGTCCAGGATTTCGCGAATGAGGTGTTGCCAGTTGTTTGGAAGATCGTGTGCAGTACCGCCAATACGGAACCACGCCGGGTGCATACGGTAACCAGTAATTGCTTCGATGGCGTCATAGATTTTTTGACGGTCAGCGAACATATAGAATACTGGTGTCATACCGCCGGCATCCTGAATTGCAGTACCGATATACAACAAGTGGTTATTGATACGGAACAATTCGGACATCATGACACGGATACATTGCGCACGGTCAGGAACAGTGATTCCCGCCAGTTGCTCCACACCCATTACATAAGGCATGTTTTGCGCACAACCACCCAGGTAGTCAACACGGTCGGTATACGGAATGAATGAATGCCAGGTTTGACGTTCAGCCATCTTTTCCACACCACGGTGGTGATAACCGATATCAGGCACACAGTCTTTTACTTCTTCGCCGTCCAGCTGCAAGATCACACGGAACGCACCGTGCGCAGATGGATGGTTAGGCCCCAGGTTCAGGAACATGAAGTCTTCATCGGCGTTACCGCGTTTTAGACCCCAGTCTTCAGGAACAAAACGAAGGTGCTCCTGTTCAAAGTCCTGCTTGGCCTGGTTCTGCATATACGGTGTATATTCAGTGGCACGTGCAGAATATTCTTTACGCAGCGGGTGACCTTCCCAGTATGTCGGCAACAAGATACGACGGAGCATTGGATGCCCTTCGAAGTTGATACCAAACATATCGTAAGCTTCACGTTCGTACCAGTTGGCATTTGGCCAAATGTTGGTTGCTGTTGGAATATTGAGATCACTCTCATTCAAGGCAACTTTAATACGAATATCCGTATTACGCTCTAGCGACAACAAGTGATAGAACACAGTGAAGTCTGACGCAGGCAAACCGTCACGGTGAGTACGTAAACGCTCATCTACCGCAGACAAATCGAACAGCATCACGTAAGGACGTTCTACTTTCCGCAAGAACATTAAGACTTCTTGCACACGTGCGCGCTCAACCCAGACTGTTGGAAAGTCTTCAAAAGTCGTTTGCACAAAGAAGTTCTCACCAAATTTGGTTTTGAGCTCTTCTATAATTGCAAATGCTGGGCGTGAATCAACAGGCGTTGATTCTGGCATAGCAATGTCAGTTTCAGCCATTGGCTTGGCTTCCTATTCAATACAAATTCAGTCAACCTGAACGACAATTACACCCAGACCGGGTGCATCAATATTTTGTCGCTCGGATTATTTAATTTCATCCATAGAGCGTAAGTTTTTCACGGCAATACGTTCAGCATTCTTACGGTCACGTTCTGGCTGCATCTTTGGCTTATACACTGGCTGAAGATCCTCACCAATAACCGCTGAAAGTGGACGGCGCTCTAATTGAATTTGGTCTTGTAACAACATTAATGCTTGCAATAATGCTTCAGGACGTGGCGGACAGCCCGGGATGTACACATCGACAGGGATGATTTTATCCACACCTTGTACAACCGAATAAATGTCGTACATACCGCCAGAGTTTGCACAAGCACCCATTGAAATCACCCATTTAGGCTCTAACATTTGCTCATATAAACGCTGGATTACAGGTGCCATTTTCACGAAGCAGGTCCCTGCAACGATCATTAAGTCCGCCTGACGTGGTGAAGCACGAATAACCTCGGCACCGAAACGCGACATATCATGCACACCCGTCAAAGTGGTTGCATATTCTACGTAACAGCAAGATGTACCAAAGTTAAAGGGCCATACAGAGTTTTTACGGCCCCAGTTTACAGCTGTATGCATTACATCCTCTAAACGAGTCATGAACACATTTTTATTCACTTCTTCTTCAAGCGGATCAGTAACGATTTGACGCTCTTGAAGTGGATATTGATCAGCATTCGGATTCGCACGGGTTAATGTATATTTCATTCCCGGGTTACTCCTTAGTAGATGATGTAGTCGCAGATTTTTTCACACGACCAGATGATTGAGCTGGAATTTGACCTGTAGGATCAACAACCAACTCTTCAATAGAATTGAAGCGTGTAATATCGGCAAGGTTCATATTTACTGAACCCACTTTCGATTTCATCACTGCCGCTTTGAGACGATCGGTTGGTGCCCAGTTTAATGCGCCTACAGCAATCGCATAAATCAAAGCAATCAATAAATCGACTACAAAAATTACAACAGTGGTAAAACCGAACCAACCTACTTCACGAACTGATGTAGCCCATGCGTAGAGATACAATGCTTCTAGGTCAAATACCACAAAGAAAATAGCAACCAAGTAGAATTTCGCAGATAAGCGGATGCGTGCTCCACCAGCACCTACCACACCTGACTCAAATTGCTCTTGCTTTGCACGGCCCCATGATTTACCCCCAAGGAGTAAAGGAACTGTGAGCATAAAGACACAAAGAAATGTAACGCCGATCACGAAGGCAATAATTGCCCAATCGTATGGAGTAATGGCACTCATGCGGGGATAACTCCTGGCAGGCCTAATTTATTAACAAAGAATGTATGTATTGGCCTTCAAATACACCAAACACAAAATTAATCCCGTCAATTGTACCTGATTTATGATTTCACTTGCTAGCTCATAAGCCTTAGTCTTTTGGATGATTTTTTCAGCATTATCGCTTTTAATTTACATCTATTCCTTTACACAACACCTTCATCGTTTTATTTAATAAAAACAGTTATTTTTATTAAATTTTCTCACATTAAGATTTTATGAGGAAATATTGCTCACTTATTTTGCAATCCAGAAATACAATTATTGTTGAATATTCTTTCGATTCTAAAAGTTCAGTTTATTTTGAGTATTTATTTAAAAAATGACAGGAATCAGAAAAATTGATTAAATTTTCCTTCCTATCATCACGGTATTAAAAATACCGCCTTTCTTTGCTTTAGAAATTACCTCATATCTTTTACATAAGCTGCTTTATTCTTGTGGTTTTTTTGCAACACTTTGACATGCGTTTAACAGTTTGTGATATTGATATTTAAAATTCAAAAAGCGAATAGACAGGAGAAACTATAATGACATTAAAATATGCCCATGAATCTGAATATTTCTTCTTTGCACAACTGTTAGTTCATCATGTGGAAAGATACATCGAGAAACACCCAGATGCTCAGGATGCCATTTTTGACCTGCGTGATATCTATGACCTTTTCCGCCAAGACTTTGCTGCAACCACCACCAATCTCGAAGCTATTTTAAACGTTGCAGATGAATACAAGGTCGAAACATTAAATGGGGACCAGAAATTGATTAGCCATTATGCCATAGATCCCAAAAACAATTCTTTGCTACTAGATCTTAATGCCGATGCACTCGCTAGCTTAAAACAGGGAAAAAGCCTGATTGAACCAGATGCCACCAGTCATGAATAAGACTAAAAAGCACCGCATTCGGTGCTTTTTAGTGTTCCCTATTCTTTAAAATTCTGTCTGTATGACACCATCAGCCTTAAGGACACCGGTTTTCTTTTTTGCTTTATTAAACCGCTGTACCGGCCACGACATGGTGAAACGAGCCCCGCCTAAAATCGGGCTTTGATCCACCTCAATTTTCCCACCAAACCAGTAAGCAATACGGCTCACAATGGACAAACCTAGACCATAGCCCCCTGAAGCACGGGTACGGCTGTCATCCAGACGGGCAAAAGCTTCAAAAATGCGCTGCCGCTCTTCCTCAGGAATACCGGCACCATCATCCTCTACCTGAACATAAGCCTGCCCCGCGTCATTGATACCACCACTGACAAGCACTTTATGATCACAGTAGCGAACCGCATTGCCAACCAGATTTTGTACTACACGATGCAAGTAACGCCGCTCGGCATCGACCACCACACTAATAGGTGGTGCTTTGAGTTCAATTTCTTTTTGAGTTTTAAGTGCCTCGGTTTCAATCACCACCTGATCCAGCACTTCAAACAGCACGATTTTTTCAAAATCTAAAGAAGGTGTGCCCTGCTCCAGTTTTGCATAGGTCATGATTTCATCAATCAAGGTATTGAGCGCTTCAATATCTTTATCAATCTGTTCAACCTGTTGTAGGCGATACTCATAGTCATCTTCTTCGGCCAACATTTCCATACCAAAACGGATACGTGCTACAGGTGTTCGCAGTTCATGCGAAACTGCACGCATCAGCTCACGCTGTGCTTCAATCAAACGCTGAATATGATCGGACATGCTGTTGTAATTGGTCGCCAGACTGGCCATTTCATCGGTACCATCGACTGGTAAACGCAAGGTCATGTCACCCGATTTCATGCGATGCAAGGCGTAATTCACTTCACGTAAACGACGCTGCATCGGCACCAGCAATCCATACACCCCAAGACTTAATACAAACAGACTCAGCAAGGTAATGCCTGCAGCCAACTGGAAAGGCATCCAGTTAAATAAAGGT
The DNA here is from genome assembly GCF_016599715.1 of Acinetobacter sp. CS-2. Lineage (NCBI taxonomy): Bacteria > Pseudomonadati > Pseudomonadota > Gammaproteobacteria > Moraxellales > Moraxellaceae > Acinetobacter > Acinetobacter sp. CS-2. Next base: position 2,494,602 of record NZ_CP067019.1, read on the forward strand.
ACAGGCCCTAAAACCAGCACCTCGGAAGGTGAGCTGGGCATAGGAGAAACGATCGAGATGGTGGTACCCCGAACCGAGGCATTGTCACGGTACAAAATAATACTGTGATCCAAGCGAAGCCGGCCGATTTGTTCAGAATCAAGCGGTAGGTTTTGCACTTTTTCAATGGCAATCGGATAAGAAAAATTCGATTGAATTTTGGCGAGATACTCTTTTTCTTGCCCAGGGTAATACACCAGATAATCCAGAATGAAAATAGGTAAGGCTTTCATCTGGCGCTCGCCTATTTTATTCACTTTTACATACAGCAAATGCTGAGGATCATCTTTCAGACCAATAATGATATAAGCAATGGAGTTTTCTGCATCATAACGAACGGCTGCTTTACGCTCTTCAATCCGTTTTCTCTCGGTACGCGATAAATCCACCTTAGCCGCATCAACATAATAGATCGGAAGCTCCAGCAAATCGGAAGCATCAGAAATCCAGTCTTTTTTCTGCTGTTCATTCGGCTGTCGGGCAATCCCTTCACTAATGATATAAGAAATACCATCGGTCAACGACTCACGATATTCTTGCGCACGCTGATAATTGATGATTTGTACCAGTAGATAGCCAAATAAGGCAACCAAGGCCACTAAAATCACTAATCCTGCATAAATGCGCAAGAATATACTGTGTTTAAACACGTAGTTGTCCTATAAAATTAGCGAGCGGGCAGAGATTAAAGACCTGTTTCTTTAACGAACAGATAACCTTTACTGCGTACCGTTTTAATACGTTTTGGATTTTCAGGATCATCGCCAATTTTTGGACGGATACGTGAGATACGTACGTCAATTGAACGATCCTGACCGTCATATTCAATACCGCGCAGACGCTCAAAAATGTCTTCACGGGAAAGAATGCGACCCGCATTTGAAGCCAACAACCATAACAGGTCGTATTCCGCGCTGGTAAAGTCAACCAGCTCACCATTCAAGGTCACTGATCGTCCACCATTATCGATTACCAGATCATCAAATTCTATGCGTTGAGCCACTTCATCTTCAGGAGCCTTGTCGGTACGGCGCAGCAAGGCACGAATACGGGCAAGTAATACACGCGGTTGAACCGGTTTTGCGACATAGTCATCTGCCCCCATTTCCAGGCCTAAAACCTGGTCCATGTCTTCAGTACGTGCTGTCAGCATTAAAATTGGCTGATGATAATGTGGACGTACTTCACGACAAATGGTCAAACCATCCGCACCCGGTAACATGACATCAAGTACCACCAAATCTGGCTGTTCAGCGATGATACGGCGGATTGCACGATTACCGTCAGGTTCTACCCCAACTTCCAATCCGTTACGGATAAGGTATTCTTGAGTCAAACGCGCAAGACGTTCATCGTCTTCAACAATTAAAATTTTAGGTAACTTTTCTTCTTGGCTCATAAAATGCCCCTTTATATGGATTAAGCTATCCTTAAAAATCCGTTGGATAGGCTTTAATATCTTCAGCAATATACACACGTTTACATTGTAAACAAGATGCTGTTCACCAAACTGATACATCAAAGTAGCATTTTGTTATATTTTTTTTAAACATTGAATTTATTGAATTTTTCATATTTTAGTAATTTTCAGGCTATTTATAGAAATATTTAGCGACAAAATGTCTATTTTTTAAACCGTCTGTCTGTTTGCACAGTTTCTGACTAGTTAGATAGCTTCTTTTAAGTTATCCACAATGTTATCTATAAGCACATTTTTTTAGCTTTGTTATGCTATGCCTTGCCTGATAAGGCTTATAGAAAAATCAATAAAAATAGCAATATTTTTACAGAGATTAATGCATGTACTAAGAAAAATATTTAGCAAAATGTCAATATTGATCTACCCTAAATTTTCCCGTATCTTGTGTTCAATTAATTTTAAAACCACTAGGTCTTGTGTTTATTCCTCAAATACTGTGGCATAAAATTTGCCCGGTTCAAATGGTCCATAAACATAAAAATAGATGACAATGGAGCTATGCTAAATGAGCGTAATCACTTCAACTCCTGGTCAACTTCAGGTGATTAAACGCACCGGTGATGTTGCCACTTTTGACGCAGAAAAAATTTCTGTAGCGATTGGTAAAGCTTTTTTGGCTGTAGAAGGCCAGCAAAGTGTAGATTCTAGCCGTATTCATGATCGTATCGAGCAACTGACTGAAATGGTGATGAATACGTTTAACCGTCGTTTACCGTCAGGCGGCACAATTCATATTGAAGAAATTCAAGACCAGGTTGAACTTGCGCTGATGCGTACTGGTGAACAAAAAGTTGCACGTGCGTATGTCATCTACCGCGAACAACGCTCTGAAGCACGCAAACAGACTGGCGCTCATCACCATCCGACTTTACAAGTGACTACTGCGAATGGTCAGCTTAAACCGCTTGACCTGGGCGCACTAGAAGCACATGTGGCAAAAGCAGCTGAAGGCCTGGAAGGTATTGACGTTAAAGCCATTGTCGATGAAACCGTAAAAAACCTCTATAACGGCGTAAAAGAATCTGACATCGCTACAACGATGATGATGGCGACACGTACCCGTATTGAACAAGAACCAAATTATACCTATGTGACTGCACGTTTACTTCGTGACAATCTGGTTGCTACAGGTTTAGAGTTCTTGGGCCTATCTACAGATACCAATGAAGGCGATGCTTTAGAGACTTTCCTTAAGAAAGGGATCGAGCTTGATCTTCTGTCACCAGAATTATTGAATTTTAACCTTGCGAAACTGGCAGCGGCGATTCAACCAGAACGCTCAAACCAGTTCACCTACTTAGGTCTGCAAACCTTATTTGACCGTTACTTCATTCATTCAAATGGCATCCGTTTTGAATTACCGCAATTGTTCTTTATGCGCGTTTCAATGGGGCTGTCGTTAAATGAAGAAAACCGTGAAGAGCGTGCCATCGAATTCTATAACTTATTGTCTAGCTTCGACTACATGGCCTCTACGCCGACCCTGTTCAACTCTGGTACTTTACGTCCACAGTTGTCGAGCTGCTACTTAACCACGATTGCCGATGATCTTTACAACATTTATGGCGCAATGCGTGATAATGCCATGCTGTCTAAATGGGCTGGCGGTTTAGGTAATGACTGGACACCTGTTCGTGCATTGAACTCATATATCAAAGGCACCAACGGTAAATCACAAGGTGTCGTACCTTTCCTTAAAGTGGCCAACGATACTGCCGTTGCGGTAAACCAGGGTGGTAAACGTAAAGGTGCGGTATGTGCATACTTAGAAACCTGGCACCTGGATATCGAAGAGTTCCTTGAACTGCGTAAGAATACCGGTGATGACCGTCGCCGTACCCATGACATGAACACAGCAAACTGGGTTCCGGACCTGTTCATGCAACGTGTATTTGAAGATGCTGAATGGACATTGTTCACGCCATCTGAAACACCAGATCTTCACGATTTAACCGGTCAAGCATTTGCAGAACGCTATGCTTATTACGAAAGCATTGCCAAAGAAACCGACATGCTGCACAAGAAAGTGCGTGCCAAAGACTTGTGGCGCAAAATGCTTTCTATGCTGTTTGAAACAGGTCACCCTTGGATCACATTCAAAGACGTATGTAACTTGCGTTCACCACAGCAACACGTGGGCGTAGTGCATTCATCAAACTTATGTACTGAGATCACTCTGAACACCAACCAGGATGAAATCGCGGTATGTAACCTGGGTTCAATCAACCTGGTACAGCACGTTCAAGGTGGTGTATTAGACCGTGAAAAATTGGCGCGCACTGTAAAAACCGCGGTTCGTATGCTCGATAACGTGATTGACATCAACTACTACGCGGTTCCGCAAGCGAAAAATTCAAACCTGAAACACCGTCCAGTCGGTATGGGTATCATGGGCTTCCAAGATGCTTTATATGAAATGAAACTGGCATATGGTTCTGACGAAGCTGTAGATTTCGCTGACGAATCTATGGAAGTAATCAGCTACTACGCTATTCAAACCTCTAGCGACTTGGCTGTTGAACGTGGTACTTACGAAACATTTAAAGGATCACTTTGGGATCAAGGCATCCTTCCTATTGATTCTTTAGACATCGTGGCGAAATCACGCCCAGAACGCATGTTTGAAGTAGACCGTACACAACGTTTAGACTGGGACACTTTACGTGCCAAAGTTCAAAAAGACGGTATGCGTAACTCGAACGTAATGGCGATTGCACCTACTGCGACTATTTCGAACATCTGTGGCGTATCTCAGTCGATCGAACCGACTTTCCAAAACCTGTATGTGAAATCAAACCTTTCTGGTGAATTCACAGTGATCAACCCGTACCTGGTACGTGCGTTAAAAGATCGCGGTCTTTGGGATTCAGTGATGGTCAACGACCTGAAACACTTTGAAGGTTCGGTACAAAAGATTTCTCGTATTCCTGAAGAGCTTAAAGCGATTTTCGCAACTGCATTTGAAGTTGAGCCACGCTGGATTGTGGATGCTGCATCACGCCGTCAAAAATGGATTGATCAGGCTCAGTCGCTTAACCTTTACATCTCTGGTGCAAACGGTAAGAAACTTGACCTGACTTACAAAATGGCATGGTTACGTGGTCTTAAGACAACTTATTACCTCCGTGCATTAGGTGCAACTTCTGCCGAGAAATCAACTATTAACACTGGCGCATTGAATGCCGTTAAACCGGCCACTGTTGCAGCACCTGTTACTGCTGCGGTAGCGCCTGAAGTGAAAGCTGAAGAAGATGGTTTTGCTCAAGCAGCACCAGTGCCAATGGCATGTTCAATTGACAACCCTGATTGTGAGGCTTGTCAATAAGTTAACTAACTTAGGAATCAACCGAGATTTATCTCTTCATTGCGACTTTAGCAATGGTTGATTCTTATGAGTGGTTAGCATAAGAACTCACTCTTGCTACTTCGTAATGATTGATTCCTTTTAGGAGCGAACATGTCGAAGAAGTTAAAAGATTTTAGAAAGAAAGTACGTGTAGTTTTTGAAGAAGCAGAAAAATTTATTTGTCGCCTATTAGTAATATATTTCTTATTAGGTGGCAGTGCTGGACATTCTTCAGATACTAACCAAGCTAAAGAAAGTGAAATCCAAGCAATTGCTCAGGCAGTTGCCTAACGAGAAGAGTTAAATTAATTGAACTCTTCTCAAAATCCCCCTAAATCCCCCTTTTCCAAAGGGGGACTTCCGTGGAAGCAAAAGAATTCACGGAAAACCCCTCCTTTATTAAAGGAGGGGTTTGGGGAGGATTTAATATTTAACAATAAAGGAAATAAACCACCATGCTCCATATGACCCATAACTACATGTTAGGACTTGCAGTACTGGTGTTTGCCTTTATTTTCTTTTACACGCCTATGGTTTATGCGTTTTTAGCCATTCGTAAACAGCAGCGTAAGCAAAATAAGTCGTGAGGATATCTGTCCTATCGAACAAGATTAGAGCAGTGATCGGCAAAACTTAATTTTGCTTACACAATTTAAGCGTATAGTAGACATCTTCGTTTGTGAGATGTCAGATAACGGATATAAGCAACGAAGAGAGAATTGATATGTCTATCCTAAGTTGGGACGATTTCGAAGATGATTCGCAAAAACCGGCTGCACCTGAACACAAGTCTGCGCCCGTCGAACCGCAAAAAGCGGCTCATACACAGGTGGTATCTGATGCACACAACGCACCGTCGCATGTGGCAACTGCACAACCCCTTAGAGCCACTCAAAACCGAGGATCAAATCCAACCGATTCATTGGCAAGAGCATCTTCTTCCCTAGAGAACCTTGATGTTGCTCCAGGTCTGGAAGAGCTTGAAATGGGCGCTCAGCGTGTACAGGTTGATGATAAAGCCATGATCAACTGTCGTGCTGACCTGAACCAACTGGTTCCATTCAAATACGAATGGGCTTGGCAAAAGTATCTGGACGGTTGTGCCAACCACTGGATGCCGCAAGAAGTCAACATGAACCACGACATCGCGCTTTGGAAGTCTGAAAATGGCTTAACTGAAGATGAGCGTACCATCGTGATGCGTTCACTTGGTTTCTTCTCGACTGCCGATTCACTGGTTGCAAACAACCTGGTACTGGCGATTTACCGTCACATCACCAACCCTGAATGCCGTCAGTACATCTTGCGTCAAGCATTTGAAGAAGCGATTCATACTCACGCTTATCAGTACTGTATCGAGTCATTAGGTATGGATGAAGGCGAAGTCTTCAACATGTACCGCGAAGTACCGTCCGTTGCGCGTAAAGCCGCTTGGGGCCTGAAATATACCCAGTCTTTAAGTGACCCTACGTTCAAAACTGGCACACCTGAAAATGACCAGATTTTGCTTCGCAACCTGATCGCGTTCTACTGTGTTCTTGAAGGTATTTTCTTCTACTGTGGTTTCAGCCAGATTCTGTCTATGGGCCGTCGTAACAAGATGAACGGTGTTGCCGAGCAATTCCAGTACATTTTACGTGATGAGTCTATGCACCTGAACTTCGGTATCGATATGATCAACCAGATCAAGATCGAAAACCCAGGTTTATGGACCACTGAGTTCCAGGAAGAAATCATCCAGATGATTCTTGAAGGCACCATGCTTGAAATCGAATACGCACGTGACACCATGCCACGCGGTGTACTTGGCATGAATGCTGCGATGATGGAAGAATACCTGAAGTTCATCTGTAACCGTCGTTTAGCGCAACTTGGTTTGCCTGAACAATTCGCTGGTGTGAATAACCCATTCCAGTGGATGTCGGAAATGATGGACTTGCGTAAAGAGAAGAATTTCTTCGAGACGCGTGTTACGGACTATCAGACCGGCGGTGCGTTAAGCTGGTAAGAAATATAAAAAGCGGAGTCATTAGGTTCCGCTTTTTTTTATACGAATAAAAATAATGGTGAATAAAAATGAGTAAAGGTAAAAATCAACATGTCGTCCCACATTCTAATGGATGGGCTGTGAAAGGTGCCGGCAATAGCAAAGCAACTAAAGTAACATCTACCCAAGCTGAAGCAATTAAAATTGCTGAAAGCATTGCTCGTAATCAAGGGTCTGACACAAAAATTCATGGTACAAATGGACAAATACGTTCCGGTAACAGTTATGGTAATGATCCTTATCCACCGAAAGATACAAAATAATCCGATTCTAGATCCCGCTTCAATAGCGGGATTTTTTATCAAAAGATAAATATATTATAAAAAACAATATAAATACATAGACTTAATAATAATTAATTAGTTTAATTTTTAAACCATTCTGCTATGATGATACTAAATTTATAACGCATACTACAAAAATAGAGGCTAATAATGAAAGGAACAATTCTGGATTTTTCAATCCAAAGCAATACAGGCATTATCAGTGGTGATGACCAGAACCGCTATAATTTTACTGGTGCGGAATGGCGAGGACAGCGCCCGCCTTCACCTGGTGAACATGTCGATTTTGCGGTTGACAATGCCGGTAATGCCTCGCAGATCTATATTGCCCTCAACCGCAACAGCACCGTTCAGAACCTGTCTGAACAACTGGATAGAATTTCAAACCAGAATCAATCTGAAGAACAATTTAATATGATTGACTGGTTTGTAAAATGTCTGAAAAATTATGTCACCTTTGATGGACGTGCACGCCGTAAGGAATTTTGGTTTTTTATGCTGGTTTCTTTCATTTTGGGCATTATTGTACAAATGATTGATGCCATACTCGGTACCGACAAAATGCTGAATGGACTATTAAATTTGGCATTATTCCTGCCAAGTCTAGCCGTAGGTGCCCGCCGTTTACATGACACAAATCGATCAGGTTGGTGGCAACTTCTTGTGCTGACCATTATTGGTATTATTCCTCTCATTATCTGGTGGGCTTCAGATACAAAACGGGAAAACAATCAGTGGGGACAACCTGCTAAATAAACAGATCAAAAAGGGTGATATCGCCCTTTTCTCTTAGAACCTATCCAGAATATTTTCTATGCAAAAGTAGCCTTAAAAAGGCTAAATTAATGAACTGAAGGCTCGTATTTAGGTGCTTTTCACAGTTTTTCCAGAGCCTTCTGCATTTTTCTAACCAAGCAAATGATCTTTCCACAACCCAGCGTTGTGGAATGACTGCAAATTTATGTAATTCACTTCGTTTAGCAACTTCAACTCGGGCTCTGATTAAATTCTTAACAGCCAAATAAAAGGGTTCGCCTGTATAACCACCATCAACAAGTACAACCTCTACATTTTGTAAGGTATCTCTATGTATAGTTATGGCATCTAATGCACCTTGGCGATCCGTTTTATCTGCTGTCGTAACCAATATTCCATGCGGGAGACCTTGAGTATCAACAATAATATGTCTTTTAATGCCTGAAACTTTTTTACCAGCGTCATAGCCTTTATCACGTGCAGTATCTGTGTTTTTTACACTTTGTGAATCAATGATGATAAAGCTCGTTTGTTCTTTCCGTCCATTGCTGATACGGGCCTCGCCAACCACATTTTTTTAAAGCTTGCTCAAGTATGCTAGGTTCAGTTTCTGATGGTTTTTTATTCCAAATCGAGAAGTAATAATGCACAGTGCTTTTAGCTGGGAAGTCTCGAGGAAGCATACTCCATTGGCATCCACTTTTTAAAATATAGAGTAAGGCGCAAAATATTTCATAGACATCAACGACTCTTGGACGTGTTTGTTTTCTTCCGCTCAATAGTAACGGTTCAATTTCTTTAAAGGCTTCTCGACTAATGTCGCTGGGATATGGTTTTCTCATTGAATAATTTTAACAAATTCTTTTTTTAAGTGCTAAAAAAGAATGAAATTAATACTGGATAGGCTCTTATCTGAAATTCATCAACCATATTTTCGGGCAAAATCTTCATCTGAAGTACACAAATAAATAATGAACTCAATGAAAGCGACAAATGCAGGAATGAAGGTCCAGCAGAAAATCAGATAAACAATGCCCCAGCCAATTTGCGCCAAATAAAATTTATGAATACCAAAGCCACCGAGGAAAAAAGCTAACACTGCAGCCACAATCCTGTTTTTCTCGCCCACCTGATTGGTAAATGTAGAGGCTGAACTCAGGACATAAATGTCGTTGGCCTGACCGGTTCCATCCACAGTAAAATCGACTTTCTGACCTCTGGCAGGTGAAATCTGCCCACGCCAGCTTGCCCCAGTAAAGTGATAGCGGTTTTGGTCATCACCACTAATCACTCCACTATTACTTTGAATAGGCTTTGTTGCACAAACCTATCTGTAAAGGCTTTTTCAGCGATATAATTTTCAAATGAAGAAGCCTACACACAAAATCTACCGCACAACCAATTGGCCCGCATATAACCGAGCACTCATGAGTCGCGGAAATATTGCCCTTTGGTTTGATCCTGCTACGCAATGGTATGCGCCATCAAAAGGCAAACAAGGGCGAAATCAAACCTACTCCGACGCAGCCATCCAATGCTGCTTAATGATTAAATCCTTATTCCGTCTGTCTTTACGTATGGTTACTGGCTTTGTGCAAAGTCTGATTAAACTTTGCGGCTGAGCAGCCCCGAATATCAGTGATATTCGTACACCACGCTTTGTAGAAGACAAAAGCATATTGATATTGTAATCAGCTACCAAAAAAGTAGCGATGGGCTGCATCTACTCATGGACTCTACAGGCATGAAGTTTCTAGGTGAGGGCGAATGGAAACGCAAGAAACATGGACCTGAATATCGTCGCCAATGGCGTAAACTTCATATTGGTATAGATGCTAAAACCCTACAAATACGAGCAGTTCAGCTTACAACCAATAATGTCAGTGATTCACAGGTGCTTGGTGATTTACTTAATCAGATTCCACAAGATGAGCGGATTGACTCTGTTTATACCGATGGGGCTTATGACACCAAGCAATGCCGTCAGGTCATTGCAGATCGGCAAGCGCATGCGGTGATTCCACCTAGAAAAAATGGAAAGATACAAAGAGTAGCTCGCTAGAGCGAAATGAATTACTTCGAACAATTAAACGTTTAGGCAGGACACTATGGAAAAAATGGTCAGGCTATCATCGGCGAAGTTTGGTTGAAACTAAGATGCATTGCATCAAATTATTAGGAGATAAACTCAGTGCAAGGAGTTTTGATAGCCAAGTGAATGAGATCCATGCACGTGTAGCAGTCCTTAACAGATTTACGGAATTAGGTCGACCACTTACCCAAGTTACGCCTTAAATTTGGCTCAATTAGGGGCGCTTTGCATTTCAAATCTTTGTGCAACAAAGCCCATTTGGTTATAAATACACTTCAGGTAATTAACCTGTTTTTTCATAAAAATTATTTAGCAAATGCTATACCAAATAATTTTAATCATTAATTATCAAATATTTATAATTATTTTATTTTAACAAATAGTAAAATAAACAGTTAAATAAATGCACCTTTATTAGCCATCATGGCTCCAAAAAAATGCATGGTTTGAAAAAACCGTCAAATTCAATTTGCCTTATATTCAAGCTGTCTTTAATAAAATGGATAAAAAACCCGTGATTTTAAACAATCACGGTGAGCTAGGAGGATAAGAAATTATCGAGAAATCCGTTGCAAATTTTATTAACAAGCCAGTTTCATTTACTCAAGACGTTACTTGCAAAAAGTGTTTATGCAAAAATTCAAGCATGGTTTTATTCAGTAATTCAGGCTCGGTTTGCGTGGAAGCATGGGCTCCAGTTGCAAGAATACTTAAACATCCATGTCCAAGCCGCTGCTTTAAATCACTCGACTTGTGTACAGGAACCAAAAAGTCATCCTGATTGGCAATCAAATGCAACTGACTGTGTTGCAAGGCCTGTATATGCTGCTCATTAATTTTAAATTGTTGTGCTACCTGAATTCGCTTGAGTACATTTTGCGGCGGCGGAAAATCCGCGAGTTGAATATCCTCCAAAGTCTTTAAATGCTGATGATGTTTTGAAATCCAGCTCGGTGGATATAAAAACAGTCCCTGCGCCCTGACATAAGCATCAGAACCCGCTGACTTTAATAGAAGAGTCCGTGCTTCAAAGCATTTTTGCGTATGTGGGTCGAGTTCGTCCCAGCAATTGATACAGGTCAGGCTGAGCACTCTCAGCTCAGATGAATTGAGCAATAACGCTAGCTCTGCACCAATAAAACTGCCAATTGCATGTCCCACAAAATGAAAATGCCGAATTTTTTCTTGCCTGATAATTTGCAGTAACTGCTGGGCCAGATGGATAATGTTGTAATCATCAGGCAAAATTGCTGAATCCGCATGACAGCCCTCCTGATCATACGTCAAAATATGAAAATATCGCGTGAATGCATCAATTTGAGGGCGCCAGAAACTGCCATGCCCGCCCAAACCGGAAGAAAAAATTAAAAAATCGGCGGCTGAATTTTCTGTGCACAAATGAATTTTATAGTTCATTTTTTACCATTTATTCAAATAATTTAAAAAATAAACAGCAAGTTTTATGCCTGAAAAATCACATCAATTCAGCCTGTCTGATTCTTGGAAACCTTGGCTTGCAAGGCTCATAGAAAAAGTAAAATTTTATGCAAAATAAACAAAAGAATAATTTGGCTCTAAACACTGAATAACAGGATTTACTTTCATACTCAAATCTACAACAAAAATAGATAAACCCAAGAAAACTCAAACACTTAAAATAGATAAACACAAAAATAGATACCAGAAAATAACTTGCTAAAACAAGGATTAAGAATTTAAACACAACTTAATTGGAGGAAAATTTATAGCATTCATAATGCAACACCTGTTTCCCCATACAGCAGTCATTATGAAAAAAATAGCCATCATGGCCCTATCTCTACTTTGCTTGAAAGGTGATGATGAATGGACATACCTACTGAATATCCGCTATTTCAATGCCATTATCTGCCCCGTTATTTAATTGGGTTAATCTTTATTCCTGCTATATTTATTGTTTTAGCGCAGCACTCGCTCAGTAACTTCAATATGATTAAAGATTTCAGTAGCCTGATTCAATACTTATTGCATCAATCCATGCCGGGTTGGTTGATGCTGGCACTCTTCATCATGCTGACATTGATTGCAATCAATATGAAATTGGTCATCACCCGCCAAAGCATATCCATACAAAGTTTTGGCATAAAGTTAAGCAATCTGGTACAGCGCAACAGGCTTTTAAAGACCCAGCTTTATTCCTCTCACAGCTCAAGGTATCGCACATATAAGCCCTTCGCAGCAAAAGCATTCAGCCAAGAACAACAGTGGAAAGTGAGTAGTCTCGGCTTTATTTTAAAACCTGAATTTCGCAAGCAATACAAAATGACACATATTGATCTTAATATGTTCGATAAAGACAACCGAAAAAAACTGATTCAGATTTTGGCGCAACACTATGATTTAGACCCTAAATTTTTTTTAGGTAGAGCACAACTTGCCAGACAGAAATTACAGCACAAGCTTCGATAAAAAAGCGCTCTCGGCGCTCTTTTATCAGGTTCTACTTAAGTCGGGATACGCAGTACCTGCCCGGGAAAAATATCATCAGCATCTTTTAACAAGGGACGGTTAGCCTCAAATATTTTGTTGTATCGATTGGCGTCACCATAATATTCTTTTGAAATCTTGGACAAGGTATCACCCGATTTAACTGTATAGAATTTACTTTCCGGAGCAGGTGTTACCACGGTCATTTGGTCATCTACTTTAGCCACATGATCGACATTCCCTACAGCCAGGACAATTTTTTCGCGGTCGGCCTGATTTTGTACCTGCCCTTTAATGGTCGCCAGATCGCTGCTGCTGTTATAACTCACCGATAAACCGGTCACTGGCAAGCCTAAAGCTTTAATATGCCCCAGAAGCTTGTTTGCGATTTCTTGTGCAGAAGGTTCTGCTGGAGGAGTTGAAGCGACCGGAGCTGGCTGAGGTTCTGCTGGTGCCGTATTTTTTTTACCAATACCTTTTACAAAATCAAAAAGACCCATTGTATTTCTCCATCATTATTATTTATGCAATTTGAAATAGCGTCTTTTTTTATACATAAAATTAATTCAAAGAAAGGTTGTCTTTGGTCCAGCAACAGTAAAGATATGTAATTATCATTTTGATGAGTAAATAAAAAAGCCACCTAAAGGTGGCTTTTTTATATTCAGCAGAGCTGAAACAACAATTAACCTAGTTTCTTAGAAACATAGTCAATAGCTGATTGAACAGTTGTGATTTCGTTAGAATCTTCATCAGGGATAGTGATGTCAAAATCATTTTCGAAAGACATAACAAGCTCAACTAAGTCCAAAGAGTCAGCACCTAAGTCATCCATAAAAGATGCTTCGTTTTTGATTTCTTCAGCTTTAAGACCAAGTTGTTCTGCAACCGCTTGTTTGATACGTAGTTCGATATCGCTCACAGGAATTCTCCTCATTGCTTGTGGCGTTTTTAATGCCGTTAGTTTAATTGAATATCTTATTTTTGCAAAGTTTATACTTGAGCTTAGCTCATGTATAAACCGCCATTTACATGTAAAACAGTACCAGTGATATAGCTTGCTTTATCGCTTGCTAAAAAACTCACGGCATTTGCGATATCTTGTGGATCACCTAAACGGTTTAATGCCACTTGATCACTCATTTTTTTACGAATGTCTTCGCTTAATTGATCCGTCATTTCTGTTGCAATAAAGCCAGGTGCCACAGCATTCACGGTAATTTGGCGGCTGCCCATTTCTTTTGCAAGACTTCGACCAAACGCTTCGATGCCTGCTTTGGCAGCAGAATAGTTGGCCTGCCCCGGGTTTGCAAAGTGTGCTACAACAGAACTGATATTAATAATGCGGCCAAAACGTGCTTTAGTCATGCCCTTTAAGACACGCTTAGACAGACGGTATACTGCCTTCAAATGAATATTGAGAATATCGTCCCAATCATCTTCAGACATACGCAGTAACAAATTATCTTTGGTAATGCCAGCATTATTCACTAATACAAGAACTGGACCATATTTTTGTTCAATATCTGTAACTAGTGCATCAATGGCTGCCGCATCACGTACATCCAGTACTGCACCCGCACCATTTTCAGCAAAACTTGCAGATAATTTTTCTGCGCCCGCTTCTGAAGTGGCGGTTCCCACTACAAAATAACCGTCTTGAATCAATTGCTGAGCGATGGCTGCACCAATCCCTCTGCTCGCGCCTGTCACTAATGCGACTTTGCGTTCCTGTGTCATGCAATTTTTCCTTCAGCCACTAAAATGGCGTTTAGCGCATCTTCCATACGACTGTTACTGTCGACTGGGAATGCTTTTTCGATATTTGGTAAACGCTTCGCAAGATTAGCCAATACATTACCTGGACCACATTCAACCACATACTGCACTCCTTGATCTTGAAGGAACTGCATGGTCTTGGTCCATTGCACAGATTGATACAATTGTGCAGTCAATGCCTGACGTAATCCTGCTACATCTGTCGCGATTTCCGCGTTGACATTTTGTATTACAGGAAGGCTAGGCAGCTCAATGGCAGTATGTTCCAAAGCTTGTGCAAATTTGTCAGCAGCGGGTTTCATCAGTGAACAGTGCGATGGAACAGAAACAGGTAAAGCAATGGCTTTACCGCCATTTTCTTTTGCCAGCTCCATAACCGCTTCGACCAGGGTCTTATCACCTGCAATCACCACTTGGCCCTGAGCATTATAGTTGGCAGCTTCTACTGAACCACGCCCATGAATATTGACCTGCTCGCATAGTTCAATCACTTTGGCATCATCCAGACCCAGAATAGCCGCCATTGCACCTTGACCCTGCGGTACTGCATCTTGCATCAATTTGCCACGCAAATTCACCAGCTTAACCGCATCACCCAGTGACATCGCTCCGGCAGCAACCAATGCGCTGTATTCACCCAGTGAGTGTCCTGCAAGATATTTTGGCGCCACTCCACCCAACTCTAGCCACACACGCCAAAGTGCAATACTTGCGGTGAGCAGTACAGGCTGGGTAAATTCAGTCTGATTTAAACCTTCGCCGCTTTGTGCAATGTGCCAGAGATCAAAACCCACGGCTGCCGATGCTTCTGCAAAAGTTTCTGTCACGCTACTAAACTGTTCAGCCAATTCTGCGAGCATACCGACTTTTTGTGAGCCTTGACCCGGAAATACAAATGCTGTTTTCGTTGCTTGAGCAACTTGCTCGAGTTGTTTAGCAGACATAAAAAAATCCTGTAATGAAGTGATATTGTTATTCAACAATCGGTTAAATAACCAACATACACTTATGTAAGCTTATTTACGGAACGGAATTTAACACTTAATTTTTGTTTTGGTAATTGCCAAATACAACAAAAAGACGCCATAAAAAAAGGGAGCTTAACGCTCCCATTTTTTCTACTAAGCTTGACGCTTAATACATCATCAATTATTCAGCAGATGCTTTAGCGAATAATTGGCGACCACGGTAGATACCATCTTTAGATACGTGGTGACGACGGTGAGTCTCGCCAGTAGCTTGGTCTACAGTTAATGCATTCTCGGTTAAAGCGTCATGTGAACGGCGCATGTCACGGCGAGAGCGACTTTTACGGTTTTGCTGAACGGCCATGATGGCTCCTTACAAAGATCGAAAAAATGGATCAGAACAAATTCAGTTGTCTTATACTTAACAGTATAACACAAAAATTAGTTAAGTTTACCCTTCAAACTTGCCAAAACACCAAACGGGTTATCCCGTTTTTCTTCGACAATGTCATCAATGGCAGGTTGATGCTTATGCTCACAAACGTCATGCTTAGGAGACAAAGGCAACAACAATAACAATTCATCTTCTATCAGAGAAAGTAAATCAGCCGTCGCAGGCGCATCATAGCTGCCTTTTGTCGTTGCTTCACTCTCACCTAAGACGATGAAATCAGCATCCTCATCCAAGCGCTCTATCAGTGATTCATCATCCACAAGCGCTAAATGAAAGTCTGAAACGAGAGAAATTTCAACAGGATTCAGACAACGCTGACATTCCATTGGTACTTTCGTTTCAACATGACCATCTAACCATACGATACGATGATACGCATCCATTGATAGCTTACAGTCTATGTTAATCAATTGATCATCAATTGATCCAACAGCTTCACGGGAAATACGAACAAAGCGAGACAATGGCAGTGTACCTGACCATGTAAAGCCCTGTTCAGCCCATTTAAACGGCTCAATCTGTGCCGGAAAGGTATTTGCTGACATAATTAAGGCGGCAATTCTACAAATTCATCGGTACTCTGTCAAAGATTAAGATACAATTTTGTACTTATTTAGACAGATCAATTGGGTAATACAAGTCATGCATCAGTTGCAGCCGCAACCTGAAGTCACCACTTCATTACAGTTAACTACTTATTCAACCTCAAGTTCTGCTGTTTCTATCGACCCTGTGCAACGCTCACCCTGGGCCAGTTTGCAAACTGAAGTTCAACAAGTTGATTGGCTTATACTACACTTTAATCACTGGTTTTCCCACTTAAATGTGTGTTTGGTCAAAGGCGATTTTGAACCTGAATATTTTCCGGCAACCGAAGATGCGCCTGCCCGCATTCAATTTGCCCATGGTTTCTTTAATAGTGCCTTGCATGAAATCAGTCACTGGACTATTGCGGGTGAGCAAAGACGCTTGCTCCCCGACCTGGGTTACTGGTATGCCCCAGATGGTCGCACGGCAGAACAGCAGGCTTTATTTGAGCAGGTCGAAATCAAGCCTCAAGCGATTGAATGGATGTTTGCACAAGCTTTTGGTCGTAAATTCCGTGTATCTCTGGATAACCTGACTGGTGACGGCGGTGACGGCAGCACCTTTAAAGATAATGTCTTTGCTCAAGTACAACGTTATTTTTCCGGTGAAGCCAAGTTGCCACGTGATGCTGCACATTTTATTGCCTGTATCTGTGCCTGTACCCGGGGTGGCAAAACATTACAAAGTGACGAGTTTCAACGTGACATGCTGGATTAATTTACACAAAATCATCAAAGCCTGATTGCAAGACTTTGTAAATTCAACAGATAATGACTAATAGTAAGTCGGGGGAGAAAATAAATATGCTGCATTTAAGAATACATCCTGATAATCCTCAACCACGTTTGATCAGCCAGGCAGTAGAACGTATTCGTGCCGGTGATGTGGTGGTTTACCCGACCGATGCGGCCTATGCCATTGGCTGCCAGATCGGCAATAAAAATGCCATGGAACGGATTGCGCAGATTCGTGGTCTCGGTCTAAAGCATCAATATGCCATTCTTTGTTGTGACTTATCCGACATTGCCACCTATGCCAAAGTCGACAATGCCATGTATCGTCTGCTGAAAAACAATACCCCGGCAATCACCACTTTTATTCTGCCGGCGACCAGTGAAGTGCCTAAACGCTTGATGCACCCGAAAAAGAAAACCATTGGTTTACGCGTACCAAGCAACCGTGTGTGCCAAATGTTGCTTAAGGAATTGGGTGAGCCATTGTTAACCAGCACCCTGATTCTTCCCGGTCAGGATGAACCTTTAGATGACCCTTATGACATTGAGCAACAACTGGAAAAGCGTATTGATGTATTTATTGATAGCGGATTCGGCACCTTAAGCACCACCAGTGTTGTAGATTTATCCGGTGACAATCCTGAAGTGATCCGTCGTGGTGTAGGTGATGTCAGCGCTTTTGAATAAGCACGGTTAAGATTAAAGGGAATGTTCAGGATCAAGGAGTAGTGCGAGAATGGATCTGTTTTATGTGCTGCTCAACTATCATGATTTTGAGGTAAATAGCCGCATTTATGCGGAAATGCCCTGGACACTTGAGTCTAAAGTGAAAATTATGAAGGCAGATGCTGAGCAACCCCCTTCTGCGATGATCGACAACACCTATGCATTTTTCCTGGAAGTTGCCGTTATTCACAAATTATCCAGCCTCGATCAAACTCAAAATTTATGCATCCGAGACAGTGCGCAACAGATCATCGAATTTGCGCTCAAGTTATCGACATCCACCGCAACAGATCATTAAACACAGTAAAGTTAAAGAACATCACGCAAGCGCATTTTTTGTTGCCCATTCTGATCAAAATTATCTACCCTTAACCAGGCCCGATAGGCTTTTTCCAGTTCAGGCCACTCTTGATCCAGAATTGAAAACCAGGCGGTATTGCGGTTACGACCTTTGGTAATACGGTCTTGGCGAAAAGTACCTTCATAATGAAAGCCAAAGCGCAAAGCTGCGCGTTTAGAGGGCAGATTTAAGTCATCACACTTCCATTCCACACGGCGAAAGCCCTGCTCAAAACAAGCTTTTAATAATAAATAGATGACTTCTGTCGATGCTGTAGACTGTTTCAGTTGATGTGAAAAATAAACATTGCCGATTTCAATAACATGATCGGCAGAACGCTGGTTCAGCAAGCCTACCCATCCTACAATTGCATGATTGGCTTCAACCAGATAATGGATTGAATTTTTGAACTTAAAGTTATTTTCAAGAGCAGTTTGCAATTCCGCTGCATTTTCAAAACCCGAATAAGGTAAATAAGTCCAGCAGCTGCGATCAACCTCACCATTTACACATTGCCAAACTTGCTTCAACTGATCTTCACTAATGGTTGCTGAAGATAAGACATGCAGGGTGGCATATTTGCCATAGAGGGTATCGGCTAAAAAATGGGTCGGCAAAGGATGAGATACGGGAACTCCAATAAACTGCCCATATTCATTTTCTTGTACTTTTTCATGATCTTTCATGACATCGGGGATCTCTTTTTTTATTGGCATTCATATTGCCGAAAATTTTGCTTTATTCTATATTCAGAATCTTCTTTTATTCTATTCACAATATGAGGCCTAATGCTATGCCCCATTTTTTCATAAAAATCTAAAATCTAATCGGTTCGGTCAAAAAAATTAAAACCATACTCCCCTATGCATTTCACATCATCAAGCCAGTTAAAAACCTTACTGAATTTCAGGTTTTTTTGTATTTGTTGACTTAACTAATTTATTTGAAGTCAAATTTCCATTACACTAGCGCTTACTAATTTACGTGCTTTTTCTTTCGATGCGAGATCGAGGCAAAAGCATCATCCTGCATGCCTTTGAAAATTCGCGTGGCCTAAAACTGCAATGAATCAACCTATCCATAATCCTATGGAGCCAAGCTCACATATCCGTGTTATGGATGAGTGGCAAGATACGATTCCAGAGGATTTATATATTCCTCCTGCTGCATTTGAAATTCTGCTAGAGCATTTCGAAGGTCCACTCGACTTCCTGATTTACCTGATTCAAAAAAACGGTTTCGACTTATTACAACTAGATATCGCTCCGATTGCCGCGCAGTATCTATCTTATATGGATGCCATGAAGTCGCTGAATATTGAGCTGACGGCAGATTATATGGTGATGGCTGCCTTGTTGGCCGACTTGAAATCACGACTGCTATTGCCAAAACCGAGCACAAGTGTTGTCGTTGAAAAAGATCCCAAACAGCAACTGATTGACCGGCTGGAAACCTATTTACGGGTCAAACAGGCGGCGGAACGTTTAGGACACATGTCTGTTCTGGAACGCGATACCTTCCCGGCCAATATTAGTCTGGGTCAGGTAGTGCAAATCAATGAAGGCTATGATGTCAGCCAGTTACGTGATGCGCTGTTTTGCGTATTCAATCGCCCAGAACCTGTCACCCATCAAATTCAGCAAGAACCAGTGTTGCTTGAAGAACGCATTGCCTTTATTGAAAGCCGTTTACAGTCCGGTGAAGTGCTGCATTTTGAAGCCCTGCTTAAACCCAGCCAGGGGCGCATGGGCATGGTGGTTACATTTATGGCCATTTTAGAACTCACACGGCAACAAAAAGTAGCTATTATTGCCAGCGGTATTGAAGCACCACTTGCAATTCAAGGAGTAGCTGCATAATGGATCATCAAGCAACATCTCTATCTGTTGCCGAGAATCAACATGAAGTGCTGATGCAACTGGAAGCCATTATTTTTGCAAGTGAAACAGCTGTTTCGCTTGCACGTTTGAAAGAAGCGTTCCAAAATCAATATAATAAACAGGAATTGCGTCAGTTGTTACAACAGCTCGCCATGCTACAACATGGTAGATCGATTGAACTGGTAGAAACCGCACAAGGGTTCCGTTTCCAGGTTCGGGCTAAATATCGCAATATCATTACCCAGGTGTGGCCGGAACGACCAACTCGTTTATCACCCACCCTGCTCGAAACCCTTGCTGTGATTGCTTATCACCAACCAGTAACCCGGGCAGATATTGAACAGATTCGTGGAGTTTCAAACAATAGTCAGATCTTAAGATCATTGTTTGACTGGAACTGGATTAAAGAATCCGGCTTCAGAGAACTACCGGGAAGACCTGCGTTGTTAGTTACAACGCCACAATTTTTAAATGCTTTTGGTCTGACATCTTTAGGCCAATTGCCTCCCCTGCAGGATGCCAAGGAAGCTTTTATGACGCTCGATGCTCACGCAGCGAAGTCGTAGATAGGTGAACTGTTGATGATAATTTCTAAGGTTATGCTGTCATGAGTGAAAAATTACAAAAGGTGCTTGCACGCGTAGGTTTGGGTTCTCGCCGTTATATGGAAGAAGTCATTGCCGCTGGTCGTGTCAGTATCAATGGACGCGTTGCCCAAGTGGGTGAACGCATTGAACCAGGTGATGAGCTTCGCATCGATGGTCGTAAAGTCCAATTCCAGATTGAAGACGAAATCCGTCGTCGCGTTCTGATTTACTACAAACCCGAAGGTGAAATTTGCTCACGCAATGATCCTGAACAACGTCCTACCGTATTTGAACAGTTACCTGCAATTGCCAATGACCGCTGGGTGATGGTCGGCCGTCTGGATATTAACTCAACCGGTCTTTTACTGTTCACAAATGATGGTGAATTAGCCAACCGTTTAATGCATCCATCAAATGAAATTGAACGTGAATATGCGGTTCGTGTGATGGGCGAAGTGACACCACAAATCAAAAACAACATGCTTCAAGGCGTGGTTTTAGATGATGGTCCGGCGAAATTCGAATCCTTCTCTGAAATTGGTGGTGACGGCATCAACCGTTGGTATCAGGTGGTGGTTAAAGAAGGTCGTAACCGCGAAGTGCGTCGTATTTTTGAATCACAAGGTCTAAAAGTCAGCCGCCTGCTGCGTACCCGTTATGGTACCGTGATTTTACCGCGTGAGCTTCGTACCGGCCGCTGGATGGAGCTGGATAAAGCCGATATCGACAACCTGACCAAATCTGTAGAGTTGAAGCCACGTCAAGGTACAGGCCTGTTTGGTATGGCAAAACGCCGTACCGAACGTATGCAAGAAAAACCAATGGCAGCACGTCGTGGCGGTTATTTGCGTCAGCAACGCCGTGATAGCGAAGAAGGTGAAAACCAAAGCCCAATGGGCTATGCACAGCGTGATCGTCGTGAAAACCAGAATGGTCATGCACAACGTCGTGACAATACTGGCAATCTTTATGCACGTCGTGACGGCAATAATGGCAGCGGTTTTGCCCAACGCGGTGAACGTCGTCAAGATGGCAATCCAAACACTTACGCTCAACGTGAACCACGTCAAGGCAACAGCTATGCACAGCGTGAAAACCGCCCTGAAAACTTTGGCAATCAAGCGACATATGGCCAGCGTGAACGTCGTGATGAAAATGCACCACGTAAACCATTTGGCAACAAAAGCTTTAAGAAGTTTTAATTTTTAAAACTTTCCTTTAAAAAGCCACTCAATAGAGTGGCTTTTTTTATATCCTTCTCTTTTAAGCAAGAGTTAGGATAAAACAGGAATATCAATCCACTGTGCATTCGGGAAATGTATCGCCAGATAGCTTTTCAAATAATCCGAAGTATCTCTGGAAATCAGCTGGTCCTGTGATTCGTCATTCAGGTTATAGGCCAAAGCATAAAGTTCCAGACCACGACTTTTCAAGACTTCCAGACTGAGCAAGGTATGATTGATACTACCCAAACGACCAGAACTAACCAGAATGACAGGGAATTTCTGTTCAGCAATATAGTCAATCGTTAACAGTTCTGTGGTTAAGGGCACCATTAAACCGCCTGCACCTTCCAGCAACACTACTTCATATTTTTCAGTTAATTGCCGGGTCGCATCGGCAATTTTCTGGAAGTCGATTTCACGGTCATCAATTTTAGTCGCCAAATGCGGTGAAGCCGGATAAGTAAAAATTTCCGGCATGGTGAGTTTGCTTTCATCTTCCGGAAACCAGCCCATCTGCATCATTTTACGGTGCTGTTCAATATCTTCAGAAATATCAGTATTGCCGGTTTGCACCAGTTTCTGGGTGATGGTTTTCTTGCCCTGCTCATTCCATAACTTCGCCAGATAGCCTGTGGTATAGGTCTTGCCAATACCAGTATCGATGCCACTGATAAAATAAACGGGGGATGTCATGGCTTACTCCGTGCAATGCAATAAATAGGATGATAGCTCAGCTGATAATGGTGCTGACCAGATTGATCCAGCTCCGAAAATTGCTGATAGTCCTGATAAAACTGCTGTAAAGACTGTTTGGTCCAACGATGCTGTGCGGCGGTTGCAGTTACCCCGGTGGCCTTTAAATGCTGCAGCACCGCTTTAGGATGGGAAAAAGTTAAGGTTTCCATGTTTTCGGAAAGATGCAGAATTTCAAAACCCTGTTTAAGCAGCTTGTGCTGAATCTCATCAAGAGTCAGATAATTCAGCCCTTGCCCAGTCAGAGCCTTAATTTCTTGCAAATTCTGCTGACCAAAAGTGGAAAAACACAAATAGCCGTTTTCGATAAGCGCCGCTGCACTTTTTTTAAAGACCGAATCGATATCGCCCACCCATTGCAAAGCCGAACTGGAAGCGATCAGGTCAAGGGACTGCGGAAAATCTAGTTGTTCCACATCGCCAATCAGCCACTCCAAATTTTCCTTAGCTTGAAAATGCTGCTGAACTTCAAGATACAGGTCATTTAAAAACACATGCTTTATTTCCAAATTTTGCATCAGCAAATGGCTTAAATTGCCTGAGCCACAGCCGATTTCAAAAACACGGTTCAAGCTGGTACTGGGCAAATATTGCTGCATCAATTGCAGCAGCTGTTGGCAAATCTGTTTTTGCACGATGGCATGTGCGGCATAGCTTTGTCCTGCCTTGGCAAAACGCTGTGCAACTTGAGACTTATCAATATTCACGGCAACAACTCACAGCAACGCCACCAGCTGCTCAAGGTCAGCCTGATTGACTTGAGAAGTCAGTGAAATACGCAATCTTGAACTGTGTTTCGGTACTGTAGGTGGACGCACCGGCATGATATAAAATCCGGCCTGTTGTAGCTGCCGGGCTTTTTCCACCGTCTTTTGTGACTCGCCAATAATTACCGGCACAATATGTGAAGTCGAAGGACAATCAAAACCTTTGGCCTGTACCGACTGTTGCAGATTTTGACTGATCTGTTGCAGATGCTGACGTTGCTGTTGTAAGCCTAAAACTTTCTGGAAAATAAAATCAGTCCACGCCATACACATGGGTGGCTGTGCGGTACTGAAAATCAGCGGACGCATGGAATTAATCAGATATTCACGAATGATCGGATGGCAAATCAGATAACCACCGACCGATGCCAGTGCTTTCCCGAAAGTCCCAAC
The DNA here is from genome assembly GCF_016599715.1 of Acinetobacter sp. CS-2. Lineage (NCBI taxonomy): Bacteria > Pseudomonadati > Pseudomonadota > Gammaproteobacteria > Moraxellales > Moraxellaceae > Acinetobacter > Acinetobacter sp. CS-2. The sequence continues at coordinate 2,518,307 of NZ_CP067019.1, forward strand.
CAGCAGATCAATCTCATCAATCACCGCATACTGTTCTGCACAGCCCAAGCCTTGCTCGCCGCGCACACCAATGGCATGTGCTTCATCAACATACAGCATCACTTTAGCAAATTGTTGTTTGATACGAACCAGTTCAGCCAGATCGGTTTCGTCGCCATCCATGCTGAAAATGGATTCCGTGACCACAATAATGCGCTCAAAAGCCTCATCTGTATGGTATTGCTGTAAAAGCTGTTGCAGATGATTCAGGTCATTGTGCCGATAACGCACATATTTTGCAGAGGATAAACGGATACCGTCAATCATGCTGGCATGCACCAGTTTGTCGGCCAGAATCAGGGTCTTACTGTCGCTTAAAGCTGGCAGAATCCCGATATTCATGTGATAGCCACTGTTGAATAACAGCGCAGCTCGTCCATGAAAAGCCTGACTTAAACTGGCTTCCAGCTGTTCATATTCAGGAAAATTTCCGGTTAAAAGCCTTGAAGAAGATGAACTCATGACACGAAGTTCATTCGGTGTTTCGTCAAAAAACTGTTCACGCAAAGTTAAGTCTGCTGCCAATCCCAAATAATCATTGGAAGACAGGTTAAGCATCGAATGACACTGGATTTCAATCATTCGGCCTTGCTGGACATTAGAGGTAAATTGCCGCAAATTGCCCTGCTGTTTGAGTTCATCCAGTTTGCTTGCATAATCATTTAACAAAGGGGCATTTAACAGCTGGTTATTTAACAATTTCATGCGGATACCTCTTGCATCTGCTCCACCACATTCACTAATTGTTCCAGCAATATATTCAATTGTTGTTCAGTAATCACATACGGCGGCATCACATAGACCAGTTTACCAAATGGACGTATCCAGATGCCTCGCTTAACAAACTGTTGTTGCAGGCTTTTCATATCCACATTAAATGTCAGCTCCACCACACCAATCGCGCCCAGCACCCGCACATCCTGCACATAATCCAGTGCTGATAGGGGTTGCAGATGGTGTTGCAACTGTTGCTCGATGCGCTGAATATTGGCTTGCCAGTCCTGAGCCAATAAAACCTCGGTACTTTTCACAGCCACCGCACAGGCCAGCGGATTGGCCATAAAGGTCGGGCCATGCATAAATACGCCTGCCTCACCACGGCTAATGGTTTCAGCTACACGCTTGCTGGTTAAGGTAGCCGAAAGTGTCATATAACCACCAGTCAAGCCTTTGCCGATGCACATGATATCCGGCTCAACGCCGGCATGTTCCCAGGCAAACAATTTGCCAGTACGACCAAAACCAGTGGCAATTTCATCAAAAATCAGCAGCACTTTATATTGTTCACACAGCAATTTGGCTTGACGCAAATATTCAGGATGATAAAAACGCATCCCGCCCGCACCCTGCACAATCGGTTCCAGAATTAAAGCAGCAATGCTGGCATGGTGCTGTTTTAAGACCTGTTCCAATTCTGCAATATCATCCTGATTCCATTCATCATCAAAGCCGACCTGTGGGGCTGCAACAAAGAAACGGTTAGGTAAACTGGAACCAAAAATCTGATGCATGCCTGTGACCGGATCACAAACTGACATGGCATTCCAGGTATCGCCATGATAGCCAGAACGCGGGGTGACAAAATTGGTTTTCTGACTTTCACCTTGTGCAGTCCAAAACTGCACCGCCATTTTTAATGCCACTTCTACCGCAACAGATCCAGAGTCAGCATAGAAAATTTTATCCAGACTGGGCGGGGTAATTTTTAACAACAGTCTGCCAAGTTCAATCGCAGGATCATGAGTCAAACCACCAAACATGATATGCGACATCTTGTGTAATTGATCCGTCACGGCCTGATTCAGTTCAGGATGGTTATAGCCATGGATGGCACACCACCAAGAAGACATGCCATCAATCAGTTGCCGTCCATCTTCCAGCTCGATAATGGCACCATGCGCCTGTTTTACCTTAAAGGTCGGCAATGGATCGGTCATGGAGGTATAAGGATGCCAGATATGCGCAAGATCAAAGTCCTGGTCGTTTAATTCGGTCATCCCTTACTCCTGCAGACGCTTGAAAATCAATTTTTCATGATCTTAAACCTGCATGAACTAAAAATAAATTGCGAGATAAACCAGTTATCCGCTTGTTTGTTCTATTTTCTTTAAAAATTGGCAGATTTTGCCAGTTATTAGTTCAGCTTCAAATAAAGGAAAGCCATGTGACCCGCTGATCAGCTCTGTTTCCAGAAACTTTGCATTGAATTTATGAAAATTTCTTTGAACTTTGTAGCTAACTAAAAAATCCTGTTTTGCAAACACATGATATTGATGACCTGGGTAATCCCTCAAGATATCGACATTATTTAAATACTCAAGGCATAATAATCCTTGTCTTAAAGTTTCAATCGATTGTGCCTGAATCAAACTTTGTAAAGTGATGAAGTCAGCTTTGGTGGTTACTGTGCCTTGACACACCATATAGCCAAACTTTTTTAAAGTGGAAATTGCATCTTGTTCAAATGATTGTTTGAACTGCTGAAAGGTCGGCTGATCCATTGCCATTGGCCATGTATCGTTTGCTACGAAACAGGGGTTGGAACCCAAAGTAATCAATACTTTTTCCTGTCCATGCTGCTTTTGAACCTGATCGACCAATACTGTAGCCAACTGCCCCCCCAAAGACCAACCGGCAATCACATCAAACTGATGCGCCAGTTCCACTTTCTGCTGTAGAACCTGTTCATCTAAAGCATTAAAAATGTTGCAAAGTTCAACCTCATATCCTTGCGCCGCCAAAGCCTGTTTTAATGGATCAAGCAGTTGGGTTCCACCGCCCCAGCCCGTGATGAGTAAAATACGTTGATTCAAGGTAAGCTCTAAAAAAACTAAATCATTTGAACAGTATAAAACCTCTGTCTCAATTCTCGCAGCAGCATTTCAAAATTCATTCATAATCCACTATCGTGAATGGCGACAAGGGAGTCGTTGTTGCTGAAGGATGATATGAATCTTACCTTTGACCGACAGCGGGGTTTTGTTACTTTTGATCCATCAAAGGTAAATATGCAAACACAGGTAATTTTTAAAGAATTTCGTTCATAATAAAATTTGAAATCATTACAAACCTACACTGCAACGTCTCATCAGCAAATCTGCTAAGATTAATGCAAACATTAATTATAAAAGTATACGTCATGAAAACTTCAAAACTGCTGCAAATCAGCTTGATATCCATATCAGCATTCAACGCTTTCACGGTTCCTGCCTATGCCGAAAATTCGATCTTCGCTTCTCAGAAAAACACTGAGAAACAATGGGTCGGAAAAGCGGCACCTGCATTTAAATTGCAGGATCAAAATGGTCAATGGCATTCCTTGAACCAGTACAAAGGCAAATGGGTGGTGTTATATTTCTATCCTAAAGACAACTCTCCTGGCTGTACCGAGGAAGCCAATCAATTTAAAGCGCTCTATCCACAATTTTTAAAAAGCAATGCCGTGGTTTTGGGGGTGAGTCTGGATGATGTCAAATCCCATCAAAAATTTTCAGAAAAATTAGGTTTAACTTTTCCTCTTTTGGCAGATCACAAACACCAGTTATCGAATCAATTGGGTATTGTGCGTAATCTGGGCATTATCCAAATTGCCAAACGGGAAAGCTTTCTGATTGATCCTCAAGGCACCATTGTTTACCACTATAGCAGTGTGAATACGCAAACTCATGCGGCTCAGGTCCTGGCGGATATACGGAAATTTTCTCAATAGCACGTCATTGCCCATCTCAATCATAAATTTAAACAAATATAAAGCCCGACTCAGGTCAGGCTTTATATTTCAACATTTAAACTTACATTTGCGATTGAATATAGTTTTGCAAACCAATCAATTCAATCAGACGAATCTGTTTTTCCAACCAGTATGTATGATCTTCTTCCGTATCCGACATTTGCTGACGAAGCATATCACGGCTCACATAATCACCTTTCTCTTCACACAATTTCACGCCTTGTGCCAATTTTTCACGTACATGATATTCGAGTTTTAAATCTGCTTTTAAACAGGTCACCACATCTTCACCGGTTTCGATGTCATCACGGTTCATATTCGGTGTACCTTCCAAAAACAATACACGGCGAATAATGGCATCCGCATGCTGTGCTTCTTCCTGCATTTCATGATCAATACGTTCAAAGATTTTGGTCAGCCCCCAATCTTCATACATACGAGAGTGGATCAGGTATTGGTCGCGAGCAGCCAGTTCGCCACCGATCAACATATTTAAATAATCTACGACTTCTGGATTACCACGCATTTTTATAACTCCCTACCTTTATGGGCTTATTATGGAGAAAATCATCTGTATTTGCAAAATAAAATTTCCATAAATATATGATTTTTAAACAATTAAAATGAGAAGTACTTACATTTACAGTTTTAGTTGAATAAATTCCCATTTATAAAACAATGTCTTGCACTCAGTACTCAGCTTAGATGAACAAGATCAAAGTACTTTTATAATGTATTGGTTTTTTGTAACTAGATTCAAAATCATTGTGGCATATATTCATTGAACTATATGCGTATCAAATCAGAAACGCTGAGTGCATCGGCATCAGGTTATTATATATAAGCAAAATTGAGCTTGTTCATTGGTATAAGCAGGCCAAATCTTAGTCATGCACCGACAAGCTCACTCATCCTCAGCGAAAATAGGCTTAAGCTGAAGTCCAACGTGCATTTCTCCATGCTTGTTGTTGCTTTAAATCTAAAAAAGTCCAAGCGACAAAACGACTTTCTTTTTGCCCCTGCGTCATTTTAATGGTTTTCACATCCACTGCTCCGCTCTTACGCAACGCATTTAAAAGCACAGGCAATGTTGTTTTCTTGGAAACCAGTGTGCTAAACCAAAGACATTGCTCAGCAAACTGTATGCTCTCTTGTACCATTTGGCAGACAAAGCGTTCTTCACCACCGTCACACCAGAGTTCATTTTTTTGACCACCAAAGTTTAACACCACCTTCGTCCGATCAACCGGCTTGCCAAGTTTTCTTAATTTTTGAGTTGCTGTGGCATTTGCTTCATCTTGCGAGGCATGAAATGGCGGGTTACACATCGTCAAATCAAAATGATCTGTGGGTTTAATCACACCTTTGAAAATATTGCTTGAGTTCTTCTGCAATCGAATCTGAATCCCTTTACGCAAATTTGGATTCGCCTCCACAATGAATTGAGCACTTTTAAAGGATGTAGAATGAATGTCTGAGCCGACAAATTTCCAGCCATAGCTACGATGACCAATGATCGGGTAAATACAGTTTGCTCCCACCCCAATATCCAACACTTGAACGGCATGCCCTGTTGGAATCTGACCTTTATTATTGGCACTCAACAAGTCAGCCAAATAGTGGATATAGTCAGCTCTACCCGGAATAGGCGGACAAAGAAAATCTTGAGGAATATCCCAATATTGAATGCCATAAAAATGTTTCAGCAATGCTTTATTGAGCATTTTCACAGCCTGTGGATCAGAAAAATCGACTGAAAGATCGTTATATTTATTTGGGCTAACAAAAGGTGCAAGTTCCGGACAAGTCTGCATTAACTGAGGAAAATCGTAACGACTGCGATGCAGATTTCGTGCATGTAATTGCGATTTTTGTTGCGGAAAAGTTTTCTTTGCTTGCGCCATGTGTATGCCAATAATCAACGGGAGAACAGAATCATCTGATAAGACAGGCTCAATACCTGTCAATAGATCGATATTGTACGTGAATTCAGCTCATCATGACGATCCCAACCCAATCAAGCCATAAAAAAGACATCCGAGGATGTCTTTTTTAATTCATGCTTAAGATCGATTAAGCAGGAAGTTGACCATGCTCTTTCATCAAAGCAATAAACTGCTCTTCGTTGATCACAGCGACACCGAGTTTTTCTGCCTTATCCAGCTTGGAACCGGCTTTCTCACCAGCAACGACACATTTGGTTTTACTGGATACACTGCCGCTGACGCGTGCGCCTAAGGCTTGGAGTAACTGTGTTGCCTCATCCCGTCCCATACTACTGAGCGTACCCGTCACCACCCAGCTTTCGCCATTTAGTGGCTGACGTGTCGGGGCGACTGGAGCATCCCAGTGAATTCCCGCTTCGAGCAAACGCTTGACCACTTCCAGATTATGCGGCGCCTGAAAGAAATCGACAATCCATTCAGCAGTAATATCCCCAACATCCGGGGTTTTCTTCAAGGCTTCAATATCGGCATTTTGCAGTGCTTCAAAAGTCTGGAAAGTATTGGCTAGCATACGTGCAGTGGTTTCTCCCACGCCGCGGATTCCCAAAGCATAAATGAAGGAAGCCAGTGTGGTTTTCTTGCTGTTTTCAATTGCATCAAACAGGTTTTGTACCGATTTTTCACCCATTTTATCAATGTTTAAGAGCTGCTCACGATGTTCGTGCAAGCAGTAAATATCCGCCACATTTTTGAGCAGGTCGAGATGGAGTAAACATTCCACCCAGCGATCGCCTAGACCTTCAATATCCATGGCCTTACGCGAAACAAAGTGGCGAATGGCTTCAATTCGCTGGGCTGCGCAGTACAAACCGCCAGAACAGCGTGCCAATGCCTCACCTTCAGGCATCACCACCGGCGAATCACAAACAGGACAATTTTCCGGTAAATGAACCTCTACTGCCTCATCCGGGCGGAATTCCGGCCAGACTTTTTCCACTTTCGGAATCACGTCACCGCTACGGTATACGCTGACGGTATCGCCAATTCGGACATCCAAACGGTGGATTTCGCCAATATTATGCAGGGTGACATTGGACACTGTGACCCCACCGACAGCGACAGGGTTTAAACGTGCAACCGGGGTTAAAGTTCCGGTACGCCCCACTTGCCAGTCAATATTTTCTACCGTGGTTAAAGCCGCTACCGCCGGGAACTTATAGGCGGTTGCCCAACGGGGTTCCCGGCTTAAAAATCCGAGCTGTCTTTGCTGTTTTAAATCATCGACCTTGATGACCAGACCATCAATTTCAACACTTAAATCGGCACGTTCTGCATTGATTTTTTCATAGGCTTTTTGTACATCCTGAATCGTGTCACAAATAAAATGACTTTCCCCGATGGTAAAACCAAACTGGGTGAGCCACTCCAGACTGGCATACATGGTGGTCTGGCCATGATGAGGTTCGCACTGTGCTATACCATAAGCATAAAAGGCCAGTGGACGTGAGGCTGCAACATTTGGATCGAGCTGGCGCAGACTGCCTGCCGCTGCATTACGCGGGTTGGCAAAGGTCTTTTCACCTTTGGCTTCATTTTCGGCATTCAGCTTTTCAAAACCTGCTTTAGGAATCAGCACTTCACCACGCACTTCAAGCAGTGTCGGTACCTGAGCCTGTGCAGAGCTTAGCACTTTCGGCAGGTTACGGATGGTTTTGACATTATGAGTAATGTCTTCACCGGTTTCACCATCGCCACGAGTGACGCCACGAACCAGCACACCATTTTCATACCACAGGGAAATGGCCAGGCCATCGAACTTTAATTCGACATCGTATTGGATCTTCTGATTGGGTAAACGTTCTTCAATACGGCGGGCAAAGGCAAACAGTTCTTCCTGGTTAAAGACATTACCCAATGACAGCATCGGTACGGCATGGGTCACGCTGGCAAATTTAGTAAGCGCTTTGCCACCCACTTTATTGGTCGGAGTATCCGCCTGTACATATTCGGGATATTGTTCTTCTAAAACCTTGAGCTGATGAAAGAGCTGATCATATTCACTATCTTCAATGCTGGGTTGATCCATTACATAATAGGCATGGTTATGCTTGGCTAAAATTTGAATCAATTGACGCATTTGCGCTTTGATAGTTGAATCTTCGGTCATATCTACCCCATAAAAAAGGGCGGTCTATTTCCGCCCTTCATAACTATTTGATCTACCCGCTATTATAGAAATCGAGTCCATCAGTTTCAAACTAAACTTCTGTACTTTGACCTGCACGGTAATCAATCGCGAAATGACGCCATTGTTCACGTAATTGCGGCGTAAATTCCTGATTGTTCTGGTCATACACGGTGCCGTCAATTTCACGGGCAATCAGACGCGAAATGCTGTCCATAGTATCAAAGGCATTCTGTACATCACTGTGTGGCAATGCCAGGAAGAAAGCCAAGCCTTTCACCTGTTCAGTCGACAAGGTTTCCAGATCAAAACCGGCTGCACCTTCGTCAGTAATCTGCAACACAGAAAAAAGTAACTTGCTGCCGTCTTCAGTATAACGATGGAAACAGGCCATTTCACCAAAACGCAGGCCATATTTAAGCAAGACTTTTAAGGTTTTTTCCCCGGAAAGCACCCGGCGTTCTGGATAAATATTTAGAGCAATAAACTCGGCTGCGGTCGATAAGGCACTGGCTTCATCCACGCGTTGCTGTTCATGCAAATGCTCATCCAGAATACTGCTTTCATCTTCAAAGTCTGAAATTTCGGCTTTTTCAATGCTGCTGTCCAGGTTAAATTCATCTGCTTTTTTATCTTCACCCTGTTGATCCTGCTGTGCTGGCTCTGAGCTGGCTTCAGATTTTACTTCTTCTACAGCGGTAGCATCTGCTTTCAACTCCGCCTGAGCGGGTGCTGCTGCCTGTTCAACCTGAGCGGTTTCAACCTTTTCTGCTTGCGCTTCTGCCTGCTGAGCTGCCGGAAGCTGTTCAGCCGCCGTTTCAGTTAAAGTGGGTTCAACACGTTCGGCTTCTTTTGCACTTTGTAGTTGATCACGCACATGACGAGGAATGACCGGTTGCTGGCTGTCAGAATTGACATGAAGTTCCGAATCTAGTGACGGTGCTGCATCCCCAGGTTTTTTAAACAATAATCTTAAACCGAATAGCATAATGATGATGGCGATAACTATGCCAACAATCGTAGTGACTTCCATACTATGACTCCGCAACTAAACCGTATTCTTTTGCCTGTTCCAAATCGACAGTGACTAATTTTGAGGTGCCCGGTTCTGGCATGGTAACACCTAACAAATCGGTTGCCATCGTCATTGCAACTTTATTATGGGTAATGTAAATGAATTGCACCTGTTCAGAAAGTTCTTTTACCAGATTACAAAACCGTCCCACATTGGCATCGTCCAAAGGTGCATCGACCTCATCCAGTACACAGAACGGTGCCGGATTTAAACGGAAGATGGCAAACACCAATGCCAATGCTGTTAATGCTTTTTCACCACCAGAGAGTAAGGCCAGAGAACTGTTCCGTTTACCCGGTGGACGCGCCATTAGTTTTACACCCGATTGCCAGTCGTCTTCAAGGCTTAAACTGGCTTCTCCGCCATTAAATACTTTCGGGAACAGATCTTGTAGTTCATGATTGACCCGATCAAAGGTGGTCATAAACAATTTGCGGGTTTCCTGATCAATACTTTTCATGGCGCCCTGTAACTGATCGACTGTTTTTTCCAGGTCTTCAATCTGATGACTCAGTTCTTCAAAGCGACTGGAGACTTCCTCATATTCTTCAGAAGCCGCCAGATTGACCGCACCCAGTTTTTCAAACTGCTGCTGTGCTTTTTCCAGTGTTTGTTGATGGCTGGCAATATCAATACTCAGCCCCGTGAGCATTTCACTATTCATCTCTTTTAACTGTTCAGAATAGTGCTGCCAGTCAGACTTGGCTGCTTGCCAGGCCAGTCGCTTTTCTTCCAGTTGAGTACGCAGCTTTTCATCTTGCTGCTGATACTGATGGCGCTGTTCAGTCAACTGTTGCTGTTTTTCTTGAACACTGTTCAGTTCAACCTGCCATTCATTCCAGGTCTTTTGCAACTTCTCGGTAATGTGTGCCTGCTCACTGAATTGAGATTCCAGTGCCGGCAATTCCAGCTGCACCGGATCAACAAACTTTTTCGCCTGCTCCATTTGCGCAATAATCTGTTGATATTGTGCTTTTGAGAATGAAGCATCTTTTTCCAGCAATTCAATTTGCTGCCGGCTTTGCGTGGCCTGACGACGCAGCAATTCCATCTCCTGTTGTGCTTGCTGCCAGGTATGCTGGGTATTTTCCAGCTGCTCGGTCAGTTCCTCAACCTGGAATTGTAGGGTTTTATAATTCGGTAAAGCCTGTTCCAGTTTCAGGTTTAAAGCATGCAGATCAATTTCCAGATCATCTTTCTGCATGGCATCCTCTTCCAGCTGCTCATCCAGCTGTTGCAGCTGACTGGCCAATTGCTGTTTCTGAAGCGAAAAAGCCTGAGCCGTACTTTGTACTTTGGCAATGTTGACATCCAACTGCTGCAATGCTTTTTGCTGTAGCTTTAACTGGTCTTGCTGCTCTTGAATGTTTTTTTGCAGCGTTTGAATCTGTTTTACTAATTCCGGCAATTGTTGTTCCGCCGTTTCAAGCTGTGGCAACTGCTGTATCAATGCTGTTTCAATTTCTTCCAAACGGATACGATGACTCAGTGCCCCTTGTCCTGCCTGACTGGCTTCATCGTAAAACAGGCCAATCACCCAATCCTGAGCCACCTGATAACCATCCAGCGTCAAGATAGACTGACCAATACCCAATTGTGACTGTAAAGCCAAAGCCTGATGAAGATTGTCTGCAACTGCCACCTGCTGCCAGATGGAATGCTGCGGTGATTCAATCCATTCGGCCAGACACGGTAAACCTGCAAGCTGAATCTGCCCTTTTGCAACCTGAACTTTCAGCTGACGGGCAATACTTTCCGTGAAATCCGCATTGGCATCTAGTACCTGTGCAGACAGCCATTTCGCCAGGAATTTTTCAATCAGATTGGCATGGTCTTTGGCCTGATTTTTGAGCTTCAACACCTGCATCAACTGCACGGCATCGTTCTGGACTTTCGGACTGTTCTTGATCAGCAACTGATGGAGATTTTTCTGTTCCGACTGCAATACTTGAATCGCAGACTTTAAGGTCGCAACATCATTTTTCTGCTGCGCATATTGTGCCTGTACTGACTCTAATGTGTGTTTCTGCGTTTGAATGGCTTGTTCCAGCTGTTCAATCTGCTGAGACAGTTGAACTTTTTCACTTTCCAGCTGTTCAATATCCTCCAGCTGGTGCTTATTTTGAATCTGTGCGGCCTGTTGTTGCAAGGTCTGTTTTTGCTGTTCAATCCGGGCAACATTTTTCGCCAACTGCTCACTTTGCGCCAGCATCTGCATTTTTTGCTGCTGCTGTTTTTCAACCTGAGCTTTGACCAGTTCAAATTGCTGTTGTACCTGTTGCTGTTGTGCTTTCAAATCGCTCAGACTTTGACTCTGGTCCTGTCCCTGGCTTTCTTGCTGCTGTAATTGTTCAGTCTGCTGTTCATGCTGGACTTGCAAAGTTTCAATTTGCAATTCAATCAGTTGCAGCCGTTCTTTGGTCTGTAGTTTTTGCTGTTCCAGCTGAGTTAAAGTCAAACTATTTTGCTGGAACAAGGACTGCTTCTGTTCCAGCGTCATTTTCAGTTCAGCTAGTTTTTTCTCGGCCTGTTGCCATTCATTTTGCAGTGGCGTGGACTGCTGAATCAGGCGCTGAAATAATTCACTGGTTGCAGTCAGGTCATGTTCCAGTGTGGTGAGTTCGGAACGCACCAGCTTGAAGGTTTCGCCCAGCTCATTCATCTGCACAGTATATTCTTGCTGTAAGCGGCTGCTTTGCTCACATTGAAATGACAGCACTTCCACTTTTATGGTGCGAATCCGGGTTTCCAGTTCTTTATATTGAATGGCGGTTTCGGATTGACGTTTCAGGGTTTTCAGCTGGGATTTCAGTTCCGCGGCAATATCTTCAAGGCGGGATAAATTTTGCGTGGTGTGATCCAGATGCAATAGGGTTTCACGGCGACGTGCCTGATAACGGGAAACACCGGCAGCTTCCTCAATAAACACCCGCATTTCTTCAGGTTTGGCATCGACCAGACGGTTAATCATGCCCTGTTCAATGATCGCGTAAGAGCGCGGACCCAAACCGGTTCCCAAGAAAATGTCGGTGATGTCACGACGACGGCATTTGGTGCCATTTAAAAAATATTCGGACTTGCCATCACGGTTGACCTGACGACGTACAGCCAATTCGTTATAGGCATTATAAGCGCCACCGAGCTTGCCATAGGTATTATCAAAACGCAGTTCGACACTAGCGACCCCGACCGGTTTACGTTTCGCAGTTCCGGTAAAAATCACATCCTGCATGCTGCCGCCACGCAGCTGGCGCGCACTGGACTCTCCCATTACCCAGCGTATGGCATCAATGACATTGGATTTACCACAACCGTTGGGCCCAACCACAGCGGTACGATTGGCCTTGAAATGTAAAGTTGTACTGTCGGCAAAAGATTTAAAGCCGGAAAGTTTTAAGCTGCTTAAACGCATAATGTCCTGATCAACGTCGTGAACGTCTTGCCCATGCAAGTTCGATTTGTTTCATCCGTGTCAGAGATTCCAACACAAGGTTGCGCAAGTGTCGACAAAAATCATCCATAAATAAAGTAGCTTGTTGTGATTTTCGGATCAAAACTGCATCAGTCACCAGCTTAAACAATTCAAATGATTCCTGCAGTTCGCGATGCGAGATATTTAAGGTTAAGAAATAGCTGCGGCGCAGTGAAGGTAACAGTTCCTGATAGACTTTCATTAAATAAGGATTGCCGACCATTTCATGCTGGCGAGACAAGCCCTGAAAGATTAAATCATAAAATTTTTCAGTATGACCGTGACGGGTTTCTTCCTGCAACTGTTGCAATAATGCCTGAATGCTTTCAGCTTCATGCGGACGCCAGGTTTCTGCCATGCGCTGCACAATCTGTCCAGTGAGCAAAGCACACATCTCAAACAGGGCACGTACCTGCTGGGCAGACATTTCCGAGACAATCGCCCCACGGCGAGGATAAATTTCGATTAATTGGGTACGCTCCAGCAGCAGTAAGGCTTCACGTACCGAACCACGACTGACATCCAGTTCAGAGGAAATGCGCAATTCTTGAATGCGTTCCCCCTCTACCAGTTCACCGCGAATGATTTGCTCACTAATATGCCTGGCAATCTGCTCGGACAAACTGTCCTTTTCTTGTTCTTGCATACTGTTCCTATCTTGTTTTTATAAGATGCAATCAAAAAAATTTGGATAAACCCTGTGGATAAATCCTGATTGTTACGTGCTTTTTTACTTGATTTTAACTACAAAAAATATGACATTGTCAGACAATTTTCAAGTCGATAAAGCCAATATCAGTTTGTGATCAGTAGATCAGATAAAACTGTCTATTTCCGTTAAATATCCTACTCTAGACTCACTTCAACCTAAGTGATTCATTTAAATTATAAAATAAAACTTATTCTTAGTTCAGCACATCCTTAGAAAAACAGCAGGATAAGTGATCTCAAGGTGCGTATGCAAAAACCATAGCACACCTTTTCATCTCTTTTATATGGTTCTTAAATTAAAAAAAGGCTGAAAAACCTTGATAAATAAAATACGAACCGACAGTTGCCAACAGGCAGGCAAAACATCTTTTCAGCATGGCTGGCGATAGTTTATGCGCTACTTTTGCACCTAATTTAGCCGTCATAAAACTCATGACACTAATACCAATAAAGGCATAGATATGCACATAGCCAATACTATGCGGTATTTCAGTTTCGGTATTGGAACCAAACCACATAAAGCCTAACGCACCAGCAATAGCAATCGGCAAGCCGCCTGCAGCTGAGGTAGCCACCGCTTTCTGGATCACTACGCCATGACGGCTTAAATACGGTACGGTCAAGCTGCCACCACCAATACCGAATATGGCAGAGGCGATTCCGATTCCGCCGCCAGCCAGAATCTGCATGGCTCTGGAAGGTAAATGATGATTCGGGTCCACCGCTTTGCTTGCACCATTAAACATGGTGTAAGCCACCCAAATAGCAAAAAAGCCGATCAATAATTGTAAGCCCTGACCCGACATATAGTCCGCAATACCGGCTCCTAAAAATGCCCCTAAAGCCAGTCCCGGCGCTAAATTACGAAATACATCCCACATCACTGCGCCTCTTTTATGGTGCGCTGTGACCGAGCTGATGGAAGTGACAATAATGGTCGCTAAAGATGTACCCACAGCCAGATGCATAATCACCGATGGATCATAATGTAACTGGGTAAATACAATATAAAGAATGGGAACAATAATCAGGCCGCCACCAACGCCAAACAGCCCGGCAGCAAAACCCGCCATTGCACCAATCAATAAATATATGATTAACTCCATTATTCACATTCCACGGTTACTTAGATTTAAATGGATTTAGAGACCCGACAGCTGCAAAAAATCCTCGATGATGCCCATCAGCTTCCTGAAGTTTTGTTACTCAAACCCGTCACCACGTCGACCAATGACGATGTACGTGAAATTGCACTGAAAGGCGTGCACAGTGTTCTGGTTTGCAGTTCCAAACAGACTCAAGGTCGTGGACAGCGTCAACGACAGTGGGTATCGCCTGAAGGCAACATCTATTTAAGCACATTGCTGAATACGCGAACAGCCATTGATGGCCGGCTGGCGCTTGAAATCGCACTGAATATTTTACAAATGCCGAGTTTGCAAGATTTAGATTTGCAAGTGAAATGGCCGAATGACCTGTATAGTCGACAAGGTAAATGGGGTGGCATTCTGGTTGAACCGATTTCCCCTCATCAGGTCATTGTCGGTGTCGGGATTAATCTTGAACCTGTTCTCAAAGCACAGATTGACCAGCATGCCACCTCAGTGCGTGAATTGGGATTACAGGATATTTCCCGTATTCAGCTGATTGCTGAACTGTATATGGCGATTCAGCAAGCCAGTGCATGGTTTGATCATGACTGCTATAACCTGGCGGCACGCTTTAATCATTATGCGGCTTTTATAAACCAGGCTGTTGAATTTGAAGATCATTCGGGAGTATGTTCAGGTATCTTCCAAGGCATTCAGGATGATGGTTCGGTCAACATTGACACCCCTGACGGTTTAAAACAGTTTTATCAAGGGCGTTTACGCCGCCTGAGTACCTCTCTTTAGAGAAATGCAATGAAGAATTTATGGCTGGATATCGGCAATACCCGACTCAAATACTGGATTACTGAAAATCATCAGGTAATTGAACATGACGCAGAACTGCATCTGCAATCCCCTGCCGACCTGCTACTCGGTTTAATCCAGCATTTTAAAAGTCTGGATCTGCAACAAGTCGGGGTGTCTTCGGTTCAGGACAAAAAGAACAATGAACGCATCCAGAAAATTCTCAAGTTTTTAAATATTCCGGTAACTTTTGCAAAAGTACATGCCGAATATGCCGGCTTACGCTGTGCCTATGAAAATACCAGCAAGTTCGGGATTGACCGCTGGCTGCAAATGCTGGCTGTCGTGAACAATCCGGAGCAAAAATATTGTGTGATCAGTTGTGGAACTGCACTGACCATTGACCTCACCGATGGCTTGCAACACTTGGGCGGTTATATCCTGCCGAACCTGTACCTACAGCGTGATTCCCTGATTCAAAATACCAAAGGCATCAAGATTCCCGATGCCATATTTGATGAGCTTAGCCCAGGTCGCAATACCATCGATGCCGTTCATCATGGCATTCTGCTCAGTCTGGTCAGCACCATTGAAAAGGTCCTGGAAAAGTATCCAAGCCAACTGATTTTAACTGGTGGTGATGCACCGCTATTTGCTAAATATTTGACAGCTTATCAGCCTGTTATTGAGCCGGATCTATTGCTGAAAGGGCTGCAAAATTATATTTATTCCTTGGCTGAAGCCTGATTTTGTCGAATCAAATAAGGCTGAATAAGCTGTCAGACTTCAGGCAGCTCGGTACAGCCTTTTATAAAAATGAATGGCTGAATGTGTGCATCCGGCAATTTACCTCATTACTTGCATAAAGATTGCAATAGATTCCCACCAGATTAATGCAGCAGCAAAGGTTTTAGAACGTCCCAGACCTGGTTATGCGCAACAATAATACTTTCCGGATCTAAACGAGGTATTTGCAGGTGTATTGCTGTTTGCCAGTTCTGAAAATTCGGTACATTCGGATCGGGCAAGATCAGCAGTCTTGCCTGATGTCCTGCGTGCTGGATTTTTTTTAAAGTATTTTAGAAAAGAAAAAAAGGCAATAAAAAAGGCGCATTACGCGCCTTCTTTAGATTGATCATCAAAGCTTAAGCTTATTTCTGATCTTTATTGCCAAATAGTGGGCCCATACCGCCGCCACCAAATTGTTTTTGCATATTGCCCAATGAACGCATCATTTTTGCCATACCTGACGGATTGGCAAATTTCTTCATCATTTTCGCCATTTGCGCATGCTGCTTGATGAGTTTATTCACCTCAGCAACATCCATACCGCAACCGGCAGCGATACGTTTTTTACGGCTTGGGTTCATCAGGTCAGGGTTACGACGCTCTTTGATGGTCATCGACTGGATAATCGCTTCCATCTTTTTCACTTGCTTTTCAGGGTTGGCTTGGGCGATGGCATCCTGAATGCCTGCATTGCTCATGCCTGGAAGTTTATCCAGAAAGCCCATCATGCCGCCCATTTTGTTCATTTGTTCAAATTGCATCAGCATGTCTTCAAAGTTGAAGCTGCCGCCTTTTTGCAATTTTTTCGCCATTTTTTCAGCTTTTTCTTTGTCGATCTTGCGTTCAACTTCTTCGACCAAAGAAAGTACGTCACCCATGCCGAGAATACGCTGTGCAATACGCTCAGGATGGAATGGCTCTAGGGCATCAAGTTTTTCACCCATACCCAGGAATTTGATTGGCTTGCCGGTAATCGCACGTACCGAAAGTGCTGCACCACCGCGTGCATCACCATCAGTTTTGGTTAAGATCACACCAGTTAAAGACAAGGCATCATTAAAGGCTTTGGCTGTATTTGCCGCATCCTGACCAGTCATGGCATCGACCACGAACAGGGTTTCAGTCGGCTTGATGGCAGCATGAAGCTCTTTAATTTCGTCCATCATTTCGTCATCGACGTGTAGACGACCAGCAGTATCGACAATCAGTACATCAGCAAACTGGATTTTCGCTTGTTCAATTGCACGGTTGGCAATATCAATTGGTTTTTCATTGGCATTCGATTCAAAGAAAATCGCGCCCACTTCAGCAGCAACCGTTTGCAGCTGTTTGATTGCTGCTGGACGATAAACGTCGGCAGAAACCATCGCCACTTTTTTCTTTTGACGCTCTTGCAGGAAACGTGCAAGTTTTGCCGCAGTCGTGGTTTTACCTGCACCTTGCAAACCTGCAAGAAGTACAACCACAGGGGGTTTGGCTGCGAGGTCAAGGCTTTCATTGGCCTCACCCATCATTTTGGTCAGTTCGTCATGTACAATTTTGACGAACGCTTGGCCCGGTGATAACTGAGTCATCACTTCTTGGCCCAATGCCTCTTCCTTAACTTTCGCGATGAACTCACGAGTTACAGGTAACGCCACATCGGCTTCAAGAAGTGCCATACGCACTTCACGTAACGTATCTTTAATATTGTCTTCGGTTAGCTGCCCTGAGCCAGTAACATTTCTTAAACTCTGCGTGAGTCGTTCTGTTAAGGTATCAAACATTGCAAATTCCGCTTAAAATAGCCGTGAGCAAAAAATTGTTTCTTAAAATAGAAAATTTATGCATAGAATGCTATAGGATACTGTAGTTCGCATCGAATTTATATAAATGAATATTCATCATCCTGAAAAAGGTTTGACATGATTAGCCTGCCCTTGGTTTACACGATCTTAGCATTAATCGCTTATACCTCATCTTTCTGGTATCTGTTTATCCACTTAATGTCAAAACGTGATCCAAACCATTGGCTTATTGGGCTGGTACTGGGTTTAGGGGTAATGTTGCATGGGGCTGTGCTGTATAGCGATATGCTCACCCCTTTAGGCATCAATTATGATGTTTTTGTACTGATGTCATTTACCTCTGGTCTGATGCTGCTGCTCAGCCTGCTGTTTAGTACATTTCGTCCCATTTTGGCACTGAATTTACTGGGTATCCCTGTTGCTGCAATCGGTCTCATTTTAGGTTTTACCTTAAGCAAGACCAATCAGGTGATTGAACAGCATTCTCTGGGCCTAGACATTCATATTATTTTGTCTTTATCCGCCTATGCTGTTCTGTTGATGGCCACCATTCAAGCCGTGATTTTGTGGTTTCAAGACCGTGAATTAAAGAATAAGACCAAAAGACTGTGGGTTAATTTACTGCCTTCATTTCAGGCTATGGAATCATTATTATTTGATTTAATCATTACCGGTTTTATCCTGCTGACTTTAGCGCTTGGTTTTGGTTTCTTTACCATTGAAAATTTCTTTGCCCAGCACTTAGCCCATAAAACGGCGTTTAGTATTATTTCCTGGTTTGTTTATGGCTTCCTGCTGATTGGCCATTATAAATTTGGCTGGCGCGGTCAAAAAGCCATTCGCTTTACCTTGATTGGTTTTATGCTATTGGCGATTGGTTTTATTGGTTCCAAGTTTGTACTGGAAATGATTTTGGGTAAGTAAGACCCTTTTATTCAGTGTGTCTAATTAAAAATGTGGAACATGATAAATCATTAAAAAGGCCCAACCCTTATGGTTTGGACCTTTTTTTATACGATATATCATTGATTAAAAATAATAAATTGATATTTTCATATAACTTGTATATGTTAATTTTAGAAAATCTTAATCATCGCTCAAATAAATTATTAATATTTTTCTTCAGAGTACTAGCAATATTAGGATCAAATCCATCTACTAAAAATCTACTCATTAACCCTTCTATTAAAGTATAAATTAGCTCGGATAAATCTTGATGATTCGCTAATAAGCAATTTTGCGATACTAAATCTTTTATCCACTGCTTATGCTTTTTAGAAACGGAAATTATATCTTTTTCATTTTGACCCGACTCAGCTACAGCTCTCACGAATAAGCACCCTTTGAAAGATTCTTGTTGAAACCATTCCATATGCCAATCAAAAATTTTATTAATTGCACAAATACCTTCTGCCGTTCCAATGTATTTGAATAAGCTCTCTTTAAATTTTTCATCACGAGCTCTAAGAACCGACTGAACCAACTGATTTTTATTTTTGTAGTAAGTGTACATAGTGGTTTTAGAACAACCAGATTCATCTCGAATTAGATCTACCCCGACGCCAACAAAGCTATTTTGATTAAATAGTCTTTCTGCTGTATCTAAAATTTTTAATGCTGATTTTGACATTTGTCGCACCCCAAAAAATAGTACAGATCTGTACTATTTTTTATTTTATCTATATTATGGTTTGAAAACAATATTTTGAAAGAGGGAGATAGACATGTTTTCGATTTTTGAAGGAAAGGAAAAATTAGCTGCATTTCCCAAAAGGCATGAAGTTCTTAGAAGTTTATTTGGAGGAACGATCAGCATCTTTCTTCTACTTTTGCTTACTAAATTAACAGGTAATCTCTACATCATGGCTCCTTTTGGCGCTACTTGTGTAATTCTGTATGCTGTTTCACAGTCACCATTGGCACAACCTAGAAATGTTATATTTGGTCATTTCATTTCAGCTTTTATCGGCCTATTTTTCCTTAAGTTTTTCCCTGATTCTATTTTGACTATAGCTTTATCTGTAGGCTGTGCAATTGCCTTAATGCAAGTTTTTAAATGTGTACATCCCCCAGCGGGAGCTAATCCATTAGTGATACTTTTAACAGCAAATTCTATCCACTATGAATGGAGTTTCTTGGTTTTTCCTGTGTTATTAGGATCTATAGCTTTAATTTTGGTTGCTACTGTTATAAATAATATTAAAACTAATAATAAGTGGCCTCTATATGGCTTAGGTTTAATCAGAACCAAGTAATAAATTGACTGAAGGTTAAATCTATTTAACAGAGTGGCACTTATACGAAATGCAAATGTAAGAAACCATTTAAAGTATGTGTATTCTTACTAATTAAAATGTCTAGTCTATGATATACATCAACATCATGGATTGAATATGCATTTGAGATGCTGATCACTATGTCTAACAAAGAGATTTAAATCCTGTTTTTGACTCTTGCAGTTTAAAACAGGACATTTCTACTTAGGAATAACGATACGAAATATAAGGGTTAAGACCTATCTCACACTACAATATTTCAAAGCCTTTTACCTAGACAACCTAGATAAAAAAACGTATAACACCGTTTTTCAAATTTAACGGGCAAACCTCACTGTGAAACTCATCCTTGCACCCATGGAAGGCTTAACAGACCCCATTATGCGTGATGTACTCACGTCTGTGGGCAGCTTTGACTGGTGTGTAACCGAGTTCATTCGTGTCACCGATTCAGTGCTTCCCGATCATGTCTATCATAATTACTGCCCGGAACTCCTCAATGAAGGTAAAACCGCTGCGGGTACACCTGTGCATGTACAATTTTTGGGAAATAATCCTGAAATGCTGGCAGCCAATGCCTTTCGTGCCGTGGAGCTAGGTGCTCCTGTGATTGATATGAATTTCGGTTGCCCTGCAAAAACGGTTAATCGTCACCGTGGCGGTTCAGTGCTGCTGGATGAACCCGACGTGGTACATCTGCTTGTCAAGGCTGTGCGTGATGCAGTACCTAAACATATTCCGGTTTCTGCCAAAATGCGCTTAGGCTATATGGACAGAAAATTTACCCTGGAAAATGCTCATGCCATTGAGGATGCTGGTGCTGCCTGGGTCACAGTGCATGCACGTACCAAGGCGGAAGGCTATACCCCTCCTGCATTTTGGGATCAGTTGCAACCGATTCGTGAAGCCTTAAACATCAATGTCATTGCCAATGGTGAAATTTGGACCAATGCAGATGCCAAACAATGCCAACTTGAATCTGGCTGTGACGATTTGATGATTGGCCGGGCTGCTGTAACCACACCGGATATCACCCAATGTATCCGTCAGAATACTGACGAAGCCTTGATCACCTGGAATGAATTATTGGCTTTGCAAATTCGTTTCCTGAATGGTCCCTATAAAAAAGAAGTGAATATGGTGGGACGCTATAAACAGTGGCTCGGCATGATGTCCAAACATTATCCAGAAGCCAAAATGCTGTGGGATGAAGTAAAACGCATCAAGCAACTGAATGAAATTATTGAAAAGTTGAATCTGCTACAGCATTAAAAATAAAAGCCTTTGCATATGCAAAGGCTTTTTAATTTAGCTGCTTTCTTTCCGCTGTTTTAAATTTTCCACATGTAGGCAATTAGTTTTCCAGGACTTCTCTAAAACTTCTTTTTCAATCCGCAATTGAATCCGTTTTAGTTTCATGGCGGGTATCACTTCCTCCTGAAAACCTTTGACATAATCCACCCATGCAGCACCACGAAATACATTGGCAGGCATTTCTGTTTTAAATTCACTTTCCAGCATAAACACAATCACTGAATGCAGGTACTCTGGCTCAACAATATCAGACAATACATTTTGCAGTACTTTCATGTGCTTATAATTCTGATGCAATGGATTTTGAAATTTATAGCTTTTCTTATAAATCTTCTGTGTCCACATTTTTTGACGTTCACCACCAAAAATCCAGCCTTTATATTTTTTGGTTTCAATCACGAAAATCCCAAAGGGACTGAGCAGAATATGGTCAATTTGCGTCGTTCCTGCCTGTTCATCTGGCAAAGTACAATCATTTAATAAAATATATTGCGGGTCTTTTAAATACAGTTTGACATGTACCGCTACTGCCAATTCCCCAACTTTTCCTTTCAAAAAAGGTTTAAATATCTTAAAAAGAACAGCGCCAGCAAATAATAAAATGATCCACCACAGCTGTGAAAAAAGTGGTATAAAAATTTGAGAAATGTTCATTCAATGAAGTTCATATTATATTTTTAATAACAATAACATAAACTTATTAAATTAGTGAAGATTCAAGTTTCAATAAAATTTCTTTGTTGTCCAGTCCACCAGCAAAACCGACCAGTTTACCATTTGCTCCGACCACACGATGACACGGCGCAATAATGGAAATGGGGTTTTTACCGTTCGCTGCACCCACAGCACGTACCGCTTTGACGTTACCGACTTGCTCGGCAATATCACGGTAACTGCGGGTTTCGCCAAATGGAATGCTCAGCAAGGCTTGCCAGACTTTCTTCTGAAATTCAGTACCTTCAAAATCTAAAGGCAAATCAAACTGCTGTCTTGTTCCAGCAAAATATTCAGTTAACTGTTTTTGAGTTTCCAATAAAATGGGATGATCTATCTGTTCAGTTAGCTCGGCTAAACGTAGCCGTTTAGGATTTTCATTTTCCCAAACTACTGCCACCAGAGCCGTGTCATTGGCTACCAGTTTTAAGCTACCTACAGGAGAAGCCATTTGCATAAATGAAAGTTTCATTGTCTTCTCCTGTAGTGCAATAAATAAGCGATATAGTGAGGAAGAGTCATTATGATGATGACAGTTTCATCAATACTAATCCAGAAATAATCAGTACCGCAGCGAGCATCAGCATCGCCGATGCAGGCTCACCCAAAATAAACACCCCGACCAGAAAAGAACCCACTGCTCCAATCCCGGTCCAGATGGTATAGGCTGTACCCAGTGGCAAAGTGCGCATGGCATAGGCCAGTAAAGCAAAACTTAATACCATAAAAACCAGAGTAATAATACTCGGGGTAAGACGGGTGAAACCTTCTGAAAGTTTCATGGCATAGGCCCAAACAATTTCAAAAAGACCCGCTAAAATTAAAACTACCCAAGCCATGACGACGATGCTCCATTTGATCAGAGTCAGGTCGTCCTGACGAATTTTCTCAGTGCGACAATAAATTCGATTACCCCAAGGGAGGTCGTTCCTCCTATAACTTATTAGATAATTATATAAATAATTGAGCTAAACAGGTGCTTGTTTTACATTTTTCGACCAATTACTCACCTTAAAAGTGCGAATAAAAATACGACTGGCCTAAACCAGTCATATTTTGAACCAACTGAGGGAATTAAAATTTAAAACGAATCCCCGCACCATATAACCATTCCTGATCAGATGCTGATTCCGCTTGCCAATCCGTCTGTTCATGCCCCTGTTTGTATCCATAGGCCACATCAATAAAAGGCATGACCTTTTTATTGATTTCATAACGGGTTTCCAGCCCCAATTGTGCCGTACTTAAACCAGTTTTTTGCGCATAGCTGGAGTCATCACTCAATACCACATTCAAGTCTAGATAAGGCTTAACAATCAGCTTTTGCGTCAGTAGCACATCGCGTTCGGTTTCCAGACTAAATGATACTTGATGATCTTGCCCGAGCAATAAATAGGCATCGGTTTCAAAGAAATACGGTGCCAACCCATGTACCCCAATCACGGCATCGAGCTGATCCTGATCGACTTCCCGATTCTGGTCATTGCGATAACGTAGACCGGCCTGCACATCCCAAAAATCGGCAACATTGCGACTGTATAACACTTTGGCATCGTACTCGGCTTGCTGTGATTCAGCATTATCGGCATGGACTTTGATAAAAATCTTGTTTTCATCTGTGCCAATACGGGTTTCAAGTTCCGATTTTAGAACCCCGTTTCCATCGTTATTGGGTAACCAGCGACTTTCAACCGTGGTTTGCTGATACATCTGCCCACCATGTTCCTTGATATGCTCGGCAGATGCAGCATCGCTTGCGTTCGTATTTTCATCCTGTATAGAGGGTGTCTGTTTTGCTTCAACAGGTGTTTGGGCTGTAGTTGACACGACATGATGCTGTGAATGATCGACCGGTATTTCATTTTGTGGTGACATCTGCACTTCCGCCATCGACATGGTTTGATGACTTGGTTGTGCAAAACTTGGTCCAGAGAGCAACAGTATCGAGACACTCAATGTGCTCATTGCAAAGAAATTAATGATGCGCATGTGAGTCTCCTTGCTGAACTTGAGCCGGCGTAGCAGGTGAAGCTAGCGTTTTATTTCCATCCACATTGGCCACCACCAGTTTACTCATCATACCCGACGACATGTGATAGAGCAGATGACAATGAATCGCCCATTCTCCCAATTCATCAGCGGTCAGTAATGCCGTTACCGTTTTACCCGGTGGCACAATCAGGGTGTGTTTATTTGGCATATTGGCACTACTTTGCCCATTTTCCAGCTGCATAAACATGCCATGCAGATGCATCGGATGCGCCATCATGCTGTCATTGATAAATTTCAGCCGGATACGTTCGCCATACTTCATCTGTAGCGGTTTCACTTCGGTAAATTTCTTGCCATTGATGGTCCAGATATAACGCTCCATGTTGCCGCCCAAACGCACTTCCAGCTCTCTCTCTGCCGGACGGGTATCGGGCTGTGGAGTGAGTGATTTCAAGTCGCTATATTGCAGTGCCTTATGCCCTGCGGGTGTGGATGCATTGCCCCAGCCGTAAACCACGGCTACCTTATTATCTGAAGCAGGTTGTTCTGTACGATGCGTTGTATGGCTTTGCTCGTACGGCTGATCAGACTCAGGTTTTGCTGCCTGTGGCATAGCGTGTTGTTGAGTCACATGTTGCGAATGCTCCTGCATGACAGCATGATTCATTTGAGTATGATCCATTCCAGCCATATCATGTTGCATGGATGAATGATTCATTGACGAGTGATCCATCATTTGATGTTTCATTGTGCCGGCACTGCTTTGATTTGGACTACTCTGATGATCATCCATCTGGGCATGGTTGGTATGATCACTGGATGCAGAACCGTGACCCATATCTTCCATCGTTAACAAGGCACGTGGACGTGGTTTCGGCACAGTAATGCCCTGCTTTATTGCTGCCTGCTCATTGTGCAATGAACCAATCGCAAAACCGCTGCGGTCAATCGATTCGGCTTCAATCTGATAATGATTGGCCTTGGGTTCAACCATAACATCATAAGTCTCAGCGGTTCCGATGCGAAATTCATCGACAGGTACCGGTTGCACAGGCTGGCCATCGGCACTAACCACCGTCATCTTCAAGTCAGGAATACGCACATCATAAAAAGACATGGCTGAAGCATTGATAAAACGTAAACGGACTTTTTCATCTGGTTTAAACATGCCCGTCCAGTTCTGTTGCGGCGTTTTGCCATTGATCAGGAAGGTATAACCGGTGACATCGGACAAATCGGTTTTCAGCATGCGCATCTGATTCCACATGGAACGATCTTGCCAGGTACTTTTGAGTCCATCACGCTTAACTTGTTTCAACACGTCGGCCACAGTTTCACGCCGATTTTGGTAGTATTCAGCCGACTTTTTCAGGTTCTTCTGAATCTGATCACTGCCTGATTGATGAAAATCGGACAGCATCACCACATAATCACGATCAGCCTGTTCATGCGCTGCTAGCGGCTTTTTCCCTTTGGGATAAATCACCAAAGCACCATATAAACCGTCCTGTTCCTGTCCTTTGGAATGCGCGTGATACCAGTAGGTACCGTTTTGCCGCACCTTGAAACGATAGACAAAATCCGCCTGTGGTTTAATCCCTTGAAACTGGTTAAAACCCGGCACCCCATCCATCAGTCCCGGCAGCAATAAACCATGCCAGTGAATGGAGCTTTCCTTGTTTTTCAGATTGTTATGCACATGAATAACGGCATCATCGCCTTCTTCAAATTCGAGAAGGGGTGCTGGAAATTGACCATTCACGGTAATCCGTTTTAAGGGCTTTCCGGTGATATTTACGTTCTGTTCATCAATGTTGAGATGATATTCTTTGACCGCAGCAAACGACCACGACGATGACACTAAACAGACCCCAATCACGAGGCTTTGACTTAATTGTATAGACATGACTAAACCTATAATTTAAAAATAAAAAGTTTTTTAAATCACGGTCAAGCTTTTGGGGGACGTAAAATCTGCTGCCAGAAACCGCTTAAATGCTGGGCGGAATAAGTAAAATTCAGCTGTGGATGTTCTTGAATGGCTTGCACATGTACCAGAGGGTGTGCTTGAGAATCCAGCCAGAGACTGAGACTCTGACAATGCAACTGTAGGCAATCATTACAACTGAAATGTTGCTGTTGATCGCTCATGCCCTGATTACAATCCAGATCATGGGACACGTCTACCTGTTCGACAGGATGCTGCTGCATGTGCGGTTGAGTATTGACTGAATCATGGCAACCCGACATGGTCATCATGGACATTTTATCTTCATGTTGAGCCGTCAATTCACTCATCATTTGCTGATGCATCGGCTGTTCAAATGCCAAGACAGCATTGCTCCACCCAATGGCAAAAACCATCAGGAACACAAACCAAGCCTGTTTGCGTAATGAAGTGGGCACAGTATTGTCCTTAGCCGATGCACAATAAAAGATAAATCATGTTCTTTTGATTTCAGTCTACCAGCATAATCAAGATATAAGTTATACACAATTTTTAAATTTATGCTAAACAGTGTCAAGTCAGGTTGAATAATGCCAACTTAAACAATAAAGTTATTTTTTAAACAGTATTATTTTTAAGCATAGATGAATAAAGCATCATATTTTTTAATGCCTTAACAAGCTAAAAAAGGACTCATTTGAGTCCTTTTTATACATTTAATGTCTAATTATTAAACTATTGATCTACAATTGTTTATAAACTAATCAAGTTATCCATACAGTTATCTACACAGATATCCATATGGTTATCCATAAAGTTATCCACAACTTAGCGATCATTAATTGTAGATTATTAGAGATTAACTGAGCCTACTTTTGCCAGTTCTGAACGCATTTCATCAATGACAGCTTGATAATCTGGCTTGCCAAAAATAGCCGAACCGGCAACAAACATATCTGCGCCTGCTTCTGCAATTTCGCGAATATTGGCTGGAGTCACCCCACCATCAACTTCTAAACGGATGTCACGGCCAGAGGCATCAATGATCTTGCGTGCCTGACGAAGTTTATCCAAAGTCATGGGAATAAATTTCTGACCGCCAAAGCCCGGGTTAACACTCATCAACAAAATTTGATCAACTTTGTCCAGCACATAGTCCAGGTAATGCAATGGTGTGGCCGGATTAAACACCAGACCAGCTTTGGCACCACCCGATTTAATTAACTGTAAAGAACGGTCAATATGATCCGTCGCTTCCGGGTGAAAAGTAATAATGTCAGCACCCGCTTCCAGGAAATCGCCAATCATACGGTCTACAGGCGACACCATCAGATGCACATCAATCGGTGCCTGAATCCCGTATTTTTTTAATGCTTTACATACCCCTGCACCAAAAGTCAGGTTAGGTACGTAATGGTTATCCATGACATCAAAGTGTACGACATCGGCACCTGCTGCAAGCACATTTTCAACTTCTTCACCTAAACGGGCAAAGTCGGCAGATAAAATGGAAGGTGCAATTAAATATGGCTTGGACATGGAGAGAACCTGGCTATGCATTTGAATTGATTTTTCACATTATAACAAATTGCATCTTAGTGCTGTGATTCAATCCTGTTTATTCAGGCATTGATGACAGCAAAAAAAATAAGGAGCTGTTGTGCTCCTTATGTTCTGAGTAAATTTGCTGCTCAATCAAATGTATACATCAAGTTGTACCGCATGAAACTGCAGATGATCATCCATAAAGGTCTGAATAAAGTAATAACCATGATCATAACCGGCATGTTCACGCAAGGTCAGGGACTGACCTACTTCGGCACAGGCCTGTTTGAATAAGGCCGGATTCAGCTGGCTATAGAACTGGTCCTTAGCCCCCTGATCAATCAGAATCTCCTGAAACAAGGCACCTTTAGACTGAACCAGAGCCGTTGCATCATGCTTTTTCCATTCTGTCTGGTCAGCACCTAAATAATTGGAAAAGGCTTTCTCACCCCACGGACATTGGCTCGGTGCGCAAATCGGAGCAAAAGCGGATACCGATTTAAATTTTTCCGGGTATTTAAATGCCAGTGTCAGCGCACCATGTCCGCCCATAGAATGCCCGAAGATGCCTATCGCATCCGCTTGCAGTGGAAAGTTTTGCATCACCACAGCATAAAGCTCATCGGCAATGAAGCTTTCCATTTGATAATGCTCAGCCCACGGTGCCTGAGTAGCATTGATATAAAATCCGGCACCCTGACCGATGTCCCAGGAATCCCCTGCTGCGACCTGCTCGCCTCGGGGTGAGGTATCCGGACTGATCAGAATCAAACCCAGCTGTGCTGCCAAACGTTGCGCATGGGCTTTAATTGCAAAAGTTTCTTCAGTACAAGTCAGACCTGCCAGATAAAACAGGGCGGGACAAGGCTGACCTGTTAAGGCCTGATGGGGCAAGAAAATTCCAAATTTCGCCTGCCCTTTTAAGCTCTTGGAATTAAAAACATAAATTCGCTGTTCCCCATCAAAGCATCGATTCGCTTGCATTAATTCCATCGTTATTTTCCTTATTGTGCTGCCACACTTAATTGTGGGCTTTCTATTTTCATATCTGTCTGAGTTGTAGCTGGAAATAAGCGTTGCTCAAGTTGCGGCAACATAAATTCCATATTCTTGCCAATTGACCATTGCGGTTCAGAGGCTTCAAATCCTTGTGCTGTTTCCCATTGTGCCACTGTTTTTTTGGTCTGCTCAAAAGCACTTTCTATAGACATCTGCTCGCGCATGGCCTGATCAAAGAAAGCCCGTCCAAAATAAGTATAATCCGCTTCATTCGAACAGCCAAACGATGCACGATCAGCCGCAGATGCGGTAATAATCAAGGTATTATCATCCTGCAAAGCGGGAACAAAACTCCCCGAATAACAGGCTGAAATTACGATTACCCGCCAACGGATGCCTGATTTATCCAGAGTATCTTTAAGCCATTTAGGATCGACATCATTTAAATCAATCGGGTCATTTTCCATTTCAAACTGGTTCGGCAAACCATGTGAAGTCATGTATAAAAATAACACATCACTTTCTTTATTCATTTGCTGCCCGATACGGCGTAAAGCCATTTCCATACTGGTGCGTGAAGCAATCGGCATTTGAGTGCGGGTTTCAGGGTTATTAATCAGGGCCAATGAACGGCCAAAAGTCCCAAAACGGGTATCAAACTGTTCTTTAATCCGTTCAACTTCCGACTTAAAAACATCCTGATAACCTGCCCCTGCAACGCCTAAAAAGTACCAGTGCGACTGGGCAAACTCCCCATACTGTATCGATTCCAGCGACTTGTTCAAGATCCGGTTCTGGGCATAAAAAGCATCTTCGGCAAATGTCGGCGGGCTTTCTTCAACTTTCCAGATCGGCTGGCTTTTCACCGACATTTGCCACACCACAAGGGTGAACAGTGTCGCAGCGACAATCAGTGCCCGCTCCCACCATGGCCATTTCAGCTCACGGGAAAAGACCCATACCACCGCCAAGCTCTGCCAGACGAACAGCACCATAAAGATAGTCGGCAAATAGTCATACAATATATAAGGCAATACATCAATAAGGCCCAGATACTGGATCAGACTTTGCAATAAGGCGATATGGGTATCCAGTACCAGCCACAACAAGGCAGGTACCAGCATCAAACGTGGATTATTGATCCGCTGGGAAAGAAAAATACCGACGATGAGTGCAATAAAAGGCCATAAAGCATAACTGATCAGGCCTTGCGGGTTAAACTCCCCCATCTCCTCCGCACTGAGCCAACTGAATAAGCTGTTGGCACTGCCGCCTAAAATTCCCCAAAAAATCAGTTGTAGAATCGAGGGACGTACAATTTGCAAAGATCGGCGTGAACCCAGAAAAAGCCACATCCCGGCAGTTTGGTTGCTCTTAAAATCATGCCAAAAATTGATGGAGGGTTTAAAGTCGATCATAAGATTTTCGGGGGGCTTTAGCTCGCGAGTTTACACTCTAAGTTTATGCTTGATGGAATTTTTATCAATGCTGCTTTGGGACTATATAACAAATTAATGCACATTATTGAAACAATTACCAAACTACTCGGGAAAATGATGCTGAAAGTAGGCATCAAAACGACAGGCATCTCCCTGCCATTGATGATCCGGTTCCAGGTTAGCCAAATAGACAGCCAGACGCGGCCGCTTCACCACCACACGTTTTGCCACTTTTTTTGCCAAAGTTAACAGATTATCACCCAGATCCATTTCCCCATGTTCGGGCAATAACAGATGTAATAATTGCATCTGTTTTTTCACTTGTGCCTGTTTTTTAATGGCTTGTTGATTCTGGTCACGCTGCGGAAACATCGGATCAAGATAAACCACATCTACCACACGTTTCTGTTCCGCCTGCCGGGTTAGGTAATCGGCAGAATCAGAGAAAACCAGATGAATTCGTGACACTACTGAACTAAGAAAAGCATCATTTTGCGCATAGTTTTTACTGTCTTCCAGTAAGGTAAACAAGATCGGATGCCGTTCAACCAGGGTGACTTCAGCACCCAAATGTGCCATTAACAAACTGTCATGACCTAAACCGGCAGTCGCGTCAATTAATGTAGGCTTTTCACCCAGATTACAGGCGCGTGCAATCATTTCAGATTTTAACGATGAGCGTTTTAAACGCGGCACTTCAGCTTTCCAGTCGGGCTGCATCTTCATGCCATTGGCACACAACCACAATCCCGATTCATCTACACATAAAGCCAGTTCCGGATTTAAACGTAAAAATCGGGCATTCAACTTTTCAATGATCTCAACATTTACACTGACACCACGTGAAGAAAGCACAGTAGAATACTGCTGTGCTTGTGCTTGAAACTGAACTTCTGTAAACAAATGCATTACCAAGAAACCCAGCCTGTCCACCAAGTTGCCAAAATAAACAGACCAAAACCTATGCGGTAGTATGCAAATGCAGTGAAATCATGTTTCGATACATAGCGAATTAATGCACGAATCACGATAAGTGCAGAAATAAATGCCACAATAATACCCACTGCTAGAACAGCCATATCATTGCTATGCAAATCAGCCCTCATTTTATACATATCGAGTAAACCAGCACCCATTAATACAGGAATACCCAGAAAGAAGGAAAATTCTGCTGCTGCTTTACGTGATACACCTAAAAATAAAGACCCGATAATGGTTGAGCCTGAACGTGAAGTCCCTGGGAATAAGGCTAAACATTGAATCAAACCAATTAAAGTCGCTTGCTTATAGGTCAAGTCATCTACTTCTTGAGTTTCAATGCTATGCGGACGGCGTTCAGCCCATAAAATAATAAAACCACCCACAATTAAGGCAATCGCGACAGTAATTGCATTAAACAAGTAGGCTTTGATGATATCGCCAAACGTTAAGCCGATAATGATGATTGGAATTGAAGCAATAATTAAGTTAATACTTAAACGGCGGCCCTGTTCTTGACCTTTTAAGCCACCGATTAAAGCGCCCCAAAGTTTGCCCCAGTACTCGTAAATCACCGCTGCAATTGCACCAATCTGCACTGCAACCGCAAACATATCTCTTTTTTCAATGGTCCAGAAATCTAAAAGCTGACCTGCTAAGATTAAATGCCCGGTACTTGAAATCGGTAGAAATTCAGTAATCCCCTCTACCAAGCCCATGATGGCCGCTTTAAATAATAATAAAAGATCCATATCTAACCTTAAGTTGCTTTAATTTGTTCTGGAATTTTTTTCCACGCATTATCACGTAAATACACTGGTAGTGCTTCTTCAGCTGCAACCCAATGCTGCTGTAATGCAGCAATACGTGCAATTTGTGCAATATCTTGTGCTGTGGCAACAATCTCTTTAAATTCTATAGCTTCAGGCTGAATTAAAGCTGAACCTGAACCGACAAGTTCAAATCTGACGGCCTGACTGGCAGCACTATAATTTAACAGTTGCTCTGTATCCACAGCCTGCATAATACCCTGCTGATCCAGCTGAAAACTCGCAATATAGACTTCATTCATACGCGCATCCAGTACTGCAGTCACTGCGGTTAAACCTGCCACACGGTATGCTGCCTGTGCCAGAGCTTGCAGGGTTGAAACAGGAACAACAGGTAGATCATTGGCCCATGCCAGGGCCTGAGTCACGGCAGCATTAATACGTACCCCACTAAAAGAACCAGGACCACGGCTAAATGCAATTGCAGTTAAGTCAGCAGCAGACAATCCAAGCTGGGTAAAAGCCTGTTCAATCATTGGGAGAATCGTTTGCGTTTGTGCTTTTGCTCGCGCATCTAATTGAAAAAATAATTCTTGAGTGTCATCTACAATAGAAATGGAACACTGCTCATTGGCAGTTTCCAATGCCAGCAACTTCATGCACAACCTTAATTTATTTAAATATAAAAAACGTCGGATATCATACTCCACTCATGCGTGCGAGGCGAGATTTTCCATCTGCAGGATACAAAAAAGCCAAGCTCTCGCTTGGCTGAATATCTCGTTTCAAATTACAGTTCAACCGACTCTAAATGCTGAAAATTTTTGAAATGCTCGGCATAGTGCATGGCACTCATTTTTAATTTGGCTTCAGCCGCCTCATCCAGCGTTTTGACGATTTTACCTGGCGAACCCATGACCACAGAATTGTCCGGAATCACCTTACCTTCTGGAATTAAGGCATTAGCACCAATAATACAATTTCTACCAATCACGGCATGATTTAAAATCACGCTGTTAATGCCGATCAGCGTGTTATCTCCTACGGTGCAGCCATGCAACATGGCCTGATGGCCAATCGTGACATAGCTTCCAATATGCATTTCAATACCTGCATCGGTATGTAAAACGGCATTTTCCTGCACATTGGTAAAATCCCCTAACGTGATTTTACTGTTATCGCCCCGAATCACGGCGCCAAACCAGACACTGACCTGCTTGCCCATTTCTACCTGGCCGATAACGGTCGCATTATCTGCCACCCAGCCATCCCAAGGTTGATGCGTTGCTTGAGGTGTATATCCTTTAAATTTATAAATCATGAGGTGAAATTCCTTATTTACCGTATTTAATCTTATTGCTATGAAAAGTGGGCGAATTTAATAAAAATGGCCATTCCTTTTGATAATCCAAACCATACTGAAACAGTGAAACCAACATTCGTGCCGTCAATCCCCAAACCACCTCATTTTCCACACGCATGCTGGGAAAATACAAAGACTGATGAGCATAACGCACCTCATAGGGAATGGGCGGTGCATTCATTAAGCTACTCAGTGATGCAAAAAAGATTCGATCAATTTCAGCTGGTTGAGGAATAAGTTCCACTTCAGGCGGAATCAGCCCGACCACAGGTTTGACCAGCATCCCGTTGCGGGCTTTTTGCATGGGCAAATCGCCAATCAGTTGCACATCAAATGGATTCAGTGCGGTCTCTTCATAGGCTTCGCGCAAAGCCACCACAATATTACTGGTATCTTGCGGATCTCTTTTCCCCCCCGGAAAAGAAACTTCCCCGGCATGATTGGATAAATATAAAGAACGGCGCGTGAGCAAAACTTTGGGATCAGACTCATCAGTAATGGCAATCAGTACAGCTGCATGAGCAGGCTTGATACGTGTAGAAAAGCGTAACCTGTGCTGTAATAATTGTATTAATGAGTAGTCATCCATGCGCTACTGCTCCTGCCTCATGCTTTATTTCATCATAGCTGAATTTTTATTCCAAAGGATAGAAATGATGCCAAAGTTGCATTTTTCAGTTATGCTGATCAACACCTTTATCATTGACGATGAATATGAATTTCTGTGTAATTTGCGGACATAAAACAACGGAAAAAATTCCACTCGGCGACCATCAATTACGCCGCGTTTGTACAGATTGCGGCAATATTCATTACGTCAATCCCAAAGTTATTTGCGGAGCACTGGTGCTGTGGGAAAATAAGGTTTTGCTGTGCCGCCGTGCCATTGAACCGCGTTATGGGCTATGGACCCTGCCCGCAGGTTATATGGAACTGTTTGAAACCATGGAACAGGGCGCTGCCAGAGAAACCCGCGAAGAGGCTGAAGCTGAAGTCGAAATCGAACAGCTCTACTGTATGTACAATATTCCCCGAATTGGACAAATTTACGTTCTGTTCAAGGCTAATCTCGTCAATGGCATATTCGGTGCTGGTGAAGAAACCATTGAGTCGCGTTTATTTGATGAACATGAAATTCCTTGGTCTGAACTGGCTTTTCCCAGCGTAGAACGGACCTTAAGACATTATTTTGAGGATCGTAAAACTGCTTCATTCAGCATGCATTTAGAAACTTTAGGTACCCGCTTAGATCATACTGGTTAAAGATGCGATAAATTTGCAATTTAATAAAAAGCCCATCATATGATGGGCTTTATTTTTTGCTTACTTCTTTTTGACTGTATAACACGGAGCCAAAGCAAAAGTTAAACTGCCTCCACTTAACTTCGCAAGATCTGCATCTTGAGAAGTGTGCGATGTATTATTGGTATTATAAACTTTCTGGAAACTTGATAATGAGTTTGCCCATTTTACCGTACCAACAGCAGAGTCTTTAAATGTAATATCAGCCGCACCCGAAGTAAGATTTAATAAGTTAGCTACATTAAGTAAAGCACCACCCACCACAATACTATCACCAGATGTTGAAGTCTTGATATTGGTATTCATTCCCACTAAAGCACCGTCAATTTTTTTCAAGTTTGCATTTGCCAATACCATACGCAAGGAAATATTCTTATCATTGGTGAAAGCACGAGAAACTGTACCAATCCGGTATTGTTGAACTCCATACTGGTCTATATAAGTGGATGAATTAAAGCCTGTGGTATCACAAGCGCTTTTTCCTGAAGCCAACTCCTGATCCAAAGCAGTACTCATATCATCTTCAGTATAACCAGGCTTCATATTGGTTCGAATGTTGCCTTTTTCATCAATCACTATTCCCAATACAACGTCTTTCACGCTGGTATCGGTAAATTTAAAGGTCAAATTTGCGTACATCGGGAATATATAAGCTTCGCCAGATTTCACATTATTAATGGATTTAAAAACCCTTTTATCTAGATAAGTGATAGGAAAGGTTTTATATAAATCGAGTGTACCATTAAAATTTTCGCTGCCAATGGTCTGCCTCCATAGACCAAAATCCAGCTTATCAGCTGCAGTGACTTCTGTTTTCCTAGTAAGCAACTTATAGAATGCTTCTTTGCCGGCAATCATATAATCATTATATAAAGTGCCCTGATAAATACTTAAAGGTGTAGTGACTTGATCGACCTGAAAATCAAAATTTTGATCAATTTTCTTGGTTACCGGATTAATCCAATGCTCTTGTGCATTTGCAGTCATTCGAATCGGTCGGGTGGTGGTCAGCAATTTGGTATTTAATCCACCTAATGTCGAAGTGCCACTGATGCCTGGACCACGCCATTGTATGCCACTACCAAAAGTATAACCGTCACGATCGGTAATCAACATGAAATGTCCTAACAGATGCTGCGTTGAGCTGTCCTGAGGATTACACGTATCTTTATTACAACCAACTAAACCATCTGAACCACTTAAACTACTAATCACTCCAGAGGTTGAAAATAATGAAAATTCCGGTTGATATACCCCGGCATTCGCAATATTCATCAACATACTGACAGTAGAAAATGCCTGCTCATTGGTTATATTTGAAATATTAATCCAAGGTTGGATCAATAATTCAAAATCGGAATCTGTGGTATTTGCAAAGGTTTCTTGAGGAATTGACTGACTGATTCTCTCCAAATCTACCCGCATTTGATCCGTAATATATAAGGCTTGGATATCGGCTGGATCAGCAATCCCCCCATTTTGTAGCGCAAGTGCCTGTAATATTTTTGCCAACCGCATAGCGACCTTCACGGTGCTATCACTGGCATCCAGAGACTTAGCTGGTGTACCAGAAATTCCGGAGGCAATGTCCAAAATAGTCAAACGAGGCAATTGTGAAGTACTTACCTTGGCAATTTTATTTAGGTCTAGCGTTCCCAAATTAATTTGCTTATCTTTTTCCCCCTTCAGGAAGAAAGTAATTTTGTCACCGACTTTACATGCCCCGGTTGCTGCTCCATCTTTCAAATCTAAAGTGGTTACAAAGCTATTTTTAGTATCACTACTACAAGTAAAATTTAATCCATTTAATGGATAATCCAAGGCAAATCCAAGACATCCACTAGCACCTATCGTACACGTTCCATTCGTTGTACTACCTTCATAAACTTCAGGAATAACATTGGCACTTTCACCACCACACCCCGTTAAAGCTGCCATCAATGTGGTGAGGGCAAAAGGGAGTAAATATTTATTTTTCATCCGAGTTCTCTTCTTATATCCTTAGCGAATTGCTATTAATTTTAATTGACCCTGATTGGTGAGTGCTTTGTTTTCTAGATCTATCGCACTGGCTAAAGGAGTCAACAACATATATCGGCTTTGAGAAGGAATATGAATGATTCCTTCAATTTTTTCATGGCTAGTAAATGACTCGGCAGTTTCATGATTTTTAAAGCCTCCTGCTCCCTCAAGTACACATCCATTGGTATCTAGAAAAACCACAAATGGCCAATAAAAGGTCGGATTCTGTTGTCGCGAAGCATAAGAGTTAATCTGCACATTCTGAATTGCATTGGAAATCTTCACAATTTCAAAATCAAAATGCTCTTTTAATGGTGCACGTGGCCAGACATTGACTTCCTTATCCAGACTGACTGTTTTCGCATTTTTAATTTTTTTGTCCTGAATACATTGTTGACCTAAACTATTCACAGCATCAGCCTGGGAAACCCGGTAATAAGTCGATGACAAGGTAATAGGACCACTATCCTGTTTTTGATTCTTTTTAAAAAATGATTGCAGCAGAGATTTACTCACCCCTTTTTCACGCTCGACCATTTGTAAGCGTGTCGCTCCATGCTTGGTATCAATGATGCCTTCCGGCATAGCATAAAAACGTTTTTTCCCTTCCAGATTAAATTCCTTGTCTTCCAGGTATTCATTTTTTATATATTGCGTACCATCAACCGTGACATAGTTTTCTGCATCTTTAGCTTCTTTCAGTTCTTTAGGCGTACTGGTAGCGAGAGGTACAATTTCTTCCACCGTTTTAGGCAGGGGTTGAGGCTGTGCTAAAACTTTTTGCTTTTTCTCAGTTTCAGGTTCTAGATAGGTCGATTGCGGTATTTTAGCTGTATCTACTTGGGTAGAAGCTTTTTTTGTAAGGCTTTGGATTGCTACTTTATTTTTCACCGGTAATTGCGATAATGTTGTAGTTTGAGTTGTAATAACCTTGATGTCTGGCTGATTATTGGGGGAATGAGTGACCGAGTGAGTTTCTTGAACTCTCCTCTCTACTGAGGAAGATTTACTTCCTTCAGTTTCTTTATTTTTGGGCGCAGATTTTTGTTGCACGACCATAGGCCTACCATCTGGCCCAATAATGGTGTAAAACTCTCCCGCATGAGAAAAAGATAACTGCACCACACATAGCGTAAGTATCGATTTCACCCATAAATTCCCTTTCATTATTTTCAATTTCTCTACCATCGTGTTCTATAGTTCAAGCCTAAAATTGTGACTTTGGTATTCGTTTTAACATTTAAACCTGCATATGGATTTAGTAGAATATTATTCACACCCGTTTGGTTTGCTAAACTACTGGTATTTGCTGGAATGTTATCTTTACTGCGTAAGAAACCAATCGATAAATCCAGATCGGTATCTGCATCGAAACGATAACCTACCCCCAAGCCGAACAATTGTGCATTGTTAATCGGCACCATTGTATTTCGCTTATTATCAGGAATTGCACTAGTACGCGGTTCATATCCGGCACGTAATTTCAGACGATCTGTTGCAGAATATTCCAGACCTATCCCATAATTCCAAGGTGAAGTAAATTGCAGTGGAAGTGCCAGAGAAGAATCACCAATATTTTCAGAAAGTAATTTGGCAATTTTTAATGCTGAAATTTGTCGGTCAAATTCAAATTTAAACTTGTCCCACGCTTTATAGTCTGTCCAGCCCACATCAAAATTGACTTGTAAATCAGGTAAAAGCTTATATTTTATTCCTGCTTGAAAATGGGCTGGATATTCAAAATCCATTGAAACCAGACCTGACTCACTTGCAGGAATATTATTAGGAAACCCCAAAATTGCCGCAAGAATTTGACCTGTAGGAGATGACATTAAACCATTGATCAGCTCACGTGGTGCCTTTGCGTTATCAATGTGATATTTACCTTTCAAACGCATTTTTGCCGCACTTTGATATACCATACCAAAGCTAAAATCCTCAGTCGGTTCCCACAATACGCCCAGGTTATAACTTGGGCTAAGTGATTGTTCCAGAGCAAGCTGCATTTGCCCGAACCTGCCAAATGGGTTCATACCTTCTTGGGCATTACATATACCTAACAACAGAATGTCAGTAATAATGTCCGAGTTTTCTTTAAAAGGTGTACAAACGACCTCATCAATCATTCGTAACATACCAATTAATTCATTGGGAAAACGCAAATCCGTTTTTAAACCAATGGCTTGGTATGACATACCTATAGAAGCACCCACGGATAACTCATCATTCACTTGATAGGCAATAGATGGAGATAAATAGGTAATCCTTTCTAGAGCAACCTGTTGCCCCATGTAATTCGCAGGATTGCCATTTTCCGCACCAAAACCGGCAACCAAAGGTGCATACATTGCAGTTGCAAAAGTTGTTTTTGAACCTGGTGGATTGTAAGCAATACCTGCTGTAGGTGCAGCCATGGGTAGACCTTCACCAAGATCCACCATTTTTTTTAATACTGGGACGTATAGACTGACGTATTCAACATCCCCATTCACTGTGCCTTTAAAGTCTGTACATAAATCGGAAGAAATCTCTGGCCCGTCATTACACACCATCGGGTCATCTGAATAGCCAAATACGTTATAACCAGCAGGAACAGAAAATTCCCGTTGGATATCAAAATTAGCAAGAATCCCCTGCACATCGGTTTGCAGACCTTCAATTTTGGTCAAAGCTGCAGGGTTAAAATGAATTGCACTAATACCAGGAGGATCTGCAGTAACCGCATTTCCCATACTCAATGATCTGACATCAACAGATAAGTTAGTACCTAATTGAGCGAAAGTTGCACTTGAACAGCCCGAGACGATAATTGCTGCAGCTAACGGGCGAAGTCGAATCTTATACATACGACTACCCTCTTAGCGTAGTTTCTTACCGAAACCTAAAATATCCAGTGGGAATGACAAACCTAAAGATACATCTGGCGCATCTTCTGTCAGGCCTATACCCACAGTCCCATTGACAATAGTTTCAGGTGAAACACGAACACCCAATGAAATTGCTAAAGTGGAGCTGGTCTGGTCAGCTGGTGAATAACTCTCACCCGAAGTATAAGTAAATTCTGAACCGGTATTAAAACTTTGCTGATATGACATCGTCATAGACACATCATAGTTAAATGAATAGGCAAAACCTAAAGCAAAACCTCCACTGATCCCAGGTTGAAACTCATCCAGTACTCGTAAACCACGACGTTGATTTAAACCCGTTTCTTTAAAGCCATAATTGGCAGATACGGAAGCAAACAATACCACTGGATCGATATATTTACGCGTACTTGCACCAATCCCTGCAGAGTAATAACCTTTACCGGTTGCTAGATCATTAGTCGCATTAATTTCATAAGGACTATCACCAGTTTTAGTAGAAATATTACCGAATAAGATCAGGGGTAGTCTGCCAGCTTTTAGAGGGAAAGGCTCCCAACGCGTACCAAAAGAAATATCACCTAGACCTGCTGTAGAAGTATCTTTTAATAAATCTGTTTTAGCGACTAAAGGTACTGAAGCCGTAAAGGTTAAATTATCTAGAATGCCATACTGCGCAGTAAATGTATTGGTAACAGAATGGGTCGCATTTTCTTGAACACGGAGTTGATACAGTTGTCCACTCGCCATTTCAGCATCAATCTGTGTATCACGATAATAGGTATAATCAATATCGTAATAAGATGAAATCTCACCTTTTTTAATTAAAGAATATTGTCTTTCATTTGAGGTAAAGACTTCTTGTAAGTTAGCTTCTTTACTTGCATCCCCTTCTTGCTGCTGTAAAGCAGAAGAAGCTTGCTCATTTGCATTAACAGGTTGTGGCTGTGCCGCTGGAGCACTATCGGCAGATGAGGTTGCTGCTGGCTCTTCAACCTGTTCATCAACCACTTCATATTCACCGAGTGCTGACTCTTCCACTTGAACATTTGCGGTTACTTCAGGTTGTACATTTGCAGACTGTGATGCTGTAGATTGAACTTCTGTTTCCTGCTGATCTACAACCTCGTATTCTCCGAGTGCCGGTTCTTCAGCTGCATATACCCCCCCTATTGCCATTTGAACACTCAAAGCCAATAAAGTTTTGTTCATCCATTTACGATTCATATTCCATCCCACCATTTTTATTTTTTTAATCTACTTACTTTTATACTTTATTTACTTTTGTAATAAAGACGTAAAAAATTATATGTCGATTCCCCAAATTTTTCCGAGTCTTCATTTAAATTCTTGTCTAAACGAATCGTTGATGCCTTATTGGCAATTTTATCCATATAGAACTGCGGATATTGCATGTTAACGAAAGCATAGCGATTGACAGTTGCATCTTCGACATGTCGTAAGTCTGTATCCTGAAGTGCTAATAAACTTTTTCTCTTTTCAGGTGCGACATTAATTAAAAATAGGGTGTTGTTTTCCCAGATATCCTTGAAACGTGTTTCATCGAAACTAATATTACCCACTGCAGGGTCAGCTACATAAACACGGCCATTCTTGTATGCTTTAAACACCACAAAATGTTTAAATCCTGCATAAGAAATTGGCACAATGGCTGGTTGTCCCTGTTTCACTAAATCGGAAAATTCGCCTTTATATCCCCCGCTTTCGAAACCGATTGCTCCGACAAAGCGTTTCATATCAAGTAAGGAAAAACTACGTCGCTCGACGATTTTCTCGGTCTCACCAAATTTAAGCAAACCATTCATAACTTGTTGTTCTGTCATGGTTACACCAACATCAACATAACCATTTAACAAGGTCGTTAATGCTGCTGATCCACAGCTATAGTCATAAGCTTGATGTACAATACCCCTAAATTGATCTTCTACAGCAGGTTTAATGAGGACTGCTTCTCTATGCATTCGAGTGAATGAATCTTGGCGAGAGTCTAAGGTTTCAGTGTAATACACAGCTTCCGCTGGCTTTTTTTTAATTTCAAAGGCTTCTTTGGCAGCGTAATACATCAATGCCGAGCCTAACGCGATCTCTAACATATCTTCTGACTTTTCTAGTTATCGGCATGACGTGCCTTTGCTCATTATTTTTCTAGAGTTATTACTCTACATCCATGTAAAAAGGAAGATAACCTTTTTTATAAAAAAAAACAGCTTTTTTTTAGTTTATTTGAAAAATTTAACATTATTTTTGTAAAAAAAAGCGCGTGATTTCACGCGCTTTTTTCAATTCGAAATTAATGACCAGAAATACTAATCATAGAACCTTTATCATAACTAGCACCGTAGAATGTTTGCAAACCTTGAACTTCTACATCACCAATAGAACCAGCAGTACGGCTACCTAAATGAATGCCTTTAACATAATTATCAATTTTGTCATTTGTGCTTACAATACGCACAAAGCCTTTATTCGCTGCCGACTCACCAAATACACTTACACTTGCTTTCATAGTTAAGTTTGTTGAATTGGCATCAGCAACTTTAATGCTTTCAATAAAGATTTCCCCTGGACCTGTAGTACTAATTGGACCAGCAGTTGGGTGAACTGCAACCACAGCACCATTTGTTGAATTATCTAAAATACCTAGGTTCTTGATTTCAAGACCACCCTGCATTACAGAATCCAATTTAATCATGGCACCTTGAGGCGCTGCACCCAATTGAATATTGGCAGTCATTTTACCTGTTTTAACAGACAAACCACTTAAAATCGCATTGTAGTTAGAATCATTACCGCCACGACGGATATTAACAGCAGGATCATTTGCACCAGATGCTGTTACACCAATCTCACCAATATGGATTTCCAAACCAGAAACTTGAGCTGCAATGTTGATAAATGCTGTATTACCACTCCCTGAACCAGCATCGCTATCAATTTGCAAATCAGCAAGGTTACCAGTAGCTAATAATGATTGGTAGTTTGCACCAATAAAAATACCTTGGTCTTTACGATCAATGGTACCACCATTGGTTAATGTAATTGTTTCTGAGTTTTTTGCACCCTTGATTGAAATAGCACCCGCATTACCAGTACCGCCTAAAGCAGTAGTAGGAATAACTGTACCAGTAGCATCTTTAGTACTTAAACCATCATTATCATGAACGAATAATTTATCGATCGTAATTCTAGAAATACCGATCCCGATGTTAATACCATCTTGACCAGTAGTAGCACCCAATGAAGCATCATCCATTGCTTGCATTGCCATCGCATTTGCGCTAATTGCTAATGAAGAAACTAAAGCAAGTTTAGTAAATTTTTTCATTTCGTACTCTCCCAAGAGTATTATTTTTTTGATTGTTAACTACTCGATTTCACTAATTGTTTTTTATTTTTTGACAATAGTGAGGCTTTCCTTGAGCAGCTGGTTTGCCCTAGCTAAGTTATCTCTGTGTCATTTTTTGTTCAACTGCTGTTGGTCGCAATCTGCATGTTACCGATAAACGGTATTTACAGTTTTTATGCATCAACAATGTTATAGAATAGACCATCTATGTATCGAATTTATTAAGTCACGTCGTATGAATGAGCCTGTTTTTTTTCAA
This sequence comes from Acinetobacter sp. CS-2, assembly GCF_016599715.1. Taxonomy (NCBI): domain Bacteria; kingdom Pseudomonadati; phylum Pseudomonadota; class Gammaproteobacteria; order Moraxellales; family Moraxellaceae; genus Acinetobacter; species Acinetobacter sp. CS-2. The sequence continues at coordinate 2,561,091 of NZ_CP067019.1, forward strand.
AAATTGCTAACCAAGCAACAGCTTAATCCTACTGAAATTCTTTTATGCTTATCGCATCTTAACCATGTGGTTTACTTAAAAAATGTAAAGCAACCTGTCATTGCAATTTTGGCTTCTGAATATATGCTGATGCAAAATAACAAAATTCAGAAATTTACCAGAACATCGTTAAACAAATATCAACAAAAAAATGAACCAATTGATTTCAATCAATTTTTTAAGCAGGATTTGCAAAATCACACCTCCGATTTCAATGGTGGTTTAATCGGTTTTATCAGTTATGATGAAGCTGCCCAACAACACGTCAATATTCAATCCAAGAACCAGCCCTCTTTATTTTTAGGCATTTATTGCAGCTATATTAAACTGACCGATCAAGGCTGGACCTTTTTTAGTCATGAACATGAGGCTGAAGCGATCTTTCAGGTACTTCAAAATGCCTTGCAAAACAAAAACAAGCCAAGTAAAGAAAATCAAAATTTCACCCTCACTCGACCTTGTACCGCACGCTGGACTAAAAAACAGTATGTGAATGCCTTTAATCAGATTCAAGATTACATTCGGGCAGGTGACTGTTATCAAATTAATTTAACTCAAGAATTTACAACCAAAGCACAAGGTTTGTTGTTAGATACAGCAGAAGCGTTTTGGCAATTGACTGATGCACCTTATTCAGGTTATCTCAAAATCAATGATTTTGAATTATTAAGCTGCTCTCCCGAACTGTTTATCAAGTTTGAAGCAAATCGGAAAATCACCACAAAACCGATTAAAGGCACTATGCCCAGATATTCAGATGTTGCGCAAGATGAGCAATCCAAGCAAAGCTTAATTCACTCTAAAAAAGACCAAGCCGAAAATGTAATGATTGTTGATTTACTGCGTAATGATTTGAGCGTATACGCTGAAACAGGCTCTGTTAAAACACCAAAACTTTTTGAAATTGAGTCATTTAATCAAGTTCATCATATGGTGAGTGAAGTCACTGCTAGATTAAGGCAAGATATCAATCCTTTTCACGTTCTGATGTCAGCTCTTCCGGGCGGTTCAATCACAGGCGCTCCCAAAATTCGTGCCATGCAAATTATAGAGGAACTTGAAGGTGCTCCACGTGGTGCCTACTGTGGTTCGATGGGGTATTTTAATTTTGATGGTACAGGTTCATGGAATATTTTGATTCGCTCAATTCAAAAATATCAGAATGATATTTCTGTTTGGGCTGGCGGAGGGATCACCATTGCATCAGATTGCGATGCCGAATATCAGGAATGTTTTGATAAAGTGTCTGCCATGCTGGATTTGCTTAATACCTGGTATAAGCCAAATCAACAAAAAAGCGATTCCTGAGAATCGCTTTTTTGACTTCAAATCCCTCCTCCCTTTATAAAAGGTGAGGAGCACTGCTCCGCAAGGGAGGTGTTTAATTAAGCTAAAATATCATTTCTCAAGGTATCGACTAAACGCTGGTTTTGCTCGTCGGTACCAATGGTAATACGCAGGAACTGGTTGATACGGGGCTTATTAAAATAACGTACGATAATGCCACGTTCGCGCAATTCAGCAGCAAGCTCAGCTGCATCTCTACTCGCTAATGACGCAAAAATAAAGTTTGCACTCGATGGCAAAACTTTAAAGCCAAGCTCAGCCAATTGGGCAACCAACTTTTCACGGCTTGCAATCACTTTCTCATTTTGCGCTTCGAAGTATTCTTGATCTTCAAAAGATGCTACAGCTGCTGCAATCGCAAAACGATCGATCGGATAAGAGTTAAAACTGTTCTTCACCGCTTCAAGGGCAGCGATGAGATGTGGCTGTGCAATGGCAAAACCGACACGTAATCCCGCCAGTGAACGAGACTTAGATGTAGTTTGGCAAACCACCAAGTTATCGTATTTCTCAACCAGTTTTACCGCCGATTCAGCACCGAAATCCACATAAGCTTCATCAATGACGACCACTGAATCTGGATTGGCCTGAAGCACATCTTCAATGGCTGACAAACCCAGTGCGATACTGGTCGGCGCATTCGGATTGGTAATAATAATCCCGCCATTGGCTTGTTTATAATCATCCACCACAATTTCAAAATCATCATTCAATGGCAAAACTTTGGTTTTTACCCCAAAGAACTGACTGTAAACCGGATAAAAACTATAGGTAATGTCCGGATAAAGCACTGGCAACTCTTGGACAAAAAATGCTTTAAAAATATGTGCCAAGACTTCATCAGAACCATTGCCCACAAAGACATTTTCAACAGCAACTTTTTGTTGTTTAGCAATCGCCTGTTTTAGCTCGGAAGCATCTGGATCAGGATATAAACGTAATACATCTGCTGAATTGGCCAATACCGCTTGAACCGCTTCGACCACTTTTGGTGATGGCGGATAGGGATTTTCATTGGTATTGAGTTTTAATAAGTTTTGGATTTTGGGTTGTTCACCGGGTACGTAAGGTTCGAGTTCACGTACTTCAGGACTCCAAAAACGCATTTTTTCAGTGGTCATGGTCAACATTTTATTTTCTCTTATTTCCCTCTCCTAACCTCTCTTGCGCTTTGCTTTAAAGCAATCTTTAAAGCTCACTCAGGGAGCGGAATCTACACCTCATGAAGATAGAATCAAACGTCAAAGTCATTCTCATCATATGAGTTCCCCTCTCCTTTCAGGAGAGGGTTAGGGAGAGGTTTATAATTTTAGAAAACCAGATTTTTTCTATCTAGCCTATGATTCATTACTGATAACGATAACGTGCTGAACGTGCATGGGCATCCAGGTTTTCCTGTTGCGCCAAGATATCGGCTGTTTTCGCTAAAGTTTTCACGCCTTCTTGCGAACACATAATCAGGCTGGAACGCTTCTGGAAATCATATACACCGAGTGGTGATGAGAAACGTGCTGTGCCCGAGGTTGGTAACACATGATTTGGTCCGGCACAGTAGTCACCAATGGCTTCAGGCGTATAACGCCCCATAAAAATCGCACCCGCATGGCGGATTTGTTCAGCCATTTCTTGTGATTCATCCAGGCAAAGCTCCAAATGCTCTGGTGCGACCTGGTTAATGAGGTCAATCGCTTCCTGACGATCTTTCACCAAAACCAATGCCCCACGATTGGCAATTGAAGTACGAGCAATTTCAGCTTTTGGCAAAGCCGCCAAATGTTCTTCAATCGCCTGTTCAACGTCGTTTAAAAGCTGTTCATCCGGTGTGATGAAAACTGCTTGGGCAACGGTGTCATGCTCGGCTTGGGACAAGAGATCCATCGCCAGCCATTTGGCATTGTTTTCGCCTTCAGCATAGACCAAAATTTCAGAAGGTCCCGCAATCATGTCAATACCGACTTGACCAAATACAGCACGTTTAGCTGCTGCTACGAAACGGTTACCTGGACCAGTAATTTTATCGACAGAGGGAATGGTTTCAGTACCATAAGCCAATGCTGCAACCGCTTGCGCACCACCAATGGTAAATGCACGATGCACACCAGCCAGATATGCCGCGGCCAATACCAATGGATTTAACTCACCATTCGGCGCAGGAACCACCATGATAATTTCAGGCACACCGGCAACATGCGCAGGCACCGCATTCATCAATACGGAAGATGGATACGATGCCAAGCCACCCGGTACATAAATACCGACACGATCCAGCGGGGTAATTTTTTGACCTAAGGTATTCCCTAAAGCATCGACATAGGTCCAGCCATCCTGCTTTTGTGCTTGATGGAATTCACGAATACGGTTTGCAGCCAATTCTAATGCTTCACGAACTTCTGTTGTTAAACCGTCAAAAGCTGCTTTAAGTTGTTCTTGAGTGAGTTCTAGATCAGAAAATTGATGCGCTGGATGTCGATCGAACTGTTGAGTGAGTTTAAGAACATGAGCATCACCATGCAGACGTACGTCAGCAATGATTTGGTCTACGGTTTTTAAAAGTTCAGGATCACTAACTGTCTCAAAAGCCAACAAGTCAGCAAAGGCCTGTTTAAAGCTTTGATCTTGAGTCGATAAACGTCGCATCAATTTACCCACAAGGTTTGAATTGGAAAACTTTAGTTTACCTTGTTTCCCAAACTTTGTGGGTATCAATCACACATCTATTCACATAGTTTCATAGGAAATTACTTTCTGAATTATCGAATAAATTCGCTGTTTAGCTCGGGATGGTAAAAATAGGCATAAAAAAACCGCCAAAGGGTGACGGTTTTTCACATCTGAATGCAAAAAGACTTATTTTTTGCTTTCGCGTTCTTCAACTGCTTTTTCAAGCTGTGCCAGAATCGGATTAAGCAGTGCTTGTTTACGTTTGAAACTGGCTTTGTTCACAATTAAACGTGAAGATACTTTGCAGATTTCTTCCAAAGGCTCTAAACCATTGGCACGTAGGGTATTACCCGTATCGACCACGTCAACAATGTAATCACCCAAACCAACCAATGGCGCAAGTTCCATCGAACCGTAAAGCTTAATCACATCGACTTGCTCGCCCAGGCTGGCATAGTATTGACGTGTAAGATTCACATATTTAGTGGCAATTTTTAAACGGCCTTTCGGACGAACCATACCGACTTTACCCGCTGTCATGAGTTTGCAGTTGGCAATTTTTAAGTCCAATGGTTCATATACATTTTGTGCGCCATGTTCCATCAGCACATCTTTACCTGCAACACCCAAATCCGCTGCACCATTTTCCACATAGGTCGGTACATCAGAAGCGCGTAAAATTAAAATACGGACCTGTTTATGGGTCGTTGGGAAAATCAATTTACGGGATTTATCCGGATCTTCCAGTAAATTAATTCCTGCTGTTTCTAGCAGAGGTAAAGTTTCTTTTAAAATACGTCCCTTACTTAATGCTAAAGTTAAACCATGATCAAAATTGCCCATAACATCAAAGTTTGGATCATCGTTTCTCATATCGCTCATTAACTTACTCGCTTAATTTGGGCACCTAAACCTTGTAACTTCGCTTCAACATCTTCATAACCGCGGTCAATATGATAAATACGGTCAATCAGGGTTTCACCTTCGGCAGCCAACGCAGCCAAAACCAAAGAGAAAGAAGCACGTAAATCTGTCGCCATTACAGGAGCAGCTGAAAGTTTTTCCACCCCTGTAACCACTGCATCGTTACCTTCAACCTGAATATTTGCACCCATACGTGCCAATTCAGGTACATGCATAAAACGGTTTTCAAAAATCGTTTCAGAAATCGTAGCAAAGCCACGACCAATCGCGTTGACAGCCATAAGCTGAGCTTGCATATCAGTTGGGAATTCTGGATGTGGCAGGGTCTGGAAACTAACAGCTTTTGGACGTTTACCCATCATATCGAGTTCAATCCAGTCATCACCACGGGTCACTTCCGCACCCATTTCTTCAAACTTATCCAAAACGGCTTCAAGTAATGCCGGATCGGTATGAGTCGTTTTTACTTTACCACCGGTAATTGCCGCGGCAGCCAAATATGAACCTGTTTCAATACGGTCGGCAACTACAGCATATTCACAGCCATGTAAATGCTCAACACCGGTAACCACTAAAGTCTCGGTATCCAAACCTTCAATTTTCGCACCCATTTTAATCAGCATTTTTGCCAGATCAGTAATTTCAGGTTCACGAGCTGCATTACGGATAGTTGTGACGCCATCGGCTAATACTGCTGCCATCAGAATATTTTCAGTACCGCCCACAGTCACCATATCAAAGACCACTTCGCCACCTTTGAGACGACCATCGACTTTGGCATTGACATAACCGGCTTCAACTTCAATTTCAGCACCCAAAGCTTCTAATGCTTTAAGGTGTTGATCGACTGGGCGTGAACCAATGGCACATCCACCAGGAAGAGATACTTTTGCACTACCATAGCGCGCCAATAACGGACCAAGCACCAAAATAGAAGCACGCATGGTTTTGACCAGTTCATAGGGGGCAAACTGATTATCTAATGTAGACGTATCTGCTTTAACGGTATCGCCTTCATAAGAAATTTGAACACCCAAACCAGCAATCAGTTTTACCAACGTGTTCACATCCTTAAGATTTGGAACATTGGTTAATGTGGTGGGAGTTTCAGGGAGAATCATTGCAGCAAGTAATGGAAGTGCTGCATTTTTTGCACCAGAAATACGCACTTCACCTTCGAGCTTAACACCGCCCTGAATTAAAAATTTATCCATCTAGTTCTAAGCTCCGAATAAGCTTGCTTTACGCCATTCTTCTTTGGTCATTGCACGAATAGTTACTGCATGTACTTCACCGCTGGCAATATATGAATTTAACGGAGCATAAACTGTCTGTTGGCGTGCCACCGGACGTTTGCCTTCAAATTGTTCATCTACAATGCGAAGATCAAATTTCCCGCCTTGCCCACTAACTGCAACTTCAGCCTCTGGAAAAGCAGCTTTTAAAATTTCAGTGAGCTGTTCACTATTCATCACAAAGACCTCTTATAGGACCAACGGTGTAAAAACCTGCCATTTTACTATAAATATGAAAAATAAATCATTAAGCTATAACATTTAATATATAAAAAAAGAGGTCATAAAAAACCTCTTTTTGTTCAGCAACAAAACTATGCCATTAAAGATGGGGATGCAACCTGCATTTTTCTATGCTTATGCAACTGTCTTTTAAGTTTTTCTGTTAATTTTTTTATTGATGTATACATATCATCAGCTGTTGCCTGTGCAAACAATTCTGCCCCCGGTACACGAATAATTGCTTCTGCAATATGATTCAAACTTCCTTTTCTTGATCGTTTATCTACTTGATGATCTTTGCTCAATTTCACCTGCATACTATTGACCTGATCTAAATGTTTGGTCATTTCAGCAAATTTTAAACGAATATTATCTTCAATTGCAGGGGTGATAGTTAAGTGATGACCACGAATTGTTATTTGCATAATTCTATCCCTCACCTTCTTTAGGATTAGTTAAAGTCATAGCCGAAATGATCTGCTGACAGAACCTAGAATTCTGCAATTTACACTTTAAATCATTTCAACCACACCTTTAAAAGAAAAAAGATTCATTATGTTGTCATAATGAATCCTTAGAATAATCAGATTTTAAAAATTAGATCAAGACTTTTCGTTCAGAAGATGAAGGAATATGTAACGACTCTCGATATTTAGCGACAGTTCGACGTGCCACATCAATGCCATCTTGTTTTAACAAATTGGCAATAATATTGTCAGATAAAGGCTTGCGTGGATTTTCTTCGGAAATTAACTTTTTAATTTTTGCCCGAATCGCAATTGAAGATGCCTCCCCACCTGAAGTCGTTGCCACATGACTGGAGAAAAAATATTTCAGTTCAAACAGGCCACGCGGGGTCAGCATAAATTTGTTGGTCGTCACTCGCGAGACTGTAGACTCATGCAATTCCACCTCTTCCGCAATATCGCGCAATACTAAAGGTTTCATCCCTTCAGCACCTATTTCCAAAAATCTTTTTTGATGTTCCACGATACATGTGGCCACTTTTAATAAGGTTTTATGACGCTCATCGACACTTTTAATAAAATTTTTGGCATCCAGCATTTGATTGCGTAAATATTGATTATCGTTACTTTGATCTGCACGTTTGATCATACTGGCATAAAAAGAGTTGATCCTTAATTTAGGCATAACATCCTGATTTAACTGCACTTGCCAATGATCATTCTTTTTCATGACCACCACATCGGGAATCTGATAATCAGAGTCCTTTTCTTCAAACTCCATTCCCGGATAAGCTTTTAAGGTCTTTAACAAGTCAACTGCACATTTCAATTGTTCAGGATTCAAACCCGTTTGTTTGATCAATTTTGGCAATTCATTCGAAATCAATAATTCATAATGATTTAGTAAAGTTATCGCTTCATGACGATAAGCTTGATGGGCAGGCAAGCTTTCCAATTGTACCAATAAACATTCTGCCAGATTACGTGATGCTACACCTGGAGGATCCAGATGTTGAATATGTTTTAAGACAACAAGGACTTCATCATCTTCCACTTCATCCTCATAATCCATAGTTTCCAATAAATGCTGCACAGATGCCGTGATTTCAGCAATTTCAGCATCTAAAAAACCTTTTTCATCTAAAGAATCAACAATACAATGCGCAATCAAGCGATCTACATCAGAAAAATGCAACAAATTGATTTGTTCAAGTATGTGTTCTTTTAGACCAAGATGTCCCTGACGGTTATCTTCACGCTCTTCATATTCAGGGGAACCAAGACTCGTCGGTTGATGGGTATAGACATCATCCCAATCAGTATCGACAGGTAAATCATCAGGAAGATGGTTTGCATTCAGCTCATTCGTTAAATCTTTATTATCGCGTTCCTGATCTTGTAAGGTGGATAAACTTTCAATCGAAGATTGCTCTTCAACCTTCTCTAGTAAGGGGTTACTATCAAGTTGAATCTGAATTTCTTGCTCTAATTCAAGACTAGAAAGTTGAAGCAAACGAATGGCTTGTTGTAACTGCGGTGTCAGCGACAAGGAGTTTGCAACTTTTAATCCAACCGATAACTTCATATTACCCTACTCTTTTTAACTGCTATTTATGAAAACACATCTTGTAAGCAATTTTTGTGCCGTTTTAATTTTTATATCATAGATACACATAAAAAATATACAAATTTAAAATTTTTTAATTATATTTTCGATAAAATACTCACGAAATATTAATAAATATTTTTATAAATTAATAACTTACTCAAAAGATAAAATCTAATTATCTAAATAGCAGAAAAATCAATTCCGTTAAAGAATCGTAAGCGTCCGCTGAATCCCATGCCTATTTTTTAATTTTGGTCGGATTTCCAGCGGTGTGGCAGTAATTCTTCTATTTGGGTCACTTTATGCGTCGGCAGCCTTTTCAGCACATCACTTAAATAGGCATACGGATCCAGTCCATTCAGCTTTGCTGACTGGATTAAAGTCATGATATTGGCAGCTCGTTGGCCGCTGCGCAGCGAGCCAGCAAACAGCCAGTTCTTACGTCCCAACGCCCAGGGGCGCATCTGATTTTCAATCCAGTTATTGCAAATCGGTAGATTGCCATCATCCAAATAGCGGCTTAAAGCTGGCCAACGCTTCAGAGTGTAATTGATGGCCTTGGCGGTGGGAGAACTCGATGGCACCGTCAGATGATGTTGGTTGAGCCATTCATATAGTTGTTGCATCACCGGTTGGCTATGCTGTTGTCGGTATTCGCGGCGGTCTTCCGCTGTACCATCCGTCTTTTTCCTGAGTTCTGCTTCTATGGCATACAGTTTCTGAATCAGCACTAATGCCTGTTCAGCGACCTGACTTTTCCCGGTCACATGCAGTTCATGGAATTTACGACGTGCATGGGCCATGCAGCCCACCTCAATGACCTGGCCTGATTTAAAGCGTGCTTTATAACCACTGTAATCATCACAGACCAGATGACCCTGCCAGCCTTTCAGGAACTCTTCAGCATGCTGACCTGAACGACTATCCTGAAAGTCATAGATCACCGCTTGAACTGGATTGTACTGTGTGGTGGCATAGGCCCAGACATAACCTTTCTTCGGTTTTTTCTCATCATCACCCATCCGCATGATGGTGACCGGCGTTTCATCGGCATGGATCACCCGCTGTTGCAACACCACCTGTTTTAAGGCATTAGCCAGAGGTTCCAGTTCCACACCGCAGCGACCAATCCAGTCAGATAAAGTGGATCTGGACAGATCAATGCCAGCCCGCTGATAGATCAGGCGCTGACGGTACAGCGGTAAATGATCGGCATACTTCGATACCAGCACATGGCTGAGCAGTTCAGGTGAAGCAATGCCTTTATCAATCACATAGGCAGGCATCGCTTGCTGAGTCAGGGTGTCACACTGATCACAGACCCATTTGCCACGGACATGCTGTTCCTTGTAGAACTGTGCCGGTCTGAAATGCAGTTTTTCACTGATATCTTCGCCGATACGACGTAACTGGCAGCCACAACTGCATTGGGTTGATGCAGGTTCATGCTCAATACGGATGGTGTGTAGATGATCTGGCAGCAGTCGACGTTTAGGTTTGTTGACTGTGGCTTTCTGTGTCGCTGCATGGGTTTTATCTGCATTTAATCGTTCTAATTCCAGATCAACGGCTGCGATATCTTCTTCGACCGCCTCATCCCATAGATGGATTTGTTTTGCGGTGAGATGTTCGTTTTTACTGCCGAATTTATGCTTTTTAAACAGCGCCAGTTCATGCTCGTATTTTTGATTGAGAATAGAAAGATGCTGAACTTTGGCATCCAATTGCTGGTTTGATTTTTCTAATTCTTGATTTGATTGTGCCAGAGACTGATGCTGCATCGCCAACTGCCGGGTAAATTCCAGCAGTTGTTCATGGGTCAGTTGGCTTAAATCAGGCAGCGTATTCATGACCGCAGTATGCCTGAGGTCATGAAGAGAATGAAATAGAACGTTTGGAGGATGGCAGAATAGCCGAGCTTGGTTTAGAGCATCGTGACCACCTGCTGTCGTCCAATGCGCTGCCAAGGCAAACCCTGGATTAATGCCTGTAACTGTTCCGGGTTGAGAGCTACGTTTTCACCCTGGTGAACTTTAGCCCAGTGGAATTTTCCCTGTTCCAGCCGCCTGGCACACAGCCAGATGCCCAGTCCATCATGTACCAGCACTTTCATACGATGGCCACGTTTATTACAGAACAGGTAGGCGCAATGCGGTTTGATTGAGCCAAAGGCTTTCATAATCTGCGCCATGGCCGTATCCATTCCTGCACGCATATCCATGGGCTGAGTAGACAACCAGATTTCATCGATACGGATCATGTTGCCAGCACCTTGAGTAATTCTGCCAAGGCAGGTATTTCTGATACTTGCCATTTCAAGCCAATTTCTGCTTTTGAGTGGGGTAAAGTAATTTGAACTTTTAACATGTCAGTAGGAGTAGGATCTAATGGTGCAGAGCAAGATAAGGCAATAAATGCAGGTTTATTCGGTAGTGGTGAGCGATCACTCCCTGGCTTAGCATCAATTAAGCGAATCCATTTGGATACAAGATTTGTATTCAATCCATGTTGCAAAGCGACTGAAGCAATTGAAACGTCCGGTGCTTTACAAGCCTGAACGATCTGCTGTTTAAATTCAGCACTGTATGTTCTTCGTTTTTTCGCAAGAGATGCGATGGATGTCTGATTATTTGTAGTCATAAATTTAAGTCCCCACTTGTTTCTAAGTGGGGACTAAATTAAGGCTTATAGGATGAATTCAGAAGGTGTGTTCAGCGGACGCTTACAAAGAATCTAATTTCATTCATCATCAAATAATAATTTTAAGGTTTTAATAATCTAGGCAAAAAAAAAGCCCCTGCTTTATGCAGGGGCTTTTTAAGGAATAATGAGCTGGCGATGACTTACTCTCACATGGGTAATCCCACACTACCATCAGCGCTAAGAGGTTTCACTTCTGAGTTCGGGAAGGGATCAGGTGGTTCACTCTTGCTATGGTCGCCAGCACAACTGTTTATGACTTTGCGTTTGGTCTTATTTAGATGCCAATGCTTGGTCAAATAGAATTCATTAACAGGTATATCTGAGCTGTCGTATTTTGTTCTTTAGCGTTCACTAAATCAAGCTGTTTTGCTTAATATTGAATTAATTGATGCTTTATACAACAACTGTTTGGGTGTTGTATAGTCAAGCCTCACGAGCAATTAGTATTGGTCAGCTTCACATATCACTATGCTTCCACATCCAACCTATCAACGTCGTAGTCTTCAACGGCTCTTTAGGAGACATAAAGTCTCGGGGAAATCTTATCTTGAGGTAGGCTTCCCGCTTAGATGCTTTCAGCGGTTATCCCTTCCGAACATAGCTACCCGGCGATGCGACTGGCGTCACAACCGGTACACCAGAGGTTCGTCCACTCTGGTCCTCTCGTACTAGGAGCAGATCCTCTCAAATTTCCAACGCCCACGGTAGATAGGGACCGAACTGTCTCACGACGTTCTAAACCCAGCTCGCGTACCTCTTTAAATGGCGAACAGCCATACCCTTGGGACCTGCTTCAGCCCCAGGATGAGATGAGCCGACATCGAGGTGCCAAACACCGCCGTCGATATGAACTCTTGGGCGGTATCAGCCTGTTATCCCCAGAGTACCTTTTATCCGTTGAGCGATGGCCCTTCCATACAGAACCACCGGATCACTAAGACCTACTTTCGTACCTGCTCGACTTGTGGGTCTCGCAGTTAAGCGCGCTTTTGCCTTTATACTCTACGCGTGATTTCCGACCACGCTGAGCGCACCTTCGTACTCCTCCGTTACTCTTTAGGAGGAGACCGCCCCAGTCAAACTACCCACCAGACATGGTCCTCGTCCCGGATAACGGGACAGAGTTAGAACCTCAATATTACCAGGGTGGTATTTCAAGATTGGCTCCACTAGGACTAGCGTCCCAGCTTCAAAGCCTCCCACCTATCCTACACAAGTAAGATCAAAGTTCAATGTCAAGCTGCAGTAAAGGTTCACGGGGTCTTTCCGTCTAGCCGCGGGTACACCGCATCTTCACGGCGATTTCGATTTCACTGAGCCTCTGCTGGAGACAGCGCCCCCATCATTATGCCATTCGTGCAGGTCGGAACTTACCCGACAAGGAATTTCGCTACCTTAGGACCGTTATAGTTACGGCCGCCGTTTACTGGGGCTTCGATCAAGAGCTTCGCTTACGCTAACCCCATCAATTAACCTTCCAGCACCGGGCAGGCATCACACCCTATACGTCCACTTTCGTGTTTGCAGAGTGCTATGTTTTTAATAAACAGTTGCAGGGGCCTGGTTTCTGTGGCTGCTCTCAGCTCAGGAAGCAAGTTCCATCACCAAAAGCAGCGTACCTTCTCCCGAAGTTACGGTACCATTTTGCCTAGTTCCTTCAGCAGAGTTCTCTCAAGCGCTTTGGTCTACTCGACCTGACCACCTGTGTCGGTTTCGGGTACGATTCCAGTGTAACTGAAGCTTAGAGACTTTTCCTGGAAGTATGGTATCAGCCACTTCACTGTACAAGTACAGCTTGCTATCAGATCTCAGCATAGAGCACCCCGGATTTGCCTAAGATGCATGCCTACTTCCTTCCACCTGGACAACCAACGCCAGGCTGACTTAACCTTCTCCGTCCTCTCATCGCATTACACTGAAGTATTGGAATATTAACCAATTTCCCATCGACTACGCCTTTCGGCCTCGCCTTAGGGGTCGACTCACCCAGCCCCGATTAACGTTGGACTGGAACCCTTGGTCTTTCAGCGAGCGGGTTTTTCACCCGCTTTGTCGTTACTCACGTCAGCATTCGCACTTCTGATACCTCCAGCAGACTTCTCAATCCACCTTCATCGGCTTACAGAACGCTCCCCTACCACGTATACAAAGTATACATCCGCAGCTTCGGCACATAGTTTTAGCCCCGTTACATCTTCCGCGCAGGCCGACTCGACTAGTGAGCTATTACGCTTTCTTTAAAGGGTGGCTGCTTCTAAGCCAACCTCCTAGCTGTCTATGCCTTCCCACATCGTTTCCCACTTAACTATGATTTTGGGGCCTTAGCTGGCGGTCTGGATTGTTTTCCTCTTGACTACGGACGTTAGCACCCGCAGTCTGTCTCCCGGATAGTACTCATTGGTATTCGGAGTTTGCATCGGTTTGGTAAGTCGGGATGACCCCCTAGCCGAAACAGTGCTCTACCCCCAATGGTATTCGTCCGAGGCGCTACCTAAATAGCTTTCGGGGAGAACCAGCTATCACCGAGTTTGATTAGCCTTTCACCCCTATCCACAAGTCATCCCCTGGCTTTTCAACGACAGTGGGTTCGGTCCTCCAGTCAGTGTTACCTAACCTTCAACCTGCTCATGGATAGATCACCCGGTTTCGGGTCTATACCCAGCAACTAAACGCCCTATTAAGACTCGATTTCTCTACGGCTCCCCTATTCGGTTAACCTCGCTACTGAATATAAGTCGCTGACCCATTATACAAAAGGTACGCAGTCACCGAACAAGTCGGCTCCCACTGCTTGTATGCATGCGGTTTCAGGATCTATTTCACTCCCCTCACAGGGGTTCTTTTCGCCTTTCCCTCACGGTACTGGTTCACTATCGGTCAGTCAGGAGTATTTAGCCTTGGAGGATGGTCCCCCCATATTCAGACAAGGTTTCACGTGCCTCGCCCTACTCGACATCATCATATAAGCCCTTTCGTGTACAGGACTATCACCTACTATGGTTGCACTTCCCAGAGCATTCCACTAAAGCTTATATGACTTAATGGGCTTTTCCCCGTTCGCTCGCCGCTACTGAGGGAATCTCAATTGATTTCTTTTCCTAAGGGTACTGAGATGTTTCACTTCCCCTCGTTCGCCTCGTAACACTATGTATTCATGTTACGATACCTACCTTATGGTAAGTGGGTTTCCCCATTCAGAAATCTCCGGATCACAGGATATTTGCCGCCTCCCCGGAGCTTATCGCAGGCTATTACGTCTTTCATCGCCTCTGACTGCCAAGGCATCCACCACATGCACTTAATTACTTGACTATACAACCCCAAACAGTCGTCCATCCCTACAAGTAGGATGAGCAACAGATTATGATGATTTCTCATCACTCTCATACAGTTGGCGTTTGTGCACTTAAGCACTGTACAGCTTCAATTAGATTCATATACCAAAACGCTTGATTCAGTTTAATCGCTAGTAACTCATTTCTTAATCTTCATCAACCAGTCATAAATGACTGCTAATGTCGATTTTAAAACGAGTATGAACAATTTATTTCAACTCAAATATATTCTGTTAATGATTTTTCTCGTCTTCGTCAGATCGAGAAACTGTGATAAATCACAGAGGTTAATAACAATGCCGCGCATTATACGCCGCTTTCTTACTAAGCTCTATAAGCTATCTAACCGTTTGCTTATTATGCATCCGAAGATACATGGTGGAGACTAGGAGAGTCGAACTCCTGACCTCCTGCGTGCAAAGCAGGCGCTCTACCAACTAAGCTAAGTCCCCAGCTTATCAATAAGTCAATGTTTCTGATTTTCCGTACTTCGTCAGTAGTGGTGGGTCTGACAAGACTTGAACTTGTGACCCCACGCTTATCAAGCGTGTGCTCTAACCAACTGAGCT
Source organism: Acinetobacter sp. CS-2 (assembly GCF_016599715.1). Classification (NCBI taxonomy): domain Bacteria; kingdom Pseudomonadati; phylum Pseudomonadota; class Gammaproteobacteria; order Moraxellales; family Moraxellaceae; genus Acinetobacter; species Acinetobacter sp. CS-2. Next base: position 2,576,262 of record NZ_CP067019.1, read on the forward strand.
ACAGACCCTCAGATACATCGTCATGAAGAACAACTTGTTGTGGATTCTTACCGATCGTCAATCTTTCGTTAAGGAGGTGATCCAGCCGCAGGTTCCCCTACGGCTACCTTGTTACGACTTCACCCCAGTCATCGGCCACACCGTGGTAAGCGTCCTCCTTACGGTTAGACTACCTACTTCTGGTGCAACAAACTCCCATGGTGTGACGGGCGGTGTGTACAAGGCCCGGGAACGTATTCACCGCGGCATTCTGATCCGCGATTACTAGCGATTCCGACTTCATGGAGTCGAGTTGCAGACTCCAATCCGGACTACGATCGGCTTTTTGAGATTAGCATCCTATCGCTAGGTAGCAACCCTTTGTACCGACCATTGTAGCACGTGTGTAGCCCTGGTCGTAAGGGCCATGATGACTTGACGTCGTCCCCGCCTTCCTCCAGTTTGTCACTGGCAGTATCCTTAAAGTTCCCGGCTTAACCCGCTGGCAAATAAGGAAAAGGGTTGCGCTCGTTGCGGGACTTAACCCAACATCTCACGACACGAGCTGACGACAGCCATGCAGCACCTGTATGTAAGTTCCCGAAGGCACCAATCCATCTCTGGAAAGTTCTTACTATGTCAAGACCAGGTAAGGTTCTTCGCGTTGCATCGAATTAAACCACATGCTCCACCGCTTGTGCGGGCCCCCGTCAATTCATTTGAGTTTTAGTCTTGCGACCGTACTCCCCAGGCGGTCTACTTATCGCGTTAGCTGCGCCACTAAAGCCTCAAAGGCCCCAACGGCTAGTAGACATCGTTTACGGCATGGACTACCAGGGTATCTAATCCTGTTTGCTCCCCATGCTTTCGTACCTCAGCGTCAGTATTAGGCCAGATGGCTGCCTTCGCCATCGGTATTCCTCCAGATCTCTACGCATTTCACCGCTACACCTGGAATTCTACCATCCTCTCCCATACTCTAGCTTCCCAGTATCGAATGCAATTCCTAAGTTAAGCTCAGGGATTTCACATCCGACTTAAAAAGCCGCCTACGCACGCTTTACGCCCAGTAAATCCGATTAACGCTCGCACCCTCTGTATTACCGCGGCTGCTGGCACAGAGTTAGCCGGTGCTTATTCTGCGAGTAACGTCCACTATCCCTAGGTATTAACTAGAGTAGCCTCCTCCTCGCTTAAAGTGCTTTACAACCAAAAGGCCTTCTTCACACACGCGGCATGGCTGGATCAGGGTTCCCCCCATTGTCCAATATTCCCCACTGCTGCCTCCCGTAGGAGTCTGGGCCGTGTCTCAGTCCCAGTGTGGCGGATCATCCTCTCAGACCCGCTACAGATCGTCGCCTTGGTAGGCCTTTACCCCACCAACTAGCTAATCCGACTTAGGCTCATCTATTAGCGCAAGGTCCGAAGATCCCCTGCTTTCCCCCGTAGGGCGTATGCGGTATTAGCATCCCTTTCGAGATGTTGTCCCCCACTAATAGGCAGATTCCTAAGCATTACTCACCCGTCCGCCGCTAAGTATTAGTGCAAGCACCAATACTCCGCTCGACTTGCATGTGTTAAGCCTGCCGCCAGCGTTCAATCTGAGCCATGATCAAACTCTTCAGTTTAAAATCAATAGTGCTTTATTCAAAACACCAAATCTGGCTCATCAATTTTCTGACAAATATTTCTCAAATAAACTTCGAGTAATTTCTACCATCAATCAATGAAAATAATTTCGATCAATCAACCAGTAAAAATCCACACAAGTTGTTCTTCATAATCTCTTAATGATCTTCTTACTGATTCGTCACCAGCAAGCTAGGTCGGCTATATTACACTAGATATTCTCAGTGTCAATCAGTAATTCAAATTATTTTAAACTTTCTTTCTAAAACCAAATCTCAACACTTCGCGCTAAGTTGCTGTTTTATCAGAAGTTTTAATCTTCATCACCACCGATGGATGTGCATTCTACACCATCCCAAACCCAATGCAACTCCTTTTTTTAAATAATTCGGCAAAAATATTACAAATGTTTATTTATTGCACAAAATAGAAGGTTTTTATTATTTTTAAGTTTAAATTAACAACATTTTCCACTTAAACCCCAAAAGTAAAGCAAATAATTTTTTCATCTACAGCATTTCTTAAATTATCTTAGCCCCTCTTTCATTTTTGACCGCGATTAATTTGTCTAATTGTTAAATTACAACCAGCTCTTCAATACAGCTTGTTTAGATAAGTGAATAATCAAAGTAAAAAAGTATAATCAGATTTAAAAATAGAATTACCTATCCACCAATTCCGCACAAAAGAGCATTTTAATTTGGGGGATTTCTATTTTACTGAATGCAATTCTATGCATATCTTGAATAAGCTGGCCCCACCAACTGGCGCTACCCCATTAATAAGCAATCACATTACTTTTAAAATTTAGACTAGCAGCCTTAATATTATTTAAGCCCTTTTGAATGTTGAATGTTGAATGTTGAATGTTGAATGTTGAATGTTGAATGTTGAATGTTGAATGTTGAATGTTATTATCAAATTTCAGGCATAAAAAAACCGCATTTAAGCGGATCATTTACTTTTAAGTTTATACTTAAAATGGTCGGAGCAGTAGGATTCGAACCTACGACCCTCTGGTCCCAAACCAGATGCGCTACCAAGCTGCGCCATACTCCGAAATTGGGGTGAATGATGGGATTCGAACCCACGACAACCGGAATCACAATCCGGGGCTCTACCAACTGAGCTACATCCACCGTTACAACACTTTGGCTCTAAATACCAGACTACCAAATGGCGCGCCTGACAGGATTCGAACCTGTGACCATCCGCTTAGAAGGCGGATGCTCTATCCAACTGAGCTACAGGCGCATGACCGATGATATTACTATCATGCGATACTTGCCTTGAAGAATTGGTCGGAGCAGTAGGATTCGAACCTACGACCCTCTGGTCCCAAACCAGATGCGCTACCAAGCTGCGCCATACTCCGATTCATCTCAGCTTTTAGTGTATCGCACATCGTGCGGTACGGGGTGCATTTTAGGCGTGACGCCTAGAGACGTCAACACCTATATTCAAAAAAACTCAAAAAAACGCTTCAACCGCTTATTTATCAAGCATTTTAGGCATTTTTTGATCAAAATTAACGTTTTAAACTCGCACTAAAGCTTAACATACGATCAAGTGGTAATTTAGCGCGTTCTGCAAGAGCAGGATCAACGTGTATTTCTTGATCACCCTTTTGTAAAACCTCTAAAATTCCATCTAATTCGTTCATTGCCATCCACGGACAATGGGCACATGAGCGACAGGTTGCCCCTTCACCTGCAGTCGGTGCTTCGATTAATGTCTTGTTTGGCACAGCTTGTTGCATCTTGTAGAAAATGCCGCGGTCGGTTGCCACAATTAAACGCTCATTTGGAAGCGTTTGTGCGGCTTTAATCAGTTGCGAGGTGCTTCCTACTGCATCTGCAATGTCTACCACTGACTCTGGCGACTCAGGATGAACCAGAACTGCTGCATCCGGATACAATGCTTTCATCTGGGCAATACCGCGGGCACGGAATTCTTCATGCACGATACAGGCACCATCCCATAGCAACATATCTGCACCGGTTTTCTTCTGGATATAACGCCCCAGATGCTGATCCGGTGCCCAGATAATCTTTTCACCCAGGCTATCCAGATGTTCAATAATTTCAACTGCACAGCTTGAGGTCACCACCCAGTCAGCACGTGCTTTAACAGCAGCAGATGTATTTGCATATACAACCACTGTATGATCGGGATGGGCATCACAGAATGCTGTAAACTCATCGACAGGACAACCCAAGTCCAGCGAACAGGTCGCTTCCAGGGTAGGCATAAGCACGGTTTTTTCAGGAGAAAGAATTTTCGCTGTTTCTCCCATGAATTTCACCCCAGCGACCACTAAGGTTTTGGCAGGATGGTCTCGGCCAAAACGTGCCATTTCCAGGGAATCAGAAACACACCCACCCGACAGTTCTGCAATCTCTTGCACTTCAGGATCACAATAGTAATGAGCGACCAGGACAGCATCACGTTTTTTGAGTTCTGCCAGAATTTGCGCAAACTTCTCCTGTTTGACCTCATCACTTAAATGAATATCTTTAGGTTCGCCTAAACGATCTAAATGCGCCTGCACAATCGATTTTGCTTCATTAGCAATTAAATTGGTCGCATCATTCATAACAACGTCTTCTCTATCTTCATGCTTGCCCTAACACAAGCGTACTCAAGTCACTGATGATATGGGGGCAATTTGCTCATTCACCAGCCCTTTGCCGATTGATTGAATGCTAAAAAAGCCTCACAACGGAGGCTTTGTCATTCAATTTGAATTTTACGAACGGTAATCCGCGTTAATCTTGACATAGTCATAAGACAGATCACAGGTATAGACTGTATCTTTTGCCTGTCCTCGTCCCAAATCGACCCGAATGGTCAATTCAGCCTGAGACATCACGCGTGCACCAGCTTCTTCCGTATAGTCCGCTGCCGCACCACCATCTTTACAGATCTGTACATCATCTAACCAAACCTGGATTTTTTCAACGTCTAAATTTTTAACACCGGCATAACCAATTGCGGCAAGAATACGTCCCCAGTTCGGATCTGAGGCGAAAATCGCAGTTTTCACCAGCGGAGAATGAGCAATGCTATACGCTACATCACAACATTCCTGGGTATCTGCTCCACCTTCAACCGCAACGGTAATGAATTTGGTCGCCCCTTCCCCATCACGTACAATCAGTTGAGCCAAGCGCTTCATAACATGGGTTAACACATCCAGAACAATCGCATAACGTGCATCGTCAGTTGATGTAATTTCAGTACCGCCCGCTTGACCTGTCGCCACAAAAATACAGGAGTCATTGGTTGAGGTATCACCATCTACGGTAATACGGTTAAATGAAACATTCACCGTGGTTTTTAACAGTTGCTGTACCAGTTCACGGCTGATGGGTGCATCGGTCGCTACATAGCTGAGCATGGTCGCCATATTTGGACGAATCATGCCGGCACCTTTAGAAATACCGGTCATGGTGTAGGTCACACCATCCATTTCAAACTGTTCTGACGCCCCTTTAGGTAGCGTATCCGTGGTCATGATGCCTGTTGCTGCATCTAGCCAGGCATCTTCTTTTAAAGAGTCTAATGCAGGCTGCAAACCATGCACCAAGCGTTCAATTGGCAACTGCTCGCCAATCACACCAGTTGAAAAAGGTAAAATTTCGCTAGTCGATACACCGGCCAGTTCAGCCAGTTTGGCGCACGTCGCCTGGGCATTTGCCATACCGATTTTGCCAGTCCCTGCATTGGCATTACCGGTATTAATGACCAGATAACGCGGATTGCCCGCTTGCAAATGAGCTTTACACACATGTACCGGTGCTGCGCAGAATGCATTTTGGGTAAACACACCGGCCACATTTGAACCTTCAGCAAATTCAAAAATAACGAGGTCACGTCGGTTCTGATAGCGTACATATGCTTCAGCTGAACCAATTTTTACACCTTTAACCACATGCATCTGTGGCATTGTTAAGTCGCCCACCGCCATTTTTAAACTTCCAAATAAGTTCGTGATAAAAAGACAGCTTAGTAGAAATTCAGTAAAAAATCGAGCAGAACACTTTGTTTGATTTATTTTTTATCAGTTTGACATTTTCAGGCATAAAAAAACCAGTCCGCAGACTGGTTCTAGCAATAGATTAGATTTAGTTGGAAGCCAATTGAGTTGATTCCGATAACAGTGCCTGTTTGGCTTTTTCCTGACTTGCAGCAGATAACGCTGGATTTGAAGCGACAATGCGGTTTGCATTTGCTGCATTTGCAGGCGTAATCGCTGCAGTTTTTAACACCACAGGACGTTGCTGCGGATTCGCAAAGGTATAGCGAATTCCTGTACGCGGACTCATTACTGTAGTGTTTTCATCTTTCACAGCATTTGCTGCGGTATTTTTGGATGGCTCATTTGCAAAAGCCAAACCTGGAATAGCTAAAGCTAAAATCATCAATGGTTGTAATACTTTTTTCATTGTCTTTTCCGCGAGTCAATGTTCATCAATATGCACTAAATACCACTTAATTTGGCGCTCTGCAAACATATTCACATCTTGCAAAAAATAAACGCTTATTTTGTTGCAATAAAAAACCACTTTATCGATTCAAATCCGGAGGGAAATAAATCTATAAAGTGGCTGAATGCTTAAGATAAAAATTAAATTTTACCGTGACACTGCTTATATTTTAAACCTGAACCGCATGGACAAGGTGAATTACGGCTTGCAGGCGGTGCAAATGTTTGCTCTGCCGGATTAAAGCCCGACTCGACTTCTACAGTTTCAGTACCGCTTAAATCACCCGCCAACAAATTATCAAATTCTGCATGCGTCAGATTCAACTTCATTGCTTCTGCCTGAGCCTGTTGTTGTGCTTCCATTTCAGCCAGTTCTTCAGCTGTAGGAACATGAACACGGGAAAGATCTGTAATTACATCGGATTTAATGACAGCCAGCATGTTTACAAACAGGTTAAAGGCTTCTTTCTTGTATTCCTGTTCAGGGTTCTTTTGCGCATAACCACGCAAGTGAATGCCCTGACGCAAGTAATCCATCGCAGCAAGATGATCTTTCCAGTGACGATCCAAAGCACTCAGCATGAAGTGACGTTCCAGCATAGCTGCTGACTCACTACCCATTTGTTCACGGCGAGCGCGATAGCGTGCGACAATTTCGTCAGAAATACGTTCTACCAAAGCTTCTTCGTCTAAACGACGGTCTTCTTCCAGCCATTGATTGACCGGTAAATCAATACCGAGCTCTTCACGCAGTGCACGTTCCAGACCATCGATATCCCATTGGTCATGAATCGATTCAGGTGGAATGTAGTTAGCAATCACGCCCTTCACGACTTCATGATGCATTTCCTCAATGTAATCTTGTAGCGTACTTTCAGCAAGCACTTCATCACGTTGTGAATAGATGATTTTACGCTGTTCGTTATTCACGTCATCGTATTTCAACAGGTTCTTACGAATGTCGAAGTTACGTGCTTCTACCTTACGTTGTGCATTTTCAATCGAACGCGACACCATCTTATGTTCGATGGCTTCATCTTCCTGCAAACCCATCGCACGCATCATCGCAACCACACGATCACCAGCGAAGATACGCATCAGGTCATCTTCAAGCGACAGATAGAAACGTGAAACACCCGGGTCACCCTGACGACCGGCACGACCACGCAGCTGGTTATCGATACGGCGTGATTCATGACGTTCTGAACCAATGATATGCAAACCGCCAGAGGCCAATACCATTTCATGGTTTTGTTCCCATTCGGCTTTTAAGCGTGCTTCATCTTCAGGGGTTGGATTTTCAATTTTGGCAAGTTTGGCTTTCCAGTTACCGCCCAGCAAGATGTCGGTACCACGACCGGCCATGTTGGTTGCAATGGTCACAGCACGTGGTGAACCCGCTTGGGCAATAATGTCTGCTTCCCGTTCATGCTGCTTCGCGTTCAACACCTCATGTGCAATACCCGCTTCTTTCAATTTTTCAGAAAGAATTTCAGAAGCTTCAATGGTTGCTGTACCAATCAGAATCGGTGCAACACCCTCTTCATGCACGCGCTGAATTTCTTGAATAATGGCGTTGTATTTACCATTGCGGTTTAAATAAATGAGATCGTTTTCATCTTTACGGATCATTGGTCGATGGGTTGGAATCAGTACTACATCCAGACCATAAATTTCTTTCATCTCCGCAGCTTCGGTATCAGCTGTACCGGTCATACCAGAAAGCTTTTTATAAAGGCGGAAATAGTTCTGGAAAGTGGTGGTTGCCAAAGTCTGGTTTTCAGGCTGAATTTCCAGACCTTCTTTCGCTTCAACCGCTTGATGCAAACCTTCTGACCAACGACGACCCGGCATGGTACGGCCAGTATTTTCATCCACGATGATGACTTCACCATCATGAATGATGTAATGCACGTTGCGCTGATAAAGGAAATGGGCACGAATTGCTGCAGCAACATGATGAACCAGATTCAGGTTAGAGGGTGAATACAAGCTTTCACCTTCAGCGAGCAACCCCATCTGAATCAACTGGTCTTCTACAGCTTCATAACCCACTTCAGTCATTTCAACCTGACGCTGTTTTTCATCAATCCAGAAATGACCGCCATCCGGCACTTTTTCTTCTTTTTGCGCATGAAGTTTTGGCGGAATGCTATTGATGGCTGCATAAAGCTGAGACGAGTCATCACTTTGACCCGAAATAATCAACGGTGTACGTGCTTCATCGATCAGGATCGAATCGACCTCATCGATAATCGCATAGGTTAAGCCACGTTGTTTCTTCTCGGCCAGAGAGAACACCATGTTGTCACGAAGATAGTCAAAACCGAATTCGTTATTGGTACCGTAAGTAATATCGGCACGATAGGCTTCAGCTTTCTCTGTTGGATCTTGCATGGAATAAATGATGCCAATGCTCAGACCCAGGAATTCGAATAAGGGACGGTTTAACTCGGCATCACGCTGCGCCAAATAATCATTTACGGTAATGACATGAACGCCTTCACCGCTAATCGCATTCAGATAACAGGCCAAGGTCCCCATCAGGGTTTTACCTTCACCAGTACGCATTTCTGCAATTTTACCTTCGTGAAGTGTAATACCACCAATCAACTGGACATCGTAGTGGCGCATTCCCATGATCCGCTTTGCCGCTTCACGACAAACAGCAAATGCTTCAGGCAATAATTTATCCAGGCTTTCGCCCTTATTATATCGTTGTTTGAATTCTTCAGTTTTTGCAGATAAGTCTGCATCGCTTAGTGCAGATATCGTCGGCTCGAGCGCATTAATCTTGTCTACGATTTTACGCATGCGTTTGAGTTCGCGCTCATTTTTGGTACCGAAGATTCCTCCGATCAGACTTGCCAACATGAATAGACTCTCTAAATCTTGCTTGTCGAATGAATAAATTTTTTCTCAGTCGTTATTATGGTGCTAGAAATTTGAAGTACAAGGGGTTTGCACAAAACCAATTAAAAAATTCTGATCACTCGTTCTAGCACACGACAGCTAAGGCCAAACAATGTAACAAATTTTATACAGGCAATATAGTCATAAAATTCATCATTCATCCAGATTTTAACAATCAATCACGGCCTCTATATTCCATATACTCATAAAGAAATACAAAAACACTATTTTCATTGCAAAAAAAAATGCGTCATATTAGATCGCATCAACATAGATAACAAAGCAGATGAGGCTATAAAAATGACATTACGTTTAGGCGATACCGCACCAAATTTTGTGCAAGACTCAAGCGAAGGTAGCATTAATTTTTACGACTTTTTGGGTGATAGCTGGGGGATTTTATTTTCCCATCCTGCGGACTACACACCAGTATGTACCACTGAGCTGGGCTATACCGCAAAGCTGAAAGATGAATTTGCAAAACGCGGTGTTAAAGCGATTGCCTTGTCAGTCGATGATGTTGAGTCACATAAAGGCTGGATTAACGATATTAACAAAACCCAAAATACCACGGTTAATTTCCCGATCATTGCCGATCAAGACCGTAAAGTATCTACTCTTTATGACTTTATTCACCCGAATGCCAGTGAAACCCTGACGGTTCGTTCTTTAGTGATCATTGATCCAAACAAAAAAGTACGTCTGATCATCACTTATCCAGCTTCAACTGGCCGTAATTTCAATGAAATTTTACGTGTGGTTGATTCGCTGCAACTAACAGATAACCATAAAGTAGCAACACCGGCTAACTGGCAGCAAGGTGAAGACGTGGTGATTGTGCCTTCTCTTAAAGATGAAGACGAAATCAAACAACGTTTCCCGAAAGGCTATAAAGCTGTAACACCATACTTACGCCTTACGCCACAGCCTGAGCAAAATTAAAAGGATTCCTTTTTAATTTTGCGCAAGACAAGCGCAGCGCGTAGTTTTGGACAAGCAGAGCACTGCTCTGCCCTGAGGAATATATTCCATAAGAAGACGATAAGCTATGCTTCGAGTTAAAATTAAAGTGCTGTCTTATTTTGTCGCAAGACAAGCGAAGTGCGTAGTTCACTCAGAAAATACTGCTCTACCCTTGCGTGCATTAAGGTGAGAAGCTCTGCCGCAAGTATGCAGCAAATACAGGATGAAAATGACGAGCCATGTCCTGATCTTGTTCAAGCCTGTCTGATGACGGGCTTTTTTATGCTGCTCAAAAATTAAATTACAAAATCAGGTTGGTGTTTATTTCACAGCCCGTTTATAAATACGCCTAATCATCTTAAGAATAAATATTGTGATCTATAACATCCATCATTTGCATTGCGGCACCATGTGCCCGGTTTGTGGTCCACTCTTCGGACAAAAGGGCTTACATGCCAAAGTGGTTTGTCATTGCCTGCTGCTGGAAACCGATCAAGGCTTAGTGCTGGTGGATACCGGTTTAGGCGTACAAGATTATCTGCATAGCAAAGCCCGTTTAGGCAATCTGGTCTCACGGCTAGGCCGCATCGAAAACAATTTAGAACTCACGGCAATTGCGCAGATTCAAAAGCTCGGGTTTAGCCCTCAAGATGTGAAGCATATACTGATCTCCCATCTTGATTTTGATCATGCCGGTGGTATTTCCGATTTTCCGCATGCCACCGTGCATGTGCTTTCCAGCGAATATAATACTACTCAAAGCTTTTTTTCCCTAAAAAATAAAGCCCGTTATAAAACCCAGCAATTCAAGCAACACCAATACTGGAACTTCATCGAACCCGATCAGGGTGAAACCTGGTTTAACCTGCATCAAGTAAAAGGCTTCCGCTTATTTCAAGACGAAATTTTAATGATTCCACTTTTAGGTCATAGCCAAGGGCATTGTGGAATTGCCATTAAACAGCAGGATGGATGGCTTTTTTTCTGTGGCGATGCCTATTACTCTCACCTGCAACTTGACCCTAAAAACAGGCTGAGAACACTGGATAAACTGGAGCGTTTTTTTACTGAAAATAACCAGATGCGTATAGATAACTTGCACAACATCCAGCAACTGGCACAAAATGAAAAAAATATCGAGATTATCTGTGCGCATGATCCGATTGAATTGGCGCGTTATCTAGCATGATCAAAAGAACAGTTGTTGCCATTTTACTGGGTAGCTCAAGCTTGATGGGATGCATGACCACACCCGCACTTCCACCTGAACAACGCCCTACGCACTGGGGAACATTAATTAATCAAACAGATAATTTTTATCAAATTAGCGAGCATGTGTTTCGTAGTGAGCAGCCCTCAACTGAGCTGATTCCGCAATTAAAGGCACATGATATTGATGTGGTGATTAATCTAAGATCAAGAAATAAAGATCTGACCGTGCTGCCCTCCACGGATTTTAACTTGGTTCATATCCCCATCCACACCTGGGCAATGAACCGTGAAGATTTATTACAGGTCATGCGGCAGATTCAGCAAGCCAAGGCCTTAAATCACAAGATACTTATTCATTGTTATCATGGTTCGGACCGTACCGGTGCAAGTATTGCCATGTACCGGATTATTTTTGAAAACTGGCCGATTGCAGATGCACTCAATGAAATGAAACATGGTGGCTACGGTTTTCACCCCGTCTGGATTCATATTGAAAAAATATTCAGTCCTGAAAACGTAAAATGGATTCAACAGCAACTGTTGAATCCACCTTAGTTCAGCTTCAAGCCATGTTTAGCGCTTATCGAGCGGAACCCAGTCAATCACCCATGCCGACTTCATACCCAAACTTGCATCACTGGTAATTTTCTTGCGTGCAGCATCAGCGGCATCACGGTCTTTAGCCGGCCCAACCATAATGCGAACCCCTTTCGATGTTGGGCTCCTGGTCACCTTATAACCTTTGGCACGCAACCTGGAGGCCAGTGCATCTGCATTGGCTTCATTGGCCGCCAAGGCCACTTGAACCATCCATTGTTTATCGCCATTTTCCAGCAAATCTCGGGCTTTTTCAGCTTCTGCTTTTTTCTTGGCTTCAGCTTTTTTCTTGGCTTCCAGTTCTTGCTCAGCCTGTTCTTTTTTCTTGGCTTCCAGTGCTTTCTTTGCAGCCAGCTGTTTTTCAGTTTCTGCTTTACGTTTTAGCTCCGCATCATGCTTTGCCTTGTCCTCAGCTGCTTTTTTCTCGGCTGCTTGCTTTGCGGCTTCAGATTGGGCCTTACGTTTTTCTTCGGTTATTTTTTTATCAGCATCAGTTCGTTGTTGTTGAACTATCTGCTGCTGTAACTTTTTTTCAGCGAGCAACTTTTCATCAGCCAAACGCTTTTGTTTAGCTTTTTCATCTTCTACCAGTTCAGGGGGAATATTATCCGAACTCTGCTGTGCTCCACTACGCAGAGCATTTAAAGCGGCATATTCTTCAGCTGCTTTACGTGCCGCATCTGCCTCAGCCTGTTGCTGCATCGCTAGAAACTCGGCTGCACGTGCTTCCTGTTCTGCAACCGCTTTTTCACGTGCCCGGCGTTGTTCTTCAAGTAAACGTTTTTCTGTTTCAACATCAACTGTTAAAGGTTGCAGCTGAACCATTTCCCCTTCTGCTGCCGGCTTTTTTTGCTCAACTTGAGCGGCTAAATCCGGAGTTCTGAGTTGGTTCTGATATATTTCTTCTTTACCCTTTAGAAGCAATGCTGCCAATAAAACACCACCACCTAATAAAACAACGCCTCCCATCCAGCGTTGTTTGCTATTCATTGACATTCTTCCAAATACTCCCATACCGCTTCTAAGGTATGAAATGAACCACATACCAAGATCAACTGATTATTTTTTGTTTCATTTAGCGCTGATTTAAAAGCCAATTGAACACTATTGAAGTGTTGTACTGTTTCGCCCTGTAATGCTTCCTCAAGCTGCCCGATTGTGGCTGCTCGCGGAACGGTTAACGGGGAAATTTTCCATGTTAAAACAGTATCTTTCAACAAATCTACGACAGAATTGATGTCTTTGTCCGCCAACATGGAAAAAACGCTGATCACTTCTGTGTACTGTTTATTGTATTCCAAAAATTTTCGCAACTGATTTAACAAAAATTCTACGCCATGGGGATTATGTCCAGCATCAAAAATAACGGTTTTATCTTGAATATGGCGTATTTCAAAGCGACCTGGTAATTTTGCATTCTGAATGCCGTGTGCAATGGCATCCTGAGTCACATTTAAACCACTGACCAAAATCGCGGCCACAGCTGTGGAAATATTTTCCAGTGCCAGAGCACCGAGGGGAAGTTTTAAAGTGCTGCCCGATGAGGCAAACATCCAGGCTTGACCATCATCCGTATATTGATAGAAATAATCACGATTGACGGCAAACAGTTGCGCCTGACATTCATCGGCTTTATTTTGTATGGCTTGAGGAAGCTCTTGCGAACCACCAAAAATCACCGGAATATTCGGACGAATAATCCCGGCTTTCTCGAACGCAATTTTTTCAATCGTATCACCGAGCCAGTCGGTGTGATCCAGGCCAATGTTGGTAATCACGGCGACATCCGGCTCAATCACATTGACCACATCCAGACGACCACCCAGTCCGACTTCAAGCACCCAGACATCACACTGCTTGGCCTTGAAAATTACAAAAGCCGCGAGTGTGGTGGCTTCAAAGAAGGAAAGGGATAGGTCACAGTCACGACGGGCCTGATCCACCTGCACAAACGCATCCACCAGGGTTTGATCATCCACTTCAATGCCAGCCAGTTTTACCCGTTCATTGAAACGGTAAATATGCGGTGACTGGTATAACCCCACTTTATAGCCTTGCGCATTTAAAATGGCAGCCAAAGCGGTGGTGGTTGAACCTTTTCCGTTGGTTCCCGCTACAGTCAGCACTTTAGCATGCGGACGCGTTACACCGAGCTTTTCAGCCACAGGAATAACCCGTTCCAGACCTAAATCAATACCCGTAACGTGAACATGGCTCCAATAATCGAGCCATGTGTTTAAAGAGTCTGTTGCAAGTGGTGCTGTGTTCAAGACAAATTCATCAGTTTCGCTACAATACGATATACAGTATCACGTAATGCGTGACGATGAACAATTTGATCGATTACACCATGATCAAGCAAATATTCGGCGCGCTGGAACGGTTCTTCCAGTTTTTCACGTACGGTTTGCTCAATTACACGTTTACCAGCAAAACCAATCATGGCTTTAGGTTCAGCAATATGTACATCACCTAACATTGCCAATGATGCAGTTACCCCACCATAAACTGGATGAGTTAATACCACCAAATATGGTAGGCCGGCATCTTTCATGCGTTGGATTGCAGCAGAGGTACGCGCCATTTGCATAAGAGATAACATACCTTCCTGCATGCGTGCACCACCTGATGCAGCAAAGCAAATCAAAGGTTGTTTATCTGCAATCGCTTTTTCAGCTGCTTGCACAAAACGGTCACCCACCACTGTACCCATTGAACCGCCCATAAAGTCGAATTCAAATGCACATGCGATTAAAGGAATATCTTTAAGTAAACCCTGCATCACCACCAATGCTTCAGTTTCGCCGGTTTTCTTTTGCGCTTCAGACATACGGTCCGGATAGGCTTTGCTATCGACAAAATGCAGAGGATCTTTAGCAATAAATTCCTGACCCAATTCATTTTGTACCTGGTCAAAGAACCAGTTCAGACGGTCACGTGCTTTCATGCGCAAATGTTCATCGCATTGTGGACAAACATAGGCGTTAAATGTCATCGCGGTACGTGTAACCAGTGCGTGACATTCAGGGCACTCAATTGTTGGTTCAGTAAAGGTTGCCTTGAGTGCGGTTTGCTCATCTGGCGTGTGAATACCCGGAACATGACGTTCCGTCCACGGCTGCGCTGGGCTAAGAATTTTGCCTGGTTTCACTTCTTGATTCATACTAACTCATCGAGCGCAGCTCGAAGCTCCTTGACTTTATTGACCGTTTCAACAACGGCTTGTTCTGGCGCTAAGTTCGCAAACTGTTTTACAAATGCACTACCAACAATCACAGCATCAGCCGCTACACCCATGGCTTTTGCCGAGGCAGCATCGCTGATCCCAAAACCGACACCCACAGGAACGTCAGTCACAGCTTTAATTTTTTGGATACGGGCTGCTGCTTCAGCAACATCTAAAGTTGCAGCACCTGTGACCCCTTTCAAGGATACATAGTAGATAAAACCACTGGCTTGGTTCGCCACATGCTGGATACGCTCATCGGTCGATGTAGGCGCCAGCAAGAAAATTTGATCCATATTGAATTTCTTCAATACATCATCAAAATCTTTGGCTTCTTCAGGAGGTAAATCTACCAGAAGTACACCATCGACACCGCATTCATTGGCCATTGACACAAACTTTTCATAACCGATCACTTCTACAGGGTTGAGATACCCCATCAAAACCACCGGTGTTTCTGCATCTTTTTGACGGAACTCTTTCACCATGTTCAAAGCGTCCAGGGTATTGGTTCCACCTGCCAATGCGCGTTCTGCTGCAAGGGCAATCACGGGACCGTCCGCCATAGGGTCTGAAAATGGTAGACCAAGCTCAATCACATCTACCCCAGCCTCAACCATTTGATGTAACAATGGAACGGTTACTTGTGGATGAGGGTCGCCAGCCATCACATAGGAAACGAGCGCTTTACGCTGCTGAGATTTAAGCTGTCCGAAACGAGTGGCTAAACGTGACATAGGGTTGTACTTTCCTTGAATTATTAAAGAACTGAGGAGTTGGCTTTGTAGAAATACAAGACAACGCATTGTAACGCTATTTTTTACTCATTGAATAGAGCCTGAGCATTTCACGCTACTTTCGACTCAGCATCTCATTTTTTCAGAACAATCCGAGAGCACCATTTACTGATATTTACGACTTTTTCTCAATGATCAAAGATGCCTAATTTTGCCATGTAAACAAATATCCCTGATGAAGATAAACTTATTCTTATTCATAAAAAATTGATAAAAATAAATATGTTGTCTTTTAAATTTAAAGTTTCATGCAATAGCAAAAACCTGCACTCTAGGACACAGACTTTTTATTTTTTATTTTATAAGATTGCCGAATGCAAAGGTGAACTGCATGTCTGCGTAGTTGCGCTGCATTTCAAAGTACCTTAAATACGCCCTTTTTATCGTTCAGATTGTGCTTTCAGTTGCTGTTTTCGCTGTAATAAGGTTTGACCACTATAGGCTTTATAAGCACGTGCCAAAGCCGACTGATCTGAATAGCCCAGACACATGGCCATTTCCGTAAAATTCATGCTTTGCAACAGTAACTGTTCACAGCGTTTCATGCGCTCGGTTTCAAGCAGTTTTTTAAAGGAAGTATTTTGTTTATACAGTTGACGCTGCAAGGTCCGTACAGATACATGCAATTCATCCGCCAGCCATTCTATTTTCGGGGACTGTTCCTTAACCCGCAAATATTCAGCCAGTTTTTGCTGAATATGCAGCAATAGATTTTCATAATGGGGTTTGTAACTGCTAATTGAAATCTACTTATTTCTATACTATTATATACAACATGAGTAAATATGTAAGCATTAGCGTTGCAGCTAAAACATTAGGTGTTTCCATTCAAACATTAAGGCGTTGGGATGAAGAAGGCACTTTGGTTGCAGATCGAACCCCTAAAAATCATAGACGATATGATCTGAGTAAGATCACGCCTGAGCAAATACACAAGCCCGATAGTCAACTTCAAAGGAAAACCATTGCATACGCAAGGGTATCGAGTCATGACCAAAAAGAAGATTTAATTCGACAGCAACAAGTTCTTGAAATGTACTGTGCAAATCAAGGTTGGACGTTTGAATTAATCTCCGATCTTGGTTCGGGTATGAACTATAGAAAAAAAGGCTTAAATAAGCTGCTAGAAGCAATCATGAATGATGAAATCGGACGTTTGGTTTTAACGCATAAAGATCGCTTATTGCGGTTTGGTGCTGAGTTGGTTTTTGCCTTATGTGAAGCTAAAAGCGTGGAGATCGTCATTCTTAATAAGGGTGAAAATTTGTCTTTTGAGGAAGAACTTGCTCAAGATGTTTTGGAAATCATTACAGTGTTTTCGGCAAGATTATATGGTAGTCGTAGTAAGAAAAACCAAAAGTTAATACAGGCAGTCAAAGACGCACTATGAGCCGATTCATACGAGGGCATGTAATCCAATTACTGCCAAATAATAAGCAAGCAAGTCATTTCGCTCAAGCGAGTGGTGTTGCTCGTTTGTCGTATAATTGGGCTTTAAAAGAATGGCAACGTCAATATAAAGCAGATAAGGAATATAGAGATCAGTGTGACTATTATGGCGTTCAGGTGGATAAAAAACTTCTAAATAAACCATCCGAAGCTAAAATAAGAAAGCACTTAAACTCGTTCAAGCGTGAGAAATACCCTTTCATGCTTAAAGTGACCAAATGTGCGCCACAACTTGCGATTAAGCAATTGGGTAGTTCATTTGATCGTTTTTTTAATGGTCAATCCAAATATCCAAAGCCTAGAAAAAAAGGCGTAGATGATCGCTTCTCATTATCAAATGACCAATTCAGCATTAAAGATAGAAAAATTAGTATCCCAAACTTGGGTTGGGTAAAAATGACTGAGGATTTGCGTTATCAAGGAAAAATATTATCAGCGAAAATATTTAAACAGGGTGGTAAGTGGTTTGCTTCGATTGCTGTTGAATTAAATCAGCCTGAGAAACTTCACCCCAAAACAGGTTTATCTGTTGGTATTGATTTAGGTGTTTCCAGTCTTGCCACTTTATCTAATGGCGAGGTTGTTCCATCAAGTGCGCCACTAAAGAAACAGCTTGCCAAGTTAAGACGACTTGCTAAGTCTTTTAGCCGTAAAAAGAAAGGTAGTCAAAACAGAGAAAAAGCGAAAACCAAGCTCTCTCGTTTGCACTACAAAATATCATGCTTGAGAAAAAACAATCTTCATCAAGTCACATCTGATTTAGTTAAGCGATTCGATCTGATTGCGATTGAGGATTTAAATGTGAAAGGTATGGTACAAAACCGTAAGCTCTCAAGAGCCATATCGGATATGGGCTTTTATGAGTTCAAGCGACAGTTGATTTACAAGGCTAAACAGCATGGCAAATCAATACTTTCTGTTGGACGATTCTTTCCAAGCAGCAAGATGTGTTCGAATTGTGGTGAATTAAACCAAAACCTGACACTTGCAATGCGTGAGTGGCGATGTTCATGTAACACCCTGCATCACAGGGATATTAATGCTGCCATCAATATTCTAAAACATGCAGATAAAGAATTGGTGGCTACATAAGCCACCAATGGCGGTGAGTTACACCGTGACAGCCTATGGAATTGAGGTAATCCCAAGCGCAATAGCAATTGGTTCTTGATGATGAAGTAGGAATTAAACATTAAACCCACGTAAGTAGGTTTAAGTAGGTTTTAAATAACGGTTTGGCAGCAATGGCATCTTCTGCCTGCCTGAGTAGAAGCTGCATTAAAGAGGGATCAGCCAGCTCGGACTTCAGCTCTAAGTTTTCCACATTGATCTCAAAAGAATAATCCGACTGTTTAAATTCCACTTTGCAAGCAAAAAACCTTTGATAATGATCATCTGCCATTTCTGGACTATGGGCAAAATTGATCTGTAATAGCTGGAATTTTTGAGCCGGAAAAATCTGCCGGGCCAAATGCACCATACAGGCCATGGTCATCTCATTGAGCAAGGCATATTTTAAATCATGAAAAGGCCAGCTTAAACAGATCTTTTTGTCCCGTTGATGCATCTGTATCGGGCTAACATCTGCCCCGTCAATGACCAGACGGCTAAAGCGAATCACATATTGCAATGCCTCTGCCACACTGTTACTTCGAGTCGCCATATAGCCCAGTACACCAAAATGTTCAGGACGGATCAGGCAGGCCATTTCAAACACCAATTGCGGACAATCCATCTGTTTTTGAGTCAGCTGCATGACTTCTGCAAAAAATGAATAGGTCGATTGCGAATCGATAGGCAAAGATAAGACATAGCGCAGTTGTGCCTGATGTGGCTCTAGACAGGCCAGGCTAAAGATATCCATATCCTGTTGCTGCAAATACATGTGCAGCAACTGAAAATAGCCATTTGGAATTTGCAATTCTTGCACGATGTACCTTGATTATTTTTGACATTTTATATTTTTACTTTGGCGTAAAATGTATAAAAAATGGCAACAACTGTCAAAACAAAAGATAAAAATCCAGACATACTGCAATAGTCTAAGGCAATTGAAGTAAAACAACATGAATGCCATTGTCCAAGCGCAGATTATTCCCGTCGTACGTCGTAATCTGGATTTCAAGCTGAATGAGGTTCCGCGTTTCTGGTTCGGAGGTGACCCGTTTATTACCCGGATGTTTGATGCACTCAGCCTGACTTTTCCCGATGGCGAACGTTACTTCATTCAGTCAGTCCGTCTGTTTCGGGAGCAGATTACCGATCCAGATTTAAAGCAGCGTGTGGCAGAATTTATCGGTCAGGAAGCACAGCACGGCATTGCGCATGACAAAATGAATCAGGTCATGAAAGAACAAGGCATGCCGGTCGATCAGTTTATTCAGCGTTTGAATAAAATTTTTAAATTCGAGCTGGAAAAACGTTCTCCACAATACAATATTGCCATGACGGCTGCCGCTGAACACCTGACCGCCTTAATGGCAGAAACCTTTTACAGCCATAAAGAGAGGTTAAGAGATGCCCATCCTTATGTACGGGCACTATTTGCCTGGCATGCGATTGAAGAAATGGAACACCGGGATGTCGCTTTTGATGTCATGAAGCAGGTCGGCAATGTGCCTGAAAGTACCCGTAAATTTGTTCTGGTCTGGACCACGGCATTAATGTTCGGCTTTACCCTTTACCGTGCCAATGTCATGTTAAAGCATGACGGGTTTAGCTCATTACAACGTCTGCAAATGAATATTCGCGGATTACCGTGGTTCTTTGGAAGAAAGGGCACGCTCAGCAAAATGAGCAAACAATATCGCGACTGGTTTAAAAAGGATTTTCATCCCAGCCAGCATCCGGTGATTGCCCAATATGATGTCTGGGTCAAAACCCTGCAACAGACCGGTGATCCGATCCAGGCTGGAGAAGCATTTTGGCAGGCAGCTAAAGACTAGGCCTTATATGAATTGAATTAAATTGAGACCAACCAAGTCCAGACTCACCTCCACTTGGTTTTTTAGTCAGTGTGTTACCACTTGGCATAATGCTGTTCGAGCAAACCATATTCATTGATCAAGACAATTTCCTGATCATCTTGCTGAATGGTCCCGCTAATTTTAGCTTGCCATTGGCTGAACTGACTGCCCACCAGTCTTAAATTCAGATTTTCATAACGTCGCCAGCCCGTTTTGACATCCAGATTTAATTTTTCATCCAGTGAGCGAATTGTCCAGTGCCCCTCATCCTGATGCTGGAATAAAACATCACTGACAGGATACAACACGCCATTCACCCATAAGCAGTTTTCATTGCCAAAACTTTCATTGACCCCGGAAGCCAGATTCAAACCGATCCGGTTATTTTGCGCATCCCCAAAATTGCAGGATAACCAGAACCAGGCCGTTTCCGGCCGTAGAAAACCACAGGTATCATCTAGTGATGCAAAAGTTCTTTCATTAAACTGTATGGTTTCACGCTGTTTATTGATAAAAAAACCTTCACAGGCCAAAGTCGTCAGTTTTTGCGTATAAGTCCAGCCATTAATTCCCGTCGGGCTACACATACTAAGCGGGTTTGTACCAGCACAGAAAATTCGCGCACTAAGCCTGATTTCACCATATTTGGTGACGTGGATATAACGCACGCCATTGGCATGCTGGATATCAATTTGAAAAGGCGACTTGGAAAAAAAACTCTGGTTATAAAGCGGCTGTTCATCTACCACGGTATTGCGTGATAACAGGTTAATCGCATTCCACTCTAAAACCTCATGGTTTTGATGATTATAAATATAGAAAAAGGCATGCCCAGCCCATGCAATATCGGCAATGGCCAGACCAATCGTATAATGGCCATGCTGAATACAACAAAATTTAAACTTTTTATATTTTAATCGCTTGCGCCAACCAGTTAAGACATCGCCATAAGGTGTCTTGTACTGGTATTGATTCAAATCGATGGTTTTGGGGAGGGCGCTAAAACGTCCATAATGCGGTTGTCCATTTGATTGAATCAAATCCATTTATCAAATTCCATCTAGCCAAGAGATAACAATTCCTTAGCGTTATTATGCCTATATAAGCGGAACTTGAAAGTGTCAAAAAGCATATTTCATCGAAAAATACAAAAATTTATAATATTTCACCTGGTCTAATATTTGATAAATATAATTTATTAATCAATTAGATATAAATCAACCCTCATCCAGCATTAAATAGGTATTTTCCCAGAGGTTCGCTGAAAACTGGCCTTCGACCAGCTCTACATAACGGCCATGAATATGATCAATCACAATACAATCATCTACATCTAATATTCGGTCAGTATGTTGCTTCTGCCAATGCTTGGCAAAATAAGCCTTCCCCCGTTGTTTTGCCAACATGGCATTTTGTGCCACAACCAGAACATAACGATGCAGTTCTCCAAACTCCTGGGCATCGTAGCCACCCAGATTAATTAAAAACAGATGTTCTGAAGATGAATTCGGTGCTGCATCGCTAAATTGGATTTGATAGTGTTTTCCGTCAAATTCAATCCCATTGATTTGCGCCCAGGCATCAATATGCAACCCTTTTTGTTCCCCAAACCATGCATTTTTCAGTTGTGGATAGACTTCTTGCAAAGTTTCACCAACTGCTAAAACCACATCATGGACTTCTGTATTGGCACGTGCATGACGACCACCGAGCATGACGATAAATAGGCTGGGCATGATTCTCTCCTTAATTTTAATCCTCCTCCCTTGCGAAACAGTGTTTCTCATCCTTTTTCAAAGGAGGGGGAACTTTACATGACAAAATTTAGTTAGGAGAATAATTAACCTGAGTTCGACTTAATTTGATTGATAATTAAGCATGTTTTTAAATGTTGGTTTATTTGGTGATAAACAATAAGCTAGGACTTACGCACTATTACTTATAGATTCTCTGTGGTAGCAGATGATTTTTATCGAGAATAAAGTCATCAATGAAGTTTTTGATCATTGGTCTAAATAATTTCTTCTGCCAACGATATATATTTTCAAAGATCCGCTCAAACTGGTTCTTTTGTATCTCAACGTAGGCCATCAAGGCTGAAAAAATATGATTCAAAATCAGTTTAGATCGTCTTACTTGAAACTTTTCAATATGACAAACCTGTTTAATCACCCGGTGATATTGCTCTATTTTCCAATGACTTGAATGTAATTCATGAAAACCTTCAAAGGACAATAAATCATCTTCATCTTGATGCACAATATAAAACCTCTGCTGTTCTTTTAACTGAGTCTTAAATAATTGTACAAAGCCAAAATCTTTGAGCCAGATCACTTGACCCTGATGGAAATCTGGCAATAAGCGCAGTTGAAACCATTGTCCTTTTTCTGGGGAAACCTTACGGTTACAGTCGATACCAAACATAAATCGAATACCATATTTTCTTATGGTTTTTAGATTTCCAGTCGATGAATACCAACTATCACCTGTAATAAATTGAATCTTTGCACCCCAACTGAGTACTTCACTTAACATATCCATAAAGTAATCATTCTTGGTTTTACTTTCAGATTTGTCATAAATTCGGAAATTAATTGGAATATTTTGACCATTTCGATCTGTCGCATACAAGGTAATGAGATTAATACCCTTGACGGATCGGTGGTGTTTGCCTGACCAAAAATAGCTAACCAAGTCCATATGTTGACTATATGGTTTATCTAAAACAGTATCATCAATACTGACTATAAGTTTATTATTATCAATATGTTGAATTGATTCTTGATATAGGTCGTGAGGTGTGTAGTCTTCACGCTCTAGAAAGCGATTTACACTATCATGCGAGATATTATAAGTCTCGGCAAGTTGTGTGCAGCTAATAGAGTTCGGTTCTGTCATGAGAAAGCCCATATAAATGGGTAATGTACAAGTTGCTGTAGAAGCATGTTTAATTCGTCTGATCACAGATACTTTATAAAGTATTTTAATACTTTTTTGAATCCGTCAATGCGTAAGTCCTATAAGCGATGATTGCTGCCATTAGATTGACCATAAAATTGTTAACCGAGCGATGTCGGGTATGGTCAATCTGATGCAAGTTTTTTAGCTGATCATTCACGGTTTCAATCAATCCCCGTTTTGAAAGAAGCTGCTTCTCCATCTCATTATATTGAGGCAGGTTCTTCATATTCTTACGTCCAGTCGTTAAAATCTTAAGCCCTCGCTGTGATAAAACTTCGGCTTTAGCTTTACTGATATATCCCTTATCTGCGAGTAAAACTCCACTTAAGCCTTGACCTAACACATCCAGCATTTTGACATCGTGAACATTTCCTGATGTAAATGCAATATTAATAATTTCACCTAATTGATTGATAACCATGTGTAATTTAAAACCATAAAACCAACCCGTACTGCTTTTTCCTCGTCCTGCCAGGCCCTTAAAAACCTTATTCCTTGCAATACGACGATTATGGCAAACGATCAGTTTAGTTGAATCAATTAAGCTAATTCCTGTACATTGACCTTTAATTTGATGAAAGAAACACGTTAATGCTGTCAGACATTGAGGTAATAATTCAATCATTCTGTTATAGCTGGGCAGTGTAGGAAATGCTTCTTTCCAGAAGGGTCGAATCATATGGTTGTAATAATATTTGAAGAATCTAAAACCTGATTGATGGAACAGTACCGTGATGGTCATGATTTCAGATAAACACAGGGCTTTAGCTCTCTGTCGTCTTGGTTGTTGGTCGGAAATGAGAGCCGTTTTTAATGTTGATTCAAAATCTTTGCAAAAGTCATCTATTAAACAGAATATTTCAGTAATATAATCCACGGGAAAGCCTTTGTTGTTGCAGTTTTTTGTCTTTAGAACCAAAATCTTACAACTTCAAAGGCTTTTTCTTTGTTTCTTTTTTATGTCGAACTCAGGTTAATTATTACATCTCAATATGATACGCGCTGGCGACATGGATGTCGCCCGTTTGGCAGGAATACAAGGATGTATTCTCTGCCAAACAAAGGGGTTTTGTTACTTTTGCCCCGTCAAAAGTAAAGAATATATGTTCTTGCATCTTCGATACCCTTCTAAAAAGGAAAAGTTTTTCTGTATGTATAAAAAATCGTGCTGAATTGCTTCAGCACGATTTTATTCTTTATAAAATCCACCCTTGCGGATTCAGAATATATTCTGAAGTCCTCACCTTTAAAAAAGGAGGGCTTCAAGGCAAATTACATCTCAACCATTTCTACGCCATCAATACGTGCCACAGTCATCAAGTCCTTATCGCCACGACCTGAAACAGTCGCAATAATAATTTGATCTTTAGACATGGTTGGCGCAAGTTTAGTCACATACGCCATCGCATGTGAACTTTCCAGCGCAGGAATAATCCCTTCAATCTGGGTTAAATCACGGAAACCTTGAAGCGCTTCCTGATCATTAATCGGCACATATTCAACACGGTGCATATCTTTCAAGAAACTGTGTTCAGGACCAACGCCCGGATAATCCAGACCGGCAGAAATTGAATGGGTTTCAATGATCTGGCCTTGCTCATCAGACATCAGATAAGTGCGGTTACCATGCAACACACCGACATGACCTGCGTTTAGCGGAGCAGAGTGCTTACCGGTTTCAATCCCCAAACCTGCTGCTTCCACACCATACATTTTCACGTCCTGATCGTTCAGGAATGGATAGAATAAACCGATCGCATTCGAGCCACCGCCCACACAAGCCACCAATGCATCTGGCAAACGGCCCGCCTGTTCCAGAATCTGGCGACGTGCTTCACGACCAATCACAGACTGGAAGTCACGTACCAGCATCGGATACGGATGAGGACCCGCCACTGTACCGATAATATAGTAGGTACTGTCTACATTCGTTACCCAGTCACGCATCGCTTCATTTAATGCATCTTTCAGGGTTTTAGAGCCGCTTTCTACTGGCACCACTTTAGCACCAAGCAAACGCATACGGTACACGTTCATAGCCTGACGTTTTACGTCTTCGGCACCCATATACACGACACATTCCAGGCCTAAACGCGCTGCAATCGTCGCTGTTGCCACGCCGTGCTGACCTGCACCGGTCTCCGCAATAATACGTTTTTTACCGGAAAGTTTTGCCAGCAGTGCCTGACCAATGGTGTTGTTGATTTTATGTGAGCCGGTATGGTTCAAGTCTTCACGTTTTAAGTAAATTTGCGCACCACCCAACTCTTTTGACCATCGCTCAGCATAATATAAAGGACTAGGACGACCTACATAGTAAGCCAGATCACGGTCGAATTCTGCCAGAAACTGTTCGTCATTTTTCATACGGAGATACAGCTTTTCTAGGTCTTCTAGAGCTGCCATCAGAGTTTCTGACACAAAACGTCCGCCATGGATACCGAAATGCCCTTTTGCATCAGGGAATTGGGTATAGTCAATCACATTATTTTGCTGATCCACGTAGGACTCCTTGCATAAAGCGTTCGATGAGTTGTTGGTCTTTTATACCTTTTGCGGACTCGACACCGCCGCTCACATCCACAGCATAGGCTTGTGTGGTGAGAATTGCCTGCTCGATATTGTCAGGGTTTAAGCCCCCTGCCAAGATGAGCGGAATATTTAATTTTGGGAAAGTGGTCCAGTCAAAGCTATGCCCGGTGCCCCCTTTTAAATCTGGATGCCAGGCATCTAACAGCACAGCACTTGCCCCTGCATCCTGATAACTTTGAATTTCGGCTTGAATATCTAAACCTGGTTTCACCTGGATGGCTTTGTACCAGCGGCGGCCGACCTGTTTGGAAATATGCTGACACTGTTCAGGACTTTCATCACCATGAAATTGCAGCATATCCAGAGGCACATCTTTTAAAACGTGTTGAATGTCATCCGCAGATGCATTGACAAATAAACCCACTGTTTGCACATAGGCAGGTACATGCTGGATCAGTTCTTTCACTTGCTCTTTGGTCACACTACGTGGACTAGGTGGAAAAAATACAAAACCAATCGCATCTGCTCCTGCATTCACAACTGAATGTATATCTTCTATTCGTGTGATTCCGCAAATTTTGGCACGGGTTCGCATACAATTCGCTCTAATTTTTTAACCTTAACTTTGCCAATTTATAGTCATGCTATAAACATAAGGGCGAATCATTGTAATGCAATTTCTTTAGCTTGCGTAAAGTTCATCCGAATAATTCTTGTCTGACGTTGTTTATCAGCAATACTATCTTTATACTGCGCCCATCTTGCAACAAGTCAAAGCCTTAAAGCTTTAGGGAAGTTGGTGAAAATCCAACACTGCCCCCGCAACGGTAAAAAATGAAACGTCAATCAATTTAAACCTCTGGTTTACGCCACTGCATGAAAATGTGGGAAGGTGGATTGGCAGCATGGTGCCTGCCCTGCACATTTAAGTCCGGATACCTGCTTGTTGTGTTCTTTAACTCAATCATTCACGGGGAGTGAATGTATGGAGCACATTATGTCTATTCAATTTCAGCCTACAGCTTTAGTGGGCGCAATCGCTATTGCGATGGGTTTCTCTGCATCTGTCTCTGCACAAGACAATACAACGACTGTGAATGCTTCTTTAGACACTTTAGTCGTTACCGCAACACGCTCTGAAGAAAAGATTAAAGATGTGCCTGCGCGTATTTCAATTATTGAACCCCAAATTGTTGAACAATCACCAATTGCCTCTTTTCCTGATTTGCTCAAACATGATGCTACCATCAACATGGTTCAAAGTGGCGGTATGGGGCAACTTGCCGATATTTATTTACGTGGTACTGAATCAGACCATACTTTGATTTTACGTGATGGCATACGATTAAATAATGCATCTTCGGGTACAGCAAGCCTTGCTTTTATTGATACCACAGATATCAAACAAATCGAAATTCTAAAAGGCCCTGCTTCTGTTCTATATGGTACAGATGCTATTGGCGGTGTGGTTCAATTGATTTCAAAAAAACCTGAAAAAACAGGTGCATTCGTTACAGGTGAAATAGGAGAACATAAAACCTATAAATCTGTCATCGGTGCTGATTTATATGAAGACGGTTTTTATGCTCAAATTCGCGGCCAACGATTAGAATCTGATGCAACAAAAGTAACCAACCAAAAAACCAACAGCCATGAAACCGCTTCTTTTGATCAAAAAGGCTTTAGTACTAAATTTGGTGTGGAAAAAGAAAAACTTGCAACATCAATTGACTACAGTACCAATAAAGGCACCAGCCTATATGATGCTTATTCATTTAATGGTGCATTGCTGAAACAAGACTTTGAAAATGAAATTATCAATCTTCGTGGTCGTATAAACCTGACTGATCAATTTGAACTGAATGCACGTTTATCTCAATTTACGGATGAAGTCGACCAAAAAGATTCAACCGACTTTGTACATGGTAAAACTCAAGAAGCAGAACTCTATGGTAAATGGAACCTCATGCCTCAGCAGACTTTACTTACAGGTGTGACTCATCGCAATCTGGATGGCGATATTCTGTCTTATGGCACACCTTATAATGAAGATGTGGACTCAACTGGATATTATATTCAGCATCAATTTAACGGGACTAAACTCAACACCCAGATTGGTGTCCGTGTAGAAGACAATGAAAAATATGGGACTCATACTGTAGGTCAAATTGCTGCTCGCTACCAATTGCTGCCATCAACCAGCGCATATGTAAATGTAGGTACAGCATTTAAATCGCCAACCTTGAATGAACTTTATAATTCATGGAATGGCAACCCAGATCTGAACCCTGAAGAAAGTACATCTTATGAAATTGGTTTTGACCAAAATCTGGCTTATGGTTTGCAAACAGGTTTATCTGCTTACTACACAGAAGTTAAAGATTTGATCGCCTCAGGCAGCAATGGCAAACTGACAAATATTCAAAAGGCTACTTATCAAGGTGGTGAGGCTTATTTAGGCTGGCAGCAAGATGATTTATTTGCCAAAGCAACCTATAGCTACGTTAAACCTCAAAATGAAGCAACTCATCAAGATTTAAATCGTCGCCCTCGTCAAGGTTTTACCTTAACAACTGGCTTACAAAACGAAGTATATGGTATTAGTGCATCTTTGGTCGCTAAATCCAAATCTAAAGATTGGGATAAAAACTACAAGAACCCGGGCTATGCGACGGTTGATGTAAATGCTTTCTGGAATGTAAACCCAAATGTGAAACTATTTACCAATATTCAAAATATTGGGGATGTTGAATATAAGACTGCATACCAAGACCAAGGTTATTACTATGTCAACGGCGGTCGCCTCGCTTCTGCGGGTGTAACCTTCCGTTACTAAGCTCTTAACAGCAAAAAATTTTAAAACAGCGCAGTTTATGGATAATGTTATGACCGACATTATCCTTTTTTATTGTATTCATCAAAAACTCAAGGAACAGATATGGGCCACCGTTTAAGTAAAATCTATACCCGTACCGGCGACTCAGGCACAACTGGACTCGGTGATGGTTCGCGTGTCGCCAAAGATGACTTGCGCATTACGGCACTAGGCGATGTGGATGAGCTGAATGCCTGTATTGGCGTACTTCGCTCACAGATTGCCCACAGTACTATTGCAGAAAAAGCCAACTGGGATAAATCCTTAAGCCTGATTCAGCACTGGTTATTCGACCTCGGCGGTGAAGTCTGCATTCCAAACTTTAACCTGGTTCAAGCGGTTTCCATCGAGTTTTTGGAAAATGACATTGACCGTATGAACGAAGCATTGCCAATGCTGAAAGACTTTATATTACCTGCCGGAACTTTAGCTTGCAGTTATGCCCATCAGGCCCGTGCCGTCTGCCGTCGTGCCGAGCGCAGTGTAATGTCGGTACATAGCCGTGACCAGAATATTCAGGCCAACTCGCTACAGTTGCTTAATCGCCTGTCCGACTGGTTATTTGTTGCATCGCGTACCTTGCAACGTGCTGAAGGCGGATCTGAAGTGCTTTGGCAAAAAAATATTAATGAGACGATTTGAAAAAATTAAAATTTAAATCTGCTATTTGATACTCGGCCACGTCATCTGCAACTGTTCGAGGCAGGACTATATTTAAAGTCTAATGTTTTTTGCGAAAAACTTAAAAAAATTACGGTTTTTGACGAGTTTTGCAGATGATAATGGTTTTGCCTACTTTTGCCGAAACAAAAGTAGGTCGAACCGAAGGTTAATTTTCAAGATATAATTCAAATGAAAAGACGCTGTAGTGACAATATTCCTTAAAGAAATTGGTGGTGTTTCAAAAAGTATGCTGAAACAAAGCAGGTTGAATTTTGATAAAATAGAGAAATGCGAATAACTCTAGAAATCAAATGTCCAACCTGCCTCAGTGACAGTATAAAGAAAAATGGCATCAAAGTAGATGGGAAACAAAACTATCAGTGCAAAGACTGTAAACGTCAGTTTATTGGTGACCATGCTCTGAGCTATCTAGGATGTAATTCAGGCATTACTCGAAAAATATTACAGTTGATGGTCAGAGGTAGTGGTATACGAGATATCGCTGAAGTTGAGCGAATCAGTATCGGTAAAGTTTTACGTACTTTAACCGAATCGACCTACCAAATTCAGCCTAAACAAAGTCATTATGAGTCTCTTGAAGTTGATGAGTTTTGGACTTTTGTGGGAAATAAAAATAATAAACAATGGCTTATTTACGCCTACCATCGAGAAACAGGTGAGATTGTTGCTTATGTTTGGGGTAAAAGAGACTTAGCTACAGTTCAACGATTGAAGACAAAGCTTAAACAATTAGGTATTCACTACACCCGAATTGCAAGTGATCATTGGGACAGTTTCATAACTGCTTTTAAAAACTGCAAGCAAAGTATTGGTAAATTTTTTACTGTAGGTATTGAAGGTAATAATTGCAAAATAAGGCATCGAATTAGGCGCGGTTTTAGAAGGAGTTGTAATTTTTCAAAAAAGATTGAAAACCATTTTAAAGCTTTCGACTTAACCTTTTTTTACATCAATAATGGCTTCATTTAATGTCAGCATACTTTTTGAAACACCACCAAGAAATTAATAAATCCATATTTAAAATTTGGGTGGTGTATCAAAAAGTATGCTAAAAAAAAGCAGGTTGAGTTTTGATAAAATAGAGAAATGCAAATAACTCTAGAAATCAAATGTCCAACCTGCCTCAGTGACAATATAAAGAAAAATGGCATCAAAGTAGATGGGAAACAGAACTACCAATGCAAAGACTGCAAACGTCAGTTTATTGGTGACCATGCTCTGAGCTATCTAGGATGTAATTCTGGCATTACTCGTAAAATATTACAGTTAATGGTCAGAGGCAGCGGTATACGAGATATCGCTGAAGTTGAGCGCATTAGTATCGGTAAAGTCTTACGGACTTTAACTGAATCGGCCTATCAAATTCAGCCTAA
Organism: Acinetobacter sp. CS-2; assembly: GCF_016599715.1. Classification (NCBI taxonomy): domain Bacteria; kingdom Pseudomonadati; phylum Pseudomonadota; class Gammaproteobacteria; order Moraxellales; family Moraxellaceae; genus Acinetobacter; species Acinetobacter sp. CS-2. The sequence goes on from NZ_CP067019.1 coordinate 2,606,907, forward strand.
ACAAAGTCATTATGAATCTCTCGAAGTAGATGAATTCTGGACTTTTGTTGGAAATAAAAATAATAAACAATGGCTTATTTACGCTTACCATCGAGAAACAGGTGAGATTGTTGCTTATGTTTGGGGTAAGAGAGATTTAGCTACAGTCCAAAGGTTGAAGACAAAGCTTAAACAATTAGGTATTCACTACACCCGAATTGCAAGTGATCATTGGGACAGTTTCATCACTGCTTTTAAAAACTGCAAGCAAAGTATTGGTAAGTTTTTTACTGTAGGAATTGAAGGTAATAATTGCAAAATAAGGCATCGAATAAGGCGTGGTTTTAGAAGAAGTTGTAATTTCTCCAAAAAGCTTGAAAACCATTTTAAAGCCTTCGACTTAACCTTCTTTTACATCAATAATGGCTTCATTTAATGTCAGCATACTTTTTAAAACACCACCAAAATTTGAAGTAAAATAACTTTCATAAATTGTCTTAGAGATACACATGCGAATCATCGGACATCGTGGTGCACGCGGAGAAGCCCCTGAAAATACCTTGGGCGGATTTCAGTATATCCATGACCTAGGCATTCGGGCAGTCGAATTTGATGTCCGTCAGCTCAAAGACGGTGAACTCATCATCATGCACGATGACAATTTCCTAAGAACCACAGGTACCAATCAGGCACTCTATGATTTAAACAGTCACCAGCTTGAAGCTTATAATCAGGCACATATCTGGATAGACTGGGAAAAACAGCTTACCCCGACACTCCGTCAAACCCTGAGCATTATTCATGACTTTGAACATATTGAAGTTGAAGTCAAAGAAGTGGCAACCATGTTCGATGCTGAAAAACTGGTTTTAGAATTACAACAACAGTTACATGGTTTTGAACAAACTGCCGTGATCACCAGTTTCGATTTAAAAATTCATCAGGCTTTAAAACGGCAATACTCCATTTTTAAACGCGGCTTACTAGTTGAAAATGACATTCAATACTTGGCTATTGAGCAGGCTTTAGAACTCGGTTGCTGTCAAATTGGCTGGATGAACCAGCTGGCAAGCGATGAGATGATTCAGGCCACACAACAGGCACATTTAGGCATTAGTGTCTGGACAGTCAATGAGGTTGAGCGTGCCAAGCATCTACAAAGCTTGGGAATAGATGGATTAATTACCGACTTTCCCAAAATGATGCTCGAACAACTTTAATAAAAGTTTCTGTCCCCACTTTTGTGACTCAATCCGCTATTTATTGAATCAAAAATGACTCACATCGCTGCTGTTCACGGAAGCAGCTTTGACCTTCGATAAAATCAATCAACCCTTCCCCGTATTCTGTTACTGTTTAGTACAATACACCTGTAGAATAATGCTAGTGAAGATTTGTTCGCTCATGCTAATATTGAAGAAGTCTTAATCCCTATAATTTGTATTGAATTAAGAATTCATTTATACCTTACCCTTATACGGTTCTAGGAGTGCTGTTGGAGATGAATGCTCCCTTACCCAAAGCCCCAATTAACTGGATTGCAGTGTTTGCATTGGTTTTTTTACCAATTGTGGCTGTAATCGCTATCCCTTTATATGCTTATCATCATGATTTTAGCTTAGGCGCATGGATCAGCTTATTTGTACTGCTTGGTTTTAGCAGTTTAGGGATTACCGCGGGTTATCACCGCTTATGGGCACACCGTGCTTATGAAGCAACTCTTCCATTAAAAATTATTTTAATGATTATGGGTACTTTTGCTGTTCAGAACAGTATTTTGTTCTGGGCTTCAGGTCACCGTACTCATCATCGTCATGTTGATGATGTCGAGAAAGACCCATATTCAATTAATAATGGTTTTTGGTATGCGCATATGGGATGGATGCTTCGTAACTATCCGGCAGCAGAAGCAAACTATAAAAATGCACCTGATTTGTTAAACGACAAAGTGGTGATGTTCCAAGACAAATATTACATTCCGCTGGTGATTGCCGTACACGTAGTCATTCTGACCACTGTAGGCTGGGCTGTGGGTGACATGTGGGGCGTCGTGTTATTGGGTGGTTTACTCCGTCTGATCTTGAGCCATCATGTAACTTTCTTCATTAACTCACTGTGTCACATGTGGGGCAAACGCCCTTATACCGACGAAAACACTGCGCGTGACAATTTCATTTTAGCCATTGCCACTTGGGGTGAGGGTTATCACAACTACCACCACATTTTCCAGTACGATTACCGTAACGGCGTGAAATGGTGGCAGTATGACCCGACCAAATGGTTGATCTGGTCCTGTTCAAAACTGGGCTTAGCTAAAAACTTACGCCGCATTCCAAGCTTTAATATCAAAAAAGCAGAATTAGCAATGCGCTTTAAATATGCTGAACAGGATTTGGCAGTATATGGCCATAATGTCAATGAAGATATGGCAACGGCTAAACTTCGCATTGCTCAGGAATACGAAGCTTTTACCCAAACTTTAAATGATTGGGCAACACTGAAAGAGCAAGAGATTCAAGTCAAGAAAGCCTCTGTTGCTGAAAAAATTCATCAAATGGATAACAAACTTAAAGTTGATTTCCAATTGGTTGAACAGCGCCTTGTTCATCATCGCGACAGCTTGAAAATTTTAATGCGTAGTATTAAAAAGAATCCAGTTTCAGAATAAAATCTGGTTCAATATAAAGCCCCATTTTTTTGTATATAGTGAAAACTGTGTATATGTAAAATATATTAATTTAAATATTTGAAATTTAATATTTAATTTTAATGATTAAAGCGTACATACCATGTACTTTAGTATGTACGCTTTTTGCTTTCTTAGGCGTAAGGATCTTTTTTATAAATATTACTGATTAATTTGTTTAGAAAATTTCTTAATATCATATAAATGGAATACTTGATCTAACTGAAAGACGCAAATTATAAAATACTTAATTATTGCGATAGAAATATAGAATAATAAATAAAATAGTGCCATTGGTTCTTTTGAATATTAATGTCAGAGAGATGAAAGCTAAAATATTCCCAATTTTTTAAAGCTAAATTTAATTTTCTTCTAACTTTAAATAGTGTAAATTTAAGGAAAAATATAATATTGCGATTAATTAATGAGCTCCATTCTACCAATTGAAAAAAACATCATTGTAAGTGTGCCTGTTGAATACACTACTTCTCAAAAAGGTACATATTTTGAGAAATTATGTGCCCAAATTCTTCGAAAACAGTCTTATGAAATTACAGGTTGTGAAGTCAGAAGAACTGGGATGGAAGTAGATCTAGAAGCTACCCATAAACCCTCTCAGAAGACTGTATATATAGAATGTAAATTTTTTAATGATAAAAGTGCGATTGACTCAAAAATAGTAGACCTTTGTTTTGCTCAATCTTTCAGAGGTGACTTCAATAAAAT